>DATBFJ010000024.1:0-19866 GCA_036558545.1 Candidatus Limnocylindrales bacterium
ACGTACACGATGCGGCTCAAGGAAGAGTCGCAGGACTATCGCTACTTTCCGGAGCCTGATCTGCCTCCGTTGCGAACGGACGCGGCTTGGCTTTCCGCGATTCGCGCGGGCCTACCGGAGCTGCCGGCCGCCAAGCGTGCGCGCTATGGCACCGACTTTGGCCTTTCCGCCTACGACGCCTCGGTGATCGCTGGCGCAGGTTCGGCCTATTTCGACGCGGCGATGCGATCCGAACCCGCGCCAGATCCCCGCGTCGTCGCCAGTCTCTTCAGCAAGATCGCGCTTCGCGAGCGGAGCACCGTGCCCGATCTTTTCGAGTCGCGACCCGGCGCCGAGCTGGCCGCCGCTGCCAACATGCGCACTTCCGGCGAGTTAACAAGCCAGAACGCTGAAGAGGTCTATGCCGAGCATCTCCGAACTGGTCGTGCGGTCAGCGAGATCGTCAGTGAGCGCGGCCTGCGTCAGATCAACGATGCGGACGCTCTCGGCGCGGCGGTCGACAAGGTCGTTGGAGCGAATCCTGCCGCGCTGGCCGACTACAACGCGGGCAAGACGGTCGTAATCAAGTTTCTCGTCGGCCAGGTCATGAAGGAGACGCGCGGCCAGGCCGACGCTGCGAGGGTCCAACGCCTGCTCGAGGAGCGCCTGGCCAAGTGATCAACCTGGTCCTCTGGGTTGGCGGTGTCGTGCTGCTCATCCTGGGCATTGCCAGGGCCGCCGGGCCGTTCGGCCGGATGCAGGAGCTTGATCGGCTTGCCGACAACGCCAAGCGCTACGACTCGTGGCGTGGCGGGTCCCATCTAACGGCGGCGGACAACGACCGAACCGGTGCCGACGAGATGCGCGACATGATGCGCCGCAAGACCTTCACGTGGGCCGCCGTTGCCGTGGTTGGCATCGTATTCATCGTCGCAGGCTTCGCCATCAAGTAGCCACTTCTGGCGCGGCTGGACAGGAGCGCGAACGTTCTCCAGTGGCAAGGCTGGCAGCCCGGACCGCCGTGCGGTGCTCGGAGTTCGCGGCGTTCAGGCGACCGACTGAACATACTGCCTGTAGGCGCCGCCTGGATCAGCCGGCCAGGTGCGAGATGCGGCGGAATTCCACGCGCGTGCAGCGGTCCATGACGACGGGGATGCCGGCATCGTGCGCGATCCGCGCTGCTTCCCAGTCGACGATGCCGAGCTGGAGCCACAGCGCGCCTGCGCCAGTGGCTACAGCTGAGCGCGCTATTTCGGGCGTGAACTCCGCTCGACGAAAGACGTCAACAAGGTCGAACCTACCCGTTGCCTCGGTGGCCTCTTCAAGCGTCGCGTAGGTCTTCTGCCCCAGGATCTCCGTCCTTGCCGGTCGAATCGGCACAACCTCGAAGCCCTGGTCGAGCAGGAACTGCATTACCCCGTTTGATGGCCGTGCCGTATTGGGTGACGCGCCGATCAGGGCGATCCGGTGCGAGCGCGCCAACAATCGTGCCGGCTCATCGCCGGTGAGAATCGGTACCGGCCCTGTGCCCTCCTGCGCGTCGAGGATCTCGAGAGCGCGGAGGCGTTCGTCCTTCACGAGTGAAGGTTACGCGGCTGCCTCGCGCTCGTACGGCTGGCCGTCGGCAGCGGGCGGGATGCTTCGCCCCACAAATCCAGCCAGGACGATGATCGTGATGATGTACGGCGAAGCGTTCCAGAACTGCTGCGGAATTGACTTGAGGAAGTCGCCCGTGGCGTTGTCCGGCGCCGCGAAGAGGATCGCGCGACTGATCGCCTGCGACGACGAGAAAAGCAGAGCGGCGCCGAATGCGCCGACCGGAGACCAACGCCCCACGATCATTGCGGCCAGGCCAATGAACCCGCGTCCCTGTGTCATCTCATCCTGGAACGAATTGTTCAGTTCCATCGAGAGGTAGGCACCGCCCAGTGCCGCGACCGCCCCAGACGCGATGACGTTGCGGTAGCGGAGCCGGATGACATTGATGCCCACGGTCTCCGCAGCGCGCGGGTGCTCGCCGACGGCGCGTGTGCGGAGGCCCCAACGCGTTCGGAACAGCAGGATCTGGGTGATTATCACGAGGATGATCGCTGTGATGGCGATCGGACCTTGATCGAAGATCGCGTTGATGATCCACCCGATCAGCGGAATGCTGGCGATGTTCTGGGGAACGGTGAGCGACGTGAAGCTGCCCGCGCCCCTGGGCGACGATCCCGACACGAGCGTGTTGAGATAGCCGGTCAGGCCGACTGCGGCGATGTTGATGATGACACCGCTGATGATCTGGTCTGCCTTGACCGTTATCGATACCCATGCGTGTGTCAGCGCCAGCAGCATTCCCGAGAGAATTGCTGCGCCGAGACCGATGAGCAGCGGAAGGGTGATGCCAAAAACATCAGTGCGCATTGCCGACAGGTCCGGTGGCAGCAGCGCAATCGCCGCGGCACCGACTGACCAACCAACAAAGGCGGCCGTCAGCATCATGCCTTCGAGGCCAATGTTGACGACGCCTGATCGTTCGCTGATGACACCGCACAGGGCGGCGAACGTGATGGGGATCGAGATCGCGACCGCTGCACTGGCGATCGTTGGCAGCTGATCGATGAGGAATTGAACGAACTCGATCACGAAACCAACGACGGGGATGTCGGTCATCGAATCGCCTCGCTGCCGTAAGTGCGCGAAATAGTCTCTGTCGTGCCCAGGTTTGATTTCACGCCGCGGAGACGGAAGACGCGGCGCAGAACAGGGCTGATGACCAGGAAGAAGAGGATGATCGCCTCGAGCAGGTCGACCATCTGGGTGGGCACACCGACCGACGCCTGCATCGTCAGTTGCCCGGCGCGCAGCGCCCCAAATAGGATCGCGGAGAGCATGATGCCGACTGGGTGCGAGCGACCCAGCAACGCGACCGTAATGGAGTCGAAACCGACCACCGTATTCGTCGTCGGCTTCATCGTGTGGTTAATGCCCAGGATCGTGATCGTTCCCGCCAGGCCAGCGAGAAGACCAGCAACACTCATCGTGAAGACGATCAAGCGTCGCGGTTTCATTCCGGCGTAGCGCGCCGCGTCTGGATTGGCGCCCACGGCTCTGATCTGGAAGCCGATCGTCATGCGATAGAGCAAGAACCAGACGATCGGCACCGCGATGAAGGCGATCAATATGCCCAGATGGCCATCGCGACCGAAAAGGATCGGCAACGCCGCGTTGCCCACGTCCGGCGTAACGGCCTGAGGCGCGCGCTCCTGGCGCAATGGACCGCTGACGGCCCACGAAATAAACGCGTACGAGATGTAGTTGAGCATGATCGTCGTTACGACTTCGTGGGCCCCGGAGAACGCCTTGAGGGCGCCTGGAATGAAGCCCCACAGCGCGCCGCCGAGTGCGCCGCACAGCAGCGCGAAAGGGATGGCGATGATCGGGTCCGAACCCTGGACGACGATTGAACCGGCGACCGCGAAAAGACCACCGACAAGGAACTGGCCGGTGGCGCCGATGTTGAACAGGCCTGCCTTGAAGCCAAGGCCCACGCCCAGGCCGGCAAGGATGAGTGGCGCGGCCTGCACGAGCGTCGTGACCCGTCCGTTCTCACTGCCCAGCGAGCCCTGCCACAACGCCTGATAAGCGCGGATGGGGAGCGTCAGGTCGAACGTACCGTTCGGTCCGAGCCCGCTGGTGACGATCATCACGATCGCGCCGACGATCAGGGCAAGGACGATGGCAAGCAACGGCATGGCCATCACCGACCACAGTTGCGAGAACCACGAGCCTGCTCGCCGTCCCCAACCCCCGGACGGAGCGCCCTCTGTGCTCGATGTGCTGGCTGGTGGCTTTTCGGGCGCCAGTGTCGCCTTGTCGGTGGTCACGCGTCCGCTTCCTTGGTAGGAACATCCTTTGCCGGTTCGTCTTCCGCCGGTTCGTCTTCCGCCGGCGCGCGTCCGCCCGTGGCCATCAGCAGGCCGATCTCGTTCTTGTCGGCGGTCCGCCCGTCGCGCTCGGCAACCAGCTCGCCGCTGTACATCACCGCGATGCGGTCGGACATCTCGAGCACTTCGTCGAGCTCGGCCGAGACAAGGAGCACGGCCGTTCCCGCCTGACGCTTCTCGATGACACGGCGGTGAATGAACTCGATGCTGCCGACGTCGAGGCCGCGCGTCGGTTGGTCGAGCACGAGCAGCTTCAGATCACGGTCGAACTCGCGCGCGACGACGACCTTCTGCTGGTTGCCTCCGGAAAGCGTTCCCGCGTGCACTGTCGCGGACGGCGTTCGAATGTCGTATTCGGCGACGCTCTCCTGGGCCTCTGCTGCGATCGCCGCATCGTTGCGGATTCCGGCGCGGGCGAAGGGCGGGTTCATGTACCTGTTGAGCACGAGGTTGTCGGCGATCGAGAAGGACAGGATCAGACCGAAGCGGTGGCGGTCGGCCGGCACGTAGGCCACGTTCATCTCGTGAACCTTGCGCGGCGACGATCCGGTGATGTTCTTGCCATCCAGATTGATCGTCCCCGACGCGACCGGGCGCAGGCCGACGAGTGCCTCGACCAGCTCGTCCTGGCCGTTGCCCGCGACTCCGGCAATGCCCAGGATCTCGCCGGCACGGACTGCGAGTGAGACGCCGCGGACGACTTCGTGGCCGCGGTCGTCCTTGACGTGCACGTCCTTGATCTCGACGAGCACCGCACCGGGCGATGACTGGCCACGATCGACGGTGAGGTTGACCTCCCGGCCGACCATCAGCTCGGCCAGGTCTTCCTCCGTCGTGCCCTGCGGCGCGCGCTCGCCAACCACCCGGCCACGACGGATAACAGTGATCCGGTCGGCGATCTCGAGCACTTCGTAGAGCTTGTGGCTGATGAACACGATGCTCCGGCCGCTGTCCGCGAGCTTGCGCAGCAGGACGAAGATCTCCTCCGTTTCCTGGGGCGTGAGCACGGCCGTCGGCTCATCCAGGACGAGGATGCGCGTGTCGCGATAGAGCGCCTTGAGGATCTCGACGCGTTGCTGTTGTCCGACGGACAGCGTGGCGACCTTGGCCTGGGGATCTATCTCGAAGCCGAACTGTTCGGCCAGCGCGCGGATCTTCTTGTTGGCGGTCTTGTGGTCTATGAAGCCGCCAGGGCGCAGCGTCTCCTCGCCGAGGATGATGTTCTCGGCGACGGAGAGAACCGGCACGAGCATGAAGTGCTGGTGGACCATGCTGATGCCGCGGGCAATCGCGTCAGACGGGCCGGCGATCTTGACCGGCTGACCGTCGAGCAGAATCTCGCCCTCGTCAGGCACGGCGAGGCCGTACAGGACGTTCATCAGGGTCGTCTTGCCGGCGCCGTTCTCGCCGAGCAGAGCGTGGATCTCGCCCGGCCGGATCTCGAGGTCGATGTGGTCATTGGCCACGACGCCTGGATAGCGCTTGGTGATACCGCGCATCTCGAGCGCGGGCACTGCCGGCGGCACCGGAAGTTGGTCGGGCGGAGCGAGGGTGGTTGGCGGGACGGTGGTCACCGGCTTTGGCCGCTCCTCACTTGGGGATAAGAGAAAAGCGGGCCGCGATTTCTCGCGACCCGCTTTTCCTTGCTACTTGGGCTGACTGCCGACTACTGGGCGCTGCCGCAGTTTTCTGGGCAGGTGACAAGCGGCGGATCCGCCTGCATCGCCGTCGTGGCGGTATCGATCAGCGTCTGGATATCAGGCGTGATCAAAGGAGTTGCCTCGTGATCGGGCGAGACACCGATGCCGTCGTTCGTTGCATTGAAGTGCAGCGAGCCGAACTGATCGAGACCAAGGTCTGCGCTCGACTTGGCGAGGAAGATCTGCTGGATAACGGCTGAGACCGAGTTTGACAGGTGCTTCTCAGCAGACGTCACGATGCAGCCGTAGGTCGGATCCGATGCCGCATTCAGCGACAGGTACTGATCGACATCGACGCCGATGCCCATCAGGCCGTTCGCGCATGCGGACTGCAGGATGCCGTTACCGGTCTTTCCGGCGACCTGGAAAACGACGTCCGGATGGTTCGTCTGGATGAACTGATCCGCGAAGGTCGTGCCCAGGCCCGGGTTGTTGAACGCGTCACCGAAGTTGTCAGTCGCCACGTACGCCGTGTCGACCTTGACCTTCTTGCTGACTGACTGCGCGCCGAGCTCGAAGCCCTGGATGTAGCGCACAACCGCAGGAACGAGGTTGGTGCCACCGATGGCCGCGACCGTGTCGTTCTTGGTGATGCTGCCGGCAACGATGCCGGCCAGATAGCCCGCCTGGTCCTCCTGATACTGGAGGCCGACGAAGTTCGGGAGCAGCTGGCTGGCGTCGCCGGCACACGCGAACGTGGAGTCGGGCGCACCGGTCTCATCGACGCATGCGTTCTGGTCGACGCCGATGAACCACACGTCCGGGTTGGCCTTGGCGGCGGTCAGGGTGTCGGCGTTCAGGTTGAAGCCGACGGTCACGATCAGGTTTGCGCCCTGGTCGACGAACGTCTGGATATCGGACGCGTACTCGGACGAGTCCTTGGGGACGACGTAAGGCGGATCGGCTGCACCAATGCTGTGCGCGCCGAGTTGTGCGCCCTCGTACGAATACTGGTTGAAGTTCTTGTCGTCGATCGTGCCAACATCGGTCACGACCGCGACGCTCCAAGCGCCCGCGACCGGGGTGCCTGGCGGCGCGCTCTCGGGCGGCATGCTCTCGGGAGTCACGCTCTCGGGAGGCATGCTCTCAGGAGGCATGCTCTCGGCCATCGTTGGCGTCGCGACCGGTGCCGGCGTCGTCGCCGCATGACTTGCCGGCGGTGTGGTGGGGCCTACCGCTGTCGGCGGTGCCGGGGTCGTCGATCCGTTGCCGCACGCGGCAAGCAGGACGACGGTCGCTGCCCCAAGGGCAAACGACTTACGAATGTGCATCCAGTGATACCTCCTCTTGTCGTGAACCGACGCAGTGTGCAGCAGTTCCCCGACCCTCGGCGCGCATCGTATCGACCGCGCGTCGGCGCCGCAAGGAAGATCGCATTTATGACCGCCAAATTGCGTCGCGATGCGTGACGGGCCATTTGTTCGGCGCGTGGCGTGCCATACTCCGCGCGCCGGTTCCAGTGCGTGCCCGCCGGGACCTGCAGCGTGGATCTGCGCCCTTGGCGCGGTCGCTAGCAGGAGGAGAGGGCGTGCCGGAATCGCCTGACGGGCACATCGACGGAGCCGAGCTGGGCAACAAGCCGCTCATCCTGGTCATCGAGGATGACGTCACCCAGCGCGGACTGTTGAGCCGCGTGCTCGAGCGCGAGGGCTACGACACGTTGGGCGTAGGTCACGGCGAGATGGGTATGCGCGCGATCGTCGAGTACGCGCCACAGATGGTCCTTCTGGACCTGTCCCTGCCCGGCATGGACGGCTTCGAGATCTGCCGCAGGTTGCGCAACGACCCGCTGACCGCGACGCTGCCGGTGATCGTGATAACGGCCCACACGTCGATGGATGACATGGTCGCGGCACTCGACGCAGGCGCCGACGACTTCCTCGCCAAGCCGGTACAGCAGACGGAGCTGCTCGCTCGCATTCGCAGCGCCATGCGCCTGCGTCGAGCGATCACGTCGCTCGAACGAGCCGCGCAGATCGTGGCCGCGCTGGCCAACGCCGTCGAGGCGAAAGACGTTGGGCTTGTTCACCACTGCCGCTGGCTGGCCCATCACGCGGCACGCGTCGGGGTCAACGTGGGCTTGCGCGGCGAGGAGCTCGAGGCAGTCGCATACGGCGCGTTACTTCACGACGTTGGCAAGATCGGCGTGCCCGAGCATCTGCTGCGCAAGGAAGGGCCGCTGAGCGACGACGAGTGGAGCCTGATGCGCCGACATCCGGAGATCGGCGAGCGCATCTGCCAGCCGTTGCGCGCCTCGCGCGCCTTCGCCCCGATCATTCGCCACCACCACGAGCGCTTCAATGGCGGCGGCTATCCGGACGGCCTGCGCGGCGAGCGCATCCCGCTCGGCGCACGGATCGTGGCCATTGCCGACGCCTACGAGGCGATGGTCCATGGCCGGCCCTATCAACCGGCACAGGCCCACGAGCGCGCCGCCGACGAGCTGGTCAGGCTGCGCGGCAAGCAGTTCGACCCCGACCTCGTGCCGATCTTCCTCGACGAGCTCGAGCGCGATACGCAGGGCGTGCCGCCGCTGGTCGCCCTGCCCCAGATCGCAGTCCTTGAGCGAGAAGCCGTCGCCGGCGCCTGAGTCGGCATCCCAATCGTGGGCGCCTCGCCCACCAGGTCGTCTGAAGCGCGGGTTCCTGCGTTACGCCATCCGATTCTTCGTCGGCTGCTACCTGCGCGTCCGCCACGAGGGCTTCGAAACTCTGCCCGACCCTCCGTACCTGCTCGTGTTCAGCCATCCCAGCTGGGTCGACCCTTTCCTGCTCGCTTCGCACTACCGCGCCGATCACACGGTTTTCATCTTCGGGCCAAAGGAAGAGGACATGAACACGGGTTGGAAAAACTCGCTGATCCGCTGGTCGCAGATGGCCGTGCCGTTCAGGCCATCGAAGACCGACCTCATCGACACGACACGGCGCGCGACGTCCGTGCTCAAGGCGGGCTACGTACTGGCACTCGCGGGCGAAGGCCGTCTATCCGATCGCGACGGTGCGATCGTGCCACTCCAGGATGGGGCAGCGTTCTTCGCCCTCCGCGCAGGCTCTCCTGTCGTGCCCATGGTGATCGCCGGTACGCACTGGTTGCGCTTCGGAAAGAGGGTGACCATGCGTGTCGGTCCGGTGGTCGATCTTGCGGGCAGGCGGCCTGATCGCGAAGGCGTGGCGTCCTTGACCGCCGAGCTTCAATCGGCGATCGAGCGGCTCCTGGTCGGGGTCAAGGATGAGCCGCCGCCCGGCCCGTTCGGTCGGTGGATGACGGACGTGCTGGCTGAACGGCCGTGGCTCACCGAGGCGTCCTCAGACGGCGCTCCGCCGCCAGCTCCTGAAGACGCGCATCGCTGATCCCAAGGTGGTGGCCAATCTCATGGAACAGCGTCTCCTCCACGGCCGCGGCCAGATCGGCAGGCGTGCGGCTGTAGGCAACCAAAGGGCCGCGAAAGAGAGTGATCTTGCTCGCTATCGCAGCGTTGTCGGCGCCGTAAGCCGTCCGCGGTACGCCTTCGTAGATGCCGAAAAGCCCGTGTGCATGGGTCGCGGCCAGCTGACCGGGCGTTGGGTAGTCGTCGACCACGATCGCCACTGAGCCGAGCTGTGCCCGGAACTCTTCTGGCAGATTTTCGAGAGCCTGGGTGATCAGCGCATCGAACGGGTCGCTTGGCTGCCAGGGCGGCTCGCTCAACTCGTCCAATCGAAGTCGATCGTGACCGGCAGCAGCAAAGCCTGGCCCGGGGCGATCCAGGCCAGCGCGCCCGGCTGCTTGTTGAGCAGCCGGGTCAATCCCTGGGGCGCGTGAGTCTGTGGTTCCACAGCGATCGCATGGACGTCCGTTGCGTTGGCCGCGGTCACGTGCAAGCCGGCAAAAGCAGCCCGCATGGTGGCGTGAATACCGTCCTGCGGCCACCACAGCTCTACCGGCGGATCGCCCGCTTGCGTCCACGTTGAATCGACGCCCTCAGCGAGAGCCTCGCGTCCACGCACGTCCAGATCTCCACTAACGGGGACCGGCAAGTCGAATGGTTGCGTGTTCGAGCCGTATGTCAGCGCGCAATCGAGACGAGCTTCGACGGGCCACGGAAACCACGGATGGATGCCCACCCCGCCGGGCATGCTCTCCTCCGAGAGGTTGTGCAGCCCCAACGTTATCGACACTCGACTCTCCGCAATTGCGTATTGCGCCTCGACCCGGTAGCGCCACGGCCAGCCGCTGCCGCCGCCCTCGGTTGTGAAGCTCGAATCGCCAGTTTGCTGCCATTGAGCGGCGTAAACCTGCCCGTGGATGGCCGATCCATCGCGGAAGTTCACCGGCAAGTCCACGGTTCTGTCGTCCACGCGGACCGGGCCCGGTTCAAGCCGGTTGCACCACGGAGCCATGACGAAGCCGCCCCAGAAGAACGGGTTTGATGCGTGCTGGGCTGGATTGGCAGGGGAGCGAAGCAGCTCACGGCCGCGCACACGCAAGGAGTGCATCCGTGCACCAATGCGAGGCAGCACCGTCAGCTCGATGTCCGTGCTCGCAATAGCAACCTGCTCGGTTCCGCTCATGACTCGGCCGAACGCTAGCACGGTCGAGTCGCGCGACCCGTTCCTACAATCCGGGCATGGAAGAGCTGCGCTGGGGAATCCTGTCGACCGCCGATATCGGCCGCAAGAAGGTCGTGCCCGCGATGAAGAAGGCCAAGCGAAATCGCATCGTCGCGGTCGCCTCGCGCGAGCCTGACAGGGCCGCCGAATATGCCACGGAAATCGGCATTCCAACGGTCCATCCAAGCTACGAAGCGCTGCTCGCCGACCCTGACGTCGATGCCGTCTACATCCCGCTGCCAAACCACCTGCACGCTGAGTGGGCAATGACCGCCGCGCGAGCGAAGAAGCACGTCCTGTGCGAGAAGCCGCTGGCGATGAACGCCGCTGACGCGGCTCGAATGGTGGCCGTCGCGGAGCAGGAAGGGGTAATCCTCGCCGAGGCGTTCATGTATCGGCTCCATCCGTCGTGGCAGAAAGTGCGCGAGATCGTTGCCAGCGGCGGGATCGGCAGGCTGAGCGCGGTCCAATCGTGGTTCGGCTACTACAACGACGACCCGCAGAACATCCGCAACATCGTCGAGGCCGGCGGCGGAGCCCTGTACGACGTCGGCTGCTACTGCGTCAACCTTTCAAGAATGCTCTTCGACGGCGAGCCTCATCGCGTCAGCGGTGCGCTTGTGCGCGACCCTGCGCTGGGCGTCGACATTCTGACAAGCGGCATGCTCGAGTTCGACACCGGCGTCGCGACGTTCACCTGCTCGACGCGCACAGAGACGGACCAGCGCGTCCACATCTACGGCACGAGCGGGCGCATCTCGATCGGAATCCCGTTCAACATCCCGCCCGACCGACCGACACAGATCTACGTGACGTCAGGTGGCAATCCGCCGGTGGCGCCGGATACCGAGACGATCGAGTTCGACACGGCAGATCCGTACACCGTGCAGGCCGAGTTCTTCGCCGCGGCGGTGCTCGACGGAACGCCGATGCCCTTTCCGGCTTCGGACGCGGTGGGCAACATGCGCGTCATCGACCTGCTCTTCGAGACAGCGGGCACCGACTAACCGCGCGCAGCCTCGCGCTTGAACCACGGCGCCAGCGCCGGATAGAGCTCGCGGAACTCGAGGTAGTGCTCCTGATAGGCGGCCCTGGCAGGTCCGGGTGCGGCCACTGGAGTGGCACTGACGAGCTTCGCGGCCGCTTCGTCCACTGAACTGAACCAGCCTGCGCCCACCGCCGCGAGTGATGCTGCGCCAAAGGCCGCGCCCTCTGTCGTGCTCGGAGCCGCGATCTCCGCGCCAAGGACGTCGGCCAGCAGCTGGCGCCACAGCGGGCTGACGAGGCCGCCGCCACTGGCGCGGATCTGAGTGGGTCGTGGCATCCCCGCTTCGACCATGAGCTCGAGCCCGTCGCGCAGGCCGAACGTGACGCCTTCGAGCACGGCCCGTGTCATGTGTTTGAGGTCGTGTGTCACGTTCAGGCCGATGAACCCTCCGCGGGCGTCCGGATCTGGATGCGGACTGCGCTCGCCGGTCAAATAGGGAAGGAAGTACAAACCCGTGCCGGCGGCTTCGACCGCGGCGGCGGGCTCGACGAGGGTGCTGAAGTCGACGCCCGGCGCGAGAGCGTCGCGGAACCAGCGCAGGCTGCCCGCCGCCGAGAGCATCACGCTCATCATGTGCCACCTGGCGGGCACTGCGTGGCAGAACGCATGGACGCGGCCGTGGCGCTCGTACAGAGGCGAATCAGTCGCTGCAAAGACAACACCGGAAGTGCCCAGCGAAAGAGCGACGACGCCGGGCGCGACTGCGCCGACACCAACCGCGTTGGCCGACTGGTCGCCGCCTCCGGCGACGACGGGCGTGCCGGCGACCAGGCCGATTGCGATGGCGGCGGCTGCGCTAAGCGTGCCCGTGACCTGCGGTCCCTCGAAAGTCGGCGGCATCAGCGCGCGATCGATGTGCAGAGCCGCGAGAACCTCGTCCGACCAGTCGCGCGCGGCGAGATCGAAGAGGATCGTGCCTGAACCGTCGGCCTTGTCCATGGCATGCGAGCCAGTCAGGCGCAAGCGGACGTAGTCCTTGGGCAGCAGGACGTGGCGCGCCTGGGACCACACGTTAGGCTCGTTATCGCGCACCCAGACAAGTTTCGGCGCGGTGAAACCAGTCAGGGCATCGTTGCCCGTGATTTCGATGAGACGTTGCGGACCGACTGCCGCTCGGATCAGGTCGCACTCACGGGCCGTGCGCTGGTCGTTCCACAGGATCGCCGGCCGCAGCACCTTGTCTGCCGCGTCGAGCAGCACCGCGCCGTGCATTTGGCCCGTCAGCCCAATGGCCGCCACCGCTGACCCGTCGACGGCCGCGGCCGAGAGCGCGGCACGAACGGCCGCGGCCGTGCCAGCCCACCAGAGCGCCGGGTCCTGCTCGCTCCAGCCCGGCCGAGGAACGTCATAGGGATACTCGGCGGCTCCGATCGCGGCGACACGGCCGCGCTCATCGACGAGGACTGCCTTGGTTGCAGTCGTTGAGACGTCGATGCCGAGGACGAGCGCCATATGCGGCGTTCAGCTCCCCTTTGTGTTCCAGATGTGCTGATTGACCAGGTTCTCCAGCATCTCCTGGTGGCCGGAGGTGCGGGTTGGTGAGATCTCGCCGGAGGCCACACGCTCCTCGAGCTGATCGAGCGAAACAGCGCCATCGTCGATCGCTTTGCCCAGCTCCCGGGACCAGCCCGCGTAGCGCTCGTCGCGGAGCCTCTCGAGCGATCCGTCCTCGATCATCGATGATGCGACGAGCAGCCCTTGGGCGAGCGTGTCCAGCCCGCCGATGTGGGCGTAGAAGAGATCGTTTCGGTCGGTGCTCTGGCGGCGCAGCTTCGCGTCGAAGTTGAAACCGCCCGGAGCCAGCCCGCCGCCGCGGATGATGTCGTAGAGCGGCATCACCAGGTCTTCGACGGAATTCGGAAACTGATCGGTGTCCCAGCCGTTCTGTGGGTCGCCGCGATTCGCGTCGATGGATCCCAGGACGCCGTTGGCCAGCGCGAACGCGACCTCGTGATGGAACGAGTGTCCGGCGAGCGTCGCGTGGTTTGCCTCGATGTTCACCTTGTACTGGCCTTCGAGCCCGTTCTTGACAAGGAAGCCAAATACGGTCGCCACGTCGTAGTCGTACTGGTGCTTGGTCGGCTCCATCGGCTTTGGCTCGATCAGCAGCTGCCCACCGAAGCCGACCTTGGCCTTGTGCTCCGCGACGAGATGCAGGAAACGGGCCAGCTGCGCCTGCTCGCGTTTGAGGTCCGTGTTGAGCAGCGTGTCGTATCCCTCACGTCCGCCCCACAGCACATAGTTTTCGCCACCCAGACGCTGAGTGACCTCGAGCATGTGCTTGACCTGTGCGGCCGCATAGGCGAACACCTCGGGGTCCGGGTTGGTGGCCGCACCTGCCTGATAGCGAGGGTGGCTGAACAGGTTGGCCGTGCCCCATAGCAGGCGCACTCCGGTCCGTTCCTGATAACCGAGCGCATCGTCGGTCAGAGCATCAAGGTTCGCCCGGAATGTGGCATATGAGTCACCCTCTGGCGCGACGTCGCGGTCGTGGAAGCAGTAGTAGGGCGCGCCCAGCTTGCTGAAGAACTCGAATGCGACGGCCATCTTCTGGCGCGCCGCGGCCATCTCGTCGTCAGTTGGCGCAAGCCACGGCCTGTCGAGGGTGCCCAGGCCGAACATGTCGACGCCCGCCCAGGCGAACGAATGCCAGAAGCACACGCCTGGTCGGAGATGCTCCTCCATGCGCTTGCCCAGCACCAAGCGGTTGGGGTCGTAGACCTTGAACGACAGCGGGTCGGCCGAATCGAGACCACCGAACGGTATGCGTGAGGGCACGTCAACGAAGAAATCGGGCACGAGAGCCTCCGTGAGGCGGCCGACGTCCTCCGGCCGCGCGATGAGATGAGTTGGTTATCCGGGCGTGGCCGTGAACTGTGCCAGCTCTTCCGCCGTAGCTTCGCCCGGCCTCTTGCCCAGGATGATCATTCCCAGCACCTCATCCGAGGTGATCTCGGACGGCTTGACGATGTCGACGACACGGCCGTGGTACATCACGCAGATTCGGTCGGACAGGTCGAAGACGTCGTGGATGTCGTGGCTTACAAGAAAGATTCCGATGCCCTCAGACTTGAGCTGACGCACGAGGTTATGTACCTGCGCCGTCTCGGCTGGGCCGAGCGCCGCGGTGGGCTCGTCCATGATCAGGATCCTGGCGTTGAAGTAAACCGCTCGGGCAATGGCAATGGCCTGTCGTTGACCACCTGACAGCGACTTCACGGGAGACGTGAAGTTGGTGAAGTTTGGGTTCAGCCTACCCATGACCTTGCGCGTCTCGGACTCCATGGCACCGTCGTCGAGCGTGCCCAAGCGCGTGGTCATCTCGCGTCCAAGGAAGACATTGGCCGGGGCATCGACGTTATCCGCCAACGCCAGCGTCTGATAGATCGTCTCGATGTTGTAGCCCTTGGCGTCACGTGGATTGCGAATCGGCGCCGGCTGGCCGTTGATTAGGATTTCGCCGCTATCGGCTGCATGGGCGCCGGAGAGTGCGCGCATGAGCGTTGACTTGCCGGCGCCGTTGTGTCCAACCAGGCCGATCAGCTCGCCTGGATAGAGGTCGACGGACACGTCCCGGACGGCGTGGATACCGCCGAATGCGATGTTGATGTTGCGCATCTCGACGAGTGGCGTGGCCGTGGCGAGAGTCATCGAATCTGCCCTCCTGCCGCTACGAGCCACCGCCGCGACGGCGGTTGAATGTGTCAAAGCCGACTGCGACGACGAGCACAACGCCGGCAACGATGTTCTGGGTTGGCGAGTTGACGCCGACGAACGCCAGTCCGTATGCCAGGGACTGCATCACGAATGCGCCCAACACAGCCCCTGTAATCGTCCCGATGCCGCCGGCAAACGACGTCCCGCCGACAACGGCCGCAGCGATGACGTACAGCTCGTTGCTCTCGCCCACGTCGAGCGTCGCTCCGTTGAGTCGGGCCGCAGCAACGCTGGCAGCGATCGCGCATAGGACGCCCATCAGGACGTAGATCTTCATGATCGTCCAGCGGGTGTTGATGCCGGCCAGCTCGGCTGCCTCCGGATTACCGCCATAGGCGTACACGTAGCGGCCGAACTTGCGCCTGTTGGCAAGGAATGACATGACGGCGGTGACGCCGATCAGGATCAGTATTGGCAGCGGGAAGCCAGACGGAATCTGCAGACCTCCGGTTGGAGGCGTGATGCCGTTCTGAGTCGCATAGCTATCGGCGAGACTCTTCGGCCAGAAATTGGTGTTGGCGACAACGGCAGCGCCGACCACGGCGAGGCAGCCGACGACCGCAAGCATGACCTCGGCCCATACCGGGCGCACCTGAAACCCGAAGCGACGACGCTGGCGCCTGTTGTACATGAGCAGCGCGACCACCGCGATGCATCCGATCAGAGCCAGAACCCAGGTCAGATTGCCGCCGATCGATCCGGCGACTCCGCCTCCGATTTGTTGGAACGTGCTGTTCAGGCCTGATACGGCCGCTCCGTTCGACATGCCCCAGACCAGACCACGCCACGCGAGCAGTCCCCCGAGCGTGACGATGAATGAAGGCACACCTATGTAGGCGATGATGAAACCCTGGAAGGCGCCCATGGCGGCCCCGAGAATGATTCCGATCGTGAGGGCGAGGATCCACGACAGTGGGTTCGTCAGTTGTATGCCGAGCACGTTCGGCAGCCAGTCGGTCATCAGCAGCGCATAGAGCATTGCTATGACGCCGACGATGGAGCCGACCGAGAGGTCGATGTTGCGTGACACGATGACGAGCACCATGCCTGTGGCCATGATCGCAACGACGGTCGTCTGAACGGCGAGCGTCACCATGCTGACCGACGCGAGGATCTTGCCGCCGGTAACAATTCCGAAGCCGATCCAAATCACGGCGAGCGCGAGGACCATGCCGAATAGGCGCATGTCGATCTCCGTCGCCGCGAGCGTCCGACGCAGCGAGGTACCGCCTGGTGCCTGTTTGGGTGCGGCGACGGCGAGATCAGTCATCGTCTGCCTCCGGCCTTAGGAAGATTGATGCCCAGTGCCCGCACGATCGCGGGCACTGGGCATTTGTACTCGTCAGAGACGAGGCATTCCACAACTACCGGGTTGTGGCCAGGATCTCAGCTGCCGCTTGGTGAGGCTGCTGAGCTCGGGGCCGCCGCCGGGGTCGGCGCCTGTCCTGCACAGATGGATGCAGCAGTCGCCGGGTCAGTCGCGTTGGCACACAGGACCGGCAGAGTCAACCACTTGGCGTCGATGATCTTCTGCAGGTTGTCCTGAGTGATGGGCTGCACCTTCAGGATGAGCGACTTCTCGACGTTGTTGCCAGGCGTCGTGAAGTCCTGGACCGAGAGGTTGTCCGGAGCACTCGCCGCGTCGATGACTCCACTCGGGATCGTGACGTTGGCGACGTTCGGGTCCTTGCACAGCTGAAGCGCCGCAGCGCCGGCCGCGTTGCCCAGCTGGTTGGCGTCCTTCCAGACGTCGACGTACTGCCACCCGGCGGCGACGTTCTGGAGGTTGGCGGTATCACCGTCCTGGCCACTGACCGGGACGATGCCGTAGGACTTGTTCTTGAGGGCTGCGACAGAACCAAGAGCGGTGCTGTCATTTTCGGCGAGGACAGCGTCGATCTTCGTGCCGGCCGCGTTGGCCGCGTCGATGATCGCTTCCATCTGGCTGGTTGCCGTGGTCGTATCCCACGCCTTGGTGAAGGTTCCATCCGGCGGGTTGTTCAGGATCTTGATCGTCCCGGCATCCACCGCGGCCTTCAGGCCGGCCTGATCCCAACCTGCGGGCAGGAAGGTGCTGGCATTGGCGTCGCCCGGATCGCCCTTGATCAGGACGTAGTTGGCTGGCTTGTCAGTCGTGCCCGGCGGAACCTTGGCCAGCATGGCCGTGGCCTCGGCAACACCAACGTCGGTGTTGTTGAACGACATGTACAGGACCTTGGGATCCTCGATGAGCCTGTCATAGGCAATCACCGGGATGCCCGCGTCCGTTGCGAGCTTGACCGCCTGGGCGCCCGACGTGCCGGACTGGGCCAACAGAACGATGACTTTCGCGCCCTGGTTGATCAGGGTCTGAACGTCAGTCAGCTGCTGGGTATCGCTCAGGTTGGCATCGAAATCGATCATGATTCCGCCGCCATTGGTAATGGTCCGCTGCATGCTCGGGCGGTCTTTCGCGGCCCAGCGTGGCTGCTGGAAGTTATTCCAGGACACGCCGACGATGCATTGCCCGGACGCTGCCGCGGACGCTGGAGCGCCACTTCCCGGCGCGGGCGTCGCAGTCCCGCTATTGCACGCGGCCGCCAGGAGCGTGATCGCTCCGAGCAGTCCCGCACCCCGTTTGTTGATCATCCGTTGCTCCTCCTCTGGTGACGACACGACTCTCCCCCGCGTCTTACCCCTTCTCTTACGCTACCACCCTCCATTCTGTGTCGATACTGGATTCCGCGACCGAGGTCGGATCGTCGAGCAGGTGCTCGAAGGCCAGCTCGGCTGCGCCGAGCAGCGGCGCCTCAACGCCGAGAGCCGACGGCACGATCGAAACGACCGCAGACGAAGGGCGAAGCGCGAGCCTCGCCGCCTCACGCTTCGTCTGCGCCTCGATGTTGTCGTAGATCCGGGCGAACAAACCACCCAGGATGACCATGCTTGGATTGAGCACGTTGACCATGCCGGCGATGCCGCGGCCAAGCCACGTACCGACATGGTCGAAGGCGGCCACGGCCTGCTCGTCACCGGCAGCGGCTCGGGAGAGCAGCTCATCCACGGCTTCGCGGCCGCCGTCGATGGAAAGACCGGCGAGCGCAAGCAAGGCCCTTTCACCGACTTCGGTTTCCCAGCAGCCAACTGAGCCGCAGCCACATTCGCGGCCGTCCGGGTTCAGGGGCAGGTGGCCTATCTCGCCGCCGTAGCCAAAGGCACCGGTCATCGAGCGGCCGTCGAGGATGACGCCGCCACCGACTCCCACCTCGCCTGAGATGTACAGCAGGTCGTCCACCGCGGCGCCCACGCCTCGGCGATGCTCGGCCAAGGCTCCCAGGTCGGCCTCATTCGCGACGAGAACTCGGTCCGACCTGCCCAGCGTGTCGGCGAGGAGCTCGCCGAGCGGAACGTTCGACCAGCCCAGGTTTGGCGCCATAACGACCACACCGTCGCTGCGTCGGACGATGCCGCAGAAGGCGACAGCGACACCGACCAGCTGCTCGCGGCCCATCCGCCGCGTGTCTCCTGCGCCAAGGCTGGTGACCAGTCGGGTCAGTCCAGCGACGGTCTCGTCGGCGGTTATCTGCGCACGCGACCGGTCGATCCGGCACGAGCGCAGGACCTCGCCACCCAGCCCGACGACGGCCGCGGCGAGGTAGTCGACGGCGATCTCGAGGGCCAGTACGACCGCGCGATCGGAACGCAGTCTGACGAGTGTCGATGGTCGGCCGGGTTGCCCGAGCAACTGACCGCTGCGTTCCTCGACGAGGCCGGCGGCAGTCAGCTCGCCGATGAGCACGCGGATCGCGCTGCGGGTAAGACCGGTGCGTGTCCCGAGCTCTGAGCGCGAAAGGGGACCGTCGAGATGCAACGCGCGCACGATCGCACTCAGGTTCGCCCGACGGATCGTCTCACTTCTCAGACCGAGTTCTACGCGGCGTTGGTCCAAGGCTAATTTGTAATCCTCTGCGCCAAACGATTGTGTGAGGTTCCTACAATTTGGCCAGCGCAGTCAAGCGCTGATTTTCGAGACCGTGGAGGAGATCGATGGAACGCTTGGCTGGCCGCGTCGCACTGATTACCGGTGCTGGACGGGGCATCGGTGCCGCCACCGCAAAGCTCCTCTCCGATCAGGGAGTCAAGCTCGCGCTGGCGTCGCGCCGCGGCGAGAACCCGGGTGTAGAGGGCGCGTTGGTAAAAGAAACCGACGTGCGCGATCCCAAGTCCGTGCAAGCGATGGTCGACGCCGCCATTCAACGTTTCGGCAAGCTCGACATCGTCATCGGCAATGCCGGTGTCGGCGGTTATGGGCCGTTCCTCGACACGCCCGACCAATGGATCGAGGACATGATCGACACGAACGTGAAGGGGCTGATCTACACGCTTCGGGCGGCACTGCCGCACCTGATCAAGAGTGACGCCGCGGACGTGGTCACGGTCGCCAGCGAGGCTGGTCGCCGCGGCCTGCCATTCGAGGCGGTCTACTGCTCGTCCAAGTTCGCGCAGGTAGGCCTGACCGCCGCCCTCGACCACGAGCTGCGGCCACTAGGCATTCGCGCCACAAACGTCTGCCCCGGCGGGGTCTCAACGGACTTTGCGATGGGCACCGGGCGTACCCCGGACATGCCCGAACTCAAGGGCATGATGCACCCGGAAGATGTGGCGGAGACAATCCTTTTCGTGCTGACGAGGCCGCGCAACCAGCGCATCCTGGAGGTGGCGTTCAGGCCGGTGACTGAGCAGTCCTGGGGCTAGTTCGTGGGCGGTAGCTCGCCCACGTTCAACCAGCGCCCGCCGGTTGCGCGGCGCACGGCAAAGACGGTGTCGACCGGCATGCTCGTGGAAGCAAGAAGGTTGCCCGAGTAGTCGTACTGCTCGACGGTCACAGTTCCTGTCACGTGAAATCCAAGGCTCGCGCCAGTCTG
>DATBFJ010000025.1:0-10214 GCA_036558545.1 Candidatus Limnocylindrales bacterium
GTTGGTAGCGGAGGGCGGATTTGAACCACCGACCAAGGGCTTATGAGTCCCCTGCTCTACCACTGAGCTACTCCGCCGCCGAGGCCGGGATTCTATCGCAGCAAGGGCGCACGGCCGATCGACGCGCCGTTGACAGTGAGCACCGTTCGACGCGGAATTAAGGATTCGGCGCTCAAATCGATGAGCGCTCAGAACACCCGCAGTCTTAGGATGGGCTGGCCGTGACAACTGAAAAGCGCAGGCCGCGTAAGGCCGACCGTGGGCGTCGCCGTGGACGCCGAACGGGCCCGATCGAGTTGCTGATCGTCGATGAGCACCCAGTTTTGCGAGCGGGAGTTCGCACGCTGCTGGAGCACGACGACGGCGTAGCCGTGGTCGGCGAGGCGGACAGCGTCGCTGCGGCCGTAATCATCGTCAGGGCCAGTCAGCCGGATGTGGTCCTGCTCGATCTGAACTCCAGTGATGCGGACTCCGTTGATGGAATGCGTCGACTGCGTCGCGAGGTGCCCGACGGTGCGCTCGTGGTCCTGGCGCGCCACGAGGATGACGAGGAGGTCTACAGGGCGGTCGTCGGCGGCGCCGATGGCCACGTCAGCGAGAGCGCGCAGCCCGAGGAGCTGGTCGAGACGATCAAGCAGGCAGCCCGGGGCGCCGAGCCGATCCAGAGGACACTCGCCGAGCGGCCGGCCGTTGCCCGGCGTGTGCTCGAGACGTACGCCGAGCTTTCAGCTCGCACGCCGCAGATCGGCGATTCGGACGTTACGGCGCGTGAGCTGCGGATCCTCCAGCTGGCAGCTGAAGGAAAGACGAACTACCAGATCGGTCGCGAGATTGGGCTCTCGGAGCACACCGTCAAAGGCGCCATCTCACAGCTTCTGGCGCGGCTGCGTTTGCGTCACAGAACCGAAGCGGTGGTGCACGCCCTCAGGTTGGGCTGGATCTCTCCGCCAAGAGGAGAACCCGATAGAACTCGCAAGGAGGGCGACGACCACTAGTCGCCCTCCCGCCTCGCGCTTCAACCAGATTGTTCGATTTCCGCCTTTTGCAAGGCATCGAGGCGCCTAGGTGCGGCGCCCACGAACGTGACTTGGGCGAGATCACCTTGAAACGGGCGATTCGAGGCCGACGGACCTGCGGCAAACGTCCGTATTGGGCTCTGCTTACGGCCCAGGACCAAGATGCTCCAAAAGGAACAATTTGGTTGAAGGCGACGCGGACAGTTGGCTGAAGCCCACACACAAAGAAATGGCCGGTCCTTCCAGGGACCGGCCGTTGGCGTTGCGTCGACTTGCCGGGACCTCAGACGGCTCGGCGACTGCCCATGAAGAAGTTCACCACCCAGACAACGAGCACCGCTCCGATCACGGCAACGACGATCGAGGCGATGTTGATATCGCCGTTCTGCGCACCCGTGTTGATGCCCAGCAGGGCCGACGCGAGAAATCCTCCGACGATGGCGCCGACGATGCCCAGCACGATGTGGCCAATGACGCCGAAGCGCTCATCACCACGAACGATCAGGCCGGCTATCCAACCGGCGATCGCGCCGAGCACGATCCAGAGAATGATGTTGGTGATCATTAGGAACCTCCCTGTTGGCCGAATTCACCCCTGTTGAGTGTGTCGGAAAGGGCGTTCCCTTTGGTCACAAAAGATGGCCATGTTCGTTGCGATCGCATTTAGCGGCTGTATGGGTTCAGCCCGGACGATGCCCAGTCCATGAGCCCGCGCACCTGATCAGGCAGCAAGACTGCGATCGCCAGGGCGCCGCCCACGAAAAGCGATAGAGCCAGGGCCAGGCGTCTTGCGCTGGCTGCGTTTTGCCAGTCGGGAGTTGTTGCGCAACGGTCGCCGCGACGCAGGAAGGGAATGGCCGCGAGGGCCACGACCAGGCCGTGCGGCCAGATGATCGGAAGGGCGAGCGTCGCTGCGATGGGCACTGTCCAGGGCCTGTCCGTTCGCGCGCCCCATATCACGACAAGTACGGCGAATGGGATTCGGACGATCGCCGGTGGGCCGACGCTGTAGTACTGCGGTTGATCGAGGTTGCTCGCAATCGAGCGGACAAATTCGGACCAATAGCCGGGAGCCACGACCAGGCTGACCACGACGATGACAGCGGTCACGCCGGTGGCGATCAAGAACGGCCTCCACTCGCGACGGACCGCGAACCACAGCACGCCCACGCCGGGCGTGATCTTGGTCAGCAATACGAAGGACCACGTCCACGGCCATCGAAAGCTCAGCGCGATCGCCGCTGCCATCAACAGGTGAACGTTGCCGTGGTAGATCTCGAGCGCCACCGGAGGCAACGCGAGCACAACGAGCGTCCACCGACCACTCAGCCAGGTAATGATCGCCACGCTGGTTGCCGTCCACAGCCACAGGAAGAGCCACCACGGCAGGAGCCCGAATGGCGCGAACAGGAATGCGATCGGCGGTGTGTAACGGAACCCGCCGAGGGTGAAGTTGTTGGCAATCGACCGGCCATACAGGTCGTTGAGGTCGATCGACCAGTACGCGAAAGCGTCGTAGCCGAAGCTGTGCACGGCGTTGGTGACGACCACCATCAGGAACAGCGCTGCCAGCCAGCCCGAAATCACCAGTCCATCGCGCAACGCACGTAGTCGCAGCGCACGCGTCTGGGCTGGCAGCGCCTCGAGAGGAGGCGGCAGGTCCATCGGAGGTCAGCCTAACCGCCCTAAACTCGCCGGAATGTCACGACGCGTCAATCGTTACGAGCCCCCGCCACCAATTCACGGCCCGTTTCATTCTGGCGATCCCGCTCCGCCGCCCTACGCCGTGCCTGGCCAAGCCCCGAGCTTCTATCCACTGACGGTCGGGCGCGCGGTTTCGGTCAGCTTCAGCCTCTACCGATTCGCCTGGCGTGTCCTTGTCCCCATCAGCGTTGTGACGACCATTCCATCGGCCGTGGCGGTTGGGATCGTCGGCCTGCTGACGATTCAGCAGATAACTGACTGGGAGCAGTCGGTCTTGCGCCAGGCGTCAGCAGGCAACTCCGGCTTCGTCGTGCCGCCCGCGATTCCCATCGGCGCATTGGCGCTCTCGGTGGTGGTTTCCGGATTGCTAGGCGTTTTCATTTTGATTGGGTTCGCTGCCATGATCGACGCGATCCGCAACGCGATGTCTGGCCAGCGGATGTCGGTAATCGGCTCGCTCAAGGCAGCGGGCGCACGCTGGCGTTCGCTCATCGGGGTATATGTGCTCATCCTGACCGTCATTGGCCTCCTTCCGCTGGCGGGAGCGGTCGTGCCGTCACTGGGTGCGCTGGGGCCTGCGGGATTGGACCTGCCCGGACCGTTGATCTTTGGCGGCCTCGTCGTGGGCGTCGCGGTCCTCTTTGCACTTGTGTTCGTGGGGATCCGGATAGCGCTGACGGTTCAGGCGCTGATGATCGAGGGCATCTCTGGACGCGATGCGCTGCGACGGAGCTGGGCGCTTGTCGCTGGGTCGATGTGGCGCCTGATGGGCTGGGCCCTGGTGTTCGGACTGATCGTCGGACTGCTCAGCCTCCCGTTCAACCTGCTTCTCTCCTTCATCAGCCTGATCGTGGCGCCACCCAGGTTGACTTTCCCACCCACCTTCACGGTCCAACCGGCCGCCTACCTGGTGCAGTCCGTGCTCCTGGTCCTGGTCCAGGCCGTGATCCTGCCGCTGGCCGACATCGGCTTCGTGCTCCTGTACTTCGACCTTCGTTTTCGACACGGCGAAAAAGTGCCGGTGCCCGGCCAACGGGCGTCCGGCTGACGCCGCTCGAGCCGGGCGGGGGTGTGGCTGACACGTATCCGCTCTCGGCGGGCCGAGTCTGGCAACTTGGCTGGAGCATCCTCAAATTCGCGTGGCGTCCGATGATGATTGCGGCCGCGATCGTCCTCGTCCCGGCATCTGCAATCGTCGTGCCGATATCGGCAACTTTTTCGCCCTTGATCGATGGCTGGGTCAGCGATGCCGAACAGGCGGCCCGCCTCAGCCTGCCCCAGCCGGCACTGCCCGACAATTTTCAGATCGCCGTCATCGCTCTGATTGCAAGCACGCTTGTGATGCTTGCCGCTTCACTGGTCGCATCGGCGGCGATCGTGCACATTGTCGATGCGACTTTCCGTGGTCGACGCACGAGCGGTGGCGCGGCCGTTCGTTTCGGCATTGGCCGACTCGGCGCACTGGTCTCGGCTCAGATCCTGTACGTCGTCAGCATCCTGATCATCGTGATGCTCGGGCTGATGCTTTCGGGTGCCCTGCTGATCGGTGGTGGGTTGCTGGCGTTTCTGGGGCTGGTGACCCTCGTCGGGTGCGTGGCGGCCATCCTGTTCGTGGTCGTCAGAACGTCATTGCTTGTCCAGACCATCTCCGTCGAGCAGCTGGCGGGATCGCTCGGTTTTGGTCGCAGCTGGAAGCTCGTGGCCGGTGCGGGCTGGCGCGTCCTTGGTTACCTGATCCTGCTCGCACTGGTGAACCTGGTGATCTCGCTTTTCGTCGGCAGCATCCCGGTCGCGGCGCTCGGAGTCACTGACAACACGTTTGGAGACGTCGCCGTCCGATCCGTCATCGAGGCGCTGATCGGGATCCTGACCGCGCCGATCACGCCTGTTGTGCTCACGCTGCTCTACTACGACCTGCGCTGGCGCCACGGCGAGCGAGTGCCGGTGCCGGGCGGCGGCGAGGTCGCGGGCCGGCCGGAGCCTGAGGCGCGGTGAGAAGAGCCGCGGTCAGTTGCCGAAGAGGATCTTCAGCCAGGCATCCAGCGGACTGCTTCCGGCATCGCCGGCAACTCTCGCAGCACTCGCACCAAGCGGCGCGATCGGTGGCGCGGACGGCGCGTCAAGCGGAAGCGTGAAGACGATCTCGCCTGTTGTGCCCATGCCGTAGGCGCGAGCCTGCATGCGCTGGAACGCATCCGTCTGCACGATTTCCTGCTCGCGACGGTCTGCGTCGAGGCGCGCCTGGAGCGTCTCCGTCTCGGCCGCGATGCCCTGGTGTATGGCCGTGGCGTGATCGACGTCGCCCAGGGCCTTGGCAAACACAAAGACGAGCCAGACGCCTGCGATCGCCAGGGCGATCAGGGCCAGATGAACTCGGCGCAGCCTGAACGAACGCGGCGGGCGCGCGCTCGCGCCTGGATTGGGACTCTCGAGGGCCACGGCTGCTCTCGCCATCAGGACGAGCGTAAGCGGCTCGATTCCGCCGTGTCAAACCAGCGCACTGACGCCCATCACTTGTCCGAGCTTGGTGCGTCCTTTTCGATGTGCAACGTGAGGCGGATCAGCAGTTCGTTGAGGCCTCGCTTCTCCGCCTCGCTCAGGGCAGACGCGATGAGCGCCTCCTTCTTTGCCTGGGCACCCACCGAGTCCTGCCACGCCCGCCAGCCGGCGTCGGTCAGCTCCACCTGGACGCCGCGTCGATCGTTCGCGTCCGGTAGACGTCGGATGAGACCGCGTTCCTCGAGGTGGTTCAGCCGGTTGGTCATAGCAGCGGCCGATAGACCCATGTAGCGGGCAAGGACTCCCGGTGACTGCCGGTACGGCTTGCCCGCCCGCCGCAGGGCGCCCAGGACTCCCCACTCTCCGTGGTCGAGCTTGTGATCCGCGAGCGTCTCGTCCATGAGCCGCCCGATGTACTTGTTGATCTTCTGGATGCGCTCGACGATCCCTTCAGTAGCCAGGTCAAGGTCGGGCAGCTCCGTCTTCCAGACGCCGAGCATGCGACCAACGCTGTCGGTCGCCTGGCCGGCGTCGTTCGTGGCCTTGTTCCGGGTGCGCGCAACCACGGCCGAATTCTAGGCGCGATAGTTCGATGCGAAACGTTCTCAGAGCGAAACTCCTTGGGCTGTCAGTGATTGATCGCTGGATTCGGCGGCGTGCTCGGGTGAATCGGTGGGCTTTGGCGCACGAATAGCGCGTACCGACGGCACGAAAGCGACGATGGCCAGGGGGATGCCTGCGACTGCCGCAAGCACGAGCAGCGACGCCTGCGTTCCGACGACTGCGGCGAGTGGACCAACGGCGATGTTGCCCACGGGCGAGATGACCATCGAGATGGTCCAGTCGACCGACGAGACCCGTGACAGGTGCTGAGACGGAATCTGCTGCTGCAAAGTGGTGTGCCAGATCGTGTCCGTCAACGTCGTGCACGCGGAAGCCATGAATGCGCCCGCTGCCAGGATCGCCAGAGGTGGCGTCGTGCTCAGGATCACGAGCATCGCCGGCATGCCGAGCCATATCAGAAACGCCGCGCTGAGCGGCCGCGACGGGCGGACGCGCATGGCCGCGGCGGCGCCGACGAGGCCGCCAAGGGCGAAAAGGCTGATCGTTATGCCCCAATCCTCTGCACCCGATGGTGTCGCACCGACCATCAGCGGACCGAGGATGAACAGGCCCGAGAAGCCGAGGTTGGCGAGTGCGAAGGCACCGAGCGAGATGACCAGCCAGCGTCGGCGGACCACCTGGCTCCAGCCATCCTTGAAGTCGACAGCAAAAGACTGGTGGCTCGCGACCGCGACGCTGCCCACCGTCAGCCGGTTGAGCATGAAGGCTCCGAAGACGAACGACAGCGCGTCGAGCACGAACAGCGGGCCGATGACTCCGACAGCCACTGCCAGACCGGCGATGACCGGTCCTCCCAGCCGCGCGGCCCATTGCGACATGCCCAACAGGCTGTTTGCATCCTGCAGCCGATCTGGCGAAATCGTCTGGGGAATGAGACCGACCATCGCCGGCGTGAAGAACGCGGACGCTGCACCGCTGACGGCCGCGGCGAGAACGAACGGCCAGATCTCGTGCGTGCCGCTGAAGATCGCCCCAGCGACCAACAGCTGGGCTAGAGCACGAACGAGATCTGAGCCGATCATGACGTAGCGCCTGGGCAAGCGGTCCGCCCAGACGCCGCCGACGAGAAGGAACGCAACACGCGGGATGAGGAAGGCGGCGAAGACAAGCCCGAGATCCGTGGCCGAACCGCTGATCGCCAGAACCGCGAACGTGAGCGCCACTCCGGTAAGGCCGTCGCCCATCGCGGAGACGGTCTGGCCGACCCACAGTCGGCGGAAATTCGGTTCTGTCAGGGCTCCCAGTCGAGATCGCAAGTCGGGCACTCCGTTCGATATCGAATAATTCGACGTCGAACGATATTGGAGATCAAGACTCTCGTCAAGCGGTCGCGATGTGAAGCATCTGAGGCCCTAGGGTTGACCCGCCATTGCCCGGTAGCGGTACGCGCTAACGCCGGCATAGTCGAGGACCCATCCGTCGCCGAGCGCCTGATCGGCCAGGAAGATGCCCCGCGCGGCCGGCGGCGTGAACGAACCGACCAATGACTCCGTGGATGGATCGATGACCGACACGTCGCCGCTCTGCTGGTTGGGCATCCAGAACGATCCATCAACAAAACCGGGATCGTGAGGGACCTGACCCACACCGATCGGTTCGCCAGCTTGGCCCGTCCTGGCATCGATGATGACGACGGAATTTGCCGAGGTCAGGGACGCGAGGACCTTGTCATCGCCAACGGCGAACCAGAAAGGGGCATCGCCCACCTCGACGTGGCTCACGATCTTGTTGCTGGCGGGATCGATGCGGTCGATCGTCGTGCCGCCCTGATTTGCGACCCACACCTGATCGCGTGTTATGGCCAGGCCGCTGACGGTCGGACCGCCGTCGATCGTCGCCTGCGTGGATCCATCGTTGGGGTCGATGCGCAGGATCGTGTCGGAGAGCTGCACCGACGTCCACACAGATCCGAAGCCGTACTCGACATCCCATATTGGACCGCCCACGTCGATCGTCTTGACGATCGATCCGGGCGTCGGGTCGACCTCCAGAAGCGCATGCTGGCCAAGCGCGCCAACCCACAGCCTGCCGTTTGCCGCGGTCACTCCGCAGGGCATCGAGCTGAGGCCCAGAGACACAGTCTGGACGACCTGATTTGTCGCGCCGTCGATGCGGACGACTGTGCCGTCGCTGTAGTTGGTGACCCACACGGACCCATCCAGCTCGACCATTGCGCACGGTCCGCTTCCCACGGAAATGGACGCAATCATGTTGAGATCGGCGGATCCGGCCGCGGACGCGGTCGCCGCGGCGGAAGGCGCTGATGAGGCGATGGCCGGCGCGTTGGGTGAGGCCGGAGCCGCGGTGGCCGTGCCTTCCGTCGAGACGGGAGGCCGACTGGCGCTTGGCGAGGGACTGCTGGTGCAGCCTATGACCAAGGTCGCCGATATGACGACGAGCGCGAGTTTGACCGTCATCCGGTCAGGCTATGAGCGACTCCCGGACCTGGGCTTCCATGTTCTTGCTCGATTTGCTGCTCGCCTCGCGCCATTTGACGGGCGAGAAGCCGTAGGCACGCGTGAATCGATCGGTCAAATGCGCGTGTGAAGCGAAGCCAACCTGCTGCGCCACGTCTGCAAGGCGGACGCCGTCCGCGATGAGCGGCAGGCTCGAGCGCAGGCGCAGCTCAGTCCGGTATGCGTGGATTGGCCGGCCTGTGGTCGATCGGAAGGTTCGAACCAAGTGGAACGGTGAAACTGCGAAAGCGTGGGCCAGATCGGCCAGCGACATGGTGCTGGCCACATCGCGACCTAGCTCCTCGCGAACCGATTGTGCGAGATCGCGGTGAGCGCGAGCCGTTGTGGATAGCACTTCCGGTTGCACATGCCTGTAGCCGTTGCAAACAACGCGCTGAAGGATCCAATAGAGCTCCTCGCGGACCGCGTCGCCGTCAGTCTCCGGGGCCAAAGTGACAATTCGCCGAAGCCGCTCGATTGCTCGGTGGTCGTCACGCTCCAGGAGGGCCGCCGAGAATGGGAATCGGAAGGCAGCGGCATTGGCCGAGCTGTCGAACTCGTCGACGACCTCGCGCACCAGGTCCTGACTGACGGCAAGGACGGTGCAGTCGTCACCGAGTGGAGAGATGAGTCGCCGACGGTAGGCCTGACCGGGACTGTACAGAACGGCCGACAGCGGATCCGCGACAACCTCCGCGCGCCGCTCTTGACGAATGGCAACAGCAGTCCTCGGAAAGGCGACCAGTGTCGCTCCGTCAGTGGTGCGATCCACGCGGTTCCAGCCTGGATGGCCGGGCGGCAACCGAAACTCCGACAACCACAGGTCGTCGCTCGCAAACGTGAATCTGTCGGCGTATGGCAGAGCCATCTGCGCATGTTGCCATCACACGGCTTGCCGCGAGTGCTACGCTCTCGCTCCAAATCGAACATATGTGCGAAATCGAGCATTGGAGGTGGCGAGCAAGTGAACGAAATGCGCCTGTACAAGCCACAGGGCACCATCGAGACGCTCGAGCAGCTGCTCGCCGATCCCGAGATCGCTCAGTCCCTTGTCGCGCATCAGATCCTGCCTGAGCGGCCGGCGCAGACCGCGCCATTTCCCGGCTGGCTCGACAAACGACTCGTTCGTGCGCTGCACGGGCAGGGCATCGAGAAGCTCTACACGCACCAGGCAGAGTCGCTCGAATCGCTGAAGCGGGGCGATGACATCGTCGTTGTCACGCCAACGGCCTCCGGCAAGTCACTGTGTTTCAACCTGCCAGTGCTGCAGTCAGTGGCCGAGGATCCCGCGGCGAGATCGCTATATCTGTTCCCGACCAAGGCGCTGAGCCAGGACCAGCTTGCCGCGTTTCGTGAGTTGGCCGACGCCGCGGACATCGCTGTTGCCGCCGGCGTCTATGACGGCGACACGCCCAATCCGATCCGTCACAACATCCGTGCCGCCGGCCAGGTCGTCGTAACCAATCCGGACATGCTCCATTCGGCGATCCTGCCCCATCACACCAAGTGGTTCCAGCTCTTCGAACAGCTCCGTTACATCGTCATTGACGAGACCCACAGCTACCGCGGCATTTTCGGAAGCCACGTCGCGAACGTCCTGCGACGCTTGCTCCGCCTGTGCGATCACTACGGCTCCCGGCCGCAGATCATCTGCTGCTCGGCGACGATCGGTAACCCGAAGGAGCTCGCCGAGATGCTCACCGGACGGCAGATGACGGTCGTCGACCGCAACGGTGCGCCGGCAGGCGAGAAGCACGTCGTGATCCTCAATCCGCCGGTCATCGATGTGCGCCAGGGCATCCGGCCGGGCCCGCTCGCGCTCTCTCATCGTGCCGCCTTGGCGTTCCTCCGCTCGGGCAGGCAGACGATCGTGTTTGCCAAGGCACGTGTCGCCGTCGAGCTGCTGCTGACAAGC
>DATBFJ010000026.1:0-6471 GCA_036558545.1 Candidatus Limnocylindrales bacterium
GCGCGGCAGTCGAACGGTGAGGCTCTTAGGTTCGGGGCAGCAATCGACCACGCTCGACTTGGTCGTTTACGGCAGCCACGTCGCGCCTGGGCCAATCACCCTGACGGCAACGCTCTCTCCCGCTCCGGATCCCAATTGCCCGCTCAGCTTCACGATCGCCGGCTTTCCGGACTTCTACCCCGATCACATTGCCTGGACCTACCAGACGCTCACCAACCCGTCTCGCTACGTTCAGACCGCCACGTTCGAAGCGCCACCCGGGCACTACACCTCTGAGGTTTCATTCGGACATTGCATGGGCTTGACCGCCTCGTCTGACTCCGCGGCGTTCGATGTCACCGGAGACTCAACCCCGCCGACAGGAACGGTCGTCATCAACGACGGGTCTGCCACGACAAACGACATCAACGTCACGGTGCACTTGTCGGCGAGCGATGCATCCGGGATCACGAAGGTCGCGATTGCGTCAACTACGCAGCCCGGGACCGAAACCTGGATTCTGTTCGATCCACTCACGACCATTCAGATGCCGCTCGCCAAGAACCAAGCGGACGGCCTGTACAACGTCATGGTCAGGTGGCGAGATGGAGCGGCCAACTGGTCAGACCCGGTCGTGGCGACCGTGACCCTGGATCAGACCCCTCCGACGGTGGAGGCCCCTGCCCAGCTCTTCGTGGCCGGCTCGTCAATCTCTTCAGGGCAAATCACAGTCAACGTTCCCGTCGATGCGACTGACAACTTGACCGGCGTTGCGTCACTTGGCCTGAACCAGAAGACGAACTCTGGCGCCTGGAAAAACGTTCCCGTTGCAGCGCCAGAGTCGCTGACCGAAACCACCGTCGACCGTTTCCTGACACCGGGCAACCTGTACAACTTCCGGGCGCGCGCCACCGACGTCGCCACCAACACGAGCGCGTGGGCGGTCGGACAGGCCGTGAATCTCAAGAAGGAGCAAGAGTCGAGCGCGCGCATTCACTTCGCCGGCGGCTGGAAGAAAGTGTCCAGCTCGACGTACTGGGGCGGCGCCGCGAAGAAGAGCTCGACCGCCGGTGCTACGGCGTCGATTTCGTTTACCGGAACTTCAATCGCCTGGGTCGGGCGCACCGGGCCGGACCGCGGCAAGGTTCAGATCCTGATCGACGGAAAGGCTCTGCCTGGCTCCATCGATCTCTATTCCGCCACTGCACAGACCAAGCGCGTCGTCTGGGCGTACTCCTGGGCGACCAAGGGGACGCACACGGTGACCATCAAAGTGCTCGGGACGTCAGGCCGGCCGACAGTCGATCTGGACGCCTTCGTCACCGCTGAGTAGCCATGGCTAAGGCCGGCATCGTCTTCTCGCTCGCGATCATCGCGGCGGCGGCTGGCCTGTGGATTTGGACGGGGGCGGACGCGGCGGAGGGCCGCGTCACTCAATCACTCGGCTGGATGCTCGATCCGCAGAGCACCCTGTCGCCCGACTCACGATCGGTAGACGTCCTGTACCTCAACCCACCATGCGGCGAGACGAGAAACCTTCGGACCAAGGTCGAATACAAAGCGACTGAGATCGCTGTTGGCCTGTCCATCGATTACTGGCCGAATTGCTTGATGGGACCTGGCGCTGAACGAGCGCATATCACCCTCGGCGAACCTCTGGGCAACAGAACCGTCGTACCGCTGGACGAACCGACCCTGACTCTCGAGCAGCTCTACCCGACGGAGCCGCCACGCCCGACGCCCAACCCAGCCTTCCAGGCCGACCCTCGCCTCTAGCTCAGAAGTTCGACTCGGTCCGGCAGCTCTGCGCGCGCGTTAGACCTTGGAGCGCAGAACGGTCAGCGTTCGCTCGTAGACAAAGAAATCCGTGTAGGTAGAAACGTGCGAGGTCTTGTACTGAATGTCGACGACATGGTCACCGGACGTCAGTGGCCCAGCAACCCACTGCACTGATTCGAGGCTCGCATGGCCCGTTTTTCCAGCACTGAAGTGGAATTCCTGCGGGCCTGCCGGCGCTCCGTCAACGAGCGCGTTGAGGTAACAGGCCTCGTCAAGACCGCCGGTTGACAAGCAATCGGTGTCGGCGCTGAAAGTGATCACCAACAGCGCCTTCTGGGACGAAGGAACGTGAACCGTGATCTTCATATTGGGCACGTCGATGTAGGAGGTCGACGAGGTAACGCCCCCGTGGTCAGCGGTACCCGTCGCCGTGTAGACCGCACTGACGTCGCCACCCTTGTGCGTGATTGCCGTCGCGGCCGCCACGCCCGCGACAAACACCGACATGACTACCGCCGTGGCAACCGCGAATCGGAACTGTTGACTGCGTCCAGACATTGAGACCCTCCTTCGTTGCTGGTCCAAATCGTGCTCTACTAGTCAACGCGCGCCTGGTGGTTGACAACGGTACGTTCAGATGTACGCTTGTTCGTACGATGAAAGCAATACCCGTCACGGAACTGCGGCAGCGAACAGCGGAGGTGCTTGACGACCTTCGACAGTCGGACGAGCCGTTCGTCGTCCTTCAGCGTTCGCAAAAGGCCGCATACCTGGTCGATGCCGAGCAGTACGACGCGCTGCTGGCAGAGTTGCGCGTCGCGCGACGACAGCTTTTCCTGCGTGAGGTACGAGAAGCGGAGGCCGAATACGGCTCGGGCAATGCGCGCGCGTTTGACGACATGGAGGCACTGCTCGGCGAATTGCGCGGCTGATCGTCGATGAAAGTAGTCGCGTCGTCACACTTCCTTCGACGAGCGCGAAAGCTCAAGCCGCCTCGAGATGAACTACTCCGAGCAGCACTCAGACGTTTCGCGATCGACCCGCACGATCCACTGCTCCGGACCCGTAAGCTGAAGGGCGAGCTCGCCCCTTATTGGGCCTTCAGTGTCGATGATGACCTGCACGTCATGTTTCGCTGGGACGGCGACGCCTGCTTCCTCGTTGCGCTCGGCAGTCACGACGAAATCTACTGACCCAAACGAGCTCAGTTCCTTGACGCGAACCGTAACCGGGGTGGCAATCGGCTTCGCGGTCGCCATCTTCGTGCTCTTCGAGTTATTCACTTTGGAAGGCATGGCCTGACCCACAGACTACCTAGAGACCTGTCCGTAACACTTTGGGTGTTTTACCGGTTGCGTCGATAGCGCCACGGGCGTCTACTCGGTGCGAGTACCGGCGGGGGCGAATACGACCGCCAGGCACCAGCGGAAGAGGAGGCCGTATGCCACGACCCACATTAGTCATCAAATCGACGCTCGCGTCTGCCGCGGCGCTGTTCGTCGCAGCCGTTTTCGCAGCTTCGCCCGCGCTGGCGAGCACGAGCGTCGTCATTGCCAGCAACGACGCGCACAAGACCCTCATCGCCGGGGACGTCGACGGCACGGACCCGATTGCCGTCGCCTATCAGAAGAACAACTATTCGTACCTCAAGTGGAGCAACGACGGCGGCCAGACGTTCAGCTCGCCACGCATCCTCAACGCAGGCAAGAAGGCGCAGGGCCCGCGCGTTGCGGCATGCGGCACGGATCTGTGGGCCACCACGACATGGACCACGAGCGAGGCCAGGAACGTCGTCCTGGACTACGTCGACCTGAGCTCGAACCACCTTTCTGAGCGATGGTGGCTGCAGCGTTTCGGCTACGGCGCGGACGTCGCATGTCTCCCGGACGCAGAGGCGGACCGCCCGCTCGAGAAGACCGTCGGCGTCGTTTGGCTGACCGACGACGGTGTGGCCAGGATCGAGATCAACGACTGGCCGTGCGCAGACGGCTGCAACACCGCCTACGGCTACCTCGCCGATCTGGGCAATGCGCGTGCCACTGAAGGGGTCAAGATCGCGGCCGTCGACGACGGTTTCGTCGCCACGTGGGTCGGCCACAGGCTTGGCAGCGGCCTGCGGGTCCAGCATTTCGGCGTCGTGCGTTCCGGCGGCAACCTGGTCGTAACGCCGGGCCCGGTCCAGAAGCTGATGTTCGGCAAGCAGGTCCACGGACCGGCAATCGACGCCGACGGCAGCCGCGCCGTGATCGCCTACGAGCTCAACGACGCCGTCGCCATGCGCATCAGCGACGACAGCGGCGCGTCGTTCGGCGGACGGATCTTCGTCTCGCGCGTGTGCACCACGGGCAACTGCTTCCACCCCCGACCAACGTCAGTCTCAGTGCGTAACGGCCGGATCCTGGTCGAGGCCAAGTTTGGCGGTGGCGATCCTCCGGCCTTCGAGACGGACGGCCGGCTGACCAGCAATGACGGCGCCAAGTGGACCACGATCTCCAGCTGGAACGGCTCGCAGATCGGCGAGCTGCTCAACGGCGCGACCGGCGAAGTCGGCGACAAGCACGACTACACAGACCCCATCTACGGCAACGTTCCGCAGCGCATCACGTTCACCAAGACGCCTCTCAACTGAGCGTCCGCAAATAGCCGTCTCGAAGCTCCGCAAGGGCGCGGGGCGGGTAATGTAGCCGGGTGAGGGGGCTCCGCCCGGCTACCTTCTTTTTGGCCGCGTTTTTGGCTGTGTCCTGCGCGACTGTGAGCCAGACCGCGACGTCCACGCCTGGCTCCCAAACGCAGGGGTCAAGCGCGCCGGGTCAATCGGCCGCCCCGGGAGAGTCGGTGGTTCCTCCTCCCGCAGTGTCCTCGCAACCGGAGGAGTCGTCGGGGCCGGTTGACATCCCATCCGCGCCGCCTGAGCAGCCCACGGCGCCAGAGCTTATCCAGCAGGACGTCGACGCCGGCGTGATCGACGAGCCGACTGGCCTGCTCTACCGCGTCTACGCGATGTTCGGCGCACCGGAGCTGCCCGCGCAGTATGCCGCGGCACAACCCACCGAAGACGGAGCGGCGCTGGCGACCCTGCAGATGGAAGCCAACGACGGCACGCTGCCCGCCGAGATCGCCGACCAGGTCGCTCCATACCTCGTCCGCCCTACGGACCCAAGCAGCCCATTCCATGGGAGCGCGCCGCCGGTGGGTGCGCGAGCGCCGTTCGCCGCCGACATCGCAGCCGCGCCAATGGACGTGAATTGTGGGTCTGACGGCTGGGCCAGTCTCGCGGACGCGACGAACCCGATCACCGTCTGGGGCTCGTGCGCCGGCGGACGCGACACATCCGATCTGGCGAACTTCCTGTCCGCCATCGACAGCGTCTACGCCGACGAGACCTCGATCATGGGCGACCCCGTCCTCGACGCCGGCGGGCCGGATGAAGGCGGCGACTCGAACATCGACATCTACGTCGTCGACCAGTGCGTCACGCGAGCCGGCAAGTGTCGCTTCGCCGAATTCGACGATGCCGCGGCCGTCACCTACGGCGCACCGCCGTACAGCGGGGGATCTGCGGGGACCGCCAGCGGCTACATCCTGATCTGGCGCGGCTACACCGCTCCGGCCGACCAGGAGTCGATCCTCGCCCACGAGTTCTTCCACGTCCTCGAGGGCGCACACAACTATTCGGGCACCGTCCAGGGTGGCCAGTGGTTCTGGATGGTCGAGGCGTCGGCCAAGTGGGCTGAGGAGGCACTCGTCCCCGCTGGCCGATCCAAGTGGGTCTATTCCTTCGTGGGCGACTACCAGACGACGAAGCTTGGTTTGAACGACACCGGCGGCAACAACGAGTACGCGTCGTTCCTGTGGCCGTATTTCATGGACCAGCAGCAGGGCGTGCAGGCTGTGGGCAACGCCTGGCAGGCCTTCGAGGGCCAGAGCGGCTTCGACAACCTGAACACTGCGCTGAGCGGCATCGTTCCCTTCGAGAGCCAATTCAAGGACTTTGCCGTGCACGCGTGGAACAGCGACATCTTCGTCGGACACTCGAATCCGGACGTGATTGCGCCGCGCTTCCAGGCGCTCGACAAGAACCTGCCGGACGACGATGCGGTCAACGATGCCAAGACGCACTACACCAAGGCGATCGGGGCACAGGGTCCGCAGGGCAACATGTACACCGTCAAGGAGACGATCCCAACCCTCGCCGAGCGCTATCAGCTGGTCGACGTCGACGACAGCGTCCAGCAGCTCGTCGTCGATTTCGGCGGACTCGAGCCATCATCCCCGCTGGATCCGTTGGCCTTGCTCCACTACCGCGACGGGCACTGGGAGCGCAAAGACCTGCCCGTCGGCAAGACGACGTTCTGCCGGAGTGACTACGACGTCACGCGGATCCTGTTCGTGCTCGCCGATCACAGCTTCAGCAGTGACGGAACCGTCTCTGGCCAGTGGACGATGCAGGCGCTCATCGACCCGTGCATGCCCACGAGCTACAAGCTGGACCTGACCAACGAGGGCGGCTCAAATAGGCCCGACGCCGGCCACTACGAAGGTCCCGCGAACGTCGAGTGCGACCAGATCAACGGCGATTGGCACGACTCATTCCTCGAGCAGCCAACGACCGGTCAGGTCCGGACGATCGTGCTGCAGACGGGCCAGTACGCGTACGTCAACGCGAATACGGTCAACGGCACGGCCGACCCCGGCGACTGGCAGATCGAGCAG
>DATBFJ010000027.1:0-65257 GCA_036558545.1 Candidatus Limnocylindrales bacterium
GTCGTCTCTACCCGAATGGAGCTCGAATACGAGATGTGAGCCAGGCGCCACGCTTGATGGCCCTGGTCAGGCGAATCGGCGCGCCGCTTCACTGCCGAACCGAAGTGCCTCTGCCTCCAAGGAATGCCACGCCCGAATTGAGAGCTTGGGATGCCGTGATCGAGGGCTCGGGCGAGCGGACCGGCGTCGAGCTGGAGCCGGCTTACCGACTTGCAAGCGACCACGCGGAGGCACAACCAGAAACGCGCAGATGATCCACTCGACCACTTTCTGCTGATCGTCGCCGACACGAGGCATAACCGTCGCATCATGGACGAGTTCGCGCCCCTTCTTGTCGATCTCCCACAGCTGCGAACAGCGCGTGTCCTGCGTTCGCTCGAGAACGGTCGTCATCCACCAACGGGCTGGATGTATCTGTAACCAGGCCGGATCCGCGCGGGGCGCGGAAAGAGGCGGCACAGTCGCGCGACTGGTGCGCAGATCCGCGTGGGGCGCGACTTTGGCCGAGATTGGCCTGGAGGTCAGGCCTTTGGGCGGACCCAGCCGGGGATTACGCGGCGCATCGTGGCGAGCGGCAGCGAGCCGTGGCCGATGAGCTCATCGTGGAAGTTCTTGACGTCGAAGCGGTCGCCATCACGCTGCTCGAGCTCGCGGCGCAGGCTCACGATTTCGCGCATGCCGGTCATGTATGCCAGCGCCTGCCCGGGCCATGCGATGTAGCGATCGGTCTCCGTCTCTGCCTCCAGCTGCGACAAGCCCACGCTTGTGAGCAGATCGATCGACTGCTGGCGCGTCCACTTGAACGCGTGGATCCCAGTGTCGACAACGAGTCGGGCGGCGCGCCACGCCTGACCGTCGAGCATGCCGAGGCGCTCCCAGGCGTTGTCGTAGAGGCCCATCTCGTCACCGAGCCGTTCGCTGTACAAGCCCCAGCCCTCGCCGTACGAGGCACCCGCGAGGCGCGCGCCGAAGCGTCGGAAGTCGGGCAGGTCCTCCAGCTCGCCCTCGATCGTGATCTGGAAGTGGTGTCCTGGCGTAGCCTCGTGATACGTCATCTCGGCCAGCCTGTAGAGCGGCCGGCTTGACGGGTCGTACGTGTTGACGAAGTAGATGCCACTGCGCGAGCCGTCAGGCGCGGGCGGGAAGTAGAAGGCCGGCGGCGCTTCCGCTTCCTGGTACGGCTCGACCGCGCGCACTTCGACTGGAGCTTTGGGCAGGCGGCCGAACCAGCGCGGTGCTTCAGCGTTGGCCTTGTCGATGTAATCGTTGGCGCGGTCGACGATCTCCTGCGCAGTCTTGGCGAAGTTCCACGACTCGGTCGCCAGGGCAGCGCGCATCTGCTCGACGCTGTCGAAGCCAAGCTCCGCGGCGATTGCCTTGGTCTCTTCCCGGATCGACTCGATCTGATCGAGGCCATATTGGTGCAACGCCGCGGGCGATTCGTCGAGGGTGGTCGATGCCTCGATCATCGTCCGATACACCTCGTCGCCGTCGGGCAATGCCCACAGGCCCTCGTGCTCGCGCGCGAATTCTTCGTAGCCCTCGAGCGCGGCGAGGTGCTCGGCCAGGGCCGGCATGACGTGTTCGTCGATCGCGGCACGAATTCGCGCGCGAGTCGCGTCGTCGAGCTCTGGATGTGCGACAAGCAACGGTGACTGTTCTGCTCCACCCTCGACAGCGCGGCGCGTCTGCTCGACGACGCGAGCAACGACCGGCGCCGCGGCTGTGCGCTTGGCGGCGATGCCCTCGAGCAGATTCGCCCGATGCGCCGCCATGTAGTCCGGGTACTGCTCGAGACGCCTGATCAGCCGATCGACGCGTTCTGGCGTGTCGAGGCGCTGAAAGCGAGACAGATCGCCGGGCAGATTCTGGGGACCGGCGGCCTGATCGATCGCGTCGAAGTGATGCAGGTTGTGGTCAAGCTGCCGGATCCAGATGCGTGCCACGGTCTCGAGCATGTCGAGCGTGATCTGGTCCTCAATATCGAGTCCTTCACGCTCGACGTGGCGCGCGTCTTCGAGGAATCCTCGTAGCGCGCTGCGCTGCTCCGCACGGCCAACGTCTGTTACGTCGGGCAGACGGTCGTCGTAGCGCTCGTCGCCCAGGATCGTGGCATAGATCGGGCTGCGCGACAGGAACCACTGCCAGAAGCGATCGGAAAGGTCGACGACTGATTCGATGGCGACGTCGGTCACGCAGATCCTCCGTTGGTGGGGAGACGGAGCCCCCTAGAAAAGGGCCAGCTGCTCCGCTTCGCGTTCGATCTCCGGGTCAAGTCCGAGTAACGGGCCGAGCTCGTCGAGGTTCGCTTCCTCCCGGGCGACGAGCCGGCGCAGGTGATCGGACTTGAGGATATGCCAGTTCTGCTCATCCAGCGCCCGCGCCAAGAGCGGCGAGCGGGCAATCTTGAATCGGACCAGCTCCGTGCGCTCCGGCGGGATCACGAGGAAGCGCACGACAGAGTCGTCGGATGGTATGCGCGGGCCGCGGCGCAACAGTGCGTCAGTGAGCATGGCCGTCCATTCGACCTCGAATAGGAACGTCGCCTTGCCGCGCAGGTACCAGATGCAGTCGAGCGACTCGAACGTCGCTGCATCACCCGCGGCGATAAGTGGCAGATATGCGCGCTGTTCCTCCTCGCTCATAAGGTCCGCGACCGTGCCACCGCGGAATGAGCGCCGGCTTTCGCGCTCTGACACGTGAGCCCGCAGTCCCAGACGATGGCCGTAGTCGACGAGGAGGCCGCACATCTCCCCGTGCTCCGCATGGCGGGCCGTCAGCTCGTCCTGCGTGCGCAGCTGGATCGAGCTCGAGGTGGGATCCCGATACGAGTCGAGAACGGCGCGGACGAGCTCGGCGTCCGGCGTGTCGTGGCCCCGGAACATGCCCGCAACGCGCTGGAAATAGGTCTCCTCGTCGATGCCCTGGCTGGTCGAGAGCAGTCCGTAAGCGGCCCATTCGAGTCGGTCGGAAAGCGGCGGACGGGCCTGCGCCAGATCCGCGTCGCTGCGCAGCCACCAACGGCCGTCGTCGATCTCGATCAGCCGCGCATGATCCGGCCGCCGCAGCTCACCCATCACGATCTCCATCAACAGCCGGACGTGGTCGGTCGCAGACGCGCTGCCGAGCGCCCATCCGGGAACGTCTGATGGTTCCGCGCCGGTCTCTTCCTCGCTCTCCGGAGCTGCGTCGTCGGTTTCATCCCCTGCCTGCTCCGCGTCGGTGGCTTGCTCCGTGGCGAACGCACTCGCCGCTTCAGACTCACCGAATGTCTGCGTCGCGACCAGGTGGCGAAGGTGACCGAGCCGATCGAGTCCCACGAGGACCTCACCGAGCAGTCGTTCCCCGCTGGCCGGTTCGCCGCGAGCCTGGAGCACGCTCACGGCAACCTGGGTTACGGCCTGCTCAACGTCCGACAGGGCGAACGGCTGCGTGGGATCCGCTGTGTTCAGGTCGGCCAGCTCCGAGTGCTGATCGCCGTCTTCTTCGGCCGGCCCGACGTTGAACTCGAGCACGCCTCCGATCTGGTTGCCCGACTCGGCGAGCACGGCATTGGTCAGGCGCAGCCCGGCACCTACCCCGCCGAGCACGCCGGCGACGAGGCCCGAGGCACCGCCCCGGTCGAGGATGACGACGGCCTTGGCATCGCGCGCGAGCACGGGCCTGACGGCGAGCAGCGAGCGCCGCAGGGCAGTCGCCTCCCGGCCGCGATCGTTTGATGGCGGCGCGCCGAAGACCCATTCGAGCGGCAGCTCTGTCGTCGCGTCACGGCCGAGGACAAACGCAGTAGCGAGATAGGCGAACGAGATGTTCTCCACGGACCAGCGGATGGGCGGCTGGGTCAGCACGAGTCGGACTCGCGAGCGCGGATCGAGCCGGCCGGGCAGAACCGGCCGGCGCGACCAGAACATCGGCTCGTTGCCACTGACATAGGCGGGGCCGGTGCGCAGCACGACATTGGCTGTGCCGTCAATCAGCGTCTCGATGTCGTCGCCCGGCCGTGGCTGAAAGGTCGCGGTGCCGTCCTCGACGCGGGTGATGAACGAGCGCACCTCGCGACAGCCTTCCTCGAAGGCGAGCCACGGATTGTGTTCGCGCCATTGCTTCGAAACAGGAGGCTGGACGTGGCCGTGCCGAATGCGCAGGGCAGCAACGCGCCCGGGATAGCCGTTGAGCTTGCTCGACGGAAGCAGCGCATGAACCAGACCCAGCTTCAAGCCGGCACTTACGGCGGGTGCCTTGAGCTGCTTATCGAGCTGTCCGACGATCTCGTCGAGCGCGACGAGCGTCCGTGGTGTGAACAGGTCGAGGATCTCGTCCGGCAGATCCTTGCCGTTGTCGAGAACCGGAAAGCGGCCGCGGAGGTTCTGACGCGCCGACTTGGCGTTTGCCTTGCGCGCCAGCTTGACGTCATCTTCATCGACGGGGGCGATGCGGGGATCGCTGCTGCGAGCCTGTTCGCGACAGAAAGAGCAACGGAAGACCTTACGAGACGGCGCTTCGGCGCCGACCTCCCAGATGTATTCCTGCACGACAACTGGCCGACCGCACGTGGGGCAGCGTGACGTGAAGCTCTGCTCGATCAGCCGCTTCAGCTCGACATCACCGCGCGGATGAGTGGCGATCGCGGACATGCCCGCGTCGAAATGGCGCAGGTCCGGTGGCCTGAGCACGATCTCGGCCAGCAGCCGGGTCAATGCCGTCGACTCGAGCGCGTAGACCCGGCGCAATGCGGCAATCGAGTTGCGCGCGATCCAGCCACCGCGACCGTGGGTGTCGATGACCACGTCGCCGGGCGCGGTGCGCGCCGCCAGCTCCGCCGCCACGACGTTGTCCGCGGGCGGCGGCGCGAAACGCTCGAAGGCGGGTAGTTGCGGCCCCTGGTTTGGTCGGATCAGCGACGAGAGAGGGTCCGCCATGAATGGCGAGTCTACCTATGCGGTCGAGGCCAGTAAGTGCCAGTCAGGGATGGCGGCCCCGATCCCCAGGGAGTGGGGCCGCCATCAACCAGATTGTTCCTTTTGGGCGGCACGACCGGAACGAAGCGAAGGTTAGGCCCGGTCGTTCCCGCTTCGGAGCTCGGCCGCCGCCAAATAGCGACGAAACCATGCGCGCGGCGCCCGAATCTCACCGAATTCTGCTAGCGCGTACCGCCTGAACCGGATCAAACAATTTCGTTGATATCGGCGAGAAGTCGATGCGAGAAGGAGGAGGCGCTACTCCTCGTCCTCATCGGCACGATCGTCATCGACGTCTTCTTCGGCAATGAATGCCTCATCGGAGGTGAGGTCCTCCGGCACGACGTGGCCGATGTCCTCGATCTCCTCGTCCTCGTCGTCGAGCTCGAGCTCCTCCTCGAGGTCCATCTCCTCCCGGACGAGCGTGCCCTTGGTGTATGGCCGCAGATCACTGACCTTGGCCGCCGTCGGGAACGACACCTTGCCGTAGTTGGCCGGGTCCTGGTACGTCTCGCGAATGATGATCCGCACGTCACGCTCGCCGATCGAGGTGACGCCTGCGGTGTACTTGTTACCGTCGGCGATCAGCTTCAGCAGCCGGGCGGCGACGCGCGGCTCGACATAGCCAATATGCCAGCCGTTGGACATCGCCTTGAGGCGTGGCCCGTCTGACGATAGCTCGACCGCGTCGCCGGGGTTGACCTGGGCAAGCTGCCTGGGATCGGCCAGGTCGATCAGGTGCGCAAAACCGGTCTTGCCCGTCTCCTCGACGAAGATCGCGACCGGCGCCTTATCCGTCTTCTTGGCGGCGATCGTCTTCTTGCCTGCCTCGGCGAGAAGCATGCGCAGGCGCGAGATGTTGCGCTCGGCAATACGGTTGGTCGGGTCGAGAGCCAGCGCGGCCTGGTAGTGCTCGCGCGCCTGGCCGAGCTCGCCCATCTCCCAATAGGACTTGGCTAGCCGGTTCTCGGCCTCCGAATCAGCGCCAAGTTCCAGGATGCGCTTGTTGAGGTCGGCAGCCTGCTCCCAATCGGCGTCCGTGGCCGCCGCAATGGCCTGCTCGGTCAGCTGCCTCTTGAGCCGGGTCGCGTTGATGGCTGGCTGCGCCTGGTTGCCGTCGGTAAGTGAAAAGCTCATGTTGTGCTACGTGTGTCCTTCGCCTGTGAGATGTCCGTGTCTCCGGGCACGCGCTGGCGTACCGCGGGACCTACGGAAAAACGGGAAGTAGGTGACTAACTATACTCACCAAGGTCCCCTCGTGCGACCAGCGCGTTTGCGTGTGCCCGAGCCGGACTGCCTAAATCGCCTGGAGGAAGCTCTCCAATCGTGGACAAAGGTTGCCGTAGTCGCGGCGCACAACGCGCCGCAGGCTCAACAACGGCCCGTCCCGTCCACTAGGGAGGTGCTCGCTCAGTAGAGCGTCGAGCGCCTCTTAACGGGACGGCCACCCGTCGAGGTATCGAAATGCTCTACCTGAGTCAGGTCATCGGCCGGCCCGTTCGCGACATGAGCGGGGAACCGATCGGCAAAGTCGCGGATCTGATCGTCGCTGTCGGCGAGAAGTACCCGCCTGTCACCGGGCTGGTAATCCGCACTGACGGACGCCAGATCTTTCTGCCGTGGACGTCGGTCGAATCAGTAGACGTCGAGGGCGCGCGGCTCAAGACATCCACGCTCGACATCAACAAGTTTCGACAGCGCGATAACGAGATCCTGCTCAAGGCGGATCTGATGGACAAGCAGATCGTCGACATCGACGGCCGTCGCGTGGTGCGCGTGAATGACGTCAGCCTCGACGTCGTGACCGGGTCGCTGCGCCTGGTGGCCGTGGACGTCGGCGCGGCCGGCATCGCGCGCCGCCTTGGTCTCGAGGGTCCGTATCGGACGATCGCGCGCAATTTCAGGCTGCACACCGGCGAGCGCTTTATTGACTGGGAGGACGTCGATCCACTTGAGACGTCCATTGCAGCGGTGCGCCTGCGCGTCCCGCATAAGGGTCTTGCCTCTCTTCATCCGTCGGACCTCGCCACGATCATCGATCAGCTGACTCCGCGCGACCGCGCAGGAGTGCTTGCCTCGCTCGACGACGAGCAGGTGGCCGATGCCATCGAGGAGATGGAGCCGGAGACGCAGGTCGAAGTGCTCGAGGATCTCGAGCCGGACCGCGCGGCGGACATCCTCGAGGAGATGAGCCCCGACGATGCCGCCGACCTTGTCGCCGATCTCTCCGAGACCGCCCGCGAAGAGATCCTCTCACTCATGGAGAAGGACGAGGCCGAGGAGGTCCAGGAACTCCTGGGCTATCCCGAGGAGTCGGCCGGCGGGATCATGACCACCGAGTACATCGCCCTGCCCGCGAACCTCACGGCGGCCCAGTCCATCGACCGACTGCGCGAGCTCGAACCCGACGCGGAGACGATCTACTACGTGTACGTCGTGGACAAGGACGAATCACTCGTGGGTGTCCTGTCGCTCCGCGACTTGATCGTGGCAAAGCCTGAAACAGTGATATCCGGTGTGATGATCAAAGAGCCGATCACGGTCAGCGTGCTCGACGATCAGGACCACGTCGCCGGCGTAATCGCCCGCTACAACCTGCTGGCGGTGCCCGTTGTCGATGACGCCGGGCACCTCGAGGGCATCGTCACGGTTGACGACGCGCTCGATGCAGTGGCGCCTGAGGCGAGCCGCCTGTGGCATCCCCGGCGCAGCGTCCGACCGGTGCGATGAGCGCGGCGGCGCCGGTCCCAGCGGCGACCGCAACACCGAGTGTGTCGCGCCGCCGCCTCGGCCGGCGAGCGCGTTTCCTGGCGACGATGGCCGTCCTCGGCCCGGGCATCGTCAGCGGCTTTGCCGACAACGACGCGGGCGGCATCACGACCTACTCGCTGGCGGGCGCGCGCTTTGGCTATCAACTTCTGTGGGTCCTGCTCGTCACGCAGCTGGCGCTGCTCGTGACCCAGGAGATCGGCGCGCGCATGGGCCTTGCCACAGGGCAGGGACTCACTGGCCTGATTCGAGAGCGATTCGGCCTGCGCTGGGCCGCCCTCGCGGCGATCACGATGATCATCGCCAACCTGGGCTCGACCGTGTCGGAGTTCGCCGGCATTGCCGCCGCCCTGTCACTGTTCGGGGTGCCCGCTGCACTGTCCGCGGTGCTGGCCGCAGTAGCCGTGATGGCGCTCATCGGAGCGGGATCGTTCAGCCGTGTCCAGTACGGCTTCGTCGCGATCGGCGTGCTCGTATCGGGCGCGTATCTGTTCTCTGCTGTCCTGGCGAATCCCAACTGGGGCCAGGCGCTGCACAGCCTGTTCATCCCGCAGGGGGCGTTCGATGGCGCATACATGCTCGCCGTGGTCGGCGTCGTTGGCACGACCATCACGCCGTGGGGTCAGCAGTTCATTCAGGCGTACGTCGTCGACAAGCGGCTTCGGCCCGAGGAGATGAACGCCGAGAGGATCGACGTGCTAATCGGCGTCTTCATCACCAACGTCGTCGGTGCTTTCATCGTCATCGCCTGTGCGGCGACGCTGTACGCCAGCGGCATCTTCAACATCACCAGTGCCGCCGACGCCGCACAGGCCCTCGAGCCGATCGCCGGCAACGTCGCTGCCCTGTTTTTCGCCATCGGCCTGCTGGCCGCGTCCCTGTTGGGCCTCGGCGTGGTGCCGCTGGCGAGTGCATATACCGCGGCCGAGGTATTCGGCTGGGAGCAGGGGGTGGGCTGGCGCGTCCGCGAGGCACCGGCGTTCTACGGTCTGATCGCGTTCTTCATCGGCTTTGCCGCGCTGTTCATGCTCATCCCGGGGCTGCCGCTGATCCAGGTCATGTTCGGCGCGCAGGTGCTCAATGGCCTGCTGCTGCCGATAATCCTCGTGTTCGTGATGCTCCTCGTCGGCGACCGCAAGATCATGGGCAACCTCGTGAGCGGCCGCATCAACCTTTTCCTTGGCTGGGGCGTGACGATCCTGCTGATCGTCATGTCGCTCGTGCTGGTGGGGACCTCGTTCAGCTCCTGATCACAGAGTGGGCCGCTGCTCCCGCTGCCACTTACGCAGAATGTCCCAGCCTTCACGCAAGAGCACGATGGCAATCACGATCGAGGCGACGGCGTCTGCCCACCACAGTCCAAATGATGGTCCGAACTGGCCCGCAACCAGGGCGATCAGCGCGAGGGCGGCACCGGCGGCGGTAAGCAGCGCGTCCTTGCGCAGCGCGTTGCTCTCGAGACGGTCCGCAACGCGTCGCTTGGCAAAGGCCAGCGGCGGCAGGACGACAATCGAGAAGCCGAGCAGGACTATTTGAGCGGTGCTCGATTCGGCCTCGCCGTGAGTCAGCAGGGCATGGGCCGCGCCAATGATCAGAGCCGTGGCGGAGATAACCAGCACGATCCCGATCAACCTCTCGGCAAGCATTTCGGCTCGTTCACCGTGATGGACACTGCTGCTTTCAAGCGAAAAGCGCCACACGAGAACGACCGACGCGGTCGCGTCGATGGCCGAGTCGAGGCCAAAGCCAATGAGCGACAGGCTGCCGCTGCCAAGGCCCAGCGCCAGGGCGATCACTGCGACTGCCGCTCCCTCGAGTACGCTGATTCCCGACAACCACCGCGCTATGCGGACATCCCGAGCGCGATTCATGCGGTCTCGAACAGCAGCCAGTGGTCTGGAGGAATGTGCGGCTTGTCCGGCACCGGCCGCCACTCCTCGCGCCACGCGGCACCGACCATGTCCGAAGCGACGCGCTTCCAGAACTCAGGAGCGCCGGGGTTGTCGTCCTGGAACGCGATCTCCCACGCACCGGGATAACGGTCGATGAGCACGCGCGCGACGAACTCGCCCACGCCGCGACGGCGCACGGCGCGCACCACGAAGAACTCTCCGATGGTGCGCTTGCCACCCTCCCAGTTCGTGCCGACGAAGGCGAATCCTGCTGGCGCACCGTCATACGTGATCAGGAAGCCCGGCCAATTGACGGCATCGTCACGAAACCACTGAAGATGGCCCAGCTTGAAAAGGCCGTGCTCGTTGGGCATCGAACCACGCGACTGCGACAGGTCGTGGACGTACAGCTGCCACAGCCGATCAATGACGGGCGCGTCATCGTCCGTCAGCTCGCGCAGGCCAACCGTGGCGGCTGTGGCCTCCATCACCGGTGGTCGGTGACCTGCGTCAGGAAGTCCCCCAGGGGCAACGTGTTGAGCACGTTGCCCGGCTCGAGCCACGCGCGCCGCGCCTGTGAGATGCCCCAGTCGAGGTTGTCGAACTCGACCAGGTAGTGGGCGTCCGAGTCGACAACGAAGCGATTCCCGGCATCGAGCGCGGCGCGCGCACGCCGGTCATCAAGGTCAAGACGCTCGGTTTCGCCGTTGAGCTCGAGCACCGTGCGCGTCTCGGCTGCCTCGCGATAGAAGGCATCCCAGTCGAGATCGAGATCGTCGCGGATGCCGATCTTGCGGCCGGACGGGTGGGCAATGATGTCGACATTCGGATTGCGCAGCGCCGTTCGATAACGCTCCATGAGCTGCGCGCGCGGCTGACGTCGACCCACGTGCAACGAGCACACGACGACATCGAAGCTGGCGAGCAGAGCGTCCTCGTAGTCGAGCCGGCCGTCCACGGTGATCTCGAGTTCGCAGCCGTGCAGCAGTCGGAAATCCAGGCCGTCTCGGGCAAACGATTCGTTGAGCTCGCCGATTACGCGCCGTTCCTGCTCGACACGCTGCGGGGTGAGCCCGTTGGCGATGGTCAGGCTCTGCGTGTGGTCGGTCAGCACCTGGTAATGCAGCCCACGCTGCCGCGCTTCCGCTGCCATCTGCTCGATGGTGAAATGACCGTCCGACCAATCGGAATGGGTGTGACAGTCGCCCTGGAGATCGGACCGCGTGACCAGATTCGGAAGCTTTCCAGCTTTGGCCGCCTCGATCTCGCCGCGGTCCTCGCGCAGCTCCGGATCGATGAACGGCAGCCCGAGGAATTCGTAGACCTCCCGCTCGGTCGCGAAGGTGACCCGCTTGGCCTCGTCCTGGACGCTGGTGAAGCCATGCTCCGACAGTGACCAGCCGCGATCGCGGGCGATCTCGCGCAATCTGACGTTGTGCGCGGCTGACCCAGTGAAATGAATGAGGTACGTTCCGGCGACGTCGGAGGGCATCGTCATCAGGTCAATCTGCGGGCCGCGGGTCATCTGCACCGACGTGCGTGTGCCACCTGTCGCGCGACCACCGTTTCCGACCCGCTCGATCCACGGTGAGTGGTGAAGCTTGTCGATCGCCGCGGCGGGATCGTCGGTTTCGACGAGCAGGTCGATGTCGGCGATCGTCTCGCGCCGCCGACGGTAGGAGCCAGCCGGGATGATCGCTTTCACGCCTGGCGCGTTGCGCAGCGAGCCCGTGACGAGATCGATGACCTCCTGCGCCTGGCCCAGGCGCATCCGCTTGGGCGGCCGCGCGCGCAGCGCCTTCAACCCCTCGAGCAGGCGCGCTTCAGTCTTTGCGCTGATGCCCTTGACCTCGCGCAACTGGCCCGCGCGCGCGGCCGCCTCCAGGGCATCGAGAGAGTCGATGCCCGCCTGGCGGTACAGGTCGCCGGCAGTGCGCGGGCCCAGGCCGGGCACCTGCAGAAGTGTCACCACGCTCGGCGGCACATCGCGGCGAAGCCGTTCGTGGTAGCGCAGCCTGCCCGTGTCCGCTAGCTCCTCGAGCTTCTCGTCGATGGCCTTGCCAACGCCGGGCAGCCTGGGCGGCCTGCCCTCGCGGTAGGCCCGGGCGATGTCCAGCGGTGAATGAGCGATCGACTCGGCTGCCCGGCGGTACGCACCTACCTTGAACGGCAGGTCGCCCTGGATCTCGAGCATGTCGCCGATCTCGTAGAAGATGCGCGCCAGCTCATCGTTGCCGAGCAACGGCACGGAGTCTCCACGGGAGAAACGTGGGCGACTCTCGTAAGGCGGCTCGTCTGGCGCGAGCGCGGCCTCCTGGAGCCCGGGGGCGGGAGTGTCGGCTTCGGTGCGTGTCGGTATATCGACGCGCTTGGGCCTGGGCGGGGCGGATCGTCGAGCCGGGCTCATCTACCCGCAGCGTAAAGGTCGCCCGTATGATCCGCCCAATGGAGGAACGACAGCGGCCGCTCGACCTGGCAATCCTCGGGGCGGGATACGTGGGCCTCGTCACGGCCGCCTGCCTTGCGAAGCTTGGTTTCAACGTCCGCTGCATCGACCGAGACACGAAGCGCATCGAAGGACTGCAAAGGGGCGTGATGCCGTTCTTCGAGCCCGGCCTCGAGGATGCCGTCCACGACGGGGCGTCGAGCGGGCGCCTGCGCTTCTCCAGCGAAGCCTCATTCAGCCATTGGGCGGACGCAGTCTTCCTGTGCATTGGCACGCTCGACGAGCGGGGCAACTGGAGTGCTCAGGACGTTGAGCGCGCACTGGCCGGCGTTGTCGCCGACAGCGAGGCACCCAGGACGATCATCGTGCGCAGCACGTTGATGCCGACCGAAACGGCGCGGATGGCGCGTATCGCGGCAGAGGTCGATGCATCCGTCGAGATCGCGATCAATCCGGAGTTCACCCGCCAGGGAAATGCTGTTGGCGACTTCCTGCGACCCGACCGGGTTGTTGTCGGGCTGACGAAGCCAGAATCCGAGTCGAGAGCACTGCCTCTGTTGCAGCGCGTCTACATGAACGTGCGCGCACCCATCCTCGTAACCGACGCGGCTTCGGCGGAGCTGATCAAGACCGGCTCGAACGTATTCCTGGGCCTGAAGGCTGGCTTCGCCAATGAGCTCGCCCGCCTCGCCGCCGCCACCGGTGCAGACGTCGCCACGGTCGTGGACGGAATTGGCCTGGACACTCGCATCGGACGTACCTATCTGACACCGGGCCCTGGCTTCGGCGGCTCGTGTCTGCCGTCCCAGACGCGGTCTCTGCCGGATGTTTCGGCCGCCCAGGGCGTCGACACGCCGATCATCGACTCAGTCGCGAGGTCCAATGCCCAGCAGGCGCAATGGATAGCGGCCCAGGTCGAGCGGGAGGTTGGAACTCTGCGGGGAAAGCAGATCGCCGTTTTCGGACTCGCGTTCAAGGCGGGCACGGATGACGTCCGTGAGTCTCCCGCGCTCTCCCTCGCGAGGGCGCTGGCAGCGAAGGGCGCCCAGCTGGCCGGTCACGATCCGCTGGCTGAAGCGGCCGCGCAAGCGGTGCTCGCGCGCGAAGGCGTGGCGATCCGGCTCGGCGAAAAGGACATTGACGCTGCGGCGGGAGCCGACGCGATCGTCATAGCAACCGAATGGCCCGAGTACGCGAATCTCGATTGGACTTCGCTTGCCGCGGCAATGCCGGGCCGCGCTGTTGTCGACGCCCGGCGTGTGGTCGATCAGGAGGCTGCGGCGGACGCCGGCTTCAAGGTGGTCGTCCTCGGTCGCGTCATCGCACAGCCTGACTGACCCTCGAGTCATGTCCTCGCCGGCGCCTGTCCGCGTCCTCATCGTGCACCCGCGCGATCCGGCCGCGCCGACTCTTGGTGGCATCCAGACCTTCCTGCGCGACTTCATCAAGTACGCACCGGCGGACTTCGACATCAGCTTCGTGGGCACCACGCGCGACGAACGGGCTCGCCCCGTTGGCAGCTGGATGACACTCGATGTCTACGGTCGGCGGATCAAGTTCCTTGCCGTTGGAACGAACGCCGGCGTGCCGCGCTCGCCAGCGGCCATCGCACGGTCGATCAAGGGGCTCGCGCGACTGTGGCGGGCGCTCGCCGTGCATGGGCGGATCCTGCAGGTCCATCGCCCGTACCGCAGCTTCGTGCTCAATCACCACCCGGGGCCCATTGTCCAGTTCATTCATCTCGACCTGCGCGATTGGCCGGGGCCGCAGGGCTGGCCAAAGCTCAAGGGGCTCTATCGCGAGTTCTCGGACGAAGAGTTGGAGCGCATGGACCGCGTCTACATAGTCAACGAGACCGGTGCCCTGATGCTGCGCGAGGCGCACCCGACGATGGCCGACCGGGTCGAGTTCCTGCCCGTGTGGTTCGATGCGACCATCTTCCACCGGACAGATACCGACGAGCGAGCACGATTGCGCGCAGCACTCGCAGACCGGCTCGGGCTGATGGCAGCGGACGTCAAGAAGGCCCGTTACGTCCTCTCGGCGGGGCGGCTCACGGAGATCAAGAAGCCATTGCTCGCGGTCGAGACACTGGCCGCCTTGAACGACGCGGACGTTCACCTTGTGGTGGCCGGAGCTGGTGAGCTGGGCGAGGAGCTCGCCGCGCGGGCCGGGGAGCTCGACGTTGCCGATCGCGTCCACCTCCTTGGTGACCGGCCGCGGGACGAGATCGCGCAGCTGATGCAGGCGAGTGATGCGCTTCTGCTTACCGCTCGCTCTGAGGGCGGCGGTCCGAGGGTCGTTCTCGAGGCGCTGGCGTGCGGCCTGCCGGTCGTGTCCACGAGTGTTGTCGAGGTTCGCCGGACCGTGGCCAGCGGCATCAACGGCTGGCTAGTCGACGATGCCGCGCCGCAGGCACTGGCGCGCGGGCTGCACTGGGTGCTCAGCCAGCCACACGAGGAGCTGGCCCGTGCCGCGGCGGCCGCCGTCGAGTCATTCACGGCGGAGCAGATGCTCGACGGGTTGTACGCCGCATATCGCGCCCTCAGCTCGTCATCCGAGAGCAAGTGACGCGCAAACCCGACCTGTTCATCATCGGCGCACCCAAGTCCGGTACGACGTCGCTGTACGACTACCTCGGCGGGCACCCCGAGATCTACATGTCGCCGATGAAGGAGCCACTCTATTTCTGTCCCGACGTGCGCAGCGGCCGCAGCCGGAAGCGCCTCGAGTTCCCGCGCGACGAGGCCAGGTACCTGGCGCTGTTCTCGGACGCCAAGGATGAGAAGCGACTTGGCGAAGCGACCACGCGCTATCTCGTCTCGCACGACGCGCCCCGGCTGGTGGCCGATTTCCAGCCCAACGCGTATGCGATTGCCATGCTGCGCAACCCTGTGGACCTTGTCTACTCGCTGCACAACGAGCGGGTGTCACAGGGCCACGAGCGGATCACGGACTTCGCCGAGGCAATCGCAGCGGACGCCAATCGCCAGCGTGGTGTGGACCTGCCCAGGGGCACGAACGTGCTCGGCGGTGTCTACCGCGAGTCGGCGCTGTTCAGCGAGCCGCTGCAGCGCTGGTTCGAGGCGCTGGGTCGCGAGCGCGTTCACGTCGTCGTGTTCGACGACTTCGCGAGCGACCCAGATGCGGCGCTGCGACGCGTGCTGGCCTTCCTGGACGTGGGTACCGACTATCAGCCTGAATCCTTCAAGAACCGGAACGCCAGCCACCGCCAGCGCAGATGGGTCCGGCGCATAGTCGACAGCCGGGCCGGCAACTGGGTGACTCACGACGCCATCTCGGCTGTCGTGGGACCGAACAGGCGTGCACGCTTGGCATTGCGCTTCCGCCATAGCCGCATCAACCGCCGGACCGTTCCTCGCCAACGGCTCGATCCTGGTCTTCGCAAGCGCCTGGCGGACGAGTTCCGTCCAGACGTGGCCCGTCTCAGCGAGATGCTCGACCGTGACCTGGTCTCTCTCTGGTTGCCCGATGTGCCGCGCTAGAAGCGACTCCTGATCAGGGCATCCAGCGCGGCCGCCTGAACCTGCCAGGCGTAAAGCTGGTGCCTCTCCGCGAGGGCCCACGGTCGACTCGGCGTGCGGTTGGCGTCGACGACATGGATGCAGCCGTCCTCGCGATCGCGCAGGACGTCGAGCTCGCCGTAGTCCATCTCGATCGCCCGGGCGAATCGAATGAGCTCGTCCTGCTCGTCGACTGAGTACAGCTCGTCGGCCGTGCGCGGCAACGACAGCGTCGTGCCGAAGAATCTGTTGCTCGCGGGTCGCCACTTCTCGTACGCCAGCACGATCTGCCCATCGATGATCACGGGCCGCGTCTGGGTCACGTACTCGCCCACCGTCGTGTCGATCAGACGCTCGTAGGTCTTGCCGCGGCGCGTGTGCTCCAGCGGTCCGCGCACCACCTGGCCACCGTGTCGACCGTTCTCCTCCGGCTTGACGACGATATTGCCGCGGAACGTTCGCGGATCGACCACCAGGCTGCGACCCGCGACTTCGTGCCAGATCCGCTGAACGCGGCTCTTCGAGATGTCCAGGCATCGACCGTTGATCGCGTTCGACGGTAGCCGCCGGGCCGCACGAGGCGAGAACCACGTGTCGCCGTCCCAGGCGATCGTCGCTTCGTCGGCACGCGGCGAGAAGCCGACGCGCAAGCCCAGGATGCGGACCATCTCCATGATCGGCGCCCGTGGCTGCGGACGCATCGGGAAGAAGTTGAGCACCGGCGCCGTGGCCGGCAGTGTCGCGTTGTACGCGGTGATCGCCCGAGAGGCATGACGCCATCGGCGGAAACGACGGCCGGTCAGCCGTGCGCGCCAGGGCTCCGGGATGCGCGAGAGCACACTGGCGTGCTCAAGCTGATCCGGCTGCGGCATGCCGAGCTCGGCCGGCAGGTTTTCGCGCGTTGTCACCGAATGGACCGCTTTGACGAACCGTCCGGGAAGGCGCGCGGTTCCACGCCTATGTCGCCGATCAGGCCGCTCCCAATCATCGCGTCGACGGCGGGGTGAGCCGAGCGAACCGCGCGCCGCACGGCCGCCGCCACTACGGGCGAATATGCGCGCTCGTCGATCTCGATGACTACCTCCAACCCGTCGCGCCTGACGGCCCACGCAACTCCGGGACAGACGGCACCGATCTGCTGCGTGATCACGGAAAGGCTCAGTGCCTCGCCGTGCTTGATCATCGTCCCTTCTCGTCCCAGATGTGAATCAAAGGCCCAGCGCCTGACCCCGGATACTTCGACCGGACGCAAGTTGCTGACCAGGTCGCCGGCGGCGTAGCGCACGGCTGGGAAGCCGTCGCGTTCGGTGGACGTCACGACCAGGAGCTCGCCGTCGTCCTCGCGGCGGACCGGCGGCGCCATCGCTTCGGGCACGATGTGCTCGTGAAACAGGTATCGCCCGTGGTCGTCGTCCGAATAGGCGATCGCGCCGACCTCGATCGACCCGAACACGTCGACGATGCGGCCCTCCTGCATGCCTAGTCGTCGCTCCATGGCGCGCCGCCACGGCCGTGGCGCAAGATCGCCCAGGACGATGATCCATTTGGGCGTGTAGCCGGGCCCGCCGGCGCCCACGATGCGCTCGAGGATGACCGGCATCGTGTACAGCAGGTCAGCTCTCAATTCGCGCAACCTCGCCACGTGCCTATCGAGCGGATCGCGAATGTCGATCTCGTGGCCTTCCAGGCCAATGACTCGAAAAATCTCGATTGCCGACGCCTGCGCGTGTCCGGTGCCAAGATCGGCACACGCACTTGCGCATGTATCGCCGATGAGCGCTCGAAACAGCCGGGCACGCTGAGCGACATAACGCACATCATCGGCACGCGGCCAGCTGACGGTTCGGCGAGTGTCCCTGGTCGTGCCGGAGGTCGAGAAAAGGCTCCCCGGCTCAAGGTCGGCGCCCTCAGCTTCGTCCCCGGCATAGTAACCGCGGTCGAGATCCGCCTCCCTTATCAAGGGCAGCCGTTCGAACGTCGGCGCGCCCGCAAAACCGGACTGGTTGAGCCGCGACGCGTACCACGGCGAATGGCTCGCAGCGCTCAAGGCAGCAGCCATGACACGCGACCGCTCCGCCTCGTCAAGCATTGCGCAGAAGCTCCGCGAATGCCTCGCTCATCGGCCCAAAAACCGCGTCATCGTGCTCGCGGGCCAGGCTTCTGGGCCGCACCGGCGTGCGGTTTGCATCGACGGCGTAGACAAGACCGGAGACGTTGTCGCGCAGGACATCGATCTCTCCAAACTCGAGCCCGATCAGCGCGGCAAAACGGACCAGCGTCTCGCGTTCCTCGCTGGAATACAGCCGCTCTGGATCGCCAGGCAGTGTCTCCTCCGGGCCGCGAAACCAGTGCGGATACGGCCGCCACCGGTCGTAGGCAACGACGATCTTGCCGCGCGCCACCATCGCACGCGTCGAGTGGATCCGGTCGCCAATCCGGCTGTCCACGAGCCGCTCATAAACCACGTTTGCGCGCGGGCTGCGGATGGGCCCGTCGACGATGCGACCCCCTCGCACCGCATTCTCGAGTGGCTTGACAACCATCGTGCCGCGAAAGGTCGTTGGGTCGACGCTGATCGAGTAGCCCGCAGCCGTGGCCCACGCCTCGTCGACCGTTCGCTTCGAGATGTCCGCGCACGCGCGGTTCAGCGCGTGAGCGGGCAACCGGTCCACGTCATCGCGGGAAATCCACGTGCCGGTGTGCCATGCGACAGTGAGGTCCGCTCTGCCCGGGAACGGCGCGATGCGAGCGCCGACGCGAGGCAGGACATGGGCCAGGGCAGCGGTCGGCTCGAGGCGCATTGGGTAGAAGCTGACGCTCGGTGCGTCGAGCGGCAGTCGGGCGTTATGAGCACGCTGAAAGCGCACGGCGCGCAGCCAGCGCCGACCGCGCCGCACGCCAAGCCAGCCACGATATGGATCGGGAATTCGCTCAAACGCCGCTCGCGCCCGGCGCGCCACAGGACGCGCTTGTGAACCCTCCACCCACATATCATCGCTTGCGTTGTCTGCCTGGAAGATCGACTACTGCCCGAGCCCGGACCTTCCACCGCTGGCCTGGGTAGCTCGGGTACACGCGTCGAGGGTCGCCGTTGCGTGCGGCCTATCCATCCGCACACAGGACGACGCGTTCTTCGACGGCACTTGGGTCGGCGGTCAGGACCTTGCAAGCGTGCTCGATTCGACGACACCATTCGGCGCCGGAATGGTCGTCCGTGACGGGGAGCTGTTCATCGTGCCGGCCGGCCACACATGCGAGGGTGTCTACCTCTGCCGGCCCGATGGCGCCGACAACACGCTCTACGTGAGCAACTCGATTGCGGGCCTGCTCGAGGCGACGGGTTTGTCGCTGGTCAAAGGCGTCGACTATGTGAGCCGCATGATCAGGCTCGCAGAAGGGCTCGATTTCACCCCGATAGAGATCCCGACAAGCGGTGCGCCAATCGAGTTTCACTATTTCGAGAACCTGCGGATCGACGAACGCGGCCGCGTGACGATCATTCCGAAACCGCGCGAGAAGCCGTTCGTGTCGTACGACGACTACCTCGCGCGCATGGAGGCAGCCGCCGCCTCGCTCTTTGCCAACGCATCCGGCTACGAGCCGGTCATTGCCCTTTCAAATGGCTACGACAGCACGGCCATGGCCGTCATCGCGCAGCATGCCGGACTGCGCCGCGCCGTGACGTTCGCCAATGCGCGGCCGGCACGCGAGAACGAGTCGGATACGGAGGACAGCGGAGCCGCAACCGCCGGGCGGCTGGGTATCGCGGCGCAGGTCATCGATCGTGTCTCGTACATGGAGCGCGACGATTTGCCGGAGGCCGAATTCCTCGCGACCGGCGGCCCCGGCGAGGACGTCGCGAACAGCGCGATGGAGCCTGAGCTGCACCGCCGCTTGCTGATCACTGGCGATGTCGGCGCGGCCCTGTACCGCTTCGGCCGGCCCAAGCGCTCGGACCTGTGGCGACTCGACCTTTCCGGCTCGTCGATGACCGAGTACCGCCTGCGTGTCGACTTCATGTTCGTGCCACTGCCCGTGTTCGGGATGACGGAAATCCCGAGCCTGCAGGAGATCACGCTCTCAGAAGAGATGAAGCCGTGGTCGATCGGCAGCTACTACGACCGACCCATCGCACGGCGCATAGGCGAGGAGGCAGGCGGCCTGCCGCGCGGCTCGTTCGCCGCCGTCAAGCACGCCGCGACAGCACTTATTCACCAGGATCCGGAGCGATGCATGTCCGCCGCAAGCCTGCGTGCGCTGCGCGACTTTGCCGCTGCCGAGGGGACGAAGCTGACGTTGGTGGAGCGTAAGCCGTTGCGCAGGCGAGAGCGCTTCGTGATCAAGGCGTCACGTCGATTTCACGTTGATCAAATCGGCCGCGAGCTGGCCGCGCGGCAATGGGCGATGATCCACCACGAGCCGCGCCAGGGCTCTGTGTTATTTCGCTGGGGCGTGTCCGTCATTCGGCCGCGCTACGCCGCCGTCAGCGAGCTCCTGCCCGAGCGTTAGTGCGCGACGACCACGCGATTGCGGCCCTGGCGCTTGGCCGTATAGAGCGCCTCATCGGCCGCCGCCAGTAGAACCGGTACCTCGCCGGCGCGAACCTCGCCGACGGCGACACCGACCGAGACCGTGATCGGCTCGGCGACGCCGATGTCGACCGGCGGAATCTCGTTGATCTGGCGACGGATGCGCTCCGCGATCTCAACGGCCTGATCGGCCGTGGCCCTGCGCAACACCACGGCGAACTCTTCGCCGCCGTAACGCGCCGGCGTGTCCTCCGCTCGCACGGCGATCGAGATGCGCTCGCCGACAGCCCGCAGCACTCGATCGCCAGTGGCGTGGCCGTATCGGTCGTTGAGCTTCTTGAAGTTGTCGAGGTCGATCATTAACGCTCCCAGTCGATCGACATCGCGTCGCCGCGGCCCCACGCTCGACAGCAGCTCCTCGAGGTAGCGCCGGTTGGGCAGGCCGGTCAACACGTCGAGATTGGCCTGGTTTTCGGCACGCTCGAAGGCGAATGCGCGGGCGAGCGCCGCCGAGAGCTCGGAAGAGGCCCACGAAAGGAGCCGCCTGTCGGCAATGGTCCAGTCGCGTCTCTGCCGCCTGGAAAGGATCAACGCACCGATGATCTGGCCGTCCGCCACGAGCGGCATCGCCAGCGTGTTGCGCAGCGCATACGATTCGCCCAGACGCTGCGCGATCTCGTCGGCCACGAGCTGTCCATCGTGGTTTTGCGTGTCGTGGCCGGGCACGGTCTGGCGGCGCAGCTGGGGCAGCCGCGACGGATCGAGGATGCCCGCGGCAAAGACCGTCCTCGAGGGTGGTACGCGGGCACGGCTCGAGACCAGTGTCGCCTCGACGACATGTTCCACCGGGCGAAGACGAGCGACCAGAATGTGGTCCGCGTCGGCCGCGCTGCGCAACTCGTCGACTATCGTCTGGACGATTGCCTCGGAGGAGACGGACCGCGACATGCCCTGAAGCATTCGCGTCAATCCCGCGTCGCGTGCGGTCCTACGCGCTGCGAGCCGGCGACTCAGCTCGATCTGCGTCCAGATTCCAATGCCAACCGCAATCACGCAGCCAAGCTCGAGCACGACCAATGGGTCAACGGGATTTCGTACGAGGCTGACGACGAGCAGCGCGCCGAGCAACGCCAGGATCGCGTACATGGTTCGGCGCACTCGACGCAAGAGCGTCCGCTCGAATGCATCGGTGGCGTTGGGAGCGCTGGGAGTGCCGCGGAGGCTCGTATCGCTCAGCTGATCCGGCTGTTGCTCAACGGTCGCCACTGTACGTGAGCATCGCTGGCTTTCCGTCGCGCGTATACCCCGCTCTTTCGTACGGGTCAGCCACCATGACGTCTGGCTACGCCGGGTCGTACCCCATCTCGAGCAGACCTCTGTCAAAGGCCTCGAAGCGCCGCTGTTGCCGTGACGTAAGCACCTGGCGCCAACCCTCGACAGCACCCTGGCCGAGCAGACTGATGCCACTGTGCCTGGCCGCCCGCGGAACGACGTGAGGCGTGGAGCGCATCGCTTCTCGCTCGGCAGCGCGCATCCGCTCGAGCGAGCAGATCTCAACGACCTCGGCCGCGCGGCCCGCGCTGATATCGAGACCGAGCCACCGCCCGATCTCCATCACGTGAGCCTGCGGATCGGCGCGAAGATCCTCGTAGCGAACGCGCAGGACTGCGCATCTCCCGTTCCGGGCGGCATCCAACCACGAGTCGAGGTGCGTCTGCCACGTACCGTGCGCGTCAGCACGACCGTCGACGAAGGCATCGACAAAATGATCGAACGACGCACGCTCATCGTCCGTCGCCAGGACGACGATCTGCTCGACGCGTTGCATGTACCGGAAATACGAGACGACGATGTCTCTCGGGTCGCGAACGAGATGTATCGCGCGCCGGTAGACCGGCAGATACGGCTCGTGCGTCTTTATCAGCCGGCCGCCACCGGGAACCAGGCTGGGAGCGCCCGCCTGCGCGCCAACGTATGGCACCTCGTCATAGGCCGTGTCGAACCCGGAGCGCCGGCCCGTCATCTCGAGCAGGAGGAAGCGCAGCCAGGCATTTCCCGAGCGCGGGTATGAGGCCACGAAGACATCCTTCTCCGTCAGGCCTCGATGGTCGCGGTCGACCTTGAGGATGCGACGCAAGGGCGAGCGCCGGTAGATCCGGCGAAGGACATCGGCACCGTCGGAGCCGCGGGCAATCTTGCCTGCCTTCGCCTGGGTCACAGCTCGCGCAGCGCGTGGCGGTAGACGTCGCGGTGTTGGCCGGCGACGTCGGCCCAGGTCCTGCGGCCGGCGCGCTCGCGGCCGCGCTGCACGAGATCGTCGTGCTGCGCGAGCGCGCGCACGATGCCGTTTGCGATGTCAGTCTCGTCGCGCGGATCCACCAGCACTGCTGCTCCGCCGGCCGCATCAGGCATGGCCGTCGTGCGCGACGTGACGACGGCCGCTCCGATCGCCATGGCGTCCAGGACGGGCATGCCGAACCCCTCGTACAGGGAAACGTACGCGACTGCGCCGCTCTCGCGGATGAGCTCGCCAAGCTCGTCGTCCGGCAGATAGCCGGTCAGCGAGATGAGACTTCGAGCAGGACTGTCTGCGATTCGTCGATCGATTCCATCCGAACGCCAGCCCCTGGCGCCGGCCAGGACCAGCTTGAGATCCGGCTCAACTGCCGCGAGCCTTTCGAACGCGCCGACGAGACGCTCGATGTTCTTGCGCGGCTCGACCGTGCCGAAATACAGGATGTAGCGTCGAGCCTCGAGTCCGAGGCGTGCCAGCACGGCCGTCCCGGGCGCCGCGGCGGCCTGGTCGATTGCGGCAGCGTGCGGAATCACGACTACACGTCGCTGCGAGACGCCTATCCGGCCCAGCTCGCGCGCGGTGAAGCGCGATGGAACGATGACAGCTCGCGCGCGAGCCATCGCGACCAGGTTGATCGGCACGATCGGCCAGCGGGCGAGCGGATGGGTCCAGGGCATGCGCGCGACCGAGAGGTCATGCACGGTCAGCACGTAGGGCAGCCTGGCGGCAAGCGGCGCCGCCGCGTTCGTGTAGTGCACCAATCTCGCTCCCACGGCCACGGCGTCGAGTTCTGCGGCAAGCTGCATCCAGGCGTGGTAGGTCCGCCTCGTGAATGTTCGAAAAGTCACCTCGCCAAGAGTCGGCGCCAGCAAACCCTCGGGGCGAACGCCGATCAGGGCGAAGTCGGGCTCAGTCGAACGCATCAACTCGCGCGCGAGGAGCGCGGCGTAGAGTCCGACACCGGCGGGCTGTGCGCGGACCGGGCCGACGTCCAGCGCGACCGTATCTTTGTGAGCAATCACAGGCCGATAAGCATGCGCGATCCTACGAGGGGCACGTAAGTGGGCGGTCTCCACGAACGGAGTGGCTATCGCATATCAGTCATCGTGCCGACTCGCGTTGGCTGGCCCGACATGCGCCGTAGCCTCGACGCGATCCTGCCTCAGCTTGAACGCTCTGGCGCCGAGCTGATCGTCGCCGACTCGAGCGGCCGGCCCCTGCCCGACTTCGCGGACGCGGACAACGTCACGTGGCTGCTGATGCCCGGCGCGCCCAGTCACGCGCTGCGGCAGGCCGCCTACGCAGCCGCCACTGGACCAGTCATCGCCATCACCGAGGACCACTGCATGCCTGAAGCCGCGTGGCTCGAGCACATTCTCGAAGAGCATGAGCGCGACCCGGACGCGGCCGGAATCTTCGGACTGGTCGACAACGGCTCGCGCGATCACGCGGTCGATTGGGCGCTGTTCAGCGTGGGCTACCTGGCATGGGCGCCGCCGAAACCGGCGCTGCGCGGTTCGCCTGGGCACGCGAATCTCTCATTCAAGAGCTGGATCTTTGACGTTATGCCCGCTCTCGACGACCAGGTCCTCGAGTTTCGCTATGTCGCGGCCCTGCGCCTGGCGGGCTATCGCGTCGTCGGCACCGACCGAACGCTGGTGACCCATTTCCAATCAGCCGGCCTGCCTGCCACGGCGGCACTGATGTTCCACAACGGCCGAACAATCGCGGGGCTGAGGCGCAAGCGCATGACGGCGGTGGACTGGCTTCGCGTCGGCGCGCCGGGTCCGGTGGCGATCTTCAGGTCGTGGCGGATGATGCGCCTTGCCAGGGACAAGCGGCAGATCCAGGGTGCCGTACAACGCAGCCTGCCGCTGATCGTGGTGCTCAATCTTGCCCACACGGTCGGCGAGAGCGTCGGCTATCTTGGAGGTGCTGGACAAAGCGGTCGCCGGCTCCACTGAGGGAGGTTCGATGTCGTCCGAATCGCTGCCCATCACCGCGCTCATCGCGACCATCCGTGGTTGGCCTGCCTGCCGCCAGGCTGTCACGCTCATCGCCGAACAGGTCGCTCGAGCCGGGGGTGAATTCATCGTCGCCGACGGTTCCCAGAACGCACCGCCCAGTGCGGAGGAGCTGGAGCAGCTGGGCGGTGCCGTGCGCTGGCTCTCACTGCCGGGCCAATCGGTATTTCAGTTGCGCCACGCCGGCTATCAACAGGCCCGCGGCGAGGTCGTCGCGATCACCGAGGACCATTGCTACGTTGCCCCCGACTGGGTCGAGCGTGTTATTGAGGCTCACCGCCGGCATCCGGATGCGGCCGCGGTAGGTGGCACGGTGGTCAACAACACGGACGAGAAGGTGGTCGACTGGGCAGCATTCTTTCTTACCCAGGGGCCGTTCATGCCGCCCCTTGAGAACGGCGTCGCGGACCGCATTTCCGGCCCGGCCAACGTTTCGTACAAACGTCACGTGCTCGAGCGGCTCGGGGGCGACGACGAGCAGGGGGTCATCGACTTTCTCGAGCTGCCGCAGGTACTCGACGGCCAGCAGCTCGTGGCCGACGACACGATCGTCGTGCGCCACAATCAATCGCAGGGCCTCCGAGGCACGTCGCTGGCGGAGTTCGATAACGGCCGGACGATCGCCGGCTATCGAAGACGGCAGATGGAGCGCGGCGACTGGCTGCGCATCATGAGCGCGCCTGTGCTGCCAACGTACCGCGCCGTGCGTCAGATGCGAATCGTGCGCAACAAGCGAATGCCAGACGGCATGACCTCGACGCGCATGGCCAAGGCTCTCCCGGCGCACCTGTGGTTCCAGTACTGCGCGATGGCCGGCGAGCTGCTCGGCTACGCGACCGGCCCGGGCGACAGCCCTCGCCGGCTGTTCTGACAGCCGTGGCCGATCGACCGCCGCTCTCGGTCGTCATCGGCACCGGCGAGGGTTGGCCCTACGTCCGCGCGCTCGTGCGCGCGTTGCGGCCTGAGATCGAGGGCGTTGGCGGAGAGCTGCTGATCGTCGATGGCAGCGGCAACTCGCCCCCGCCGGGCGACGAGCTGGGCGATCACGTGCTGTGGCTGACGCGCGATGCAACCTCAGTGTTCGCGTTGTACGCAATCGGCCTGCGCGAGGCCCGTGGCGAGGTGGTCGCCACAACTGAGGATCATGCGCTGCCAAGGCCGGGCTGGTGCGCGGCGATCGTCGCCGCGCATGCCGCGCATCCCGAGGCGGCCGCGATTGGCGGTGCGATCGAGAACGGTTCGACGGGTGCCCTGGTCCAGTGGGCGAGCTATTTCACGACGCAGGGTCCGCACATGGCACCGCTCGGTGATCGGGTCGTGCCCATGACCACGAACGAGGCCAACGTTTCGTACAAGCGCGCCGCGATCGCCGATGTCGACGACAACGGCGGCCTTGGGTTCATGGCCATCCTGCACAACCGCCGTCTTGCACAGAGCGGCGCGATCCTGCGCGTCGACGATCGAATGGTCGTGGACCATTTCGAGACAGCCGGATTCGCCTGGACGACATCGATCCATTTTCACAACGGCAAGTCGATCGCCGGCTTCCGTCGCTCAGATGGCATGGGCACCGAGGACTGGATTCGCATGGCCACCGCGCTTGTGCTGCCAGCGTGGCGGACGGTGCGCGTGTGGCGCACCGGCCTGGCCAAGGGCCGCAAAGGGCGCGAGCTGGTGGCCAGTGCGCCGTTCGCGGTGTGGCTCGAATACGTCCAGGGAGCGGGCAGCCTGATGGGCTATCTGCTCGGGCCGGGCGGCAGTCCAAGCCACCTGCGCTAGAACCAGCCACACTCGCAGCTGTCATGCAAGCCGCGATTGTCCACGACTACTTCGTCCAGGACGGCGGTGCGGAGCGCGTGGCGATCGAGCTGGCCAACCTTCTGCCGACGGCCCGGATCTTCACCACTTTCTTTGACGCGGCACGCTTCGGCGACCGCATCGACCCAGCACGTGTCCATTGCTGGGCACTGAACGAGCACTTCGACGAGGATCGCTTCCGCTCGCTGCTGCCGCTTTACCCGGCTTACTTCTCCGCACTGGACCTGCGCGAGTTCGATCTGGTCGTCAGCAGCTCGTCTGCATTCGCGAAGGCCGTGCGCACATCGCGCCGCCACGTTCACGTCGCGTACATCCACGCGCCGATGCGCTTCGCCTGGCAATTCCGCGACTACGAGCGCGGCTCGTCGCTGGGCACGACGGCACGCTTCGCCGGCTCGCTGTTGAGCGCTCCGCTGCGGACCTGGGATCGGCGAACCGCGCAACGGCCGACTCACCTTGTCGCCAACTCGGCAGCGGTGCGGGATCGCATCAGGAGCTGGTGGGGCCGCGACGCGGACGTCATCTATCCGCCGGTCGACACCCACGAGATAGGGCTGTCGACCGTGGACGACGGCTATCTGCTCGTCGTCGCCAGGTTGTTGGCTTACCGCCGTGTCGACCTAGCGGTCGACGCGGCCAACGCGACCGGCAGGCGGCTGGTCATCGTTGGCGATGGCCCGGAACGAGCCGCGCTCGAGAAGCGCGCTGGACCGAGCGTGACGTTCGAAGGCTACGTCCAGCGCGCCCGGCTCGTGGACCTGCTCCGCCGTTGCTCTGCCTATCTCGTGCCCGGCGAAGAGGACTTTGGCATTGCCCCGGTCGAGGCGATGGCGGCGGGCAAGCCGGTCGTTGCGATAAATCGCGGGGGAACGGCCGAAACGGTCGTCGATGGCGTGAGTGGCGTTCTGTTCGAGGAGCAGACGGAACAAGCCCTTGTTGCGGCTCTTGACAAGCTCTCCAACACGCGCCTCGACCCTGCGGCGATACGGCGTCGCGCCCAGCGATTCGATCGAGGCGCCTTCATCGACGACTTCGCAAATCTGCTGGCGAGGTTGGACGTCGATCCCGCCCTCGTGGCACGAGGCTGAATCGTCCGGAGACTCCGTTGAAGCGGCCCGTCCCGCGTTTCCTACCTATACTCCTGCCCTCTCCTGGTGCCCCAGTGAGGAGAGTTCATGGTCAGGCGACATACAACGGCTCTTCGAGCGAGTCTGATAGCCGCCGATTTCCTCGGCGCGGCGGTGCTATTCGTGCTCGTATCGATCGCGCGCTACGGCCCAGAGTGGTTCAAGGCGTGGGATCGGCTGGGCGTCGATCCGCTCGTGGCCGCGGCGCTCTATGGTGCAGGCTGGACGACGCTTGTCGGGCTCCAGGGCCTCTATCGGGTCCGTGCTCGTTTCGCCGTCCGAAGCGAAGTGATCGCGCTGGCTCGCTCGGGACTCGTCCTCGGCGTCGGGATGATCGTCTTCCTGTATGTCGACCGGGTCTCCAATGCCAGCCGGCTGCTGATCGGCTCGCTGATCATCGCGACGGTGCTGGCCGGGATCGGCGCGCGACTTTCGCTCAGGACGGCACTCATCAGCTTGCGCCGGCACGGCTACCTGACGCGCTATGTGCTGGTGGCCGGCGCCGGTCCATACGCCGAGGAGTTCGCCGACTGGCTCGAGGACGCAGATGATCTGGGTCTCCAGGTGATCGGCCATCTGCAGGCGCCCACGGACGAGGACGGTGAGGTCCACCGACCGGTGCTCGGCATGCTCGACCAGATCGAGACGGTCCTGCACAGGGAAGTCGTCGATGAGGTCGCCATCTGCCTGCCGGTGAGTGCCTGGAACTTCGTGGAGCCGGTGACGCAGCTGTGCGCGAGCGAGGGCAAGATCGTGCGCATTCCCGCCGACGGCGGGCCACTCGTTCGCGGAAGCTACGTCGAAGACGTCGACGGCATCAAGATCGCGTCACTTGTCCACGGACCGGATCGGGCGCTCAGTCTCCTTGCCAAGCGCCTGCTCGACATCGGCGTCGCGTCGGTGGCGCTTGTGCTCGGCAGCCCGCTGATGGTCGGCGTCGCCCTGTACCTGCGGCGCCGGGAAGGGTCGCCCGTTATCTACCGCCAGACGCGCATTGGCCTCAACGGACGGCCGTTCGAGGTGTTGAAATTCAGGACGATGATCCGCGAGGCAGACAAGCAGATCCGTCAGCTTGCCCTTTTCAACGAGGTGCGCGGGCGGGCGTTCAAGATTACCCACGACCCTCGGCTGACCCGGACAGGGTCCTTCCTGCGCCGGACGAGCATCGACGAGCTGCCCCAGCTGTGGAATGTGCTGCGCGGCGAAATGAGCCTCGTCGGCCCGCGCCCGCCGCTGCCTGAAGAAGTTGCCGGCTACGACGTCTGGCATCGACGCCGGCTGTCGATGAAGCCGGGAATCACCGGCTTGTGGCAGGTGAGCGCGCGTGACAATCCCGATTTCGATCAGTGGGTGGAACGCGATCTCGAGTACATCGACCGCTGGTCGCTGTGGCTCGACGTGAAGATCATGGCGCGCACCGTGCCCGCCGTCGTTAACCAGCAAGGCCGCTGACACTCGCCGTCGAATGACGTCCGCGCCTCTTCCAGAGGGCCGTTTGCGGCTGGCCAGCTCTCGGCTGCGTGCCTTCGACCGCAGCGTGTGGCTGCCGCCCTTGATCGGCGCGGCCATCCTGCTCCTCATCTCGATAGTCGCGCTGGTCGCTCCAGCGGCGCTGCGCGGCTCTTCCGTGCTGGCCGCCGCGTGCGTCCTTTTCCTCCTCGCGTACGTTGCGTGGCCCAAGCCGACGCTGCTCGTCTTCGCGCTCTTCGTCCTCTTCTACCACACCATCGGCCGGTGGCTGACGCCCGACCTGCGCCACATCGACGAGATCCTCGTCCCTGTGTTGTTCGTGCTCGCTTTCCTGCGGACCAAGCCTTGGCGGCGCGGCGTGATTGAGCCGGTCCGCGAGGGATCACTCCTGGTGATGCTCGTCGCGGGCATCGGCAGCAGCCTCGTCAACGGCGTGCCTGCTTCCGTCTGGCTGCTCGGCCTGCTGCTGCTGTTCAAGATGTTCGCCTTCTTCTACATCGCCCTTTGGCACGACTTCAACGAGGCCGACGTCCGCCAGCTCTACCCGCTCGTGCTGGCGATCGGCATCGTCGTCATCGCATTGGTGCCGTTCGAAGTCGCCGACCCGGACCGCTTCCGCTCGATCCTGAACCTGAGCGACATTTCCACCCCGCGAGTTGGCCTGCCCAGCGTCAAATCCCTCTTCTTCCGGCCGATCCTGTTCTCGTGGTTCACCGCGTTCGTCGGTCTGTTTCTCGTGGCCGGATACGTGTACCTGCGTCGATGGTGGCTGCTCGTGGGCGCGGCGCTATTCGGTGCCGCCACGATTCTTTCGGGCCGGCGTCGCGCCATCAGCGGTGTGGCCGTCGCACTCATCGCAGGTGTTGCCGGGACCTGGGGGGCGAAGCACTCGTGGCGCGCCGCCTTGCGGTCGTGGTGGCCCGTCGCCGCGGGCTCACTGCTGCTCGGCATCCTGTTTCTGCCCTCTCTGATCGGCCTCGCGGACATGACCGTGGGGGCTGGCCCGGAACCGCCTGACGCGCGCGTGGCGCTTTACAGGACGTCCGTGTTGATCGCGCGCGACCGCTTCCCGTTTGGAGTCGGGCTCGGCCGCTACGGCAGTGGCACTTCACGCGATCCGTACAGCCCCGTCTACCACGAGTACGGCCTCGACCAGATCGACGGCCTCAGCCCACAGCACTCGGCGTTCATCAGCGACACGTTCTGGCCGCGCATCCTGGGCGAGACGGGCGTCATCGGGCTTGTCGCTCTGCTCGTCTTCACCGCGGTGCTGACGATCCAGATCTGGCGAGCGGCCCTCGCGAAGCACACGGATTTGCTCATCCGGGCGTTCCTGCTGGGCGCTTGGATGGTCTTTGTCCAGTCCCTGGTGGAGACGCTGGCGAGCTCGATGTTCGACTCGCCGCCGCGGATCTACCTGCTCTTCGGCACGGTCGCGGTCGCGCTGGCGATCGCACGCAGGAGCCAGAGTCCAGCTTCAGTCGCCGGCACCGCGATCGCGGGTCACGCCGAGCGGAGTGGCGTCCAGCCGTAGCCGCCGGGCCGCGAAATACGTCGCGATGACGTTCAGGATCGTGATCGACACGACCGCAGCCACGCCCGCGCCAGCCGCGCCGAGCATGGGAATGAGCGCGATATCCAGGCTTATACGGACGACGACGGCAGTGCCTATCGCTGCGAAGTTCAAACCCTGGTAGCCGGTCATCGAAAGCAGCAGCCCACCGATGCCAAAGCCGCAGTCGATGACCTGGGCGAGAGCCAGGAGCGCCATCGTCTGGTTTGCCGCGCTGAATTCTTGGCCGAAGAGCAGCAGGAACTGCGGGCCGAAGATCCAGAGCACGATCGCGACCGCGAGGGCAAAGGCAAACGCGCCACGCGCGGCGCGGGTCACGACCACCTGCAGCCGCGCGGGCTCGTGCTGCTTCCATAGCTGCGCCGCGGTCGGCGCGAGGGTCGTGCTGACGGCCATTGCGCCGAAAGCGGCGAGACCGGCGCCGCGCGTAGCCACCGCGTACAGACCGGCGGGCGCGGCGCCGGCGATCCCGCCAACGAGCACCACATCGATCTGGTTCATGAGGGTCGTTGCGGCGGTCGATAGGGCGAACGGCAGCGCCTGGCTGAGCCAATGGCGGGTCTCGTACGTCGGCCTCGCCTGACGCATCGCCACCGGCATCTGGCGGCGCAGCAGGATGACGCCGACAACAAGGGCGACGGCCACGGACGCGAGGTTGAGGGCCATCGCGCCGAGGGCGGTGAGTGCGATGCCGCTGGCGACCGCGAGCAGCAGCAGCAGTGTGAATAGCCCGGGGCGGATGAGCGCGTCGGGCAGCTGGCTGCTGACGATGTAGCGCAAGCCCTGGGTGATCGCTCGGCGCAACGTGATCAGCACCAGCAGCGGCACCATCAACAGCGCCAGCCACAGCACCGGCAGCGTGTCGGCCGGGAACGAGCCGAGCAGCAGTGCAGCAGATCCGACGACCATGATCGCCAGCAACGACACGGGGAAGACGATCTGGACTGCCCGCCGCGCGAGGCCCTGGGCGGGCTCCCAGGACGAGGTCGTGCCCGAAGCGGCGACGTCGCGGACGAGCAGCCGGTCGAAACCAAGGGTCAGCGGCACGGCCATCAGCAGGACGACTGCGATCGCGGCGGCGTAGACGCCGTAGCCGGATGCGCCGAGCAATCGGGCCAGCAGCACGCCATTGACGAACGCCAGCCCGGCAGAGGTGATCGTCAGGCCGAGGCTGCCGAAGATGCCGCGGACCAGGTGAGCGCGGAGGCTCAACGTCCTAGGAAGCGCAAGTGTCTACTGGAGGGGTCCGAACCACTGCTGCATCAAGGCCCTCACAGTATCGATGTGGAGCTCCTGCTTGCTCGTGCCTGGCACGCTGAAGGCGTATGTCGAGGGCATCAGCACCGCCTGGTTGGGCATCGTCGCAGCGTCGAACAACTCGTACAGCGCAAGCACACTGGCGGGATCGGTCGGAAGGGTCGTGTAGAACTCATCCGGATTGCTCAGCGCGGCGAGACGCAGGTCCTCGAGGTTGGTGCCATTGCCGCGTGAAAGGACCCTCTGGATCGCGGCAAAGATGAAGCCCTGCTGGCGGCGCGCGCGGCGCCAGTCATTGTTGCCGGGGCCGTGCCGGCTGCGCACGTACAGCAGGGCGCGCGTGCAGCTGGGGGTGGCAGTCCAGTTGATCGGATTGCCCACCGTGTAGCACAGCGGCGCGGATGTTCCCTTCATCAGGGTCGAATCGCTTTCGAGGAACTTGGCGCCGTGCTGACGGTCGGTCCGGTCGTCGACAATCGTCGGATCGTAGATGTTGTACGGCACGGCCACTGGCACCCCGCCGACCTCGTCGACGAGCCTGTCGACCCCGGTGAAGCGGATGTACGCGACGTAGTCGATCTCGATCCCGAACGTGTACTCGAAGGAAGTGCGCATGTGATCGAGCGCAAGCTCGCGCGTCCCGTAGGTCTGCTTGAAATACTTGAACAGGCCATTGATCTTGGCCTTGAACGTTTCGCCCGGTCCGATCGGGACATTGCCCACGTCGCGCGGCAGGCTCACGGCAGATATCTGCTTCTGGTTGTCAATCGTCAGCAACATCATCGCGTCGGTTCGCTCGCCCGTGCCCACCAGGCGCTCGCGCCAGTCCGAGCCGACCACGAGCACGGTCAGTCGTCCGTCGCTGCCCTTGTCGATGGAGCCCGGAACGAGCTGATGCAACGTTGCCGCAATCGGTTGGATGATGTTGTCGAGCAGCTCGATCCACGGACCGGGGGCGAAGCCGTCGGCAGCCGCTGCCTCCGGACCAACGAGGCCGCCGGGCCCGGCCACTATCGCGGCAAGAAGACAGGCCAGCAGCCAGTGTGGTCTTGGACGCGGCTGAGCCATCGATCTCCTCGGGCGACGAAGCTATTACGGACGATAGTCCGCCAGCGATCAGGCGATCAACCGACTTTCGAGGAAGCGCCTTCGTCCTGCGCCGCGGATCTGCGCCGACGCAGTCGCTCGCGCAGCATCCAGCCGAAGAACGGCGGGTCGTCGATGAAAACGCGCCGGCCGATTCGTCGCGGGTCGCGCACCATGCGAAAAGCCCACTCCAATCCGATGCGCGTCATCCAGCTCGGTGCCGCTGGAACGCGACCGCCAAGGATGTCGATGGTCTGGCCGAGGCCTAACATCACGGTCTGAGGCAGGTCGGCCTGGTGACGCGCCATCCAGCGCTCCTGCTTGGGCGCGCCGAGGCCCACGATCAGGATGCTCGGGCGCGCCTCCACGAGCTGTGCGACGGCGGCAGCGTCGCTCGCGCCGCCGATCTCGAATCCCATCGGAGCGCTGACGGCAGCCACGACCTTGCCGCCCATCCGCTCGAGAACCTTTGCCGCGATCTGAGGAGCGTCGTCACGTCCGCCGATGAGCGCAATCGGCACGTCCGCGCCGCCTCTTGCGACGAGGGCTTCGGGGAGGAGGCGGCCCGTAACGCGGCCCTTGAAGGGCGTGCCCGCCAGGCGCGCGCCATAGATCAGGCCCATTCCGTCGGGCACGCGCAGACGTGCGCCGCGCATCAAGTTTCGAAAATGGATGTCACGCTTGGCGCGCACCAGGTGATCGACGTTCGGCGTGGAGACGTATCCGCCGCTGCCGTCCCGCGCCCAGGCCAGGATCAGGTCCACAGCCTCGTCAAAGGTCACGTCGTGAATGGCCACGCCGGCTTCCCTGATCGGAATCTGGCGCACAGGCAAGGCATCCGAGTTCGTTGAAATGCTGGTCAAACCCTCCGCGTTCCTAGACTAGGCGAAATGGCGGCTCCCCAGTCCTGACGAGCGGCCGCGAGATGTCAGTTCAGTCAGCAAAGGTCGAGCCGCTTGCCGTGGAGCGGCCCGACATCCGGCGATCCTCAGTGCTCCAGCGCATCAGCTGGATGCTGCTGCTCGGGACGCTCGTCCTGCTGCCTTACGAATACTGGCTGCCACAGCTGGCTGTTGGCCGGTTCACCGTCACGACATTGGAAGCCGTCTGGGGGCTGGCGCTCGCAAGCTGGCTCGCTGGCCTACTGGTCGAACGTCGGTCGCCGCATATCCCGATGGCCATCCTGGGCGGTATCAGCGTCATGCTCCTGGTCGGTCTCGCGTCCGCCGCGCTCGCGGATGGCGACAACGCCGACGCCACGGTGTTCGTTGGCCGGAGCGCGGCGGGCTGGTTGCTGTTCATGAGTGCCGCCGACCAGGCAGTCGCCCGGCGCAACGTCAGGCAGCCGCTCGTGGCCATCGTCGTCGGCGCATCCGTATCCGCGGCGATCGGCCTGGTCCTGTTCGCCAGTCCCACGCTGCGCCAGGCGCTCCACGTGCACGAGTTTGCCGCTGCCGGAGCGCCGCGACTCGACGGCACGTACGACTATCCGAATACCGCCGCCATGGCCTGGGAGGCGGCCGCGCTGCTGGCCGTGTCGCTCGTCGCAATGGAGACGCGACGAGCGCTGGCCGCGCTCTGGTTGGGATGCGTTGCGGTGATGGTCGGTGCGATGGTCCTGACCCTCAGCCGTGGCGCGACCGCAGGCGCCGCGATCGGGATGGTCGCCGTGGCCGTCGTGGCACTGCTGGCGGGCCGCCGGCGCCTTGGCGTTGGAATACTTGGCGCCGCCGCCGTGCTGGTCATAGCCACGCTGCTGATCGAGATAGCCGTGGCACCGATCGCCCGCCTCTTCACCGACGCCGAGGCCGGCCTGTACAACGCGACCTATCAGGCCCCGGCCAGTGCGACTTTGAACCAGGGAGCAGCGACCGTCGAGGTGCAGGTGACCAATACCGGCACGCTGACCTGGAACGATGCCGGCCAGAGTGATTACAGCCTTGGCTACCACTGGCTCATTCCGGAAACGGGCGAGATCGTTGCTGACGGCGCCGATCTCACGCCACTGGGAACAGTGGCACCCGGCCAGACAACCACCGTCGAGGCAGTCATCCACGGGCCGGACTCAGCGAGCGGCTACCAGGTCGGTTGGGACGTGACGCGCGATGCGTCGGGCTGGTTTTCCATTCGCGGTGTGCCGATGGTTGAGACCGCGATCCAGCTCGGCCTGCCCGGTGGCACCGGCTCGCTGGGCAGTTACGCCGCCGTTGAGCCGCTGGTACCGCCGCGCGAGGATCTTTGGAAGGCTGCGATCGCGATGATCTCGGAGCGGCCGCTGCTCGGGGTTGGGCCGGGGACGTACCGGCTGCGATACGGCAGCTATCTCGGCATGGCAACCTGGGATGAGCGCGCATATGCCCACAACGTCTACCTCGAGATCGGCGCGACGACGGGGATTGTTGGATTGTTGGCATTCCTGTTCGTGGTCGGACTTGCCATTGCGCCGCTGGTTCGGTCTCTCGCGCGCCGAAGGAGAGTCGAACCAGACCCGTTATTTCCCGAGCCACGGACGTGGATCGCGCTTGGCGCCATCCTTGCAGCCGTGATCGCGTTCCTTGGCCACGGCCTGTTCGACTACTTCTTCGGCTTCAACCCGATCAACGGCCTGTGGTGGGCGACCGTCGCTCTGGCATTGGCGGCACCGCTCGTTGTACTGCCACGACTCGACGAGACAACGTGAAGGTCGCCTTCGACGCCACTCCGCTCGCGACACGCGGCGCGGGAGTCACGCACTTCACGCTCGAGCTGCTCCGCGCGCTGCGCGACAACGCGCCAAGCGTCCAGCTCGCGCTCATGCTCAATCGCCCGATCACAAATTCGGCGCTGGCGGCCGAGTTCAACTCGGTGCCCAGGGTACAAACGCCGACTCTTGTCAGCCGACAGGCGTGGCTGCAGACCGCGCTGCCGCTGGCCCTCGCGCGCCACAGGGTCGATGTGTGCCATTTCACGAACTTCGACGCGCCGCTGCTCGGCCGAACTCCGACAGTGGTCGCGATCCACGACACCTCGCTGCTGACCACCCCTGAGCAACATCCGCGGCGGCGCGTCATCGTGCTCGGTCCGATCATGCGCCGCGCCGCGGGCGCGGCGCGCGCCGTCGTCTGCCCGACCGAGAGCGCTCGCCGCGACGCGATAGAGGCACTCGGCCTGAATCCGGAGAAGGTGCATGTCATTCCCGCCATTGCAGCGCCGCGCTTCCGACCGATCCACGACCCTTCGGCCGTACAGGCGGCATGTGCCAGATACGGGCTGCAGCCCGGGTTCATCCTCTTCCTGGGCACCATCGAGCCGCGCAAGAACCTCGTCCGCCTTGCGCGGGCATACGCCCAGCTGAGGCGCGAGGGCTTCGACAACAAGCTGGTGATGTGTGGCAGCTGGGGCTGGAAATCGGACGATCTTCGCCCGGAGATCGAGGCGCTTGGCATTGCCGAGGATGTCGTGTTCACCGGATATGTGCCAGACCAGCGCGTGGTTGAGCTGATCAACGGCGCGGGCGTCTTCGCGTATCCCTCGCTCTACGAGGGTTTCGGCCTGCCGATCGTCGAGGCGCTCGCCTGCGGCGTGCCTGTGGTCACCTCAGACCGTGGCGCCACGGCCGAGGTCGCGCGCAGTGCCGCCGTGCTGGTCGACCCGACGAGCGACGACGCGATCGCTGAGGGTCTGCGCCGCGCTCTGGATCCAACGGGACATGACCATCTCCGGGCCGCTGGCCTGGAGCGCGCGGCCATGTTCAGTCGGCCCAATGCCGCGCTCCAGGCCGTCCGCGTCTACGAGGCCGCCATCGCGGGCTAGGCCGTGGCATCCCGCGCGGAAGGCTCAGCGGCTCCAGGCGGACAGGTCGCGGCCAATCAGTGCGCCCAGCTCCGCAACCTGTGGCGCGAATTCGGCCGTGAGCTGGGCGCGCAGCTCGGGATCCATCTTCGCTCGCTCGGTCGTGGTGCTGTTGACGCTGACGAGGGCGTCACGGACTCGGTGCATGACGGGCACGCTGCGCAGCCGGCCGACCACCTTCTTCATCGGCCCACGCGGCGCGAAGATCATCTTCTGGACAGCGCCTGAGCGTGGCTTCTTGTTCGGGTTGTAGACGGATAGATCGACCTCGAAGGTCGGATCCGCACCGAGAAACTCCAGCGTAGACCGATACACGGCGCGGGGATCGGCAACCAGGTCGTCGAAGACAATGACATGAACCGACCTCCGACCCAGAACGTCGAAGTAACGCGCAACCTGATCCGGAAAGTTGACACTGTGGCGGTAGTACAGCGCCTCGGGTCGAATCGCATCGGCGGGTAGTCGGTGGCCCGCCATCCGGTCGTCTTCGGCGGCGAGCGCTTGCGTGAAGTCGGTCAGATCCTCGCGCTGGTTGAACACCAGCTGGCTGTGCTGGCTGTACATCACGTCGACGGGGTTGCGCAGCATGACGATCGCCTTGGCGGCCGGGTCGAAGTCGCGGATCTCCTGTGCCGCCGTCTTCGAATACAGGTACCAGGGCGAGGCCTCGCCCGCGTGCTGGTCGTCGCGAGCGTCATGGAACAGGGCAAGGTACTCATCAAGGGTCATCCGCCGGTAGCGCGGCGTCAGATCCTGGCCGAAGTACATCGGCTCCTTCGGGATACTCATGAAGATCTGGGGATGGGCGCGCAGGTATTCGTAGAGCGCGGTCGTGCCTGCCTTGAACGCCCCGACGATGAAGAATTCCGGCCTCCTCATCGGCTTATTCGGTCGATTGGACGACATAGATCCGCGGTTTTCGCGAAGACGTCCTCTTGTGACTCGGTGGGACGAGATAGATCCACCCGGCAGAAGACACGGGCCTCTGACATGAACGGCGGACGCATCTCGTCTATTCCACGCAAAACAGGCGCGACACGCCCGTCATGCCGATGTCGGGGCCGTTTCTGTCGTGGGATCTGCCGGGCGTGCAGTCGCGGAGGCGGTCGCGGGGGGTAGTTCGGTCCACGACGAGAGGTCTCGATCGATGAGCTTGCCCAGCCGCTCGATCTCCGGCGTGAACTCCTCGATCAGCTCGCGGCGTAGCGTCGGATCCATGGGCGGCCGCGGCTTCGCCTCGCTGTTCATCTCGAGCATCTTCGTGCGCATGGAACGGACGAGCGGAAATCGGCGCAGGAACGGCGCGAGCGGGAGCAGCAGCTTTGGCGCGAAGATCAGCCTCTGGACGAGAGGCGAGCGGACGCGCCGGTTCTCGTTCGAATTCGGCGGCGCGGCCGCGAGGCTAGGGTCCACGCCCAAAAACTCGAGAGCGCCACGGACGACACCGGCTCCATCGCGCTTCATGTCGTCGGTCAGCATCACGTGTACGCGATCGCGGCCAAAGACGTCGAAATAGCGCTCAAGCTGCTCGGCGAAGTGAACGCTGTGGCGGTAGAAGAGGTTCTCGACATTTATAGGCCCGGGCGGCAGGCGCTTACCGGCCCTGCGGTCGGGCTCTGCGTCGAGTGCCTGTTTGAAGTCGGGGATGTCCTCGATGACGTTGAAGATGAGCTGGTTGTGCTGTGCGTACATGACGTCAACCGGGTTGCGCAGCACCACCATGATCTGGGCGTCCGGTGAGAACTCCTTGATCTCCTTTGCCGCGGACGTCGAGTAGAGATACCAGGTGCTCGCCTCGCCGACGCGCTGCCCGGGCTTGGCATCCTTGAACAGGCGCAGGTAGTCGTCAAGGCTCATTCGGCCGTAGCGCCGCGTCAGGTCATCGCCGAAATACAGCGGCTCCTTGTGGAACGGCATGAAAATCTGCGGATGACGGCGCAACTGGTCGTAGAGGGCGGTGCTGCCGCTCTTGAACGCGCCGACAACGAAAAAGTCCGGTCGGGGCATGGTTCCGAAGCATAACGTGCCGAGCAGTAGCGTCTCACAACGGGTAGCCTCGCGGCGAGTGTTGAAATGCGTGTTCTGCTAACCGGAGCTGCCGGCTTCATCGGCAGCCACCTGAGCGACCGGCTCATCGCCGACGGCCATGCCGTCGTGGGCGTGGACAACCTGTCCAGTGGCCGGCTTACGAACCTTGCCCAGCTGAGGGCGGAACGGCGGTTCGAGTTCGTCGAGGCGGATGCAGCCGAGCCCCTATCCGTCAGCGGTCCTTTCGACTGGGTCATGCACTTGGCCAGCCCAGCCTCGCCGCCGCGCTATATGCGCGATCCGATCGCCACCCTCCGCGTGAACTCTGAGGGAACGCGTCACCTTCTTGAGCTGGCCCGCGCGAACGGAGCGTCCTTCTTCCTGGCCAGCACCAGCGAGGTATATGGCGATCCCCAGGAGCATCCGCAACCAGAGAGCTACTGGGGCAACGTCAATCCGATCGGACCACGCAGTGTCTACGACGAAGCCAAGCGCTATGGCGAGGCCGTGGCGATGGCATACCACGGCCAATATCGTGTTCCGTTGCGGATCAGCCGCATCTTCAACACCTACGGTCCGCGGATGCACCCCGAAGACGGCCGCGTAGTCTCGAACCTGATAGTTCAAGCCCTGCACGATCAGCCGCTGACCGTCTACGGCGACGGTCAGCAGACGCGCAGCTTCCAGTTTGTCGACGATCTTGTCGAGGGAATCATCCGGCTCATGGCAGTCGACTACGACCGCCCGGTCAACCTGGGCAACCCAGTCGAGTGGACCGTGCTCGAGCTCGGCCAGCTGATCAAGAGCATGACCGGCACCGGCGCGAGCCTGGTCTTCGAGCCGCTGCCCGTCGACGATCCACGGCGCCGCAGGCCGGACATCGGCCTGGCCAGGGAATTGCTCGGCTGGGAGCCACAGGTGCCGCTCGAGCAGGGCCTCCGAAGGACGATCGAAGCGTTTCGCGCCGAGCTCGCGTCCTCTGCAAGGGTCGAGGCCGGCGCCTCGTGACCAGGGCACGGATCACGGGCGCGATCCTGACGCGCAACGAGGCAGCGAACGTCGAATTTGCGCTGCGCAGCCTGTACACGTGGTGCGACGAGGTGATCGTCGTCGACATGCAGAGCTCGGATGCCACCCGCGACATTGCGCGGCGCTACACCAAACTCGTCCTCGATCACGAGCCGATCACGGACTTTGGCCTGGCACGCCAGATGGCCGTCGACAACGCCACGTCGGATTGGATCCTGTCGATCGATGCCGACGAGGTCGTCACGCCTGGCCTCGCCGCTTGGATCCGCGACTTCATCGATTCGGACCCGGCCTACGACGTCGCGTTGATCCCACGGGTGAATGTCTTCCTGGGCCGCTGGTTGCGATCGACGCCGTGGTGGCCGGGCAAGCCGCGCTTATTCCGCAAGGGAACGCTGACGGTCACGGCCGACCTGCACCACAGCCTGCTGCCCAACCCGGACGCACGCATCGCGAAGCTACCCAAGGACCCGCGCATCTCGCTGTGGCATTTCACGCGGCTCAGCCTCGAAGACATCGCGACCAAGACCAATCGCTACACCTCGATCGAGGCACACACGATGCTGCGTGAAGGTCGCGGCGATCCGTCCGCCACTGATCTGTTCTGGCGCTCGTTCCGCGAGATAGGCGTGTACTTCTTCAAGCGTGGCTATCGCGACGGATTGGGCGGTCTCGCCTACGCTCTCGATCGGGCTTATTACCGGTTCCTGATGCATGCCAAGCGTTGGGACATGACTCGCGCACCGGCGCGTCAGGAGCGCTACGACCGCTGGCGCGACTCGATTTTGAGCGATTTTCCAGGCGAGGGCAGAGCGCCGCAGAGAGTCAAGGGCCGAGCCGCCAGGAAGTCTTCCTCGGTATCATCGACGCTCGCGGACCCGAGCAAGGTGGAGCCTGCCTAGTGACCCGAACCCCAGACCTGTTCATCGTCGGTGCGCCCAAGAGCGGTACAACGTCGCTGTACGAGTACCTCAAAGGCCATCCCGAGGTGTTCATGTCCGTGGTCAAGGAGCCCTGCTATTTTGCTCGCGACCTGGCCCTCGACGACTCCGGCAATTTCATGATCTATGGTCGCGACGCAGAGCATTACGCGGAGCTGTTCGCTGACGCCGGCGATGCAAAGCGCGCGGGCGAGGGCTCGACGCGCTATCTGTACTCGCTCGACGCACCGACCTTGATCCGCGAGGCACAACCGGACGCCTTCGTGATCGCGATGCTGCGCAATCCGGTGGACATGATCCAGTCACTGCACGCGCACAAGCTCGCCGCCGGAACCGAGGACGAGCCCGACTTCGAGAAGGCGCTCGCCCTGGAAGCCGAGCGACACGCCGGACGCCGGATCCCCAAGCATTCGAACCCAAAGCTGGCGACCTATCGCGACCGGGCGATGTTCGCGGATCAACTCCAGCACTGGATCGATGCCTTCGGCCGCGAGCGCGTCCACGTCGGCATCCTCGAGGACATGATCCGCAACCCGGCGGCAGAATTCCGCAAGACGCTCGAGTTCCTGCAGGTTGATCCCGACTGGCAGCCCGAGTCGTTTTCTGCCTACAACACGGCCCACGGCGCGAGATCCGTGTTCGTGCGCCGCGTGCTCAACGGCAAGATTCCGCAATGGTTCGTATGGCGGGCCTTGCCGCGCCTGATCGGCGACACGCGAACCCGGGAGCTGGTTCGTGATTTCCGCCACTCATGGTTCCATCGCAGGCCGATCAAGAAAGGCCCGATGCGGGCGGAGATGCGCCGCCAGCTCGAGGATGAGTTCATGCCCGACGTCACGCGCGTGTCGCAGATGCTCGGCCGCGATCTCGGCCAGCTGTGGTTCAAACGGCCGGCCCTGGGTACGCCCGCAACGCCACGGCCAAAGAAGGAGACGGTCACCGCCTCGTGAGGCTGGCTCGATGACGCACCCCACGGGCCGCGGCGCGTGCCTGTGGTTCACCGGGCTGTCCGGCGCCGGCAAGACGACGACCGCAGATGCTCTCGTGCCGATGCTCGAGGCACGCGGCAGGACTGTGACGGTTCTGGACGGGGACATAGTCCGGACTCATCTGTCCAAGGGACTGGGGTTTTCAAAAGAGGACCGCGACGAGAACGTCCGGCGCGTCGGCTTCGTGGCGGCGGAGATCGTGCGCCACGGGGGCATGGTCGTGTGTTCGCTCGTGTCGCCGTACCGAGCGACACGCGACGAGGTCCGCGCGATGGTCGATGATGCGGGCGGACCCGGATCGTTCATCGAGATATTCGTGGACACGCCACTTGACGAGGTCGTGCGCCGCGACGTCAAGGGCTGGTATGCCGGCGCCGAACGCGGCGAGGTCAAGAACATGACCGGCGTGTCCGATCCCTACGAACCTCCCGAAGCCCCCGAGATGCGCCTGACCACTCTCAATCGCAGTGTCGACGAGAACGTTCACATCGTCGTCTCATTCCTCGAGGAACGCCGGCTGCTGTAGGTCAATTTGCGCCATTTGGCCCTTGTGGGGCACAGGGTCGCCGCACGAGTGTGATTGCCACAGTTGGCTCTAGGAGGTGCGTTGATGCACATCACCCAGTCCGGTTCAACGGATCTAATGCAGATCGTCCTCAACAACGACGACTTCCGGCGCGTCATCGAGACGGGCGAACACGAGCAGGTCGTCGCAATGACTCTCAAGGAAGGCGAGGACATCGGATCGGAGGTCCATCCGACCACTGATCAGGTGTTCATTTTCGTCGCCGGCGAGGGAGAGGCCGTCCTCGACGGTCGGTCGCAACGGTTTGACGACGGTGACCTCGTCTTTGTCCGTGCCGGCACAGAGCACAACATCGTCAACCGCGGCGGAGTTCCGCTGCGGCTGATAACGATCTATGCGCCGCCAGAGCATGCGCCAGGGACCGTGCACCGCACCAAGGCGGAAGCGCAGGCCGAGGAGCACTGACTGCCGCCGCCTGACGTTCGGGCCGGACGGAACTGGCGGTGTCCTTCAAACAGGGCAAATAGGGGGAGTTGGCTTGATGGAGTTTTCGGCTGCTTCGCCGACGACCCATCCGCGCAAACCGCTCTTTGCGCGCTGGAGCAATGGCGCGTGGGTGAACGTCTCCGGGCCCTGGACGGGATTCGGGGTGATGAATGCAGTCAGGGCTGTCAGCTTGTCCAACGCCTGGTCAGTGGGATCGATCGGCTCGTACACGTTCTGGACGGTCGGAACCGTGCAGAAGAACTCGTGTGTACTGCGCCCGCTACATCATAACGAGGCCGCCGTCGACGGCGAGAACCTGTCCGGTGATGTACGCGGCTTCATCGGAGGCCAGAAAGGCGACCGCGTAGGCAACCTCCTCGGTCGTGCCGAAGCGGCCGAGGGGCGTCCTGTCGGTGATCTGTGACTTGAGGTCGTCATTGAGGTCCTGAGTCAGCTCGGTCAGGACGAAGCCCGGCGCGACTGCATTGACCGTGATGCCTCGTGATGCGAGCTCCCGTGCCGCTGCCTTGGTAAGGCCGATCAGGCCGGCCTTGGCGGACGAATAGTTGGCCTGGCCCATCTGGCCGGCCTGACCGCTCACGCTGGTGATCTGGATGATCCGGCCGGACTTGGCCCGGAGCATCGGACGGGTAACGGCCTTGAGCGTGTAGAACGCGCCGAAGAGGTTCGTCTCGAGCACGTCGCGCCAGGCGTCCACCGACATGCGCATGATCAGATCATCTCGCGTGACGCCGGCGTTATTGACGAGGATGTCGACCTTGCCGAACGCATCGAGGGCAGCCTTGATCAGCGCCTCGGCCGCCTCCGGATCGGTCACGTTGGCCTGGACCGCGAGCGCCTTGCGGTCGAGCGCCTCGATCTCCGTGACCGTCTGCCTGGCGGCGCCCGCGTTGCTGACGTACGAAAAACAGATATCGGAACCCTGCTCGGCCAGGCGCAGCGCGATGGCCCTGCCGATGCCCCGCGACCCGCCAGTGACGACCGCGGCTTTTCCGGTCAGATCAATCATGGCGTGAGTCTAAGGTCGAGATCAGCCTTCGTTCGACGATGGTTATCGGCGTCGTGCCTCTGATGGAGTTCGGGATCTCGGCAATTCGATCGACCTCGTCAAGCAAAGCGCCCAGGTCATCTTGAGTCGCGTCTCCGGTAATCGAGACGGTCACCGAGATCGGCGAAGACGGCTCGCCGCGTCCCGGAAAATCGCCGTCAACTGATAGAGCGACGTCGCGCAGGCTGATTCCACGAGATGAAGCTTCGCGGAAGAGATCGTTGGAGATACATGCCGCGATAGAGAGGTAAAGCAGCTGGCCGCCGTTGAAGCCCCGGCCTCCGCCGGCTGGAGCGGGTCGGTCGGCTACGAGCGTGAAGTGCCCTCCCCATCCAAGCGCCGTCGGTCCACCATCGACCGAGTGCATCTCGACACGGAAGGTGTCGCTCAAGCGAGCACCTCGTGGTGCGCGTGCTCGGGCTCGCCGGGCACTACGTCGTCGAGGGGCACGGGCGGTCCGGCGGCCTCCAGGACTTGGCGCAGCCGGTCGGGAATCGGATCGACCGAGCCCCATTCGACCGGCTCGCGCACGCTCGCGACCGGCTCAACTGCCAGCGCTCGCTGTCCGCACGTCGGATCGGCCGTCCACTCGAGCGCAATTCCACCTGAGGTCAGGCCGGCGCCAAACGCGACCAGCACAATCTTGTCGCCGATCTTGATACGGCCAGAGTCGACTGCCTCCGCAAGGGCGATGCCCACCGAGGCTGCCGACGTGTTCCCGTAGCGATCGACATTGACGAACATCTTGTCCATAGGCAGGCCAAGCCCCTTTGCGACCGATTCGATGATGCGGACGTTGGCCTGGTGAGGAATGAACAGGTCGATATCGTCGGGCTTCCAACCGGCCCGTTCGATCGCGGTCAGGGCCGTCGTGGCCATCGTCTTGGTGGCGAACCGGTAAGTCTCTTTTCCTTCCATGCGGACGTAGTGCTCGCCGCGGGCGAGCGTGCCGCCCGTCACGGGCGACCGCGAGCCGCCGGACGGCAGCCAGATCATGTATGCGCCATCCGGGTCGGTCGTCATCTCGATGCCCTGCATGCCGCCGCCCTCTTCCTCGGAGGCGGACAGCACCACGGCTCCGGCACCGTCTCCGAACAGGATGCACGTCGAGCGATCGGAGAAATCGAGGAAGCGCGTTAGCGTCTCAGCGCCGATTACCAGCGCGTTCTTGTAGATCCCGGAGCGGATATAGGCGTCGGCCACCGAGTAGGCGTAGACAAAGCCCGAGCAGGCGGCCATTACGTCCATTGCCGCTGCTCGCGTGTTGCCGATCGCCTCCTTCACCAGCGCCCCGGTCGAAGGCATCCAGTAGTCGGGCGTGAGCGTCGCGACGAGGATCACGTCGATGTCGTCGGGTTGGAGCCCGGCGACGGCGATCGCCCGCTTGCCGGCGATCGCCGACAAGGTGGCCGTGGTTTCGTGCGCTGCGGCGACGCGGCGTTCGCGGATGCCTGTGCGCTGGACGATCCACTCGTCCGATGTGTCGACGACGCGTTCCAGGTCCGCATTGGTCAGCCGGCGCTCCGGTGCGTACATCCCCCAGCCGGTGACGCGAACGCTCTTTGGAGTCATGCCTCGACCTCGATCAGCGGCTGCTTTGCCTTCACCAGTGCACCATCCTCGGGATAGATACGCGTAACGCGACCGGCGCGGTCGCTCTTGATCTCGTTAAACAGCTTCATTGCCTCGATCAGGCCGATCACCTGTCCGATCGTGATCGTGCCTCCAACCGTCACGTAGGGCTGCGCACCGGGAGAGGGAGACGAGTAGAAAAGTCCCGTCAACGGCGCCATGACGGCATTGAGCGGAGGCCCATCCGATGCGGCCGACGCGGGTGCCGCTCCGGCTGCCGCTCCGTCCGTTGCAGCCGCCGCCGTCGGAGCGGCGGCGGTTTGTGGCGCGATGGCATTCGGCTTGCGCAGCACGAGGCCGGTGGCTCCCGCCTCGACCTCTATCTCGGACAGGCCGGAGTCGTTGAGCAGGCGCTCGAGGCGGTCGATCAGGTCGACCAGCTCCGGGGCATCCTGGCCGGGGTTGGAGTCGCTCACGCCTCGTCCCAGCGTCTGATGAGCAGTGCGCTGTTCTGGCCCCCGAAACCGAACGCGTTGACCAGGGCCACACGCATGTCACGCGAGCGCGACTTGAGCGGCGTGCAATCAAGGTCGCCCATGGCCGGTGACGGATCGACCAGGTTCAACGTCGGAGGCACACAGCCGTCGCGGAGTGCCGAGATTGCCGCTACCGCGCCAATGCCGCCCGCCGCGCCGAGGGTGTGACCGATCGCGCCCTTCGTGGCCGTGATCGAGATGTTGGGCGCGTGCGCCCCGAAGATCGTCTTGAACGCCTCCAGCTCGGCCGGATCGCCTTCCGGTGTCGATGTCGCGTGCGCGCTGACGTGGTCAACGTCGTGTGGCTGCATGCCGGCCTTGGCGAGGGCCATGCGGGCGGCGCGGACTCCGCCCGCGCCGCCCGGCGCCGGCAGCGTGATGTGATTGGCGTCAGCCGTGGCGCCGTAGCCGCACAACTCGGCCAAGATGGGGACGCCGCGCCGGCGCGCGTGGCTCAACTCCTCGAGTACGAGCACGCCGGCGCCCTCGGCGATGACGAACCCGTCGCGGCCCTCATCGAACGGCCGGCTCGCGCCCGGTGGATCGTCGTTGCGCGTCGACAGCGCTCGCATCGCGGCGAAGGCACCCACCAGCGGCTCGAATACGGGCGCCTCCGATCCGCCCGCGACCATCACGTCGGCGTCGCCGCGCATGATCGTCTCGGCCGCCTCGCCGATCGCGTGACCGGCCGTGGCACATGCACTGACGGTGGCCCAGTTGGGACCGCGGGCGCCGAAGCTGATCGCAGTCTGGCCGCTGGCCAGGTTGGCGATGGCCATCGGGATGAAGAACGGCGAAAGCCGGTCCGGTCCGCGCGTGGCGTTGATGGTTATCTGCTCGACGAGCGTGCCCGATCCGCCCAGGCCGCTGCCGATGATGGTGCCCGTCCGATCCGCGAGATCTCCTTCGAGGCGCTCAGGCAGGCCAGCCTGGTCCATTGCCTCGCGTGCGGCGACAAGCGCGAACTGCGTGTAGCGATCGGTGCGCCTCATCTCCTTGCGATCGAGCACATTGGAGGGATCGAAATCCTTGACCTCGCCGGCAATCTTGCTCGTGACCCGCTCCGGGTCCCAGGCCGCGATCGTTGCGACGCCCGAATCGCCGGCGACAAGGTGCCGCCAGAAAGCGGGCGCGTTGTTGCCCAAGGGGGTGACGGCGCCCATTCCGGTGATGACCACACGGCGCCGCGGCGGCTGCACCGGCGACGTCACCTGATCAGCCTTCCCATCCGGATCGTCGCGGCGCGGTAGACATCGCCCGGCAGGCCGCGCGCGGAAACTTCCTCCGCCGCCGTTTCCGAGTCGTATCTGGACCTGAAGAGCTGGGCCTCGGGCCGGGCCGCGTCCATTGGTTCGTCGTCGTTGTCGCCCATGGCTGAGTCGGCCACCGACGCATCTGGAATGGTGAGCAGCGCCCATCCCGCGTTCGGATCGCCGTCGAACGAATAGCCGCACGAACCCGGATTGACGATCAGCTTGCGGCCCAGCTCCCGCGTATCGGCGATATGGGTGTGGCCGCAGCAGATGACGCGCGCGTCGGTGCGGGTGACCCGCTCGACCGTCACCGTCGGATCGAGGTCCGTGCCCAGACCGGACGTGACCGATCCCGGCGACGCGTGGCACACGAGCACGAGCACGTCTCCAGACCACACGCGGCGCTCATTTGGCAGGCCGCGCAGCCAGTCGAGCTGCTCGTCGGACAGCTGTTCGTGGGCCCATTCGGCAGCATCGCGGTAGCTCGAGGGCACGTCCTCCATCCATGGAAAAGCAGCGCTGAAGTCGTAGTCGGCCACGGCAATATCCGTGTTTCCGGCGACGATCATGGCGCCGTCCGTCTCGAGAGATCGAAGACGATCGACCACTTCGCCCGGGCGAGGACCGTTGAACACGAGATCGCCGGTGATGGCGATCCGGTCGGGGCGATGACGCTTGATGTCGGCCAGGGCCGCGTCGAGCGCACCGATGTTGCCGTGGATGTCGCCCAGGACGGCCAGACGCATGACCATCAGCGAAGCACGCCTTCGGTGGGGATGATGAACGAGATCGTCGCCTCACAGCATGTCTCGCCGTCGACGCTGGCGACGGCCTTGCCACGGCCGAAGCGCTTGCCCAGCTTGTCCATTGTCACTTCGAGGCTCAGACGATCACCGGGTTGCACCACGCGCTTGAAACGGCATTCGTCGATGCCGGCGAACAGGCCGATGCGATCGCCAAAGCCCTCCTGCTGGGCCACGTAGACGGCCATCGTCTGGGCCAGCGCCTCGACCTGGAACACACCCGGCATGACGGGCAACCCAGGAAAGTGGCCCTGGAAATACCACTCGGTAGCCGTGATGGCCTTCTCGCCCCGTATGTAGCCGCGCACCGGGTCGTAATCGACGATTCGGTCGACCAGGAGCATGGGCCAGCGATGCGGGATGAGCTTCTGGATCTCGGCAGTTGTCAGCAAAACGCCGTCACGCTTGAGAGGGTTGTCGTTTGCAGCCGGCGGGGCGGCGGTCGCGTCGGTCAAGAGTCTCTCCGTAAACCTCAGGCTGCGGCGGCCGCGTTGAGGAACGCGGCGCTCCCCACCCGGTCGAGCAGATTGGTCGTGAATTGTCCGTTCAGGAAAGTTTCGTGTTCGAGCAGCGCCCGATGGAGCGGCAGATTGGTGACGAGCCCGTCGAGGACGATCTCGTCGAGCGCATCGCGCGATCGGGCGATCGCCTCGTCCCTGTCGCTGCCCCACACGACGAGCTTGCCGAGCATCGAATCGTAGTAGGGCGGCACTTCATAGCCGCTGTACAGGTGCGAGTCGATGCGAACGCCGGGGCCGCCGGGGGGCAGGTATGTCTCGACGATGCCGGCCTGCGGCCGGAAATCGTGGGCCGTGTCCTCGGCGTTGATGCGGAACTCGATGGCGTGACCGCGCAGCGCCACGGCATCCTGACCGTAGCCCAACGGCTCACCAGAGGCGATGCGGATCTGCTCCGTCACCAGGTCCATGCCCGACAGCATCTCCGTGATCGGATGCTCGACCTGGATGCGGCAGTTGATCTCGATGAAATAGAAGTTGCCCTGACGGTCGAGCAGGAACTCGAGCGTGCCCAGGTTCTCGTAGCCGGCGGCCACGACCGCGCTGATCGCCGCTTCGCACAGCGCCTCGCGCTGTGCCTCGGTCATTGCCGGAGAGCGAGCCTCCTCGAGCACCTTCTGGTGGCGACGCTGGACCGAACAGTCGCGTTCGCCGACGTGAACGCCGTTGCCGTAGCGATCGACGATGACCTGGACCTCGACATGACGGTTGTCCTCGAGCCACTTCTCGATGTACAGCGAATCGTCGTGGAACGCGGCCATGGCCTCTGAGCGGCAGATGGTCATGGCCTGCTGCAGCTCCCTCGGCGAGCGGGCCCTGCGCATGCCCTTCCCACCGCCACCGGCGCTGGGCTTGATCAGAACCGGGTAGCCGATGCGATCCGCCTCGGCGAGCGCGTGCGCATCGTCGCGCAACATCGGCGAGCCTGGGATGGTGGGCAGGCCGTGCTTGCCCAGCAGGGTCCTCGTACCAGCCTTCGAAGCGAAGCGCTCGAGCACCTCGGGCGGCGGCCCGATGAACGTCAGGCCATGGGCACGGACCATCTCGGCGAACGTGTCGTCCTCGGAAAGAAAGCCGTATCCGGGGTGGACTGCGTCGCAGCCCGAGACGAGGGCGGCCGACAGCAGCGCGGACGCGGACAGGTACGAGCGACGCGATTCCGCGGGCCCGATGCACACTGCTTCGTCGGCCAGCTGCACTGCGCGCGAGTCCCGATCCGCCTCGCTGTACGCGACGACGGACGCGATGCCCATCTTTCGGCACGCCCGCTGGATGCGCAGCGCGATCTCGCCGCGATTCGCGATCAGTATCTTGCTGAACACGTGCTAAGCCTCGGCTTCCACGCGGGCAATCGGCTGGCCGAACTCCACTGCCTGGCCCGACTCGACCTCAAACGCCTTCAGCGCGCCGTCGACCGGGCTGACGACATCCTGACGCACGCCGAGCACGTCTACGTACCCGAGCAGGTCACCGCTGCGCAGTTGCGAGCCGACTTCGACGCCGCTGCGCGGCGCGAAATAGCCGACTGCAGGCGAGGCCACGATGCCGCGCATGGCATCCCGCGGCGCAGCTGTCCCGGAGGCTCCGGAGGCCATGACCGGGTGGGGCTGGCGCTGCGCGGCATGAGCACTCTCCGGGCCGTCGATAACACCCGCAACCCCCCTGCGCAGGCGAATCCGCCAACCGTGCTCGCGCACTTCGAGCTCGCCGAGCTGACTGTTTGTCAGCCGTTCAATCAGCCCGGGTACGACCTCGTCCGCCAGGCGCGCGATGGTCGCCCGTGCTTCCGCTCCGTCCAGCAAATCGCTGTCGTCGCCCATCAAATGTCCTCACGCAAGGGTGGCTGCTCGTCGCCGTCGGTCATCGAATTGGGCAATGCCGCTGCATTGCCGGCGATCGCGACGCGGCCTCCTTCGAGCATGCGCCGAATACGATCGAACATGCCCGCTCGCTCGACCTTCGCCTCGCCGGTCTGGGTCGCCACGGCAAACTCGCCCATCTGCCGATAGCGCATGTAGCGCGCGTCGACGATCGCCCTGCGGTCACGCCCGGCGAGCGCGTCGAGGTGCGCGGTGATGCGCGCACGCAAACGGCGGGCGACCTCCTCGGGGTTTTCGTGGGCGCCGCCGGCGGGCTCGGGCACGACCTCGTCGATGACGCCCAGCGCCAGCTGCTCGGCTGCCGTAAGGCGCATGGCGACGGCCGCCTGCTGCGAATAGTCGGCACTGCGCCACAGGATGCTCGCGGCGCCCTCCGGGCTGATCACCGAGTAGATCGAGTTTTCGAGTGCCAGCACGACGTCGCCAACGGCGAGTGCGAGTGCACCACCGCTGCCTCCCTCGCCGGTGATGATCGTGAGGATCGGTGTTCGCAGCTGGGTCATCGTCATGATCGAGCGCGCGATTGCCTCGGCCACGCCGCGCTCCTCCGATGCGGAACCGGGAAATGCTCCAGGTGTGTCGACGAAGGTCACGACTGGCAGCTGCAGACGCTCCGCCAGCCGGTACAGCCGGATCGCCTTGCGATATCCCTCTGGATGCGGCATGCCGAAATTGCGCCGGATGTTCTCCTCTGTCTCGGCGCCCTTCTGATGACCGACGAACACGGCGCGACGGCCGTCAAAGCGACAGAAGCCACCGACCACGGCCGGATCGTCACGAAACAGACGGTCGCCGTGCAGCTCGACTACGTCGGTTGCCATTGCCGCTACGAGCTCGAGCGTGTGCGGCCGCTTGACGTTGCGCGCCATACGTACGCGATCCCAAACCGCGGCGCGCAGCTCCTCGGGATTGACCTGCTGAGTCTGATCCGGTGTCGCCACGTCAACCATGGACTGCGGGCTCCCGGCCCATCAGGTTGTCGAGGAGCGCCGGTGCACGAACGATCGGGCCCGTGCCGTTGCCGCTCGACTTGTCCGCCGCTGGTGCCTTCATGTAGCGCAACAGACCCTGGAGCGTCTCGCGCAGCTTGTCACGCGGCACGACCATGTCGACGAAGCCGTGATCGAACAGGAACTCGGCGCGCTGGAAGCCTTCGGGCAGCTCCTCCGCGATCGTCCCTGCCGCGACTCGCGCGCCGGCAAATCCGATCAGCGCCTTGGGCTCGGCGATGTTCACGTCACCGAGCGCTGAGAACGAGGCGAACACACCGCCGGTCGTCGGATCGGTCATCAGACTGATGTACGGCACGCCCGCCTCGGCCATGCGCCCCAGTGCGGCGCATGTCTTGGCCAGCTGCATCAGCGAGAGGGTACCTTCCTGCATGCGCGCGCCCCCCGACGCCGAGATGACGATCAGTGGCAGGCGCTCGGAAAGTGCGTACTCAGCGGCGCGCGTGACTTTCTCGCCAACAACGGTGCCCATCGAGCCGCCCATGAAGGCAAAGTCCATGGCGCAGATGGCAACGCGCGTGCCACCAATGGATGCCGTGCCCCATACCGCCGCGTCCCGGACGCCGGTCGAGTCACGCGCTGCGGCGAGCCGATCCGGGTAGGGCTTCTGGTCGACGAATGCGAGCACGTCGACCGATTCGAGACCGGCGTCCTGCTCCACGAAGCTGTCGCGATCGAGGAGCAGCGTGAGTCGGGCGTCGACGCGCAGTCTGAAATGGTGGCCACAGCGCGGGCATACGCGCAGGCCCTTGTCGAGCGTCTTGTTGTAGAGCATCTCCTGGCAGTCGGGACACTGCGTCCAGAGATCCTTGGGGTATTGCTCATCGCGGCGGCCCGCAAACGGCAACTTGATCGGCATCAGCCCTGCCTCCGCCGCCAGGCAAACATCGCCGCAGCACCGATCGATACGCCCGACGCGATCGCGCCACCCATCAGCAGCCTGCGATCCAGCGCCACCATGGAGTCGCCGGGCGCGCCGCCTGCCGCGCGTAGCTGCTCGGCGAGCCGCTCCTCGAACAGGAACGACGGGTGAAAACGCGGCAGGCCGGTCTCGAGCAGCCGGATCACCTGGCGCACGTTGTGCTCTGGCGTCGAGGGAGCGCGGGAGAGCGTGATGGGGAGTCGAGCGTGGCCGTTGAGCAACGCGTCGATGTAAGCGTCGCTCTGGACCGCCTCGTCGTCCGCATCGAGGCGCAATGCCGGCTGGGCTGGCTCCATCAATTGGCCGCGCGCTTGCGCGGGAAGCGGACTCCCGACTTCTCTGCCCGGCTCATCTGACGCGCCACGGATTGCAGCGAGCGGTGGATCAGGACGCGCGTGGCGCCCTCTGACCGGCCCAGGATCTCGCCGATCTCACGAGTCGACATCTCGTTCACGAAGCGCAGCACGAGCGCGCGTCGCCTGTCCGCGGGCAACCGTTCGATGAGCTCCCACGCGCGCGCCAGCTCGATGCGGTTGCTCGCCACGGCATGTGTGTCGTCGCCGGCCGGGTACTCGAGTGCCAGATCGATCGGCGATGTCGGGTGGCGCCGAGCGTGGCGCTTCTCGTTCGACAGCGCGTTGCGAGCAATCTGGAAAAGCCATACACGGAAGCTGGAGTCGAGACCTTCGGACTGCTCGTGAAAGTGGGGCAGCCCGGCCAGGGCACGCAGAAAGACGAGTGCAGTCACGTCCTCCGCCGCGTGCGGATCGCGGAGCTCGTAGAGCGCAAAGCTGTACACCTGGGCGACGTACTTCCGATAAAGCGCCTCGAAGGCGGCAGGATCACGTCGTGAACGCTCAACGGCGGAGCGGTCCACGTCGAGGCTATCCAGGGCCGCAACGCGGTCCTTCCCTCTCCTCAACACCGGCCGAGTCTAGCCGTTACACGTTGATTACCAACATGCGCTCACGCGGCGCTGCCGCGGGCTGATCGCCAAGAGCGCGCGCCGGGAGCACTTCAAGCTGCGCCCGAACGACATCTTGTCGCCCTGGTCTGCGATGCGAGTCCGTGGATAGCGCGGGGCAGCGCGCTCGACTAAATGACCCGGCAGCGAATGACTTCGCCTGAGTCGACAGCAACGACGCCGCCGAAGTCCGGTTGGACGAGCAGCGCACCTGACTCGGGATCGACGCCGACTCCTTTTCCGGTCACCGAGCTGTCTCCCGCATCGACAACCACGGTCCGGCCCGTGGTGCGCTGCGCAGACGACCAACCGCCGTTGTCGAATCTCCCGCTCAGCAACGCCTCGTAGCGCGGTTCGAGCCGGTCCAGAAAGCCCTGCAGCAGCAGCTGGTTGTCGATCGGCCGCTTGCCCGATAGCTCGTGGAGGCTGTTCATCGTCGCCGCGATGCCCCACGGGAAGTCGGTCATCTTCCACTCCGTGTTGACCCCGATTCCCACGATTGCCGACTCGACGCGCTCGCCCGCTGCGACCGACTCGCCAAGAACGCCGGCCACCTTGCGAATGCCGCCGTCATGTGCGTCGGCGACGATGTCGTTCGGCCACTTCAGCCAAAGAGTTCCTTCCTTGAGACCCGCGACATCCTCGGCGGCATCGCGCATGGCCAGCGCCACGACGGCGGCCAGGCGCCAGGCATGACCAGCGGCAAGGTAGGCGGGCCGCAGGCCGACCGACAGAAGCAGAGCCGCGCCGGGCGGTGCCACCCACTCGCGGCCGTTGCGTCCGCGACCGGAGGTCTGATAGTCGGCCACGGCCACGCACACTTCTGGAACACCCTCAGCGAGCCATTCACGGACAACATGCTGGGTGCTGTCGACGGCCCTGAAGCGTTCTATTCGGTTGGGAAAAGTCATCGTTTAGGCACACCTACGATTCGAGCGCCATGCGCTGCCGGCCGGACGACTACGGCACGTCCGGGCAAGTTCGTCCTCTTTGCCGCATCTGACATGGCGCGCGCAGCGCCGTCAGCGGCAGTCCTGTTGTCGGCGAGCGCCAGGATCGCCGATCCCGCACCCGACAGCGCCGCGCCCAGGGCGCCCGCACCACGCGCCGCGGCGACGATGGCGGGCAGCTGGCTGATGTGCCGCGACCGATATGGCTCGTGCATCCGGTCGTCGCCCATGCCCGCCAAGAGTTCGAGCTGGCCGCTCGTCAAGGCGGCCACGACCAGCGCCGTGCCACCCACGTTGCGCGCGGCATCGGCATGCTTCACGAAAGCGGGCAACGCCGCGCGCATCTCGGCGGTGCGCAGCTCCGAGTCGGGTATGAAGACGGCTGCGTGAAGTTTTTCGGGCGGATCGAAGCGCGCGGCCCTCGGAGCGCCGTCGTCGTCGTGGCCGACGATCACAAAGCCGCCGAACAGCGCTGCGGCGACGTTGTCCGGGTGGCCATCGATGTCTGTCGCGATGCGCAGGATGCGCTGGTCACCAAGCTTGGCGCGTGCCATGGCCTCTGCCGCCAGCAGCCCTGCAACGCAGGCTGCCGCTGACGAGCCCAATCCGCGCGCGAGCGGGATCTCGTTGTCCATATCGATACGCATAACAGGCGGTTCCAGCTGGAACTCCTGCAATCCATGCTCGAGACCGATCAGAAACCTATTGCCTGCGTCGATGCCGATTTCGTCGGCCCCCTCGCCGATGACCGTCAATTGCTCAGCGCCGGCGGTCAGCGGCGTAACGGTCACTCGCAGATGCAACTCCAGCGCGAGCGCAAGTGAATCAAAACCCGGTCCGAGATTTGCACTGCTCGCCGGAGCCTCGACCGTGACCGGAGCGTCGTGCAGCTTTGCGCGGGCCATCACCAACCGAGCGCTGCCCTGAGCTCCTGCGCTGTGGCACCAGCGAGATGAGGAGCTGTGGCGACTCGCGAAGCGGTGTCTGGGTCCTTGAGCCCGTGTCCGGTCAGCACGCATACGATGGTCGCACCGGGGTCCAATCGATGCGCTTCGGCCATCTTGCGAACGCCGGCCAGAGACGCGGCCGAGGCAGGCTCGCAGAAGATGCCCTCGTGGCGCGCGAGATCTCGATACGCGGCGAGAATCTCGTCGTCGGTGACTGCCTCGATCACGCCGCCCGACTCATCACGGGCGGCCAGTGCCAAAGCACCGCTCGCGGGCCGGCCGATCTTTATCGCCGTCGCCACGGTCTGCGGATTGTCGATGGGCTTGCCGGTAACGAGCGGCGCTGCGCCGGCAGCCTGAAAGCCCAACAGCACGGGGCGCGTCTCGACCATCTGTGCGTCGCGGTATTCGGTGAATCCCGCCCAGTACGCGGTGATATTGCCCGCGTTACCGACCGGGATAGCCAGGTAATCGGGTGCGCCGCCAAGGTCCTCGCAGATCTCGAACGCGGCCGTTTTCTGCCCCGCTATCCGGAAAGGGTTGACCGAGTTGACCAGGGTCGCGATCCGCGCGCCGTCTGAGCGGGTGTCTTCGACGAGCTCGCGCACCGCACTCAGGGCAGCGTCGAAGTTGCCTTTCACGGCAACCACCTTGGCTCCTGCCGCTTGGGCCTGGAGGAGCTTGCCGGCTGCGATCTGTCCTTCCGGGATGACGACCACGACTTCGAGCCCCGTCGCGGCGCCATATGCGGCTGCCGAAGCGGCCGTGTTGCCGGTCGAGGCACAGATGATCGCGCTCGACCCTTGCTCCATCGCCTTGGCAACCGCGACGACCATGCCGCGGTCCTTGAACGAGCCCGTTGGGTTCATGCCCTCGACCTTGAGATAGAGCAAAGGGCAGCCGATCATGCGGCCCAGGTTGCGGGCATGGACGAGCGGCGTATAGCCCTCACCGAGCGTGATGTTCGGCGTGGATCCACTGACCGGAAGAAAGGCCGCGTAGCGCTCCATCAGGCGCGGCCGGGCGTCGGCCGTCGTGTGTTGCTGACGAAGTTGGCGCAGCACGTCGCTCATGCGCAATTTGAAATGTCTCCGCTCGTACGCTGCGGCTTCTCGCTGCGCGGCGGCACGCGACGTCCCGCTGATGCGGGCTGTCGCGACCTCCTCGCGGTCAGATTGTCACGGACGCGCGACTAGACTGCTCAATCATGAGCGGACCCGCCGTCTGCCCCACCTGCGGCGCGCCTGTGGGGGTTGGCGCCCGCTTCTGCGCGTCGTGCGGCAGCCACCTTGGGCCGGAGCTGGCCGAGGAACGCAAGCTCGCCACGATCGTCTTCGCCGACGTCACCGGTTCGACCGACCTGGGCGATCAGCTCGATCCCGAGCGCGTCCGGGCACTCCTCCAGGAGTATTTCGCGGCCATGGCGGCGATCGTCACGACCTGGGGCGGCACGATCGAGAAGTACATCGGCGATGCGATCCTGGCCGTTTGGGGCGTTCCAGCGGCTCGCGAGGACGACGCAATCCGTGCTCTTCACGCGGTGCGCGAGATGATCGACGAGATCGACCGCCTCAACGGATCGTTCAAGGTTCGCCACGGCGTGCAACTGCGCGTCCGCATCGGCGTGAACACAGGCGAGGTTTTGGCACCAGTTGGTGCTCGACCGGGCGGGCAATTCCTCGTCTCGGGCGATGCCGTGAACGTCGCTTCGCGCCTCGAGCAGGCCGCCGAACCCGGAACGGCGATCGTCGGCGAGCGGACGTGGGCCAGCGCACGGCACGCCTTCGACTTTGGCGAGCCCTGGTCGCTGCAGCTCAAAGGCAAGCGCGAGCCGGTTATCGCGCGCGTGCTCCGCGAGCCATTGCACAGCGACGTCCAGCGAACGCCGTTTCAGGGCGCGATGGTCGGCCGGGATCGCGAGCTCGCCACTGTCATCGGCCTGCTCGACGAGGCGATCGAAGGCGCCAGCCCGCGCCTGGTGCTGATCGCTGGTCCAGCGGGCATCGGCAAGAGCCGGCTGCTGCGTGAAACGATCAGCGAGGCTGGAGAACGGTTCGATCGGCTGCTGGTGCTCCGTGGTCGCTGCCTGGCGGCCGGCCACGGCATCACCTTCTGGGCGCTCGGCGAGATCCTGCGCGCGGCCTGTTCCATCTCGCTCGACGAGCCAGCTGAAAGCGCGGTTGCCAAGCTAGAGCAATCTGTCGCCGGGCCGCTGGCATCGATCGGCTTGGGCATCGACGACATCGCGCGCACCGTGGCCGCACTGGCCACGAGCGCGAACATCACCCTGCCCGACAACCTGCTCGAAGGCCTCGATCCAGAGGTTGTCTTCGAAGAAATCTCGCGCTCGTGGCCACGGTTTCTGACCGGTCTCGCTCGATCCTGGCCGTTGGCGATCGTGCTCGAGGACATCCACTGGGCCGACGATCGGATGCTCACGCTCATCGAGATGCTCGCCGCGCGATCCCAGGGCCAGATCCTGATTGTGGCGACCGCGCGGCCGGAGTTCCTCGAAGCGCACCCGGGCTTTGGGACGGGCCAGGACATCTCCGTCGTCTCACTTCGGCCGTTGACCGGCGTCCAGAGCGAGCGCCTCATAGACGAGCTCATTGGCTCCGCCGGACTGCCGTCCGGAATCGTCGACGAGATGCGCGCCAAGGCCGACGGCAACCCGTTCTTTCTCGAGGAGATGCTCCAGCGCTTCGTCGACGAGGGCGCGCTGGTCAGCGAAAACGGTGCATGGCATGCAACCGAGCGTGCTGCCACGGTCAAGCTCTCGGACAACGTCCACAGCCTGCTCGCGGCGCGCATCGACGCGCTTCCTGTGGCCGAAAAGCAGTTTCTGCAGGAAGCATCCGTGGTCGGTCGGATCTTCTGGCCCGGTGCGCTGAGTCGAGAGACCGCATTGTCGCCAGCCGCCGCTGGCGAGGTGCTGCACTCGCTCGAACGTCGGGGCCTGATTGCCGTGCGGCCCACCTCGACGATCGGTGACGAGCCCGAATACATGTTTCGACACATGCTCATCCACGACGTCGCCTACGGCAGCGTTCCAAAGGCACGCCGAGCTCGGGCCCACGCGGATGTCGGGCGGTGGCTCGAGAGCCTCGCCGTTGACCGGCAGGATGAGTACGAGGAGCTGATCGCCTATCACTACTCGGCCGCGATCACGGCCGAGGATGCCGACCTGGCGTGGTCCGATCGGCGCGACGAGCACGAGCAAGTGCGCCGCCGCGCGTTCGAGATGCTCGTCCGCGCCGGAGCCTCGGCGCGCCACCGATTCGCCACGGACAAGGCGCTGCAGCTCCACGGCGAAGCCCTGGCCATCGCCAAGGGTACGGCCGAGCTCGCACTGATCCACGAGGAGCTCGGCGACGACCACGAAGCGCTGTACCGTGGCGACGACACGGTTGCGGCGTATCTGGCAGCGATCGAAGAGGCACGTCAGCTGTCGGATGCCGACGAGCGCATCCCGTCGCTCGTGGCCAAGGCTGCGCGAATGGCCATTCGGTGGGGCGCTTTCCGTGATGCGCCTCCGGTAGATGAGCTACAGGCACTCATCGCGGAGTGCCTGGCGCGGCCGGTGTCGGACGATGTCCGTGCGCCACTGCTCATCGCATCGGCGGGCCTGGCGCGCGGTCGCAACAACATCCCGATTGGCGCCGGTCGGACGCTGCTCAGCAAGGATGAGCTGCCTGACCTTGACGAGCGCATCGCCGACGTCGAGGAGGGCATGCGCATCGCCGAGCAGATCGGCGACCCATCTCTGCAGTACATGGCCTTTGCCTTGCTCTCGATCCTGTACCAGGCCAGCGAGCAGGAACAACGCTACCGCGAGAAGTGCGAAGAGGCGCTGTCGCTGATCAACAAGCTGCCCTCGCGCCGTGAGCAGGTCGATCTCCTCGTATCGGTTGCCGGGGCGCGAGCGGACGCGGGTCGCTACGAAGACTCACTTCTCGCGGGCGAAGATGCGTTCGCCCGATCGACAGATCTCAGCCCACACGAACGGATGCATGCCGCCTGGGAGATCTATCGCGCCGCGGAGCCGCTGGGTCGTTGGGACCGGATGCTCGAGATCCTGCCGTGGTACGCCGAGGCCGCAGCGAGCGAGGGAGAGGTGACTTGTGCGGCGGTCCGTGCCGGCCCCGCCTTGGGCGCCACGGTCCTGGCGCGGCGCGGCGACAGCGATCGCGCCACACTGCTGGTTCCCGTCGCGGTCGACACAGCGCGCACGAGCACGTTCGGCGGCTCGGCAGTGTCAGCGCTGTACGCCAGCTCTTTGGGCGTGGCCGAGGCCAACCCGATTGTCGACGACGCGCTGTCCAGACCGAGCTCCGGCTTCATCGGCACCGGCATCGCACCGCTGTTGGATACGCTGGTCGCGCTCGAGCGCTACGACGATCTCGAGCAGTTCCTGCCATTCGCCGAGGGCCAGGCCTTTGCCAACGAGCTTGCCGCGCCATCGATCGCGCGGGCCAAGGCTGTGCTCGCGTTGCGCCGGGGCGAACGCGAGTCGGCGACAGACATGGTGAGAACCGCCCTCGCTCGATTTACGGAACTCTCGGCAGCGTTCCAGGTGGCCAGGACGAGCGAACTGCTTGCCGAGCTTGTCGACGAACCCGAACGAACACGTTTGCTCCGGGCGGCGCTCGACGCCTACGAGGACCTGGGCGCCAACCCGTTTGCCGATCGGATCCGCGCGACGGTCCGCGCAAAAGTGGAGCTCAGCTCCTAGCGAGCGAAACCCATCCTCTCGTACATCTGGTCGAGTGTGGGCTGAGCGCTCGAGCGCGCCTTCTCGGCTCCCAGTGTGAGCATCCGACGCAGCTCCGCGTCGTCCGAGCGCAGCTCGTGGTAACGGGCCTGCAGCGGCGCAAGCAGGTCCACGACTGCTTCGCCCACATCCTGCTTGAACTGGCCGTAGCCCTGGCCGTCGTAGTCGGCCACGATGTCCTTGACGCTCCGGCCCGTCGCTACGGCCATGATCTCGATCAGGTTCGAGATGCCGGGCTTGGACTCTGGCTCGTGGACGATCTCGCGCCCGGAGTCGGTAACTGCAGTTTTGAACTTGCGCCTGATCTCGTCCGGCGGATCGACCAGGCGAATGACGCCCGCGGGCGCGCCGCGCGACGTCGACATCAGCTTGTCGGGCTCCTGGAGGTTGCGCATCCGCGCACCTTCCTGTGGATAGACGCCGCGCGGAACGGTGAAGGTGTCGCCAAAACGCTGGTTGAAGCGCTCGGCGATGTTGCGCGTAAGCTCGAGGTGTTGGCGCTGGTCGTCGCCGATCGGCACTATGTCCGCCTGGTACAGCAGGATGTCGCCGGCCATCAGGACCGGGTAGTTGAAGAGCCCGGCCGAGACGAAATCCTGGCCCTCTGACTTTTCCTTGAACTGGGTCATCCGGCGCAGCTCCCCGTAAGCCGTCACGGCGCCGAGCAGCCATGCCGCCTCGGCATGCGCGGTGACGTGGCTCTGCACGAAGACCGTCGACCGCTCCGGATCGAGGCCGGTGGCGAACAGCCACGCGCCGACAGACAGTGTCGATTCGCGCAACAGGTCGGGATCGAGCGACGTGGTTATCGAGTGCAGATCGACGACACAGAAGAAGGCCTGGCCGCCGTCGCGAACTGCCTCATCCTGTGTCGCGACGTACTGGCGAAACCCGCCGCTGTAGTTGCCCAGCGTCTTATCGCCAGTGGCACGAATTCCTGAGAACACACGCATATGTCGCGGATTGTGCCGTATCTCGCGCTCAGCCAGGCCATTGAGCATGCAGGGCCGAAGGTAGACTCAGCGCGCCATGGAAATCCAGCTGCCGGAATCCGAGCGACGCTGGCTGCACGCGGCCCTCGTCCTGGGCACCCTGGTCCTTGCCCTCGTGCTCGTCGCCCAGGTGGCAGTGATCCTGTCGTTCTTCAGCGACATCCTGCTCGTCCTGCTCCTGGCGTGGCTCCTGGCATTCATGCTCTCGCCGCTCGTCGGCATGCTGGATCGAGCCGTTCCGCAGCTCCCGCGGGTGCTCGTCGTGGGCGGCGTCTACCTGGGCATGTTCATCATCCTGAGCTGGATCGCGCTGGTCGTCGCAGGCAATCTCGCATCCTCGATCAGCGGCTTCATCACTCAGCTGCCAACGTTCCAGGCGCGGTTACCGGAGATCCTGGCGCCGATTCAGAGCATCGTCAGCTCGCTCGGCTTCCAGGTTGACGTCGCCGCAACGGCCAAGGACATCCTTGCGAACCTGGGCAGCCTCGGCGGCAATCTCGTCGAGCCGCTCACCGGCGTCGCCCTTTTCAGCCTCGGCATCGTCGGCAACCTGCTGATCGTGATCTTCCTGTCGCTCTTCATCCTGCTCGACAAGGACCGCATCCTGGCCTACGCCAATCGGCTCGTACCACCTCAGTACAGCGAGCAGGCAAACCTGTTCGAGACGAGCGTCGCGTCGTCATTCGGTGGCTTCATTCGTGGCCAGTTCATCCAGGGCCTGATCTATGCGGGCGTCGCGGCGTTCGCCCACATCCTGTTCGGACTGGATTTCCTGCCCGCGTCGGCCGCGCTCTCTGGCGTCCTGCAGGCGATCCCATTCTTCGGACCGTTCGTGTCCTGGGCGCCGCCTGTCATCGTCGCCGTTCTGACCAAGCCGGAAGCGGCACTGCCGACGCTGATCGTGATGGGCATTGGCTGGTTCATCGTCATGAACATCGTCCAGCCGCGAGTCATGTCCCAGGCGATCGGCCTGCATCCGGTGATCGTCCTTGTCTCCGTGCTGATAGGCGTCAAGATCGCCGGCATTGCCGGCGCCGTCTTCGCGCTCCCCTTCGCGGCGGTGATCGCGGCTTTCTTCCAGCACTTCCTGTCACGCAACGTGCGCGTGCCGCGCGACGTGACGACGATGGCCGCCAAACGCGTCGGTGAACGCGAAGGAAGACCGGTACGCGTGCCCAAGCCACCGCCCGTGAACGCGGGCGGCTCGGCCGCTGCCAATGAGCCGGTTCCTGACGAAGTGCCCAGCGTTTCGCACAAATCCGACACGCCTGCAGAAGCCAACGCCGATTCGTCGGCGTGACGGACCGCAAAAGCGACATCGCGCGCGACCAGGAAAGAGTCGAGCGGCGCGACGTCGACCGTGAGCGAGGCGAGCCACTGGCCCAGCGCGACCGGCGGATGGCTCCGCCGAGGTCGCGCCCGCGCGTCGCGCGACCGCTCGCAGAGTGGGATCCGCGACCACGCATCCTCGTCACCAACGACGACGGCATCGAATCGCGCGGCCTGCTGGCGCTCAAGCAGGCTCTCGAGCCACTCGGCGACGTCTACGTTCTCGCGCCCGAAACGAACCAATCGGCGGTGGGCCACACAAAAACGTTCATGCGTCCGCTCAGAGTCCGTGAACGAACGCTCGCGGACGGCGGTCGTGGTTGGTCGGTAGACGGCTCTCCGACCGACGCGGTCAGTCTCGCTTTCCTCGGCTACTTCGATGTCGGCGGCTTTGATCTCGTGGCCTCGGGCATCAACTACGGAGCCAACCTGGGCGACGACATCACGTACTCGGGCACGGTCAGTGCAGCCATGGAAGCGGTCATGTCGTCATGCCCGGCATTCGCGATCTCGCAGGAGTACTACGAGCATCCCGATTTCACGCTGGCGGCGCGCATCGCGTACCGAGCTGCCGTGAACATCCTCGAGAACGGCCTCGAGGACGGCGAGCTGATCAACATCAACGTGCCCGCCGTGCCGCTCGACGAGTTCGGCGGCGTGGAGGTCACGAGGATGGGCAAGCGTATCTACCAGGACGAGCTCGTGGAGCGCCTCGACCCGCGCGGCACGCCGTATTACTGGATCGGCGGACCACCGCCCTCGGGTCTGGCCGAGCCGGGCACCGACTTCGACGCGGTGGTCAACAAACGCATCGCGGTCACGCCAATCCAGCTCGATTTGACGGCCCGTCGACTGCTGAGCAGACTCAACAGCTGGAGTTGGACGCTGCCTTCAGATGCGGACGAGAAGGCGCCTTCTGCCACGCCCAGGACGACGACAGACGAACGTCAGGACGAAATCGTCACCGCGCAGTCCGAGCCGAAGGAAGAGCGCCGCTAGCGACCGAGGACCTCGCGCAGGTTGTCGACGAGCAGGAAGACGGCGAGGCCGACGATGCCGACGATGACGATTTCGGCGCTGTAGTTGATTACCAGCAGGGCGACTGCGATGAACGCGAGTATCAGGACCAGCCGCAGCGTCAACTGCGTCAGGCGCCGCCGGAATGCTGATTCGATCAAGAGGTAGCCGGCAAGCGCCACGGGAATCGCGGCCCACCACGGCAAGACCTCGAACCACACGAGCACGGCGACCGCGACGAGAAGCAATGCCGCGCTGACCGCGGACCAGATCTCGATGAACAGTCCGTGGCGGATCTCGTCGGGCGGCACTGGTCGATGAGGGTGCGTCAGATGGGCACGCGGATCGCCCAGATCGCCGGCAACGACGCGGATCCGCTCGCGGCGCGTTGCCGAGACCTGGTCGTCGATTGCGGCGCGTTCAGCGCGCAGCCTGCGCAGCTCGAGCTCGCCCGCTGTCAGCGCGGCTTCCCGCTTGCGGTGAAGCGCCTCCATCCCGCCATCCTCGGCCAGCGCCTGGACCTCGAGGGATAGTCCGGGCAGCGTGTCGGTCTGATCCTTGATCTTGCTGTCGAGGACATCGGCCTCGGAGTTGAGTTCCTGCTCGCGCGCCAGGAGCGTCTGTGGCCACTGGAAGGGCGGATCCGCCTTATCCAGGCCGGCGAAACCGAGGGGGTCCTGCCATGACAAGCGCTGCTCTCCGGAGCGGGCGTACTTAGGGCCGGCGGGCGAACGTTCTCCGCCAAATCGGTCGTGTGTGTCCAGGCCAAACAGGCCACGGTAACCGTCGACCCAACCGTCAGCGTCGGAGATCAGGATCGGTGACCACGCACCATCGCCGCCCGGGCCAAGGGATGTGCCATCGCCGCGAGCGTAGTCGACGAAGGACGCCGAAAAGGTCGACTCGAGCTTTTTGGCCAGGTCGCCGGGATCCGGCTGGCGCAGCGAGTTGACCCAGAAGTTGCGACCAGCCTCGAGCAGTCCGACAACGCCGCGCAGCCCCGAGATCGGTGCGCTGGTCATGTACTCGCCCTGTTCGAAATACGTCGCGTGGGAACCGGCGCCGGCGAAAACGACCGGATGGTCACCGCTCTTGACGAACGTCGGGTCGTCCCAGCGCCGGCGCAGCTGATCGCCTATGTAGTCATGCGCGGCGGCCGCTATCCAGACCGGCTTCGGTCCACCGGGTGCGTCCTCGAGGTAGACGAATACCTGCTCCCAGTCCGCTTCGTGATCGTTCACGCCGTGGAACGTCGAGCGGTAGTCGTTCATGAAGTAGAAGTACAGGTACTGCAGGACGATCCAGCCGCGGCGGCGCACGACACGGCCGTAGTACACGTAGCGCGGATCCTTTTCACGAGCGGCGGCGTACTTGATCTGGGCCGCCGCGGCCGTGCCACCGGGGACCGTGCCGCGCAGCAGCAATGACACGTTGAAGCCCGCGTCGAGCAGCCGGCCGAAGAGCCCGACGCGGGCAAGGCGACCGGCTGCGCGGAAGCGCGGCCGGTCGCTGCGCACCTGCCAGCGCGCCAGCTCGAAGCCGTTCAGGGGTTTCTGTACGAGGCGCAGATAGAGCGATTTGCCCGGTTCGGCGATGTGCTCACCGAGGTTCTCGCGAGACAGCTCACCGGCCTGGGCCACGACTACCTGATCGCGCTGCGTCCGGCCCATGAGCATGTCGCAATCGGCCAGGTAGCTGTCGACCGCGGTGGGGAAGAACAACTCGCCCTGGTTGTAATGGACTATCGGCTCGTATTTCTGAAGCAATGCGAGATCGATCGGATCCTGGACTGTCTCGCCGGACGTGGAAAGATGAGCCAGGCGCTCCGCGGAGTTGCTGGTGGTGAGTGCCTTGCGCTTTGACGGCGTCGCTGTCGCCATCAACCGGCCTGCGCCTCAGGGTCGCGCAGGACGATCGGCTCGATCTCGCGACGGTGCTCGAACAGCTGTCGAACGGGCGCTGAGTTCAGGTAGAACGCCGTTGCGGCCTGGATTGCCAGGCGCACCCACGCCGGCTGCCCGATCGACCACAGAAACAGGTTCGCGATCAGTCCAATGCCCACGAGGACCATCACCAGCACCCAGCCCCGTCGGCTGAGCGTCCACAGCCACAGCGCGGCGAGAAC
>DATBFJ010000028.1:0-75002 GCA_036558545.1 Candidatus Limnocylindrales bacterium
CGAGCTGACGGCAACTGATCGCAAGGCGGAGGTCGAAAGCTACCGCTTCGAGGCGCGGCGCAAGTCGGAGATCGATCGCCTGTCGACCGATCGCGAGAAGACCGGCGTCGCCCTGGGCAGCTTTGCCATCAACCCGATCAATAACGAGCGCATCCCGATCTGGATCGCCGACTACGTGCTGCTGGGCTACGGCACCGGCGCGATCATGGCCGTGCCGGCGCACGACGAACGGGACTTCGCCTTTGCCCAGAAGTTCGGACTGCCGATCCGCCAGGTCATCGCGCCGCGTGGTCAGGCCGGGGAGAGCGACGCCTCGGCCGCGTACGTGGCGCACAGCGCGAACGAGGTGCTCGTCAACTCTGGCGACTTCTCCGGCATGGCCGCGCCCGAAGGCGGTCGCGCGATCACCTTCCAGCTGAAGCAGCAGGGCAAGGGCGATCTTGCCGTCACGTACCGGCTGCGCGACTGGCTGGTCAGCCGACAGCGTGGCTGGGGAGCGCCGATCCCGGTCGTCTACTGCGAGGCAGATCCGTCGTGCGGCATGGTTCCCGTGCCATATGACGAGCTGCCCATCAAGCTGCCTGATGACATCGAGAAGTGGCCGGCGCAGGGCAATCCGCTCGAGACGCACGAGGCGTGGAAGACCACTACGTGTCCAAAGTGCGGCGGTCCCGGCCGTCGCGAGACGGACACCATGGACACGTTCGTCGACTCGTCCTGGTATTGGTGGCGCTACCTGTCGCTGGACCGCGACGACGTGCCTATCGATCGGCATCGCGATGACGTCTGGTGCGAGGTCCAGCAGTACACGGGCGGCGCCGAGCATGCCGTTCTGCACCTGATGTACGCACGTTTCTGGGCCAAGGCGCTGAACGACCTTGGCATGATCCACGAGCGTGAGCCGTGGCTGCGCCTGTTCAACCAGGGCCAGATTTTGGGCGCCGATGGCGAGCGCATGAGCAAGTCGCGCGGCAACGTCCAGGACCCTGACGAGCTGGTCGCGCGCTACGGAGCGGACACGGTTCGCCTGTTCCTGATGTTCATGGGGCCTTGGGACCAGGGTGGGCCGTGGAGTCCCACCGGGATCGACGGCATCCATCGCTTCCTGCGCCGCGTATGGACGGTGGCAACCGACCCGCGGGGTGTAGAGCCGGGCGACCCGGAGGGCGGCAAGCTACCCGCGGGTCAAACTGAGGGCGAGGTTGCCGATGCGCTGCGTCGCCAGGTCCATCGAACGCTCAAGAAGGTCAGCGACGACCACGCCGACTACCACTGGAACACGATGATCGCCGCGCTCATGGAGCTGACCAATCGGCTGATTCGGCTGCGCGGCACAGTCGTCGTGGACGAACCGGCGTGGGAGGAGACCATTCGGCTGCTGCTGCTGATGCTGGCGCCCATTGCGCCGCACATCAGCGAGGAGCTGTGGAGTCGGCGTCTTGCCGCGACGGGCAAGGAATGGACGTCAATTCACAGCGAGACGTGGCCGCAGTTTGACGAGACGCTCATCGCTGAGGCAAACGTCGAGCTGCCGGTCCAGGTCAACGGCAAGCTGCGCGACCTGGTGTCCGTGCCCGCCGGTTTGTCCGAGATCGAGATCGAGCAGATCGTCATGGGACGGGACAAGATCCGCGCGGCCCTCGACGGCCAGGATGTCGTCCGCGTCATCCAGGTGCCCGGACGGCTGGTCAACGTGGTGGCCAAGCCGAAAGCGTGAGCGACGCCGACCCGCACCAAGTCGTGCGCGACGGCTACCAGGTCATCGCGCAGACCTACCACGAGGGCCGCGCATCCCGCGAGCAGGCCAACATCGATTGGCTCGACTCATTGCGTCCGCGGCTACCTCAGTCCGGTCGCGTCGTCGACCTGGGCTGCGGTGGCGGCGTGCCGGTCAGTCGGTACTTCGCCAATCGCGGCTACGAGGTCGAGGGCTACGACCTGAGTCCCGCGATGCTCGATATCGCCCGGCGCGAGGTGCCGTCGGCAGTATTCCGTGAAGCACGCATGGAGGATCTCGATCTGGAACCGGCCAGCATCGACCTGATCGTCAGCTTCTTCGCCATCATCCACGTTCCACGCGTTGAACATGCGGCGCTCTTCACGAGCATGCATACGTGGCTGAAGCCAGGCGGCAAAGCGCTCCTCAGCCTTGGGTCAGGAGACAACCCCAGCGAGTACGACCCCGACTGGCATGGGGCGCCGATGAGCTGGTCGCATTTCGACGGCGACACCAACATGCGCCTGCTGCGCGAGGCGGGTTTCCAGATCGAGTGGTCGGAGATCGAGGAGTTCGGCGAGGGTGAGCGCCATTTGTTCGTGATCGCCGAGAGGCCGGCTTAGCCCAGCGGCAGTTGCGCCTCCGGTGGCGACTCTGCCTTCTGCTTCTGCCGTTCGCGATGGCGGGCAGCCTTGGCACGGTTGCCACAGCTCGACATGTCGCACCACTTTCGCCGGCCCGCCGGCGAGTTGTCGCGGAATACCCAGCGGCACTCGTCGTTGGCGCACACCCGGAGCCGTTCCTTGTCGTCCTGGGTCAGCTCGCGCGCGACCGCCTCCGAGAGGCGGCTCAATGCGCCGTTGATCGGGTCACCGTCGTGTCGGTGGTCCAGCGAAACGCCGTCAGCGGCAGGAACGAGCTCGTAGACATATGGAGCCCGCAGCGCGCGATTGACCTCACGCAGCGCGGAGTCCGACGGTGGTCGCTTTTCGACGGCCGCGTCGAGCAGCTCGCGCAGCGCACTTCGCGTTTTCTGTACGCGCTGTAGCAGCCGCTCTGCAGCGGCCTGGTCGCCCGCAACCTCGGCATTGAGGGCCGCAGCCATATCGCTGTGGAGCAGCGAGTGCTGCTGGAACCACTGCACCGCGACGGTTGCGCTGGTCAGCTCGTCGTGCGGCAGGCCCTTTGAGTATTCGAGCGAGTTGACGAAGTCCAAGCCGTCCGCAAGCGATGCCTGATGACCGTGCCGGCCGTGCTCATCGAACTCGTTCGACGAGTGGTGATGGCTCGGCGCAACAGTTAACAATGATTCCATGACGTAACTGGTTGTACACCATTGACAGGTTACGCGCAAGTGGCTACTATTCGGTTATCAAGTAACCGATTAAAGCAGATCTAGCAGTTACTGCGGAAGGAGGAACGGGCCCGTGTGGTACCAGTCACAGCTCTTGCTCAAAGACCGTCAGGAGCAAATCGAGCGCCAGGTCGAAGAGGCCCGGATGCATCGCACAGCCGGACGCAATCGAGTTCCGGCAAAGCCTTCACGAATTCGGTTTCTGGGCCGGAGGTAAGGAACAGTGGACGCGATCTTGATCTTATTGGTGATCCTGGGATCTCTCGCAGGGTTGGCAGCTGCAGCCGGTAGCTTCGGCGTTGACTCGCGCGATCTCGATCCCTATGGGCCGATCGAGCACCATTCTTGACAGACCGACAAAGACGGGCACAATCGCGCTTATGGGTAGGCTGCTGGTCGCTGTGGCGTTGCTCTTACTGGCATTCATCGTCCTTGCCTATTGGGCAAGCCCGACGCAAACCGCACTGACTGACCCGATCCCCAGCGGCCCGTTGAAATAAACAAAAAACCCCTGCCGAAGGCGGGGGTTTATTTGCTGGTCGCTAACTCGCAGGTGCTGATTGTTCCAGCGATCGAGGCGTTGCCGCTACCGTCGGTAGTGAAACTGGCCCGCCTGAGGCTCCCGGGCACGTTAATCATGCTCATGGAGTACAGGTACGCCCGCTGTCAACATCGGTATGCCTCCTCGCCGTGTTTTTCACGCACTGGCGGTTGCTCTAGGCTCCCTCCGTGATGAACGATGAACTGCGCTTTGGGGCTCTGTGCTGGAACCAGTACTCCGATTGGTCGAGTTTTCTAGAGGCAGGCAAGGGAGCCGAGCGAGCCGGCTACTACTCGCTGTGGACGTGGGATCACCTTTATCCGATCGTCGGCTCTGAGCGGGGCCCGATGTTTGAGGGTTACATGACCCTCGCCGCCTGGGCGATGTCGACCGAGCGCGTGCGCCTTGGGTTGATGGTCGGCGCGAATCCGTACCGCAACCCCGCGCTCGTGGCAAAGATGGTCACGGTGCTCGACCACATGAGCAACGGCCGTATGTACCTTGGCATCGGCTCTGCCTGGGACGAGTCAGAAGCCAGGGCGTTCGGCATCGACATGGGCGAATCGCCGGGAGAGCGGTTGCGCTGGCTGCGCGAGGCGCTGCCGGTGATGCGCGCCATGCTCCACGACGAGGAGCCCTCTGCGAGCGGACCGCACTACGCGATGGATGGCGTCCGTAACGACCCGCCGCCGGTGCAGTCTGCGCTGCCGATCATCGTCGGCGGCGGGGGTGAGCAGGTCACGCTCCGTCTCGTCGCGCGCTACGCCGACGCGTGCAACATTGGCTATGCCAATGGCATCGAGGCGTTCAAGCGCAAAGAGGCGGCGCTGCGCAGGCACTGCGAGGAAGTCGGCCGTGACGAACGTGAGATCGAGCGGACGGTGAACATCGGGCCCGTGCTCATCCGCGATTCGGAGAAGGACGCGCTGCGTGTCCTCGAGGACGTCTACGAGCACAACGGCAAGGCAGAGACGTGGGCCGGCAGACCGGCTTCGGCCCAGCCGGCTGGCTCGCCAGAGAAGATCGCAGAGCTGCTGGCGCCATACGTGGAAACTGGCTACCACCACGTGGTGATCGGTTTTCCGGCGCCGTACGACCAGGAAACCATGACCCGACTGATGACGGAGGTTCATCCAAAGCTCGCCGCCTCAGTTGGCTGAGTTCGAGATCTCGCCAAGCGGCCGCTTCAGCCTGGCGGCCGCACAGGCCTTCGCTGGCGGCTTCCCGCCGGGAATTGGGGGCGGAGAGGTGAGCTCGACAAACATCTCGATGGCCTTCCCGGTGGAAGGCACCGATTCATCCGCCGCAGTCGACATCCGCCAGCGGGATGACGGCGTCGTTGTTGGTCGGACGGATGCTCCGTCATCGCTGCTCGACGCGGTTCGCAGGCAGGCGGCTCGTTCGTTGTCGCTCGATCACGATGGCACCGATTGGCCAGCCGTTGGCAAGCGCGACCCGGTGATCGGCCGTCTTCAGGAGGCGCACGACTTCCTGCGACCGGTGTGCTTCTACTCGGCATACGAGGCGGCCTCATCGTTCGTCATTGGGCAGCGCATCTCGATGCGCCAGGGGGCCCGGGTCAAGAAGTGGCTGGGCGAGCAATTAGGCGATCGCCCCACGGTTGGTGGGCACGAGTTCGTCGCGTTTCCACCGCCGGCGCGCCTGCTGGAAGCGACGACGGTGCCCGGACTTAACGAGAAGAAAATTGGCTGGCTGCATGGCATCGCCCGCGCCGCGATGGACGGGCGACTTGACACCGAACAGCTCCGCGCGATGCCGCGCGATGACGCGCTTGCCGCGCTGCGCCAATTACCGGGAGTCGGGGAGTTCACCGCCGAGGCGGTGTGGCTACGCGGCTGTGGCGTGATCGACGAGCTGCCGTCGTCAGAGGAAGCGAGCTTGATGGCCGCGCGAGAGCTGTACCAACGAGCTGATCTGGATCGTGCCGGCCTCGTCGGCATCGCTGACGCGTGGCGTCCCTACCGCATGTGGGCGACGGTCCTGCTGCGCGTGGGCTGGAACCGCGAGAAAGGGCCGCGCTCGTACCGGCAGGGCGGCTGACTTACCGCTGACCTAGCAGTGTGTGTCGTTGGCCGGGACCGTGCCGCCGACGAGGAAATCGTCCACGTTCTGGACGATGCACTGATTGCCCGATAGATAGGCGGTGTGGCCGTCGCCATCGCGCGTCAGCAGGACGCCGTTGTCCAGAGTCTTTGCCAGCTCTTGCGCCCAGACCAACGGCGTCGCCGGGTCGCGCGTCGTACCGACCACGAGAATGGGTGGCGTACCGGGCGCGGTGTAGTCGGGCGGCGTGAGCGCCGTCTTCTCGGGCCAATCGCCGCAGCCCATGTCCGCCATGCCGTAGACGATGTCGCCGAAGATCGGCGAGTCCGCGACGAATTTCGACTCGGAAATCTGGGTCGCCCCGCCGGCGACTTCCTGGTCGAGGCAGTTGATCGCCGTGTTCGCCTGGATCAGGTTGGTGATGTACTGCCCACCGGAACGACCGAAGTAGTCATCCGACAGAGCCAGCATTTGCTGGCCGCTGCCGTCGAACGCGGCGGCAAGCGCCGCCGTCAGAGACGGCCACGATTGCGGGCTGTACATGGTGTCAACGATCCCGTAGAAGGCGAGTGATTGGGTCAACGGCCGTGCCGAGTCACCAGTCGGCAACGGGTCCCGGTCGACACTGGTCAACAGGTCGCGGATCTTCGTCGAGGCGTCGCTGACGCTCGAACCCAACGGGCATGAGGGTTGTCTGATGCAGTCCTTGATGTACGCGGTCACAGCGGTCTGAAAACCCTGGGTCTGACCCTCCGAAACCTGCATTCCGCTCAAGCTGGGCATGAGCGCGCCGTCAAGCACGAAGCGATCGACCTTGTCCGGAAAGAGCGCGGCGTAGGTAGTGCCAAGGAACGTGCCATAGGAGAAGCCGAAGTAGTCGAGCTTGTCGTCGCCGAGAACCGCTCTGAGCACGTCGATGTCCTTGGCCGCCTCGATGGTCGTGACGTGGCTTGCGAGTAGGCCCGAGTTGGCCGCACACGCGGCGCCCTGGGCCTCAACCAGGTCGATTCCCTGCTGGCGCTCAGCAGGGTTGTCCGGCGTTGGGTCGATGGCATTCAACTTGTCGAGGTCAGCCGTGTCCAGGCACACGAGCGGGTCGCTCTTACCCGTCCCACGCGGATCAAAGCCGACAATGTCGTACGTTCCGGCGAGCGTGGGCGCGACCTGCGCCAGGTACGCGGCGAAGCCGATGCCCGCTGAGCCCGGACCGCCGGGATTGACAAACAGGTCTCCGCGCGGCGCGCTTGCCGTCTCGAAGCGAGCGACCGCTATGGCGGTTGTGCCCGCGCTTGGGTTGTCGTAATCGGTGGGAACGTAGATCGTCGCGCATTCGGCGATGGCGCCCGATGGAGTGCAGCGTGACCAGTCAGCGGTTTGGCTGTACGCCTCGTCCACAGACGTGAACACCGGGCGCGTCCCGCTGACTGAAGCCGAGGGCGCCGGTGTGCCCGGCGAAGGTGATGGAGTGGCTGGAGGCAGCGAGCTTGACGGCGTCGCAGTCGGGTTCGGCGTGGGCGTGGCCGTGGCTCGCGCAGCAGTGGGAGACGGCGTCGGTTGGGCTTGACCGGTCGCCGCTGCCGTTGGAATCGGGCTCGACGTCGGCGCAATCGAGATGCAGCCCTGCACGATCGTCGCTGACACCAGGGCGACGGCCATCGCTTGTCGACGAAAACGAGTCACGCAAGTGATCGTAGGGGCAGTTGTTGCCAGATCGCTGAGAGAAATAAGTCCCCAATAAGTAGCAATTCATAAAGTTTTGGCCTCGCCTGCGCGACCGCCTGAAGTGCCCCGGGTGGTTGGCAGGCGAGAAGCGCTGCCTGATTTACAGACCCGCCACGCGCCCGCCAGGGAGCAAGACGTGGACAGTCCTGGTGACTGGCGAGTCATCGACGCAGACGAAGATCGCGCGGATGCTCGCGGCCAACCCGCGCCCGAGCGAGGAGACGACCACGTTCCGCGCTGGCTGATTGGTGCTGTCGCGGCCATTGTGGCTGTCGCGGCCGCGTTGGCGATCTGGGCGACCCTGCCAGCCGGTGGCGTCGCGGTTCAGTCGTCGAGTGGCCCATTTGACCCGCGCGTCGTAGCTGACGCCACGCTCAGTTCCGGTGGCTCGCTGACGGCCGGTCCGGGCACCGTCGTGGTCGACGTCGAGGGCGCCGTCACGCTGCCTGGCGTGCACGAGCTGACCGTGGGAAGTCGCGTTGGTGATGCAATCACGGCGGCCGGTGGCTATGCCGCGACCGCAGACATCGACGCTGCCTCGCGAATGCTCAATCTGGCCGCACGGCTGACCGACGGCCAGCAGATCCACGTCCCGGCCTTGGGCGAACAGACAGTGGCCACGCCTAATTCCGAGGGCAACGCTGCCGGCAGTCAGGCGCCGGGATCAGGTGCCTTGATCGACATAAATCATGCGTCTGCCGATGAGCTCGACACGCTCCCAGGTATCGGCCCCGTTACGGCGGCAAAGATCATCGATGCCCGGACCGCGACACCCTTTGGCAGCGTCGATGAGCTGCAGTCGCGTGGCGTGGTCGGCCAGTCGACGTTCGACAAGCTGCGCGACCTCGTAACTGTCACCCCCTGATCGAATGCCGCGAACCGGCTGGGCGGCGATCGGCGCCGTTCTGGGCGCCTTGATTGCGGCCAACGCCGGGGACGCGCGAGTCGTTCTGATTTGCGCGGCTACCAGCGCAGCAATTTTCATTGCAGCGCGCTGGCTAACCGCAGCCCGGCGCGTGACCGTGGCGGCCACGGCCGCCGGTGCCTGCCTGATCTTGTGCCGAGCGGCTGCCGGCGGCCTGCTCCTGCCAGCGGTCTCAATGACGCCTGATGACGCAGCGCTCGGCAACAGGCACACCGGGCTCGTGCTCTCCGTGGGGACGCCCGACGGCGGGCAACAGCGAGCCGTGGTCGAGCTGCGCTCGCCCGAGCCCGCCGTCACGGCCTACGTCTGGCTGCCGCGTTATCCGCAGATCGTTCCTGAGGACCTCATCGCGTTCGACGGCCGCCTGGAGGCGCCCCCGGCAGATGGCGATTTCGCCGACTACCTGGCCCGTAGCGGGATCGACTACACGCTGAAGGCACGGACCATGGACCGGCTGGGGGCCTCCGACTCGCCGCTCGCGGCGCTCGAGGGTATCCGACGTACCGCCAACGACCTGATCGATCGCGTGCTCCCGGAGCCACAGGCCGGTCTGGCCACTGCGATGGCCATTGGCCTGCGCGACGTCGTGGCGCGCCAGGTGAGCGACGACTTCCGAATCTCCGGCCTCAGCCACGTCGTGGCCATCAGCGGCTGGCACATCGCCATGCTCGGCGCGGTTGTTGCCGCGCTCCTCGGTGGATTGCCGCGCCGGCCTCGCTCCGTCCTCGTTGTCCTGGCGATTGCCGCCTACTCGATCCTGGCCGGCGCGGCGCCAAGCATTCTTCGCGCAGCCCTGATGGCCGCGGCGGTGATTGTCGCCAGGGAATCCGGACGCCGCGGGCAGGCAAAAGCCGCATTGGCCATTACCTGTCTGGGGCTGCTCGCGCTCGATCCGACGACGGTCAACGACGTAGGCTTCGAGCTGTCGGCAGTGGCGACCGCCGGCCTGCTGGCATGGGCATCGCCACTACACGAGTGGCTGTCGCGTCGAGTCCCCACCAACGCACCGGGCTGGTTGATCGAGGCGCTTTCCGTGTCGCTCGCGGCGCAGGCCGCGACGCTGCCGCTCATCCTGCTCCAATTCGGGCGACTGTCACTGGTGGCGCCCCTGGCGAATCTCCTGATCGCGCCGCTGGTCGCACCGGCGATGCTCATGACCGCGGTCTGTCTCGTCGCCGGCGCGACCCTCGCGCTGGGCTTGCCATCCGTCGCTATGGCACCCGTGGTGCTGGTCGGTGCGCTGTTGGTCGGCGCCATGGTCGAGATCGCACATCTCTGCGCGTCGTTGCCCTTCGCGTCAATCGATCTTCCAGCGCCGTTCAACCTGCTGGGCGCCGCGGCCAGCGCATTGGCCATCGTCGTGGTGATTGAACGACGCCGGCGGGCGACGCGACATCACGTGGCGAGTGAGACTCAACCCACGAGGCCGAAGCGCGCCGCTCCACGGCTGAAGCGCTCCTACCTTGTTGCGGCGAGTGCGGCCGTCGCGCTCGTATTCCTCCTCGCCGTCGTCACGCTCGCGCGGCCAGATGGCCGGCTGCACGTGACGGTCCTCGACATTGGCCAGGGCGACTCCATCCTGCTCGAGGGTCCCGCCGGCGGTCGCCTGCTCATAGACACCGGGCCCGATCCCGACCTTGAGCTGACCCGCCTCGACGCGCGCATCCCGGCCTGGGACCGGCGGATTGACGTCGTCGTCCTGACTCATCCTCATGAAGACCACGTCGGTGGCCTGGCGCTGTTGCTGGAGCGATACCAGATCGGCCGAGTCGTCGAGTCGGGCATGGTCGGTCGCGGCCCGGGCGATGCCGCCTATAGGCGTGTGCTGGCCGAACAGAATCGTCAAACCACGATCGCAGCAGCCGGCGACCGACTATGGCTCGACGGAATCGAGCTTGACGTGGACTGGCCGCCGCCGGGAACCGTGCCTGCACGCGCGAGTGACGACGGCAAACAGGTGAACAACGAGTCGATCGTCCTGGATCTCCGCTACGGCTCACGGCGGATGCTGTTCACCGGTGACATGGAGGAGGACATCGATCCACAGCTGATTGCGCGTGGTCTGGCCGAGCACCTCGGCGCTCACATAGACGTCCTGAAGGTGGCACATCACGGCTCGGCGACCGCCACGACCAACGAGCTGCTCGACATACTGCAGCCAAGAATTGCCGTGATCAGCGTCGGCGCCGACAACAACTACGGTCACCCATCGCCGGCGACGATCGCCCGCCTCGAGAATCACGGCGCACAGGTCTACCGAACCGACCTGGACGGATCCGTCGAAATCAGCACGGACGGCCGCGACCTCATCGTCACCCCGGACAAGCAACGACAACCGTCGGCGCCGGCCAAGGCCGCGGTGTTTTGGTGGGACGTTACCTACAATCGGGCGCGTGTCCGTTCCTTCGCGGCTAGAGGCCGCCGCTCTCGTACGGAGCCTGCACCCGAACTCAAAGCTGCTGCGCCACTCGACCGCGGTGGCGGAAGTGGCCGCCTTCCTTGGCGCTGCCATGGTCCGCCGCGGCGTGCTCGTCGACGCAGCCGCTGTCGATGCCGCCGCGCTGCTTCACGACCTCGACAAGATGCTGCCCGACGATGACCCACTCAAGGCGCTCGGTCACGGCGCAGCCGGCGCGGAGTGGTTGCGCCGGCGAGGCTATGCCGAGCTCGCGCCGGCCGTGGCAAGTCATCCCGTGATGGAACTTGGCACGGCCGCGACGTACGACGAGTGGGCGGACCGGGCCGGCTTGATCGGACGCGTCGTGACCTACGCGGACAAGCGGGCACGACAGGATGTTGTGACGCTGACCGACCGATTCGCTCGTTGGCACGCGCGTTACCCGGACAGCCCAAAGCTGGACGAGGCGGATGCTCGGGCACTGCTTCTGGAGGCCGAGATCTGCGGCCTTGCCGGGATTCAGCCGGAGGATGTGCTGCGCCAACGCTGGGTGACTGGAGCGCTGCGTGCCGCGGCCTGACCTGGCCTACTTCTGGGGCGAGGACGCATGGTCGATCGAACGGGCCGGCCGCGACTTCCGATCAACGTTGGAGCAACGAGCCGGTCAGCCGTACGAGGTCTGGCGAACGAGCGGCGACGAAGACGACGCGAGCGCAGAAGTCGCGGCCGGCAAGCGCCGCGACCGAGTCATCGACGGCATCGCCGAGCATCTCGCCATCGCTCCGATGTTCTCTGCGGGCACGCTCGTGGTCGTGCGCCAGCCAGGCTCCCTGTTACGCGAACAGGCCGCTCGCGAGCGCGTCATCCGCCTGGCGACCGATATCGCTCCAGGCAATGCGCTCGTGTTCCTGGACCTGCTCGCGGCCGGCGGCAGTGGCCCAGCCCAGCAAGGCGCGCTGCGCGACGCCATCGATGCCGCCGGTGGCACGGTCAAGGACTATCCGGCGCTTTCGCGCGAGCGCATGGAAGGCTGGATTGCCACTCGGGCGAGCGAGCTCGAGATCACGTTGGCACCCGGTGCGAGCAGGCTGCTTGCCGAGCGAGTCGGTGCTTACGTGCGCGAAGGCGATGTCGATCGTCGGCGCATGAGCGAGCTGGCCAACGGGGAGCTCGAGAAACTGGCTCTCTATCGGCCGAAGGGCACGATCGCGCGCGAAGACATCGACGAGCTGGTCGGCGAAGCCGTCCCCGGTTCGTCGTGGGCGTTCCAGGACGCGCTGGGCAGTCGCCGTACGTCGGAGGCCGCCACGCTTGCTCGCCGACTCATGGACGACGGCACCGCGATCCAGGTCATGACCACGCTTATCCACCGCCGTTTGCGCGATCTGATCGTGGTCGCGGATCACCTCGCGGCCGGAACCAAGCCGCCTGACCTCGTCCGCGAGTTGCGCATGCAGCCCTTCAGGGTCCAGAAGCTGGCCGAACAGGCGCGCACGTGGCGCCAGGAGGAACTGGACAACGCGCTTTCAGAGCTGCTCGAGCTTGACCTGCTGAGCAAGGGCATCGCGTCGGACGGGTCGCCAAAGACCGTCTCTGACGATCGGTCGCAGCTCGCCCTGATCGCCTGGATCGGCACGAGCGTCGCCCGCGAAACGCAAAGAGTCGCCTAGGAGGAGGTTCTAGGCGACTCGAGGAGGGCGGTCCCGATGGGACCGGGTTGGGTTGGGGTCAGGAGGGCGAGGACCACGCGCCGCTGGTCAGCACCGCGTCGGTCTCGATTGCGAAAGTGCAGCGCCCCTCGGGCACCGACAGCAGCTCGATGAGGTCCGGATCGAGGTACAGCTGCTGGCACATCTCGCACAGGCTCGCCGGAAGGCCGAAGAAGAACTTCTCGCTGCCGTCATCGAGGCGGAAAGTCGCGTCGAAACGGGAGTTGAAGAGCTTCCGATTGCATACCGGGCATCCACTGCCCAAGCGAGCCATGCGGGGACTCTAGGTACGATCCGGTGCACTCCCACACGACCCAGCGGTACCAGGTCGTACCGCCTTCCGTCCTACCTGCTCACTGCAGGCGCAACAGGATCGGGGCCTCGGCCCACAGTCGCTCCAGTTGATAGAAGTCGCGCTCGGGCGGCGCCATGATATGGACGATCACCGCGCCAAAGTCGAGCAGCATCCAGTGCGCGCTCGAGGAGCCCTCGCGCCCAATCGGCTTTACCCCTTCGTCGCGCAGGCCTTCGGCAATTCCGTCGGAGATCGCGCCAAGCTGGCGTTCGGAGGAACCCGAGCAGATGACGAAATAATCCGCCAGGGAAGTGAGCGCGCCGATCTCAAGCAGGACGATGTCGGACGCCTTCTTGTCAGAGGCGAGGTCCACGATTCGTCGCGCCAAGGCAAGCGCGCTTTCATCCGACGCGCCCTTCTGTCCGCTTTCCGCCTTCGGGCGCACCGCGCGCCGGCGTGGCAGACCGCGGATGTCCTCAGGCTTCTGGTCGGTCACTGGGTCCATACAGTCCATGTTCGCCGATATATCGCTCGACGGCAGGCGGAACGAGGTAGCGGACCGACATTCCCGCCGCCAGACGAAGGCGGATGTTCGACGACGAGTGGCCAAGGATCGAGGTGGCCACGAACGTGAAGCGGTCAACGCGGCCAGGGAAGTGGGCCTCAATCCATTCGCGCGGCAGGTTCGCATAGCCCAGGCGAGGCACCACGCAGATCTCGGCAAGGTCAAGGAGCCGTTCCGGCTCGTGCCACTGTGGCAGGTGGGAGGCGCTCTCCGACGACAGGATCAGCACGAAACGGCAGTCGGGCATTTGTGCCACCAACCGCGCGACAGTGTCGGCCGTGTAACCGGAGATGCCGCTCTCAATCTCGATTCGACTTACCGTGAACGCGCTGTTGTCGGCAATTGCCGCCTCGAGCATTGCAACGCGATCCTCCGCGCTCACTTGCGCGGGTCCCTTGTGAACCGGCACGTTCGCCGGAACGAAGACGACGTGGTCGAGTCCAAGGGCGCCGCGAGTTTGTTCGGCGATGGTCAGATGTGCGAAGTGGACCGGGTCAAAAACGCCGCCGAGAATTCCCCAGCGCTCGATCAAGACTCGTCGTCCCACTCGAGCTCGACACCGCCAATGCGCACGCTATCGCCCGCCGTGACGCCCGCCCGAACGAGCTCACGCTCCACGCCAAGGCGAGCCAGATCCCGCTGGAATCGCTCAGCGGACTCCGGATTGTCGAAGTTCGTCTGCGCCGCCAGCCGCTCGATTCGTCGTCCAACCACACGATAGGCCTCCCCCTCGCGTTGGACGGAGAAGACGTCATGGCCCGACTCGAGGCGGTGGACGACAACACCCGCCGACGCGGCCGGCCGCGCGAGCTCATCGGCGTCGGGAAGCAGCTCAGCGAGCGCGGCGACAAGACCGTCAATTCCAGTGCCCTTGTCCGCCGAGATTGCCACGACCGGCAGACCGTCGCGCGCGCGTGCATGCTCGAAAGCAATCAGGTTTTCGCGCGCGTCGGGCAGGTCCATCTTGTTTGCCACGACCAAAGTGAGCTTTTCGAGCAGCTGCGGCTCATATTCCTGCAGCTCGTCGCGGATCACCTGGTAGTCGCGCTCCGGGTCGAGTGCGGCCATGTCGACGACGTGAACCAACAGCCTGGTGCGTGCCACGTGCCGGAGGAACGCGTAACCCAGCCCGGCGCCGCTGCTCGCGCCCTCGATCAATCCGGGCATGTCCGCCACGGTAACTCGTCGGTCGTCGCGCCCATCGAACACGGACAAATCCAACACGCCAAGGTTGGGAGTCAGGGTGGTAAACGGGTACGGCGCGATTTCGGGATTGGCGTTGCTCAGAACGCTCAGCAACGTCGACTTGCCCGCGTTGGGCAGTCCGATCAGGCCCACGTCGGCGATCAGGCGCAGCTCGAGCTGTAGCCGGCGCTCTTCGCCCGGCTCACCATTCTGCGCGTGAGTCGGCGCTCGATTGACCGAGGTTGCGAAGTGAACGTTGCCGAGTCCGCCGCGGCCGCCGCGGGCGACCATGACTTCCTGCTCTCTCGAAACCAGGTCCGCGAGCAGGTCGCCCGTGCCCATATCGCGCACGAGCGTGCCCGGCGGAACGTGGAGAAACAGGTCCTTGCCGGCCTTGCCGTGACGTTTGGAGCCCTCGCCACGACCGCCCGATTCAGCCCGGAAGTGGTGCTTGAAGCGGTAATCGCGGAGCATCGTTTCACCGGCGTCGACGCGCATATAGACACTGCCACCCCGGCCGCCATCGCCTCCATCAGGGCCGCCGCGAGGCACGTGTGCCTCGCGGCGCATCGTCGACGCTCCGTCACCGCCGTCACCGGCACGAACGGTGATCGTCACCTCGTCAAGAAACATTGGCCGAGATCGTAACGGCGCTTATGTGTCGCTGAGGAAGTCCAGGACTCGTCGCATCAGAAGCTTCGCGGCCTCAGCGTCGTACGACGGAAGGGCGCTATCGGCAAAGTAATGCTGATCGCCCGGGTACAGAAACAGCTCGCCCTTGTTTGCCTGGGCGATCAGCTCGCGCGCGTTGTCGACGTCGCCCTCATCAATGAAGAACGCGTCGTGGTCTGCGCCGTGCACCTGGACGGGCACGTCCGCTGGCCAGCCACCGAACTCGCTGGCCGGCACGCACGAATAGAAGAACAGCGCCCCTTTGGCCCCGGACCGGGTCTGCGCCAGCATCTGTGCCGGAAGCACGCCCAGCGAGAAGCCGGCATAAACCACGCCGCTCGGAAGGTCTTCCACGGCTGCGGCGCCTCGCTTGAGAATCTCTTCTGGAAATCCAAGCTGCTCGGCGAAAGCCATGCCGTGTTCGATGCTGTCGAACGTTCGGCCACCAAATAGGTCTGGCGTGTGAACCGTATGTCCGGCGTCACGCAACTCGTCAGCGAAGGTGATGATGCCCGGCGACAGCCCGAGGGCATGGTGAAAGAGAACCACTTCCGTCATAACGCTCCTCAGCAGTTTGTCCCGTCCAGCGGGCGAACGATCCGCCGGGAATCGGCGGCCTGTACGTCAGACGTCATCTGGTCGCCAATCAACCCCGCGGGATGGACGAAAGTCGGGTAGAACCGCAAGCCCAAGACCAACGCGGCCTCCCAGCGGACGGATGACCGCTGATCGGGTCCGACGCGTCGGAACGAACTCGAGCCGCTGCCTGCAGCCTGAGCTCGCGGCTAGGCAGCGTCTGCGGCGGCAGCGTTCTTGGTCAGAGCCGCAAGGAACTCGGCATTCGAGTTCGACTTCGAGAGGCGGTTGAGCAACAGCTCGATGCCCTCGTTCGTGCCCACGGCCGACAGCATCCGGCGCATCGTCCAGACCATGCGCAGGGTGCCCTCCTCGAGGAGCAGCTCCTCGCGACGAGTGCCTGAACGCTGGACGTCGATCGCCGGGAAGACGCGCTTCTCCGCGAGCTTGCGATCAAGGATCAGCTCACTGTTGCCCGTGCCCTTGAACTCCTCGTAGATGACGTCGTCCATGCGCGAGCCCGTGTCGATCAGGCAGGTGCCGATGATCGTCAATGAGCCGCCTTCCTCGATCTTTCGCGCTGCGCCAAAGAAACGCTTGGGCGGATACAGCGCGATCGGGTCGATACCACCCGACAGCGTTCGACCGGACGGCGGCAGGGCCAGGTTGTAGGCACGTGCCAGCCGGGTGATCGAGTCGAGCAGGATGACCACGTCGCGGCCCGTCTCGACCTGCCGCTTGGCAATCTCGAGGGCCATCTCCGCGGCGTGAGTGTGGTTTTCCGTTGGCTCGTCGAAGGTCGAGGAGATCACCTCGCCTTTGACGGAGCGGCGCATGTCCGTGACTTCCTCAGGGCGCTCACCGATGAGCGCGACCATCAGCAGAATCTCCGGGTAGTTGGCCGTGATGCCGTTGGCGATCTGCTTTAGCAGCATCGTCTTCCCGGCCTTTGGCGGCGAGACGATCAACGCGCGCTGGCCCTTGCCCAGTGGGTTGACCAGGTTGATCAGGCGCTGCGACAGGTTCTTGGGATCCGTTTCGAGGTTGATCAGCTCGAAGGGGTGTACCGGCGTCAGCGCGTCGAAGTAGGGACGGCGCTTCGCGGCCTCCGGGTCGACGCCGTTGACCGACTCGACTCGAACGAGGCCCCAATACTTCTCGCCGTCCTTGGGCTGGCGAATGACGCCGGCAACGCGGTCGCCGGCACGGAGACCGAAGCGCCTGACCTGGGAGGACGACACGTAGACGTCATCTGGCGAGGGCATAAGGCCGCGCCGACGCAGGAAACCATAGCCATCGTCGACGATGTCGAGGATGCCCATGACGTAGACCTGGCCGGATCGCTCGACCTGGCCCTGGAGGATGCGCTCGACGAGGTCGTCCTGGCGCATCTGCTTGGCACCGTCGACACCAAGCTCGGCGCCGATCTGTACAAGCTGATTGAAGTTCTTGGACTTGAGTTCGTTGATGTTCATGCAGAAATTTGGGCCTACCTGCTGACGTCGATGGACAGTTACACGGGTGCTAGGGAGCCGCGCACGACGAGGGTTTGGACCGCTCCGGCACGCGCCACGCGAACAGCACAATTGGCCGTTTCGTGGGGGAAGCGGGGACACCCAGATGATAGCAAAACGCGCCGTGCGGTCAAGAGCGAGGCTGCGCGAACCATGAGCGACGGTTGAAAGGCGCCTGACAGTCTGATTTGCACGAGCCGTAGCACCCATCGAGGGCGGCCAGGGAGACGATGTCGACCATGGCTCACGGCGAAGAAGTGCGCGTGCTGGGCCGATACGCCCTCGAGGAGCAGATCGCCACGGGTACCACTGCGACGATCTGGCGCGCACACGACACAAGGACCGGCCAGGAGGTCGCGGTCAAGCGTTTCCACTCGTATCTGCTGACCGACCGGGTCGCCCGCCACCGAATGGAAAGCGAGGCGAAGGCAGCCAAGCGCGTCCATGGTCGAACGATCGTGTCCGCGATCGGCATGATCTCGACCAAGGACGAGTTCGCGCTGGTCTTCCCCTTTGTTCCCGGGATTCCCCTGGCGGAGCGACTTCGCCAGGAACCCCCTCTGACCGTGGCCCAATCGGCGGCAATCGCAGCGAACGTTGCCGAGGCACTGACGGTCATCCATCGAGCTGGGCTCATTCATCGAGACGTCAAACCCGGCAACATCCTGCTGGCTGAGCACGGACGCGCGCAGTTGCTGGACTTTGGGATCTCGCGCGCGGTGACAGACGAGATCCAGGCCGCTCAGTCAATCACCGGCGCAGGCCTCGCGATCGGAACGCTGCCGTATATGGCGCCCGAACAGCTTGCTGCTCAACCCGCCAGCCCGGCCACGGACATCTTCGCGCTGGGGGTCGTCCTGTACGAGATGCTGGCTGGCGTCCGGCCGTTCACTTCATCCACGCCCCTGGCGCTCGCGGACGAACAGCGAAAGCCGCCCGCACGCATCGACGGGGTCCCGGAACCGCTGGTTGACGTTGCGCTGCGCGCGCTCGCCGTCGATCCGCCGGTTCGTCCACTGGCGGCACAGATGACCACCGAGCTGAGGACGTGGCTCGCGCATCCCTTGGCCGCCGAGGTACCTACCGCAACCTTCCCCGGCGCGCCTTTGGTCAGCGCCGCGGATCGCGCCAGCGGTGGGCGCGGCATTGCGCTGGGACTCGCCGGCGCGGCCAGCGTGCTGCTCATCGCGATAGTCGCCCTTGCCGCAGTGCAGCCAATGGCGGGCCCAGAAGCGGCAGCAACACGTGCGCCATTGGCCGCTGCCGTAGCTCCCACGACGACTGAGTCGCCGCAACCGGGTACGTCAGTAGCCCCGTCGCCGGTACCTGCGTCGGAATCGCCCACGAAGGCGCCCGCGACTGCTGAGGCACCGTCTCCGCGGCCCGTTCGGAACGCTCCGAAGGCACCCACGCCCGACCATAAGAGGCACCACGCTCCGCACCACAAGCACCACCACCACCATCGTCGCCCCAGGCCGTAGTGCCTCCCAGCATGGTGCCTCGGCCGGGTCGCAGCTGGGTCGTCTCACCTCGTGTCAACACCCCCCGGCGTTGCGCACGCGCACCGACGTTGCGCTGTGTTGCTTCCCACAAGGACTTTGGTCCCATAGGTAGTGACCTGGGAGGCTTGTAAAAGTCGGCCTGCCAACGCATCCACTCGTGTATCGAGCGCCCTCATGGGCGGCGCTCGGACTAACGCACGAATCGGGGGGCGGGGGTCTCCAGCGGGGGGAAATGGGGGGAACAGGGGGTGAAACTGCGGCGGTCAGTTGGCCGCCGCAGTTTCAGTTTTGGCGGCCTGGGACGGCGGAGGCAGGGACCTCCTGGGCATTCTTCTCTGCAGCAGCCCTGCGTGCCTTCTCCCAGTCCGAGCGGAACGTCACGATTCCCTTGTCGGTGAGCGGGTGGTGAACCATCTGCTGAAGCACCTTGAAGGGAATGGTCGCGATGTGCGCACCGATGAGTGCCGCATCCGTCACATGACGGGGGTGGCGAACGGAGGCGACGAGCACCTCGGCATCCAGGTCGTACGTGTCGATGATCGGCACGAGCTCGCGAATGACATCCATGCCTTCCTGGTTGATGTCGTCCAGGCGACCGACGAAGGGCGATAACAGCGAGGCCCCGGCCTTCGCCGCAAGGAGGCCCTGATTGGCCGTGAAGATGAGCGTGCAGTTGGTCTTGATGCCCTCATCGGCAAAGCGGGCGATCGCCTCCAGGCCCTCTTCGCTCATGGGCACCTTGACGACGATATTCGGCGCGAGCTTGGCGAAGGCCCTGCCCTCTCGGAGCATGCCCTCGACATCTTCTGCCACAACTTCCGCGCTGACCGGACCGGGCGTCAGGTCGCATATCTCACGCAGGATGTCGTCGTAAGAACCGCCCACCTTTGCGTAGAGGGTCGGATTGGTAGTCACGCCGTCGAGCACGCCCCATTTGGCGGCAGTGCGGATCTCCTCGATCTCGGCTGTGTCAAGGAAAAGCTTCATTGCGGACTCCTCGTTCTTGGCCGCATCTTACGCGCGCTCCGATTGCGCACCTTAAAGTCCGCGGATGCCTACCCGCTTTCAATCTCAGAAATTCGCGCCGGAGCACGTTGCGGAGGCTGCCGCGCTTCTTGCGGATCGCCACAAGCGCCATCGCCAGGCATGGCCTTCGCTGGACCCCAAATTCGAGGATGCCAGGAACTGCGAACCGCTCCTGACCGAGCGCCTCGAGCGGGGTGGTGCTTTGGGCGCGGTGGCAATCGCAGATGGGCACGTCGCCGGTTACGTGCTGACGACCCCCAGGGAAGACGCCACGTGGGGTCCCAACGCGTGGGCCGAAGACGTGGGCTCGGCGGGTGATGGCGAAGCGGTTCGCGTGGCCTATGCCGCCATTGCCGGCGACCTCGTCGACGCGGGCATCCGCGGTCATTGGGCGATGGTCCCTGCGAGTGACGACGAGCTCATCGAAGCCTGGTTCAGCATGAGCTTTGGCGTGCAGCACGTTTACGCCCTTCAGGCTTCGGTAAGCACCGACTTTCAGCCAAGGGTGCCCGACGAACTGACGATCAGACGACCGACCAGGGAAGACATTCCAGTCATGGCCCAACTCGACCTGGTGTTGCCCGAGCACGTCAGTCGGGGCCCCGTGTTCTCGACGCTCAGAGTTCCGACGCTCGCAGAAACGCAGGCAGAGCTGGCACAGGATTTCGACGATCCCAAGTACAGCCTCTGGGTCGCGGAACGCGATGGAGCGATCGTGTCAGAGCTTGTCGGGCTCAACCTTGACGACTCACCCTCATGGACGCCGCTGATGAAGCCGGTCAGTGCTGGTTTCCTCGGCTTTGCCGCGACGCTGCCGTCAGCGCGCGGCCTGGGCGCAGGCCGCGCGCTGACCGACGTCTTCAAGGCCTGGGCACGCGACTCCGGCTACCAATGGCTCGCCACGGATTGGCGATCGACGAACGTCGAGGCAAACCGGACGTGGCAGGCGATGGGCTTCGTGCCGCACTACCTGCGGCTCTACAGGGCGATCCCGGGCTAGGCGGTTTTACCAGTCCTCTGCCGGAACACCGGCTTCCGCCGCTGCGACAACCGAAACTCGCAGGGTGTCCAGATCTCGCGCGACCTGCTCGAGGATTGGCGCGGCCGCACCGGCTGACGAGCGGCCGAAGACCGTCGCGCCAAGCCGACCGAATGCACGCGCGTTGAGCCGCGACAGCCACGCGACCTCAGATCGGCGCTTGCCCAGCATGTCGATCGTCTTCTCGATCTGGACGGTGTGCTCATCGATGTGCGATGACCAGCGCCACTGGCGGAAACCGATCGTCACGGGATAGCCCGACCAGCCGGCCTTGACGTTCATCTCGTCGGTCGTCAGCGTCGCGTAGCGCGTGGAGGTCGCGTCGACGACATCGTCGAACTCGCGACGGACGTCCACGAGCGACCCGAGAGCCTCCTCGTCCTCCTCGGGAAAACCATCGTTCGGATCGCCGGGCAGACGCTGCGGACCTGCCGGTCGCGGCTGGTCGCGCACGGACAGCCAGTTGGCACTGCCCCAGGCATAGCCGCGTTGCGAGTTGATGATGTGCTGCATCGTGCGCCGGATCGTCCACTCGGCGTTGCCCGGGTCCGCGTCGAGATCGACGTCAGTCAAAGTGGCCAGCACTCCATGCAGCGCCCAGCGAGAGAGAGCTGTTGCGCCGACGGCGTCGCGCGCCTCGCTGCTCGGCGAGCCGGCCAGTGCCCGGGTCGACGCTGACGCTGCCAGATCCAGGATCTCAAGGACTCGATAGAAGCCGTACCTCACGTCCGCGGGATTGCCCTCCCACGTCCACGCGCAGGTCAGTCGGTCGTCATCGAACGCGGCGAACGCGTCGAGCAGCTCGCGAAATGCGTCGCGCGCCCGGACCAGCGAACTCGGAATCTCGACGAGCGGTCCGGGCGCCTTCTCCAGGATGTACGGGTCGATGGTTGCTCTCAGGCCGTAGCTCCAACTGCTTCGTTCGTCGTCGGTGTTCCGGTCTTCGCCGCCTGTTCGATTGCCGCCTTAACGAAGCCGGTGAACAGCGGATGTGGCCGATCGGGCCGACTCTTGAACTCGGGATGGAACTGCGAGGCGACGAACCACGGGTGGTCCTTTAGCTCGACGATCTCGACGAGCCTGCCGTCTGGTGACTGGCCCGACAGGAGCATGCCGTTCTGCTCAAGGGCATCTCGATACTCGTTGGAGACCTCAAAACGGTGCCGGTGACGTTCGTAGATGACTTCTTCGCCGTATGCCTGCGCGGCTTTCGAGCCGGGCGTCAGGCGCGCGGGGTAAAGGCCCAGGCGCATCGTTCCGCCCTTGTCTTCCATCTCGCGCTGATCGGGCATGAAGTCGATCACCGGTGCGTTCGTGAACATGTCGAACTCTGTCGAGTTGGCATCCGCCGCACCGACGACATCCCGAGCAAACTCGATGACTCCGCACTGAAGCCCCAGGCACAAGCCCAGGTACGGCACACCCTGCTCCCGCGCGTAACGTGCGCCCAGAACCTTGCCCTCGATGCCGCGATGACCAAAGCCGCCGGGCACGACAACGCCCGCCGCACCCGAAAGGCGACCGGTGTAGTTGTCCGGAGTGAGCGCTTCGGAGTCCACCCAGCGAATGACGATCGATCTGCCTTGGCCCCAACCGGCATGACGCAGCGCCTCGGTTACCGACATGTAGGCGTCGGGCAGCTCGATGTACTTGCCGACCAGGGCGATTTCGATCTGCGGCTTGGGACGCTTGATCAGCTCGACGAGCTCACGCCAGGCGGTCAGGTCGGCCGGATGCGATTTCTCAGCTAATCCGAGCTCGTGAACAACGAGGTCGTCCAGCCCACGGTCGTGGAACTGGAGCGGGACCTCGTAGATGGTCTCCGCCGTCGGCGCCGGAATGACCGCGTCAGTTGCCACGTCGCAGAAGAGAGCGATCTTCTCGCGCAGGTCATCAGGGACTTCCTGGTCGGAGCGGGCGATGATCACGTCTGGCTGGATGCCGATCCCGCGCAGCTCCTTGACCGAGTGTTGAGTCGGCTTGGTCTTCAACTCGCCGGTCGCGGAGAGCGCAGGCAGCAGGGTCACGTGGACGTACAGCACGTTTCCGCGTCCCACGTCCTTGCGCATCTGGCGGATTGCCTCGAGGAAGGGCAGGCTCTCGATGTCGCCGACCGTTCCGCCGACCTCGACGATGACGACGTCTGCCTTGCCGTCGCGCGCGACGCGCTGGATGCGTTCCTTGATCTCATTGGTGATGTGCGGAATGACCTGGACCGTGCCGCCCAGGTAATCGCCACGGCGCTCCTTGGCGATCACGGCCTGGTAGATGCGACCGGTCGTGACGTTGCTCAACTGGGTCAGGTTCTCGTCGATGAAACGCTCGTAATGACCCAGGTCGAGATCTGTCTCGGCGCCGTCGTCAGTAACGAAAACCTCGCCGTGCTGGTACGGGCTCATCGTGCCCGGATCCACGTTGATGTACGGATCGAGCTTGATGATGCTGACCGACAGACCCCGACTTTTGAGCAGGCGACCGACGCTGGCGGCGGTGATGCCTTTGCCGAGCGAGGAGGTGACGCCTCCGGTCACAAAGACATACTTCGCCATAGCTGCGGCTACCTCCGCTATCGGCTGGGCGTCACGCGGTCACGGGCACGCAAGCAGGAGGCCGGTTCAGGTCTGCTCGGGAAACCATCATAACCCAGTTGGGCCCGCCGGCGTGCGCTTGTTACATCACCTAGGGCGTCGGGCGCATGTCGGGTCGCGCGCCATGAGGTAGGCCATCAAAAAGCAGCACGCCAGTTGATGGGTCCGTCCTGCACAGCACCACGTCGTCGACGGGGTTGCCGTGGCCACACGACAGGATCAGACCCGATCCATCAGGCAACCAGCGCGCCTGCGCCGCTCGGACCTGGGCAGGATTAGTCGTGTTAGTGATCTGCTTCGGATCCGTGCCGTCCGAGCGCATCGTCCACAGGTTCGATGGGTGGTCAACCTCGTGCATCTGGCCCAGGTCGTAAGTGTTGTACGCGATGAGGTCCTTGGTAGGGTCCCAGTCAGGCCACGCCGTGAAGCTGCTCAACTCCGTGAGCCAGGTCACATCGCCGCCGGTCGATGCGATCGTCCCGAGGCGCGAGCCGTCAAGGAACGTGCCGGTGGGATCCCAATGCTGGAGGTCGAACGCGATCGTCTTCCCGTCGGGAGACCAGGTGGGCGGGTTATCGAAGTGATCGGGAAACTTGACAGTGGTGAGTCGTTTGATCGTCCCTGAAGCGAGATCAATGGTGGCGAAGGAATCGTCCTCATCGCGGTAGCAGACGAAAGCGATCTGATGTCCGTCAGGCGACCATGCTGGCCAGTACGACGCCACACACTCACCCTTCGGATCGACAAGGCGTTCCGCGTTGGACCCGTCCGCATCCATCAGCCAAAGGGTTCCGTCGGGAGCTTCGGCGTCGATGTTGACGAAGGCAATCCTTTTTCCATCAGGTGACCACGCCGGACCTCGGTGCTCGCCCGGGAGGTTGCCCGCGATGACGTGCTCGCCCGATCCGTCCGGCCGGACCAGGAAGACACTCTTGAAGTCATTGCCTTCCACGTACCACTCGTAAGTGATCCACTGCTCGCCGTTGGCTACCGACATGACGCTCGCTGCGGCACTCGGCGCAGTCGGCGAGACATTCGGTCTAGCCGATGCTGCGCTCGTCGTAGCCGGTGTTGACCGTTCCGAGGTCGGCGCAAGTGAAGGCGTAGCCGAGGTTGAAGCTTCCGCTGCCGTAGGGCCAGCCGATGCCGTGGGTGTCGCGGTAGGGACCGCGACCGAGGAGCACGCCACGTCGACCAGCGCGATCGCCGCCGCAGCCGCCATCCTGAGATTCACTTGACCGCCTCCTTCTCCAGGTTCGCTGTCAGAGAACCGATGGCCCGAGCGGTCACTAAGGCAACACCGTGATGATCGGCGACTCCGCCACACCAGTGCGCCACACCAGTTTGGTGCTCCAGCTAATGAAGACCGCTCCACCATCACGTTCGGGTTCTCGGGGTCTGTCTCAAGGCTTCCCCCGATTCGCAGCACCATGCGCCGTCGGGCAGATCGAAGGAAGTAGTGGAATCCCTGTGCGATACCCTCACGCGGGTGTGCCGGGGGCAGATGCGAGGCGGTTCTGGTGGATGCGCTCTCGGACGGTCGCGAAGATGTCGCGCGGACGGCGTGGAACCTGCTGTCCGATGACCAGACAGGTCCTGGCGCGGTCGTCATCGAGGGTGAGGCCGGAATCGGCAAGTCCTGGCTATGGAAGGCATTGGTCGACCGTGCGGCCGGCGACGGCATGTACGTGGCGTGCTCTCGACCAGTTGAATCGGAGGCAACGGTTTCGTATGCCGGCCTAGGTGACCTACTGGGCGACGTGCCTCTTGCAGACGTCGCGGCTCTCCCTGGACCGCAGCGCAATGCGATCGAGATCGCGCGTTTCCATCGTCAGCCAACCCAGCCTTTGGACGACGTCAGGCTGATGGGCACGGCACTCGCCGCGCTGTTGCGCCTCATCGCCGCGCGGCGTCCGGTACTCCTCGCAATCGACGATGTCACTTGGCTCGATGTCGCGACGGGCCGCGCCCTCGGCTTCGCGGCGCGTCGGTTGGATGGCAGCCGTGTGGCGCTGCTTGTCACCCGTCGATCCGTGCAAGACGTCGGCCTTCCCCCTGCAGTCGCGCAGCTCGACCGAGAGCGTGTGTCAGTGCTCGAAATCGGCGCGTTGCCCGCTCCTCATTTGGCCCGCATCGTTGAGCGACAGGTCGGCCTTCGTCTCAACCGTGCCCAATCGGTGCGACTGCGCGACCTCAGTCGCGGCAATCCGCTCGTTGCGATCGAGCTCGCACGAAGTGTTGCCACGAGCCGCGGCCAGAATGACCTGTGGCAGCAGGTCATCGAACAGCCTGTTGTTGCCGATCTCGCGCGCCATCGCTTGAGCGGAGCCGATCCCGAGCTGCTCTACGCGCTGGCCGCGGTTGCGGCCCTCGCCGAACCGACACTGGACGTGCTGGCGAAACTGCTCGGATCGGAAACGGCCGCGAATGCCGTCGTCGAGGCCTCCAAACAAGCACGTCTTGTGCACTTGGAAAACGGCGATCGCCTTCGCTTCGATCATCCGCTACTGGCTGCAGCGGCCTACGCGAGCTTGCCCGCGAGCGAACGATCCGCCCTGCACCAGCGACTCGGCGGCCTGATGATCAATCCGGAGGCACGCGCCCGTCACCTCGCGCTGGCTTACGAGCGGCCCGACGAGCCGACTGCGGCTTTAATTGCTCTCGGAGCGCAGGAGGCATCGGCTCGCGGCGCGCAGGATGCCGCGGCCGACCTTACCCTGGCCGCCCTGCGTTTGACCGATCCGGCCGAGTCGGATCTGATCGTCCAGCGTTCTCTCATGGCGGCCAGCCACCTGGTTCGCTCCGGTCAAGGGGCTCGTGCCCGTGAGCTGTGCGCCCCGCTCGTTGCACGACTTGAACCCGGGCCGGCTCGAGCTCCCTTGCTCCGCGTGATGGCCGAGTCCCTTCTGGCGGAGGACAGCTTTCCAGCAGCCATCGAGCTGCTCGATCAATGTCTGACTGAGGTCGGCGACGACCCGGCTCAGCGCGTGACGATCGATCTTCAGCTGGCTTACGCGAAGGTGAACCGATTTGAGGTTGCCGCTGCGGCGGCCCATGCGCGTCGGGCACTCGCGGACGCACGAGTGCTGGGCGCGCCAACGCTCATCGGCAGCGCCCTAGCAGCTGACGCGATGATGCGCTTCTTCAATGGCGAAGGCGTCGACAGGGCCGCTGCCGAAGATGCTCTAGCCCTCGAGGACCCGACCGTGCCAATGCCGGCCCTGTTCCGTCCGCGCCTGCTGGTGGCGCTGCTTCTGTTCGCGACGGGCGGCCACGTGCGCGCCCTTGAGCTGCTGCGCGGCGTCGTGGCCGACGCGCGCACGCTCGGGGACGAAGCCAGCCTCGTGCCCGCCCTCATGTACATGTCGTGGTGCGCCGAAATGGTTGGCGCGATCGGCGAAGCGCGGCGCTTGGCAGCAGAGGCCAGGGCTGTGGCTGACGCGATGGAGCACGACGTGGCGCTCGCGTACGCCCTGTCAGCCACCAGCCGGGTCGCCCTTATGCGCGGCGATCTCGAGACGGCCCGGGCCGACGGGCTCCGAGCCTTTGACGCCTTTGAGCGAGCCGAGTGGCTGGCCGGCTCGATCTGGCCAGCCTCTGTCCTGGGCGCGGCCGCGTGGGCCAACGGTGAGGCAGAAGAGGCCTTGAAATGGCTACTCCCCGCCGAGGAGCGCCAGCGCGGTGAGGGTCTGATCGACCCCGGATTGGCATCCTACGGCGACCTGCTCGAAGCAATGGCTGCGGCACGGAGTCGTGATGAGGTGCTCGCCTGCATCGAACGGCTCGAGACGTTGGCCATAAAACTTGGCGGAGCCACCACCCTGGCGCAGATCGAACGCGGCCGCGCTTTGGTACTGGCTACTGATGGCCGTCTCGTCGACGCGATAGCGGCGACCGATACGGCACTCAGCTACCTGGAACGGATCGACCCGCTGCCTTTCGAGCGAGCACGGACGCTGCTCGTGCGCGGGCGCATCGAGCGCCGCGCGAAGCGCCGCGCCGCCGCGCGCTCGTCACTCGAAGAGGCGCACACAATCTTCAACGGGCTGGGCGCCTCGATCTGGACGGAACGCACGGAGGCGGAACTAGCCCGGCTGCGCGGACGCGGACCGGCCGACCTTAGCGAAACGGAGACGGCCGTTGCTCTGTTTGCCGCCGATGGCCTAACCAATCGCCAGATCGCAGATGCTGCGTTCCTCACTCCCAAGAGCGTCGAAGGCGTGCTGGCCCGCGTCTACGCCAAGCTCGGAATTCGGTCGCGTGCCGAGCTGGGACGCTGGGCGGCGCGAAGGCTGCCGCCGACTTCATGATCCGGCCACTGAACCGCGGGGAGTTGCTTTGCGCTGAGCTACCCGCACGCTGACCTGGCTAGAAGCTCGAGATCGGCAGCGGCGTCGCGTTGTTGTCCGTTGGGATCTGGAGTATCTGACCTACCTGGATGTTGTCCCACTGGACGATGTTGTTGAAGTCGGCCAGCGTGGTCGGATCGATCCCAAACTTGTTGGCTATCTTCGTGATTGAGTCGCCCGCCACTACAACGTAGACCTGGCCGCCGCCGCTGGGCTGCGGCAGGGCCGGGATGATGAGTGTCTCGCCGGGCTGGATCGTGTAGTTAGGCGGCTGGATCCCATTTGCCTCCGCGATCAGCTGCCACGGAATGCCGAACTTTTCGCCAATCAAACTCAACGCGTCGCCGGGCTGGACGACATAAGTCCCACCCGGGCTGAAGTTGGGTGTCGCCGGTGCCGCGCTTGGCGACGGTGCGACCGTTGGCGATGGCGTCGGCGCAACGCCAATGGACGACGCAGGGAAGCTGACGCGTGGCGTTGGGGAGGTCGCCGCGACGCCGCCGGCCCCGGTGGTGATCAATCCGAAATAGAAAGCCGCGCCCAGAACGGCGCCGGCGGCCGCCAGCGCCACAAGCGCCGTGACCAAGAATGACATGCGCACGATGAGCCGATCATAGCCGCGCTCGCCCTTTTCGCCTGAAACGGATCGTCGACGAACGTGAGGTTCGCCGACGCGTTCAGCGCGGGCCCGGTCCGGGCGTGGTGCGTCCAGGACCCCAGACCTCTGGCCCACAAATGAACGGGCGCGGCCCGTGGCTGAACAGCGCACGCCACGACGCGAGATCTTCAGCCGAGGCGGGCAGTCGGCCGTCCACAAAGGCGCGATCTACTTCAGTCGCAACGTCGTCGAAAGAGCTCCACTCGATGAACTGCCAACCCTCGTCGCGACAGATACGCGCCAGACCTTCCTTGGCGAACACAAGATCGGCGTGCGCCGCACCGTATCTGTCGCTCGTTCCATCCCCGACGAACACGACCACGCGACCTGCTGCCTGGTGCAACCGAACGCGCTCCCGCTTGCACGTGCCACACACGAAGCAGGTCGGGTGGCCGAACGGAAAGGACATGCCCTCGCCGCCGTTCTGAACAGTGTTCTCGTTCTTTGCGATCGATACGTCCTGGACGCCGAGTGCTGCCAGGTTCGACTCGATATAGAAGCCGAGTCCGTCACTCACCACTTCGACCACGGCACCGCGCTCCTCGACAGCCGTGACGAAGCCGGGGAAAGCCAAATCCTGGGGCATCAGTGCAGCCTCGCGGCGGAGCAGCGGCGCGTCGCGGGGGAGCACTTCCATGTCCCATTTCATGAGCTCGCGAGATCCGATCTCGCCGGCGTCGTACAGCCTGTCGAGGCGATCGAATTCCGCGCGATTGTCGTAATGACGACGCAGCAGCTCGTCACCGATGTCGATGCGCGAAATGGTCCCGTCGTAGTCGACGAGAAAGCTTACCGGTGCGCCGCCGGCCTCGGGCGGCGGAACAGGGTTCAGCTGGCAGCTCGAACGAGATCAGATCGAGCCGGAGTCGGCCGTCTCCAGATCCTGCTCGAGATCGAGCGCCTCGTCGTCCGCTTCCTCGGTCAGCTTGAGCCAGATGAATAGGCCTGCCAGGGCCACGAGCGGCACGATCACAGTTACCGCGAGCAGCACGACCAGCAGCAGCACGAGCAGCTTGATGAGCCTCATCTGAATGACCTCCGATAGGTGCATCGCATCCGGGAGTCCGGCGTAACTTCGACTTCTTGGTTTTGAGCAACGGTAGCGCACCAACGCACGGTGGGCCACAGACGCAGCAAATATCTGGCAAGGCCCGCCATCACTATCGTCCGCGACCCTGCTGACCGGCCGCGATCATCGCCTCGATCTCGTCCTTGGTGAACTCCACCAGGACGTGATGCAGCCCAGCCCTGGTCGGCATCAACAGCCGCATCACGAACTGATGGTCCTGCTCGAAGAAGAAGACGTCACGTGGCTCCTGCTGGTCGACATAGGCACCCACCACGCGCAGCGCGAGCTCGTAAAAGCCGGAGTCGGCGGCGCCTGCGCCAGGGGCTGCGGCCTGGCCCTGCTGGCGGCCCTGCCTGCGCGTCTGGGCCTCGTCCATGAAGCGCGACATGTCTTCGTCGCGCAGGTGGAACGTCTCCTTATCTATGCGCGCTTCGGGATCGGACCAGTCACGCTGCTCGCCTGGTGCCAGCGCCAATCCCTGCACGATGAAACCGTCGTCCGATTCGTTGACCGTGATCTCGCGCATGCCGCGTTGATCGAGCACTGCGCCCAGTGAGCGCAGCACCGCTTCATAGTTCTGGCGCGAGGCCCCTTCGTATGTCCGCATTCAGCACTGTGTACCACCTTGGTCGGGTGATGCGGAAGGGGACGGTTGGGGTATTTCCATGGTTGGTACTGGCTGCCCGGTCCAGTACTGACTCTTGTTGCCATAGATCTGCTGCGAGAGCGTCTGAATCAGATCCATCTTCAGGAATTGAACCGAGCGGCCGTTCGTTTCCGTGCGCGGCAGGTGTTGCGCCCAGTCAGGAAAGTCGAACACGAACTGCTGCGTCGGGTTAGCGTCAACCTGATTTGCGACGGAAAGCAGCTGGCCGATCTGGTCGGGCGGGAAGTTGGTGTGAACGACGTCGCCCATGGCGCTGATGATGTTCGGCAGATTGGCGATGTTCTGCGGCTGAAGAAGTGAGGCGCGAATCGCGCTGAGCAGCTGTTGCTGTCTCTTGGCGCGGGCGAAGTCGCTGCTGCCGTGCCTGGAGCGAGCGTAGGCAAGGGCGGTCGCGCCGTCCATGTGGTATTTGCCCGGTGGCAGCGACAAGCCGAAGGTCCCGTCACCGTGGGGGTAGCTCGGGTCCTCGATGTCCTTGGTGTTGCACACATCGACCCCGCCAATCGTGTCAATCAGCTGTGGAAACCCGCAGATGTTGATCGACGCGTAATAGTCGATCGGGATGCCGAGCAGGAAGCCGATCTCGTCCGCGAGTGCCGGCTGGCCCGGGTCCGGGAAGGTGTCCGGATAGCCCTTCGTGTAGCCGGCGAACGTGTTGAGCTTCCAGTAGCCCGGCATCGTTCCGCCGACATACAGCGGGAACTGGGCCGTATCGCGCGGGAAGCTGAACATGTAGACCTGATCCGACGCCGTGTTCACGCTCACGACGATCATCGAGTCGGTGTTGGCGCCAGTGACCACGCCCTGGCCGGCACAACGCGTGTCGAGTCCCAGGAGCAGCACGTTCAGCCAGCCGTCGTCCTTCGCGTCGACCTTGGTTATGTCAAACGATGGGCTTGCGCCTGGCGCGATCGTCGCCGGTGGTTCCGTGGGATCGGGTCCGTAGTCGTCGCCGTTGTCGTCGCTCGGATTCGGCGTTGGATCGAACGTGGAGCCGGGCGGCAGACCGCTGGGACTTGGTAGCTGAGCCACGAGGCCTGAACTGAGCGGTAGAGGCGTCGAACCGTCGCTGCAGTCCTCGATCGTGCAGTCGAGGCCGCCGGTCAGCCCTGGGTCGGCGAGCGAGACGCGATACGCCCAGTTGCCGGCGTACAGCGAGCCAAGCGCGACGATCACGATGAGCGCGATGGGCACGAGATTCGCGGGCCAGGTGATGCGGCCGGAGCGAGCAGCGCTGACTATGGCCAGGATCCACCACGCGCCCAGCGCAAGCGCCAGGAGCGCGAAGAACAGGGCCACCTTGGGATCGAGCAGCTTGACCCCAGCCGCCATGAAGCCCGATGACATGACCCACACGCCGAGGATCAGGAACAGGACGAGCACCGGTACCGCGAAGATCAGTGCCTCGCGCCTGCGGCCCAGGTATGCGTGGCCGAGACCAGGGAAGATGAAGCTGAGCAAAGCGGCCACGGCAGCCGACCTGTCACGTTTCGGGGCGCGGCGGCTCGAGCCCTGATAAACGGCTTGATTCAAACGGGGGAGGCCTCCTGAAACGGCACTCTAGCCGACCTCGTTGTGACGCGTCGGGAGCACGACACGTTCCGCGACGCACCGCAATGTTGCGAAAAAAGTACGTGGGCCAGTGGCCCGGATGCGGCTTTGCCGATGTTCGCGCCGCGGCCGAGCATGACTGACGTGCGTGAGAAATCAGTGAGTCGGCTGACCGTCGCGTTTGGCATGGCACTGGCGATGGCCCTTGCAACACAGGCGCCCATCGCCGCGGCCGCGTCGACCAAGGTGACGATTCCGGGCGCTCCCAATTGCTACCTCTTCCCTGCCGACAACGTCTGGAACGAGCGCGTCGACTCGTTGCCGGTTGCCTCGAACTCGGCCACGATGGTCGCCTCGATCGGATCCGGTTCCTATTTGCATCCCGATTTCTCGTCCATTTCCGGTGGAAATTACGGGATCCCGTACAACGTCGTTGGCGCGTCAGTGGCAGGCAAAAAGGTCAAGTTTCAGTACGCCGGCCAGTCCGACAAGGGACCCTACCCAATTCCCAAGAATCCCAAGATCGAGGGCGGCTCGGATCGCCACCTCCTGATCGTCAAGAAGAACACGTGCAAGCTCTACGAGCTGTTCGCCGCGCGCAAGACGGCCACTGGCTGGAAGGCAGGCTCCGGCGCCATCTGGGACATGTCATCCAACGCCCTGCGGCCGCTGGGCTGGACGAGCGCCGACGCGGCCGGGCTACCGATCCTGCCGGGCCTGGTGCGCTACGACGAAGTAGCCGCCGGGGCGATCGATCACGCCCTGCGCTTCACCGCTCCGGTGACCCGGCGCGCCTACATCTACCCTGCCCGCCACTACGCCTCCGATTCGACCGACCCGGCACTGCCGCCGATGGGGCTGCGCGTCCGACTTAAGGCGTCAGTCGATATCTCCCGCTTCGGACCGCAGGCAAGGGTGTTGCTCACCGCGCTCAAGCAGTACGGCATGATCCTGGCCGACAACGGCTCGCCGTGGTACGTCACCGGTGCGCCGGCCGCCGGTTGGGATGATGACGACCTCCACCAGCTGCAACAGCTCCACGGTTCCGACTTCGAGGTCGTCGACACTTCCTCGCTGACCAACGGCCCCTGAGCGCGTCCCTCGGCCTTCGACGGCAGCCTGACAAATGCCGTTCCATCCAGCTTCAGCACGAAGCCCCGCCTGAATAGCGGTCGAAATGTGGGCGTATGTCGTCCAACTTCAGTCGACCTGCTCGACCGCCTTCGATCTCCTGCGCCACGAATCGGGAGGGCATGTCTTGCTGCTGCAGACCGAGGCGATGCCGAAGCAGCCTCGATGCTTTGGCCAACCGTCGTGCGTCCGCGTTCGACATCCGAGGATCATGTTGAGAGTCGCTTACTGACGACTTAGCTCCACGGCGATCGAGGCGGCGACGAGGGCGTTGTTTTCGATCAAGGCAAGATTGGCCGCGACCGAGCGTCCGTTGGTCAGAGCGGCGACGCGCGCCAACACGTATGGCGTTGCCTCCGGGCCGTGAATACCGGCTGCCTCGGAGTCCGCAACTGCCTGGGCGATCGCGGACTCGGCTTCCTCCCTCGGGAGCGCGGCGTGGGCCGGCACTGGATTGCAGATGAGCAGGCCCGACGAAAGTCCGAAGGCCCAATGGGTCCTCGCAACGCGCGCGGCACCAGCCGCGTCAGCGACGGAGCCGGCTAGGACGCGGCCCGAATCGCGAGCGTAGAAGCCGGCGAGTGCCGTCGTCTGCCAGCCCAGGACTGGCACGCCGCGCGTCTCGAGGTACTCGAGCGTCAGGTCAATGTCCAGGACGGATTTGGGGCCGGCACAGACGACAAGCACGGCAGTCCGAGCCAGCTCATCGAGATCGGCCGAAATGTCCATCGTTCGCTCTCCGCCACGATGGACGCCACCTATGCCGCCTGTAGCGAAAACACGCACGCCCGCCAGCGCCGCCGCGATCATCGTCGCCGAAACGGTCGTTCCTGCCCAGCCGCCTTCGGCCAGGGCGAGCCCAAGAGTTGCGCGAGAGGCCTTGCGTGGTGATTGGGCGGTGGCTATCTCTTCCAGGTCTGAATCGGAGAGGCCCACGACCAGCTTCCCCGCGCGCACGGCGACCGTCGCCGGCTCGGCCCCACCCGTGCGCACGGCCGACTCGGCACGTCGAGCCGCTTCCACGCCCATCGGATGGGCGAAGCCGTGTGTGATAAGCGTCGATTCCAGCGCCACGACCGGGCTGCCCGCAGCGAGCGCGGCGGCCACGCGCGGCGCAACTTCCAGCACGGATGAGAGATCGGTCACAGATCGAGCTCCTGACGCGGTGACGACAGAACGCGAGCAGCCGTTCTGTGGCCCGACAAGGCCGCGCGGCGCAGGACGGGCGCGGATGGAGCGCCGACGATAAAGCCGCTGATGGCCAGTGAATACAGAAAACCTGCGTCGAACGCATCGCCGGCACCGGTCGTGTCCGTCGCGAGCAGTGGCTTGGTAGCGACCTCGATCTCCGCCACCGACCGCTGCGCAGCGCCGCGCCACAGGACTCGGCAGCCGCCCTGGCCGAGCTTGACGACCACCACGGGGGCGACGCCGAGCAGGCGTCGCGCCCCACCTCGGCCGACCAGCGCGGCGACCTCGTCACGGTTCGCAAACAGGATGTCCGGCCCGACGGCGCGCACCGCAGCGAGGCTCATGTCCGCTCCCGCGGCCAAGAGCGGTGCGCGCGATGCGAGGTCCACCGACACGAGGCCACCTCTCCGGCGCACCAGCCTGCTTGCGTGCACACAGGCCTCCGACGCGGGCAACTTGAGCAGCGAGTAGGCAGGCAAGTGCAGCACATTTGCGCGCGCGAACCAGCTCGGCTTGAACGAGGAGACGGCGAGCGAATCGGCCACTCCCCTTTCAGTTACGAACGACCGCTCACCGCGTGCAGAGACGAGCACGGCCAGCCGTGGAGTCGGTCCCGCGGTCCTGATCGCATGCACGCTGACGTGGGAGGCGCGATGCGCCGCAATGAGTCGGCCGCTCAGCGAGTCGTTGCCCGCGGCGCACACCAGCGCAGCCTTGCCTCCGAGATCCACAAACGCCCTGCACGTGTTGCCGGCCGACCCGCCCAGGCGGAAGCGCACCGATCCGGGTACGTCGGTGCCCAACTCCACGTCGGCACTGGCACGCACGACGACATCGAGCATCAGGTCGCCGATACACACAATTCGCGGCTTCTTCATCAGGGGGCGGGCAATGATATGACTGCGCAACACTGCGGAAACAAGAGGGGTTTAGCCTACGCAGCGAAGACGGAATGACGGTATTGGAGATGCCGCAGGTGAAGGAATTACGGCGATGGCAGTGAACACACAGGACGAAGTCGCAACCGCCCAGCCCGACTACGCCGCGTGGCGCGCCCTCGCACAGCAATTCCGCGTCGATTCGATTCGCGTCGCCGCGAATGCTAATAGCGGCCACCCAACCTCGAGCATGTCGGCCGCAGAGCTGATGTCCGTGCTCGTGAGCAAGTACTTTCGCTACCGCGTCGATGAGCCCAGGTCGCCGAACAACGACCACCTGATCTTTTCGAAGGGCCACGCCTCGCCACTGTTCTATGCCCTGTGGCTGGCCATGGGCGCGATCAGCGAGACGGAGATGGAAACGTACCGGCTCAAGGGCAGCCGCCTCGAGGGCCACCCGACGCCAGTTCTGCCCTTCGTCGACGTGGCCACCGGATCGTTGGGTCAGGGCCTGCCTGTTGGGGTAGGCGTCGCGCTGGCGGGCAAGAACCTCGATCGGCTCGATTACCGCACCTGGGTCCTGTGCGGCGACAGCGAGATGGCCGAAGGCTCCATCTGGGAGGCGCTCGCCCAGGCGAGCTTCAACAACCTCGACAACCTCACCGCGATCATTGACGTGAACCGCCTCGGCCAGACCGGTCCGACTCGCTACGAGTGGGATCTGGACCTGTACTCGGATCGCATCCGTTCGTTCGGCTGGCACGCCATCGAGGTGGATGGCCATGACGTCGAGGCAGTCGATCGCGCGTACGCGGAGGCAATCGCTACCAAGGGCAAGCCGACCGCGATCGTGGCCAGGACCGTCAAGGGCAAGGGTGTGTCCTGGGAAGAGAACAAGAACGGCTACCACGGCAAGCCGATCGATGACTCGTCCGACGCCATTCGCGAACTCGGCGGTCAGACGGCGATTCGGATCAACCCGCCGGCACCGGACGAAAGCGCCAAGGCCCACAGGTTCGCCGGCGGCGAGCTGAAGCTACCGACCTACGACAAGGGAGCCAAGGTCGCCACGCGCAAGGCATATGGTGATGCGCTCGCCGCGCTCGGGGCAGCCGATGGCACGGTCGTGGCACTCGACGGCGAGGTGGGCAACTCGACGTACACGGAAACCTTCGCGGACAAGTTTCCGGAGCGCTTCTTCCAGATGTACATCGCCGAGCAGCAGATGATCGGTGCCGCAGTGGGCATGCAGGTGCGCGGCTGGAAGCCATTCAGCGCCACATTCGCGGCTTTCATGAGCCGGGCGTATGACTTCGTCCGGATGGCCGCGGTCAGCCAGGCCAACCTGTACCTGTGCGGGTCTCACGCAGGAGTGTCGATCGGCGAGGACGGCCCATCTCAAATGGGTCTCGAGGACATCGCCTCGCTGCGCGCCGTCCACGGCTCCACGGTTCTCTATCCATCCGACCCGAACCAGACAGCGCGGCTCCTGGCACTGATGACCAACAACCCCGGGATCAATTACATGCGAACGACGCGTCAGGCGTTGCCCGTCATCTATGGCGCCGACGAGAAGTTCGAGATCGGCGGCAGCAGGGTGCTCAGGTCATCTGACAGCGACGACGTGACGATCGTCGGTGCCGGCATCACCCTGCACGAGGCACTGGCGGCGGCGGATACGCTGGCCAACGACGGGCTGAGCGCTCGCGTAATCGATTTGTATTCGATCAAGCCCCTCGACAAGGAGACGCTGCTGGCCGCGGCGCGCCAGACCGGGCACGTGCTGACCGTTGAGGACCACTGGCCGGAGGGCGGCCTGGGCGAGGCCGTATTCAGCACGCTCGCCGAAGCAGGTGTCAACGTCACCGGCAAGTTGCTCGCGGTGCGCATCATGGCCGGTTCCGCCACTCCGCAAGAGCAGCTCGCTCTCGCCAAGATCGACGCCGCCGCCATCGTCAAGGCGGCACATGAGCTGGTCAGCAGCAGCAAGGGAAAGAAAAAGTGACCGAGATGGCGGCGGCACCCGCGCACGGAACGCGAATTCCGGCCGACATCCAGGCGCTGATCGACGAGACGCTCAAACGTGCCGTCGACGAAAACTGGGCCGAGCGCATCTGGGCCGGCGACACATCCGTCTGGACGGACGACGCGAAGGTCGCGGCACTGATCTCCAATCGCCTCGGCTGGCTCGACCTGCCGACCAGGTTTGCGGAGGAGGTCGATGCCCTGGAGGCGTTCGCGGGCGAGATTCGGGACGAAGGCCTCATTCGCGCTGTCGTGGCCGGAATGGGCGGCTCTTCATTGGCACCGGCCGTACTCGCGGCAGCGATCGGTCCCGAAGGTCAGGGCATCACCGTCGACGTGCTCGACTCGACGGACCCCGATGCGGTCCGCGCGGCCACCGACGCATCCGATCCGAACGGGACGCTGTACATCATCTCGTCAAAGTCGGGCACCACCACCGAGCCGCTCGCCTTCCTGGCCCATTTCTGGAATGTCGTCGCAGAGAGCCACAGGCACATCCACCACGGCCAGCCCGGTCTCCATTTCGTGGCCGTCACGGACCCGGCACCGAGCGTCACCCACATTCCACATGCCGACGAGTTCCGCGAGCTGTTCCTGAACCAGGAGGACGTCGGCGGCCGCTACAGCGCGCTGTCGTACGTGGGTCTCGTGCCCGGCGCATTGATGGGTATCGATCTGCGCGCGCTCCTGGCCGACGCCGCGCAGACGGCCGAACGCTGCCGGCACAACAGTGACAACAACCCCGGGCTATGGCTCGGCGTGGTGATGGGCACGCTGGCGCGCGCCGGTCGCGACAAGCTGACCCTCGTTATCGAGCCGCGCTTCGCCGCCCTGGGAATGTGGATCGAGCAGCTCGTCGCCGAGAGTACCGGCAAACATGGAATAGGCATCCTGCCCGTCGACGGCGAAGCGCTCGGCGACCCAGGCGTCTATCAGGATGACCGGGTATTCGTCCGGGTTGCGACCGGCGCGGATCCGGCCTGGCAGGCGACCACAGACGCAATGCTGGCCACGCTGGCGGAGGCCGGCCATCCGGTGCTCTACCTGTCGATGCTCGGCGGCGAAGGCGCCCTCGGCGGCGAGTTCTTCCGCTGGGAGTTCGCCACGGCCGTCGCCGGGGCCGTGCTTGGTATCAACCCGTTCGATGAGCCAAACGTCACCGAGTCGAAGGACAACACCAAGCGTGTCCTGGAGCAATACCAGCGCGACCACAAGCTGCCGGCGGACCCGCCGCTGAGCAGCGACGGCCGCCTGAGCCTGAGCGGTGATGCGCCGTTGCGACTCTCGGGTGCGGACGGCGGTCTCGTCGCGGAGCTGCGCCGGCACCTGGCGCGCGCGCGCAAGAACGGCTACTTCGCGCTGCAGGCCTACATCGCGCCGACGGATGCGCGCGCCCGGGCGTTGCGCGACATCGCGACTCTGTTGCGCGACAAATCTGGTCGTGCCGTGACCGTTGGCTTCGGACCACGGTTCCTGCACTCCACAGGACAGGAGCACAAGGGCGGCGCCCCGATCGGCTGTTTCCTGCAGCTCACCGCGAGCCACCCGAACGACCTTGAGATCCACGGCTGGCACGAGACGTTCGGAACGCTCATTGACGCCCAGGCAGTGGGTGACTTCATCTCGCTCGAGTCGCACGATCTGCCGGTGGCGCGAATCAACCTCTCCGACGATCCGGATACTGGACTCGCCGAGCTGCACGCGGCCTTCGAGCAGGCACTCCGCGAGCCGCTCGCGCGCTAACCGTCACCAACCCAACGCCCAAAGGAGAACGCACTTGGAGCTCGCGATCGTCGGTCTCGGCCGGATGGGCGGCAACATGGCTCGCCGGCTGCACCAGGCTGGTCATCGGGTCGTCGCCTTCAATCGGTCGCCCGACAAGACGCGCGAAATCATGGGCGAGGGATTGGAGGGCGGTTTCACTCCAGCGGACGTGGTCAAGATGCTGACCAAGCCGCGCGTCGTCTGGCTGATGGTTCCAGCAGGCGACGCCACCGAGCAGACGATGGAGGAGTTCGCGGCACTGCTCGAGCCGGGCGACACGATCGTCGACGGCGGCAACTCGAACTTCAAGGACTCCAAGCGTCGCCACGAGCTGATGAAGGCCAAAGGCATCAACTTCGTCGATGCCGGCATCAGCGGCGGCATATGGGGCCTGGTCAACGGATACGGCACGATGGTCGGCGGCGATCCAGAGGCAGTCACACCGCTTGAGCCGATCTTCACGTCGCTCGCGCCGCCAGATGGCGGCTACGTCTACTGCGGCCCTTCGGGCGCCGGCCACTACACCAAGATGGTTCACAACGGCATCGAGTACGGGTTGATGCAGGCGTACGCCGAGGGCTTCGAGATCATGCACGCCTCGGAGTACCCGCTTGATCTCGAGAAGATCGCCAAAGCGTGGATGCACGGCACTGTCATCCGCTCGTGGCTGCTCGAACTGGCCGGTCGCGCGTTTGAGATGAACGGCACGGACCTGGCGGACATCAAAGGCTGGGTCGCCGACAGCGGCGAAGGTCGCTGGACCGTCCAGGATGCGATCGACCACGACGTCCCGGCGCCGATCATCACGTTGTCGCTGCTGGCGCGCTTCTCGAGCCGCCAGGACGAGAGCTATTCGGCCAAGGTCCTCGCTGCGCTGCGCAACCAGTTCGGTGGCCACGCAGTCAAGACGGAGTAGCGATAAGCCGTGGCAACAGAGACGAGGCGTCCCAGGGCCAAGACCGCACCCGGCACTGCCAAGCTGGCGCCGCCACATGAAAGCGTCTACGTCCACCGGGCACCGACGGACAAAAGTGCGGAGAACCCGCTCCGATCAGGCCTCGCCATCGAGAAGATCCCCGAGCCATGTCTCATCGTCATCTTCGGCGCTACGGGCGACCTGACCAGCCGCAAGATCCTGCCCGCGATCTACAACCTTCGCCGCGCGGGCCTCTTGCCGGCCGAGACATCGGTCGTTGGCTTCTCTCGACGACCTCTCTCGGACCAGGATTTTCGTGAGTCGATGCGCACATCGGTCGAGGAGAACTCGCGCGTGAAGGTCGAGGCCGGCCTGTGGCACGACTTCGCCGAGGGCATCTTCTACCAGCCCGGCCAGTTTGCCGACCGCGCTGCCTTCCGCGAGCTGGCCGAACGACTTGAGCAGATCGACGCGGCACGAGGAACGCGCGGCAACAAGCTCTTCTATCTCGCCACGCCGCCCTCGGCGTACGAGGAGATCATCGCGAACCTGGGCCGTGTCGGCCTGCAGCAACAGGGCAAGGACGGCGAGGGCTGGGCGCGCATCGTCGTCGAGAAGCCGTTCGGCCATGACCTCAACTCGGCCGTCGAGCTGAACGATTCACTGATCAGCGTCTTCGACGAAACGCAGGTCTACCGCATCGACCACTACCTCGGCAAGGAGACCGTCCGCAACCTGATGGTCTTCCGTTTCGGCAACGGCATTTTCGAGCCGCTGTGGAACAGACGCTACGTGGACCACGTGCAGATCACAGTGGCAGAAGACCTGGGCGTCGAAGGACGCGGCGAGTTCTACGAGCAGGCGGGCGCGAGTCGCGACATTCTGCAGAACCATCTGCTCCAGTTGCTGACGCTCGTCGCCATGGAGCCACCGATCGCGTGGGACGCAGACGCGCTGCGCGACGAAAAGGTGCGCGTGCTGCGTGCCGTCGACACTCACTGGAGTGACACACGCGTTCGCGCCAACGTGGTTCGCGCCCAATACAGTGAGGGCTGGGTGGGCGACAAGCACGTGGTCGGTTACCGCCAGGAGCCGGAGGTCGCGCCGGAATCGAAAACTGAGACTTTCGTCGCACTCAAGCTGGAGGTCCAGAACTGGCGCTGGGCGGACGTCCCGTTCTACCTGCGCACAGGCAAGCGCATGGCTCGCCGCGCGACGGAGATCGCCATACAGTTCAAGCGGCCGCCGCTGATGCTCTTCGGCGAGTCGGCGACACCGCCCGAACCGAACCTGCTGGCCCTGCGTATCCAGCCTGACGAAGGAATCATGCTGCGCTTCGCGGCCAAGGTCCCTGAGCTTGGCCTCGACGTCCGGAGCGTGAACATGGATTTCACGTACGGCCTGTCGTTCGCGCGTGACGCGCCTGAGGCATACGAAACGCTTCTGCTCGACGTCATGCTGGGCGATCCTGCGCTGTTCACACGCGCCGACGAGGTCGAGGCGGCGTGGAGCATCGTGACCCCGATCATCGACGTCTGGCATGAGTGGGACAAGGAAGGCGGCCCTGACAGCGACATCTGCTTCTATGAGGCGGGGTCGTGGGGTCCGGACAATGCAGACGAGCTGATCGAGCACGACGGCCGGCGCTGGCGCCGGATGTAGGCCATGAGCAACGACGGCAAGACACCGACTTCCAACTCAGGCAAGATTCGATCGCTCTCTGCCCCGCCCGATAAGCCGCGGGCCGTTCCGGTCAGCGATCCCGACTATGACGCCGCGACGACGACGCTAGAGCTGGATCCGACCACCTCGCGCTGGCACGTTCGCGCGACGAGCATCAGTCAGTGCGTCGAGAAGCTCGGCGAGGTTTGGACGGAAGCCGCCGACGAGGCATCGGCCAAGGAGACGCCCGCGGAGTCGCGCGAACAGGCGATGGCCGATCCGCGCCTGGCCAGCCGAATGGCCAACGACAAGTCGGTGCGCGTGCGGATGCGCACGAGTGTGCTCACATTGGTCGTCCTGGCGCCGCGGCCGGAGTTGTCAGAACGCGCTCTTGCGGCGATCAACGCGCTCCACCAGCGCCACCCCTCTCGCGCGATCGTCGTGTCGCCGGGCGATTTCGACGGCCCAGCGCACATGGATGCGCACATCTACGCGGAGTGCAAGCTCAATGACCGCGCCGGTGCCGAGATGTGCACCGAGCAGATTCTGATCAAGACGGGTGGTGAGCTGTCGCAGCATCTGGCCCGCGTGGTCACGCCACTGCTGATTCACGACCTTCCTGTTGTGCTTTGGTGGCCGGACGATCCGCCGTTTGGCACGCGCCAGTTCAACGAGGTGGTGGGAACGGCAGATCGACTGCTCGTCGACTCGGGCTCTTTCAACGAGGACGGCGGCAAGCGCATGGCCGGACTGGCGACGGTCGTGGCGAACGGAGTGTCCGTGACCGACATCGGCTGGCTGCGGCTGACGCTGTGGCGTGAGCTGCTCGCCGGCATGTTCGACCACCCGCTGCTCGTGCAGGAGCTGGACCACATCAAGAGCGTGCGCATCGACGTGGCGCGACCAACCTCGACGCTGCGCGTGTCGAAGGCCGCTTTCTACCTCGGCTGGCTCGGCTCTCGACTGAGATGGGAGGTGGCGCGGCCGTTGACGCGCGACGGGGGGCAGGACGACGACTACCTGCACGGGGCGTTCCGGCGAGGCAAGCGTGAGATCGAGGTCGAGATACGACCGGTGCGCTCGACACTTGACGGCGCGCAGCGCGCCGCGGGGTCGCTGGTGCGAGTTGACATAGAGGCCGTTCGCCCGCGCGCCACGGTCCGCGCCCGGATCACACGCCAGTCCGACCACCTGCTCGCGACAGCGGACTGGAACGGCGCGCAGGTTTCGCGCCGCGCCGGCCAGCTCGAGCCGTTCGACGAGACGCCGTTCATCGCCGAAGCGCTCGACTCACCGGGCCTCGACCGGATTTTCGAAGGTGCGCTCACGCGCGCCGTCAGGCTCGTCAGTGGCTGACGAGCGCCTGGGCGGCGCGCAGCTCGTCGTCGTCGAGGACGAGGCGGCTGTTGCGGCTGAAGCGGCAACGCGCGTAGTCGCCGCGCTGGGCGACGCAGTAGCCCAGCGCGGAGCCGCGCACATCGCGTTGACCGGCGGATCGGCGGCCGTGCCCCTGTACAAGGAGCTGCGAAAACCCTTCAACCGCACCGCAGTTGACTGGACGAAGGTTCATCTGTGGTGGGGCGACGACCGGTTCGTGCCCATCGACCACCCGGCTTCCAACGCCGGTGTCGCCTACGAGTTGCTGCTCGACCTATCGGAAAAGGCCGGCCTTTCGGGCGAGGGCGGTCAGTACGACGACGTGGCGGTGGGCGAGATCCCGGGCATCGACATCGACGCCGAAAACGTCCATCCGATCAATGTCGACGAGACGCTCAGCGACGACGAACCCGTTGAGCTGGCTGCGGAGCTCTACTTGCGCGAGCTCAACCGCTACGTTCCGCTCGCGAAGGGTGGAATCCCGGTCTTTGACGTGATCCTGCTTGGAATTGGCCCGGACGGGCACACGCTGTCACTCTTTCCCGGCTCGCCCGGTCTGGCACCCGATGCGCCCATAGTCCTGGGCGTACCTGCTCCCGAACATGTCGAGCCGCACATTGCGCGCGTCACGCTGGCCGCCCGCGTGCTTCCGGCCGCTCGCGCAGTGATCGTCATGTCCGCGGGCGAAGAAAAGGCCAGCGTATTGGCGCAAGTCCTGGGCGATGACCTCGACGTCGCGCGCTGGCCTGCGCAGTCGGCGCTCCTGCCCAACGCTGTGTGGGTCCTCGACCGGGCCGCTGCATCGATGGCGAGCGTGACCTAGAGCGCTGAAACTGGCGCCGTGGACTCCAGCGGTGCTGAGCATTCCCTGCAACATCGGCGCTATTTCTATACAAGCGTTTCGCTTGCGTTAGTGGCCTACCCTGTCGCAACGGAGGTGAGGTCGTGATCGGTCGGTTGTTTGCTCGTATCGTGAACGCACAGGCTGGCTGGGCCAGGCCGTTCGGGGACTTCAACGTGCGCTGGATCGGAGCGCTGCTGCGCCCCATTCGGCCGATCAAGAACTTCCTGAATGGCAAGTGGCTGGGCCATTCGATCCACGCCGTGCTGACGGACGTTCCGATAGGCGCATTGACCCTGGTTATCGTCTTCGACTTTCTCGACGCCGCGGGAACCGCGAGCCTGCGCACGGCGGCCGACGTCACACTCGCCTTTGGCATCCTGGCGATGCTCGGCGCCGCCGTCGCCGGGGCCGCCGACTACATGGACACGGACGACGAACCACGCGTCGTTGCGACCGTCCACTCGACGTTCATGGTCGTTGCCCTGATCGTCTATCTCATCTCGCTGGCCCTGCGCCTTGGCTCACCGACGGGCGAGCGCACCGTCCCCATCGCCCTGTCGGTTATCGCGTACCTGATAGTCGCCTTTGCCGCGTGGGTCGGAGGCGAGGTCGTGTACGGCTTCGGCAACATGGTCAACCGTCACGCCTGGCGCTTTGGCGCCAAGTCCAGCTGGGTCAAACTGGACGTGACGGAGATCCCGGAGAACACGCCAACCGCCGCCAAGGCGGGCGCGCAGACGCTCGTGCTGGTTCGTCAGGGAGAAACGGTCTACGCCATGCACTCCGTGTGCGCCCATGCGGGTGGCCCCTTGCCGGAGGGCAAGATCGTCGATGGCGGCATCGAGTGCCCGTGGCACCAATCCCGGTTCGAGCTGGCGACGGGCCGTGCCAAGCAGGGCCCCACGACCTACGACCAGCCCATTTACGACGTGCGCCCGGCCGAAGGCGGCGGCTGGGAGGTCAAGCGCGTCATCCCGAGCAAGCCGATCGAAGTTTCGGCCGGCGCGGGCGCTCACACCTCAGCAACCGCCAGCGCCGGCGATCTCGTCCAGACCGGTGAGCCACGCAGCTGGCGCGGCGACCGGCCCGGCCACAGCGCCTAGCGCAGCAGCGGAACGCTCAGCGACGCGAGAACGACACCGACGATCTGCAGCGGCCGAAGCCGCTCGTGCAGGAACAGGGCGGCGAGCAACGCCGTGACCACGGGATAGAGCGAGGACAGAACGACCGCCACGGACAACGCGTCCGCGCGCGTTGCGAGCACGAAGAAGCCATTGCCTCCGAGGTCGCCCAATCCACAAACAAGTACGACCGGGACGGCAACGCCGAGTGGCACGGCGCGGGCGCGCAGCCTGGGTAGCCCGAGAGTCACGTCGAGCCGGCGTTTCCAGGTGCGCTCGCGCGCCCGCGCCGCTACGACGAGCACCGCGCTGATCGTGATCACGAAGCCAACGACGCGGACGATCACGATCGGCCACCACGTCTCGCCGTTGGTCGTCGCATGACTCAGAAACACGAAGAAGAGTCCGAAGCCGAGCCCTGCTATGAGCACGGACGGCAGTTGATGCACGTCGATGCGCACAAGGCGTCGCTCGTCGCTGGTGCGCTCACCGCCCGGCAGCGAGATGAGCACAACGGCGGTGAGCGCGAGCGCCATGCCCGCACCGCGGCCGCCGTCGATGGCTTCGCCCGAGATGACGCCCACGAGCACGGGCAACCCGGCACCGATCAGCGCCGACAGAGGCGCAACGACACCCATCGTGCCGCGCGAAAGCGCGTAGTAGAAGGCGCCAAGACCGGCGACGCCGCAGGCGCCGGCAAGCGCCGACCAGGCAATCGAGTTCGTCGACGACACTGGCTCGCCGGCCGCGATCGCGAGGACGAGTCCCAGTAGCAGACCAACGGCCTCGCTGGCCATGATCGCGACAAAAACGCTCGAAAACCGACTGATCAGGCCGCCGGCGAAGTCACCCGTGCCCCACGACAGGGCGGAAAGCAGCCCAAAGATAGGGCCGCCGAGACTCAGTGGTCCTCCGGCGGCCAGAGTGGAGAGACGGGCGGCGCAGGCTTGCTGGTGGCGGGTCGGCCGCCCGTGCTCGTGTTGTCGGATGCTGCGGGTGCAGCTTCGGAAGGCAGCGTCGACGGTGTCCACATCGAGATCGCTTCGCCTGTGTCCGGGGCGTCCACCATTGCCGCTTCGTCGCGCGCCGTCGGTCCGGGCAGGACGACGACGTTATCGGCAGCGGCGTCGTACCTGTCGGAACTGGTTATCAAGATGACCTGGAAATCGCTGCCGAGTGCCTTGAGCACGCCCAGCGCGCGTTCTGCGCGATCGGCGTCGAAGGTAACGAATGGATCGTCGAAGATCAGCGGAGGTGTGCCGGGCTCGGTCACCTGGCGAACGAGGCCCAGTCGAGCACACAGGTACAGCTGATCCAGCGTGCCCTGGGACAACCTGTTGACATCGATCCAGTTGTTCAGCTCCGGGGCGAAGACACTGAAGGTCAGTGACTGTTCGTCGACCTTCAGCCGTCGATAGCGACCGTCTGTGATCTCCTCGACATCGTTTGCCATGCGCTTCTCGAGGAAGCGCGCTGCCTTCTTCATCGTCCCCTGCTCGGCGGCGTTGAGCGTCGTGAGGACGTCCTCGTAAATGCGCAGCCGCCGCTCGGCGGCCGCCAGCTGCTCCTGTGCCTGCTCGAGCGACTCTGACGATGCCGCGACCTTCTCGGCATCAACGGGGTTGTTGGTCACGCGCGCGTCTGCGTTGGCCTCGTCCTGTCGCGCCTGATCCCGCTCTGGGCCAAGCCGCTGCAGGGCGGCGTTGAACGTTGCGAGTTGGCCGGAAGGATCTTGGCCAATGGTGCCCATGCCCGCGAGCGCGTGTTTGCACTCGTCGATCTCCGCCGCGGCCATGTCGCGCTGAGTCGCAAGGTCCTCGGAGCCTGCCTCAGGTGCCGCGTCCTTGCCCATCAGGCCGCGGTACTCGGCGCGTCGATTGTCCGATTGTGCGATGTGGTCGGCCTCGGCGTTCAACAGCCGTTCAGCGGCGCCGAGATCCTTCGTGCCGAGCGAAGCCAGCGCCTCGCTGCGCTCCTGGTCGGTCTGGCGCACCTTCTCGGCGAGCTGGGTGCGGCCCGACAACCGTCGCGCGATCTCCGCCTCGCGGAGCTCGTTCTGCATGCGAACGTCGTTGAGCTTGTTGCGCTCGCGTCGGGCGACGAAGAACAACACCACGCCGACCACAAGCAGGATGACACCGACCGCCAGCGGAACCACCGACATTCCGCCAAGAACGCCCACTCCAACTGCCACCAGGCCGACGAACAGAGCGACAAGGCTGCCTGCCATCCATGGCTGCCAGCGCGGGCTGGGGATGGCAACGTCGTAGCTCGAGAGGTCCGGCTCGGCCGCCAGCTCGGCACGCATCTCCGAGAGCTTGAACTCGAGCTGGCGAACGTGGTCGACGGTCGAGCGGAGGACAGGCAGTGCCACTCGCGACGGATGTGACGTATCCAGCCGAGCAATCTCGTCGTGCAGCTCGACGGCCTTCTTGAACGTCGTGTAGCGCTTCGTCGCCTCGACCGACCGCGCTGCCAGCTGGACCGCGCGCTCCGCCTTGGCCGCGTTGTCCTTGTTGGAAGCGATCTGTTGTTCGAGCGTGGCACTCGTCGCGCGCGCCGTGGCAAGCGCGCGACGGTCGGCCTCCAGCTGCTGGAGCGCCTGTTCACCGGTGCGCACCTCCTGGGTGAGCCGGTCCGCGTCGGCGCGCAAGACCTTCAGGTATCCGGGGTTTTTGGCACCCTCGGTCTTATAGCGGCGGATCGCGTCCTCGAGCTTCTTGCGCGCCGATTGGGTGCCGCGATCGGCGCCACTCATCGATTGCTGCAGCCTGTCGCGCAGCGTGCTCTCGTCCTGGCCAAGGCCGGCCAGCTCCTGGTGGTGGACGCTTGCCGTCGAGCGCATGAACTTCTCGGAAGGGACGCCGGTCATGCGCGCCACCTCCGCATCGACCGATGCCGGATCTGTTTGCGACTCGCCGTCGAACGTCAGCTCGACCGTGCCTCGCGGACCGGCAAAGACCTTGCGCAGCGTGCCGTGCTTGCCGTGGTCGTCGAAGTCAATCTCGACGACCGGATCGGTGTCAGCCTTGTGCCAGGGCTTCAGGTCGCCCAGCCCGTTCGACGCGAATGTGGCGCGTCTGAAGAGGCCCAGCTCGATCGCGCGTTGGACCGTGGATTTGCCCGCCTCATTCGGGCCGCGGACGATATTCAGCCCCGGTTTCAGCTCGATGTCGAGGTTCTCGTGGCGCCGAAAATCGGTCAGCCGCAGGCGAGTGATGTTCATGCCAGCGTCACCCGCGAGGGGTCGTCCAGGAGCGCCAGGCCAATCCGGAGCGCCTCGCGTGACTCGGCCGCTCCGTCCGCATCGCCCTTCTGCTCCTGTTCCGCGATCCTCGTGCGCAGGTCGCGGGTGAAGGCCCCCAGGATCGTGTCGGCAGGAGCGATCGGATCCTCGCTGAGCGCTGCGATCGACGAATCGCGCACGCGCAGCCGCAAGAAGGAGGGCGCCAGCTGACGCTCCAGCTCGTCGACGTTGAGGTCGAGGCTGTTCGAGCGAACACCCAGAATGCGGACGTCGAGCACCAGGTCGGGATTGGCCTGAGCGCTGAGCTGCGCTTCGAGTGCAGCCTGCGAATCGAGCGTGGCGGCATCCACATCGAGCTTCTGGAACCTGGTCCGGCCCACTTCGTGCGCCTCGACTGAAACTGCGCGCTGGCCATCGTGATCGTCGAGATTGACGATGAGCACCTGGCCGGCGCCGTCCTGGTCGACCGCGACGGCCTCGGGAGCGCCCGAATAAGCCCACACGGTTCGGCCGGCCTTGCCCTGACGGAACGAATGCCAGTGGCCGAGCGCCAGGTAGTCGAGGTTGCTCTGGGCGACCTCCTGTTCGAGGAAGGTCACGTCGTCGCCATCGAAGCGACCGGGCACGGCCATCGAACCGTGGACCATGCCGATCTGCCAGTTTCGTGCCCCATCGATTGGGCCACTGCTGGGGATCGAGATTGCCGGAAGAGGGCTCTCGCCCGAGCGTTTGGCGGCAAAGACCTTGGCCCGAACTGTCGCCGGGATCTGCGGAAAGTCGATCGTGCCATGAGTATCAGTCAGCACCGTCACCAGGTTCGATCCGTCCGGCGCCTTGGCCATCTCGGCGAGGTTGAAGACGCGGTAGATGGAGGCAGCGTCATAGCAGTCGTGGGTGCCTGGAATGACCACGACCGGGATGTGACGCTGGACCAGGCGACCCAGCTCAGTCGCCGCACGTTCGACCGAGCGACGAGGTTGGCTGTTCGAGTCGAAGAGGTCGCCGCAGATGAGGACCAGGTCAACCTTCTCGGCAACGGCGAGGTCGATGGCTCGCTTGAACGCATCGAACTGGCGTTCGCGCTGGGCGGCCGCGGCCGTGCCAAGGTCGTCGTGGCGCGCTCCAAGGTGAACGTCGGCCATGTGCAGCAAGCGCGGCATCGAGACTTGAACTCCCTCCGGGCATAGGTGTGTGGCGCTGTCGTCAATTCTGACAGCCACGGGCCCGGAGCGAAGCGATTCTTGTCTCGCTTCGAGGGTGGGTGATAACCTTCCAAGCGTTACCGGTGCGCCCCAGTTTCAGGGACCTCGGCAGAGCAACTGGGTTGGCGCCCGGCTCCAGCTTTCAGCGCCACGCCTTGAGTTTGCTCGTGCTGCGTCCCACTGGATCTCTCCGGTGGCGATTGGGTATTCGTTTTGCTGACCAAGGGGAGGTCGCTGGTGACCTATCAAGATCGAACCCTCACCTGTGCCGACTGCGGCGTGGAGTTCATCCACTCCGCCGCCGACCAGGAGTTCTACGCGCAGAAGGGGTTCGCATCCGACCCGAAGCGCTGCCCTTCATGCCGCGCCTCGCGCCGGCAGATGCGCGAGAACAGCGGCTTCGACGTGCGTGAGATCGGTGGCCCGCGCGGCTATGAGCGCGGTGACTACCGGCCGCAACGCGAGTATTTCGCGGTGATCTGCTCCAAATGCGGCAACGCCGCCCAGGTTCCGTTCAAGCCGCGTCAGGACAAGCCTGTTTACTGCTCAGACTGCTTCAGGGACGTCCAGGCGGCCTCCTGACCCAAAAGGCTCACACAAACCCGGCCGATATCAACCGGCCGGGTTTTTCTTTCACTTGTCGGGAGGGGTCAGCGGGTCATCGATCGAGCAATCGACTCCGTCCGGCAACGGTTGAACGCAAACCGTCACAGATGGGCCATAGATCGTCGAGAAAGTAAACGGACCCATCCGGTAGTCGACTGCAACGCCTTCATAGGACTGCTCACCGGGACGTGTCGCCACCGTCACGGCGACGGCTGGACGTGAAGCTCCCGAACTTTCTGCCGCAAGTGTGCCAGGCAGTGATTCGTAGTTATTGAGAGCGTCCCCGATCTCTCCCGCTACTGCTCCTATTCCGCTCTGCGGTTTCCCGGGTCGGGCCATCAGGCTGTCAACGAGAACGATCCCGGATGTCGCACCGACAAGCCTCATATCCTCGATCGTTGCGCTTAGGCCGGCTGCGGGTCGCAGAAAGACTCCTACGTAGACCGGGGTATAGGGCGTCACGCCGGCCTCTGAAGTTAGGCCAACCGCATTCCGGGCCTGATCTCCGAGTGGCAGGTCGAGGGCAAGCAAGGCTCCCTCCGGGTCCTCCTTGAGGGGACCGCCGGGAAAGCGCACAAAGCCGATGACATTCAAGGCAAGTGCCGCGACAACGGCACAGCTAACAGTTAGCGCTACCAGCCGCATCATGTGCTGAAGCACAGGTTACGGCCGAATGATCCACGCGTGGCGCCGAATGGGACTTATTCAGGTTTGAAGCGAGGCTCGTCGTAGACTTCAAGTCGACGACAGGAGGTAGCCCAGACACCCATGACAGACACGATCGAGCGGCCGCAGCTGAAGATCACCTACGCGACGCTGCGCAACGACAACGACGAGCTGCACGCGCAGTTTGAAAAGGGCGTGGAAGAGGCCCGAGCAATGCTCGGCAAGAGCCATCGCAATTTCGTGAACGGCGCAGAGCGTGAGGGCGAAGGCACCTTCGAGAAGCATTCACCGATTGACGGCTCGCTCGTGGGCACCTTCGCCAAGGGCACGCGACACGACGTCCAGGACGCGGTCGACGCCGCGCGTGCAGCCTTTCCGGCATGGTCGGGCAGGCCCTGGCAGGAGCGCGTAGCCATACTGCGTCGTGTAGCCGACGTCATCAGCGAACGGCAGATGGTCTTCGCTGCGCTGCTCTCGATCGAAGTTGGCAAGAACCGCCTCGAGGCGCTGGGCGACGTCGAGGAGACCGCCGACCTGATCCGCTGGTCGTGCGACATGGTCGAGCAGAATGGTGGCTTCGATCACCCGATGGGCAACCTTGGTGACGACACCGTCCACACTCGTTCCGTGCTCAAGCCGTACGGTGTGTGGGCAATCATCAGCCCGTTCAATTTCCCCTTCGCGCTGAGTGGCGGCCCGTCCGGCGGCGCTCTCGTCGCTGGCAATACAGTCGTATACAAGCCCTCGTCCGACGCTCCGCTGTCGGGCGTTTGCCTGACTCAGGCCATGCGCGACGGCGGCATCCCGGCGGGCGTCTTCAACATGGTCGCCGGTCCCGGCGAAACGGTTGGTGCCGAGCTCCAGGAGAACGACGGAGTCGACGGCATCCTGTTCACCGGGTCGTTCGAGGTCGGCTTCGACCTCTACAAGCACTTCGCCAAGCGCTACCCCAAGCCCGTCATCGTTGAGATGGGCGGCAAGAATCCGGCCATCGTCACGGCCACTGCCGACCTTGACGAGGCGGCGGAGGGCGTGATGCGCGGCGCATTCGGCTTCAGCGGCCAAAAGTGCTCAGCCAACAGCCGCGTCTACGTCGAGCGCCCCGTCTACGAGCAGTTCCTGCAGCTGCTTGGCCAGAAGGCGCAAGCGATCTCAGTCGGCGACCCGGTCGAACGCCAGAACTGGATGGGACCGGTTATCAATCAGCGTGCATTGGCGCGCTACGAGAACGCCGTTGCTGAGGCGAAGCATGAGGGCCGAATCGTCGCCGGGGGCGAGCGACTGACTGACGGCGACCTCAGCGATGGGTATTTCGTCGCCCCGACTGTTGTCGCCGATCTGCCGCTCGAACACCGACTCTTCCGTGAGGAGCTGTTCCTGCCCTTTGTTGCCATCGCACCGGTGGATTCGGTCGATCAGGCGCTCGACCTGGCCAACGACAACGATCTTGGCCTGACAGCGGGCATCTACACCGGCAACCAGGCCGACATCGACAAGTTCCTGGCCCGCATTGAAGCCGGCGTCGTTTACGTCAACAGGCGTGCCGGGTCAACGACCGGGGCATGGCCGGGCGTTCAGCCGTTCGGCGGCTGGAAGGGCTCGACCGCTACGGGCAAGGCCGGCGGCGGGCTCTACTACGTCCAGCAGTTCATGCGCGAGCAGTCGCAGACCGTCGTCGACTAGCCAAGTTCGTCCGCCAGCGCGACGTACGCCGGCAAGAGCTCCTCCCAGCGCAGCTCTGTATCGCCGATCTCGCGACCTCCGATATAACTTCCCAACTTCTCGGCGTTGATCTGCCAGCCCACGCCGTAGAACTGGATCTTGTCCAAGGGCATGCCCTTGATGACGGCGACCAGAACGGTCTGGTCGCCGTCTGGCGTGAGCGTTGCCTCGATGCTCGAGTCGAAGGGCGGAACGCCGTTGCCCTGTCGATACGACTCATCCGATTCCCTGACGGTCACGCGCAGGCGCCGTGGCGCCTCACATTCCTCGACTCGACCGCCGCCATCCCACTCAGCTGAGAGATTGAAGCGGCCACCAGGACGCAGGTCACCGTCGATCTTGCCGAACCAGCGCGCCAATCTTGCTGGCTCCGTGATTGCCGACCACAGATCGTTGACGTCCGTGTCGTAGCGCTCCTCGATGCGCAACACACCTCTGTCGTCGGCCTTGGCGAAGCTGCCCAGGGCCGGCTCAGTCGGCTGCATTGCGATCGGTGGCGCCGGCCAGCTCTTCGTACGCCGGCTGAAGCGCTTTCCAGCGTTCCTCGGCATCCTCGGCCTTGTCACCGGCGAGGTAAGAGGCGAGGTCCTCGACCTCGATCTGGTTGCCCGCACCGTACGCGGCCACTTTGTCTGCTGGCATTCCACGTTCCTCGACGACGAGGAGTGTTTGATCGCCCATGGAAGTAAGGACAACCTCCTTGACCGTCTCGTACGACAGCCCTTCGTCCTTGCCACGAATCTGGAATCGATGCGGTGGCTCGCACGCTTCGATGCGGCATGTTCCCTCCCAGCCGCTGCCGAAGTAATGGATGCGAACATCGCCACCGGTGCGCAGGTCACCTTCGACCTCGCACAGCCATTGGGCGAGCCGGCGCGGATCGGTGATTGCCGTCCACAGGTCGTCGATATCCGTATCAAACCGATCCTCGATACGGACGATCCCGCTTCCATCCATGACACTCACCGAACCCAGGATTCTCACGTTGGAAGAGACGTTAGTCGTCATTCGGCTGTCTCCCTTTCACTCTTGCCCCGCGCGATCTCAGCGTGAAGGGCGTCTAGTCGCTTCTCCCACAGAGCCCTGTACCGACTCAACCAAGTGTCGATCGCTTCCAGCGGCTGCGGACGAAGCCCGTAGATCCGTCTTTGTGCATCGCGGTGAACCTCGACGAGGCCGGCCTCGCGGAGCACGCGGAGGTGGCGCGATACCCCCGGCCGGGCGATGGGCAACAGGGCCGCCAACTCACCGGCGGTGGCCGGACCTCTTGCCAGCCGGTCGACCAAGGTCAGCCGGCTCTGGTCGGCGAGGGCGCTGAGGACGGTTTCCATTGCTTGCGGAGTGTACCCGCATCGTTACGTAACAGTCAAGGTACATAAGCCCCATGACCCATTTTGGGTGTCGCCAATAAGGCGCTTTTGCACGATGCTGCGCGGTGTGAGGGAACTCCTACGTCACCTGACGTTGCTTGTCACGGCGCTGACGCTCTTGCTTGCAGGCGCGACGTCCGTATCCGCGGACCCGGTTCCAGTTGGCAATCTGCGCGTGCCACCTCTCGACGGTGGTAGTGGAACAGTACGGCTGATGGCGGTCGGCGACGTGATGCTCGCCCAATCAATTGGTCGTCGCATCAAGCAGGACGGCCCACTCGCGCCGTGGGCAAAGGTCAAGCCGTATTTCGACCAGGCGGACCTCGTGGTGGCCAACCTTGAGTGCGTCATCTCCGACCGGGGTACGCCCTGGCGCAAGACATTCACCTTTCGAGCGCCTATCGCGGCAGCTCAGTCCCTTGTTGCAGGCGGCATCGATGCCGTGACGGATGCCAACAACCACGCCGTGGACTATGGCTTCGACTCGTTCGCCGACACGCTCCACTACCTGGACGCGGCCGGCGTCGGCCATTTCGGCGGCGGCGCCAACCTCGCTGCGGCACGCGCGCCGCTGATCCTGACCAGGAACGGCCTGCGCATCGCGTTCCTGGGCTACGTCCTGCCGTTCAGCGGCAAGCCCGCGTTCAACACCAAGCAATGGGCAGCGACGGCCTCGTCGTCCGGGCTGGCGATTGGTTACCCGGACGTCGTGACAGCGGACGTCAAGGCGGCCAAGCAGCTGGCGGACATCGTCATCGTGATGGTCCATGGCGGTATCGAATACAGCTTCCAGCCGAGCAAGGCACAGAAGAAGTTCGACGTTGCCGCCTTCAACGCCGGCGCCGCGCTGGTGATCGGTGCTCATCCACACGTGCTGCAGGGTTACGTCTTCCAGAATCACCAGGCGATCGCCTACAGCGAGGGCAACTTCGTATTCGACCGGTTCACAGGGAACGAGAACGACACCGCCATCCTCGACGTCACGCTCAGCGCTGACGGAGTCGACTCACTGAATTGGATCCCGATCGAGATTCACAACGGCTTTCCGCGGCCTGCGACGAGCACCGAGGCAGCACGCATCATGAGCCACCTCAAGCGATTGCCGCTGCCCAGCATTCCGTGAATTCCGCTCGGCGAGTACACTATTTGATGCAGCCTGCATGTTTTTTATGCATTCAACCGGGCTGCGTACAGGGGTGATGACGTGACCGATCTGGCAGAGCGGGAATCTTCCGCGGTCGAGACCGCGGCTGAGATGAAGCAACACTCTGCCGACCAGTCCGCTTTGGCACAGGTGCCGACCTTCGAGGGGCGCACCGTACCGGACCTGCGCACCGCGATCCCCGGACCCAAGGCCCGCGCGCAGGTTGATTTCGACCACAGGTACACCTCGCCGAGCCTGCCGCGGGCCTATCCGATCGCACCGCTGCGTGGTCGCGGCGCCACGATCGAGGATATCGACGGGAACCTGTTCCTCGATTTCACCGCCGGGATCGCCGTTTCGTCGACCGGCTACGCCCATCCACGCATTACGGCGGCGATCCAGAGCCAGGCGAATGACCTGCTGCACTTCAGCGCATCGGACTTCTACCTGCCGATATACGCGCAGTTCGCGGCCGAGCTCGACCGGATCTCGCCAATGTCCGGCCCAACGCGCGCGTTCATTGGCAACTCCGGCGCGGAGGCGATCGAGGCTGCCATCAAGCTGGCGCGCTTCGCCACGGGCCGCCAGTACCTGGTCGCCTTCCTGGGCGGCTTCCATGGCCGGACGTACGGCGCTGTGACGCTCACCGCGTCGAAGTCCAAGTACCACTCGGGTTTCGGTCCGATGCTGCCCGGCGTATATCACGTGCCGTTCGGATCGCAGGGTCTCGATGAGCTCGAGACGCGCATCTTCAAACGGCTCGTGCCGGCCGACGAGGTGGCGGCGATCATCGTCGAGCCCATCCAGGGCGAGGGCGGCTACGTCGTGCCCGACGACGAGTTTTTTCCACGGTTGCGCAAGCTGTGTGACGACAACGGCATCCTTCTGATCGCCGACGAGGTCCAGTCAGGGGCAGGCCGGACGGGCAAGATGTGGGCCATCGAGCACTGGGGCGTGGAGCCCGACATCCTGTGCACTGCCAAGGGCATTGCCTCAGGAATGCCGATCTCGGCGGCAATCGCCAGGGCTGATTTGATGAAATGGCAGGCCGGCCACCATGGCTCGACTTTCGGTGGCAATCCAGTCTCATGCGCGGCGGCGTTGGCCACGATCGCGCTCCTCGAGGACGGCCTCATCGACAACGCCGCCGCCCGCGGCGAACAGGCGATGGCCGGCCTGCGCAAGCTTCAGGCCAACCATCCGAACCTGATCAAGGAAGTCCGCGGCAAGGGCCTCATGATCGGCATCCAGTTCGACTCAGCCGATACCGCAGAGGCAGTCCAGTGGGCAGCCTTCACACGCGGCCTGCTCGTGCTCGAGGCGGGCGAGGACGTCGTGCGCATGTCCCCGCCGCTCGTCGTTAACGCGGCCGAGGTAGACACAGCGGTATGGCTGTTCGGCGAGGCGCTGAGCGCCGTTGCCGACGATCCGTCGAGAGCCCTGCGCGCCGCCCATCACTGGGGTGCGGACGAGGAGCCGGTCGGCGGCTGACCATCAATGACCTGCGATGTTGGCGAAATCACCGTAACGGCAGCCCAGGAAAACTCGTAATCTCCTCTCGTTAACCGGAGCCGTAGCCGGTAGAGGGAGGGAAACACGCGCCGGCCAGCACTAGTTGCATGCCTGCCCGCCGTGCTCTTGATAGGTGCAGTGATCGCTGCGCCGGTATCCGCGACCTCAAGCCAGAACGTCATCGTCATGCTGCGTTCCGGTCCTACCTTCGCGGGCGACCCACTTCGCTCTGCAACGATCGGCTACCCCGACGCAGTCGCATCTGTGCTTGGTGCAAACGCAGCGACGCGCGCCATCAAGCCGACCTACGTCTATCGCTCGGCGCTGTCCGGTTTTGCGGCGAACGTCACGGCGACCCAGGCGCAGGTCCTCGCCCAGGATCCGAGAGTTGAGGCGATCGTTCCCGACCAGGCTACGTACCTGGCCGATGGGACGGTAGAGAACTCGGATACCACGGCCGACTCTTCGCTCGGTGAGCAACCGAGCGCCGAGCCAAGCGCCGAGCCGAGCGCCAGCCCGGGCGCAAGTCCCAGCCCGACTGCGTCGCCCAGTCCAACACCCAAGCCGACGCCCACTCCGTTCCCGACGCCCGGACCGAATTTTCAGATCGTGCCGACTGGCATCAAGCGGATCGACCGTCCGAGGCTCGAGGGTGAGGCGCTGAGAGGCGAGAACGACACGGCGGACATCGATATCGCGATCGTCGACACCGGCGTCTCGAACCATCCCGACCTCAACGTGGTTGGCGGAGTGGATTGCACCAAGTCAAAGGCCGGCTACACCGACAAGAATGGTCATGGCACCCACGTCTCGGGCACGGCCGCGGCAAAGGACAACGGCTTCGGCGTGGTGGGCGTCGCACCTGGAGCGCGCATCTGGTCGGTCAAGGTGCTCAACAAGTACGGAACGGGCAAAGTCAGCTGGCTGCTGTGCGGCATCGACTGGATCGCGGCACAACGGGCGGGCGACAAGCCACTGATCAAGGTTGCCAACATGAGCCTCGTGTTCAGCGGCGTTTCGCGGAATGCCGATGACCACAACTGCGGCCTGACCGTTCACGATGCCGTGCACCAGGCGATCTGTAATGCGTCCTCCCTTGGCACGATCTTTGTCGTCGCCGCGGGCAACTACAACAAGAACGCCAGCCGCTACCGGCCCGCTTCGTATGACGAGGTGATCACGGTCAGCGCCCTATCCGATTTCGATGGCAAGCCCGGTGGCGTTGGCGTCCATTCAGAGGTCTGCCCAAAGGGCTACTCGGCCGACCGCGATGATGCCCTGGCCGCCTTCAGTGACTGGGGCAGCGACATCGACATCATGGCGCCCGGAAAATGCATCTGGTCCACCTATCTCGACGGTCGTTACAAGGCAATGTCCGGCACGAGCATGGCCACACCTCACGTCACCGGTGCCGTTGCCCTGTACCTAATCGCGCACCCGGACTGGACGTACGACCAGGTCAAGACGGCCCTGCTGGCGTGCGGCACATATGACTGGCGGCTCAAGTCCGACCGCGACAGCTGGCACGAACCGGTGCTGGACATGGCGCGCCTCTGCTGAACGGCATGGTGCGCGATGATGGCGCCGTGGCTGACAACAAGGTCGCGTCGATGCACGACGCAATCTCAGAGCTGGTGCGCGATGGTGATGCCGTGGCGATCGAGGGCTTTACCCATCTGATCGGCTTCGCCGCGGGCCACGAGATCATTCGCCAGCGCAAGCGCGACCTGACGCTGTGCCGGCTAACGCCGGACCTGGTGTACGACCAGATGGTTGCCGCGGGCGTGTGCCGGAAGCTGGTGTTCTCGTGGCTGGGGAACCCGGGCGTGGGCAGCCTGCATGCGATTCGTCGGGCGTCGGAGGCTAGCCCCCCGCAGCTCGAGCTGGAGGAGTACTCGCATTTCGGGATGGTCTGCCGCTACACCGCCGGCGCGATGAACCTGCCTTTCTTCCCACTGCGCTCCTATGAAGGCACCGATCTACCGCGCGCCAACCCGCTCATCCGCCCGATCCAGTCGCCGTACTCCGAAGAACGGATCTACGCGGTGCCCGCGCTAAAGCCCGACGTGGCGATCATTCATGCGCAACGCGCCGATGCCGCGGGCGACACGCAGGTGTGGGGCCTGCTTGGCTGTCAGAAGGAAGCAGCGTTCGCGGCCGATCGCGTGATCGTCGTGGTCGAAGAGCTGGTCGATGAGAGCGTCATACGCGCCGACCCGAACCGCACGATTCTGCCGGGGCTGATCGTGGACGCCGTGGTGCTCGAGCCGTTCGGCGCGCACCCTTCATACGCCCAGGGCTACTACGATCGCGACAACGCCTTCTACCTCGACTGGGATGTCATTTCTCGTGACGCCGAGTCAGTCGATCGATGGCTCGACGAGTGGGTCATTGGAGTTGCTGATCGAAGCGAGTATGTGGCCAAGATGGGCGATGCTCGTTTCCTGGCGCTGAGGCCAACGCCGGCGCCGTCGGGCTCGGTCGACTACGGCGAGTATCGCTAACGGCGGTGAACGACTTCAGCGCCTCGGAGATGATGATTGTCGCGGCGGCACGCGAGTTGAGCGGCACGCGTGTCTGCTTCGTGGGCGTTGGCCTGCCAAACATCGCAGTCAACCTGGCCAAGCGGACGGTCGCGCCAGGTCTGGAGCTCGTTTACGAGGCCGGCGTTTTTGGTGCCCGCCCAGCGCGACTGCCGCTGTCGATCGGCGACCCCACGATCGTTACCGGCGCGACCGCGGTGACGAGCATGCTCGAGCTGTTTGGGTACTACCTGCAGGGCGGCCTGATCGATGTCGGCTTTCTGGGCGCGGCGCAGATCGACTCGCGCGGTGACATAAACACGACCGTGATTGGGCAATATGAGACGCCCACGACGCGCCTGCCGGGTTCAGGCGGCGCGTGCGAGATTGCGCAGAACGCCAAGTCGATCTTCGTGATCATGCGTCAGTCGCCGCGCTCGTTCGTCGAGCGGTTGGATTTCAAGACGTCCGTCGGAGATCGCGTTCGTGTCGTCGTGACCGATCTCGGCATCTATCACCGCGACGATGACGGCGAGTTACGTCTTGGCTCAGTCCACCCGGGCGCGGATGTCGAACGCGTTCGCGCCTCCATGGGCTGGGAACCGCGGGTCGCACCTTCCGTGGCCCAGACGCCAGATCCGAGCGCCGACGAGCTTCGGCTGATCCGCGAGGAGCTCGATCCGCAGGGCGTCTACACCAGGTAGCTTCGTGGCGGAAGCGTACTAGCAGCGACGCGCCGAGCCGCGGCGACCGCTCAGGACGACGATCAGGCCCACGATGATGATCGCCAGCGGCCAAAGGGCACCCAGTGACGGGATGCTGCCCAGCTGCCCGGCGACCTCAACGAGGCCGATTAGCCCGAAGATGCCGGCCGCCCATAACGCCCAGGTCCACCTGAGCCTTCCGCGTGCGTCTCGACCACGCGCCGCGGCGGCGAGCCACATCAGCAGGAACGCAGCGGCCACACAGAGCGCGGTCGTGCCGGGTCCCTTGTAGATGTTCAGCTCATCGATCAGGCGCGCGACGGCGAGGGCACCGATCAACAGCCCGGGAACAAGCGCGATGAGCGACCTGCCCAACACATAGCCCGCGAGGAAGACGACCGAGATCGCTGCCAGGACCAGCGTCGTGGCGCTGATCGCCGGCACGAGATACTCGAGCAGCAGGCCTGCGCCGACGGCGACGAGCAGGAGACCGATCCACGGAAACGTCCGGTCGCGGTTCGGCATCCACGACCAGCCGCTCCATCCGAATGGTGTCTCGTCCGGTCGAAAATTCGCTTCGTCTTCGTAACCGGGAGTCACATTGCGCGGTTGACTCACGCGGTCAGCGTATCAATCGTCCGCGGTGGGCGCCATTCTCACTGCTGAGATCAGGGCACGAAAGAGCATGACGGCATCGTCTGCGACAAAGACAACCGAACGATCAGCAATCCGGTCGAAGCCGGGCATGACCGCAACGAAATCCGCCTGGGCTGGTGTCGTGAACTCGATGCGCAGGTCAATCGGGGGTTCCATCGTCAGCGGCTGAAGGGTGCTGCCCTCGCCGCGCGCCCGCTCGACCGAGCGGCGCGCGGCGTCACGGATCATGTCGCGCGCAAGCGCGGGGTGGACCGAATCTGCTGCCTGGTACGAGATCGCGTGCTTGACCACGACAGTTTCGGCCCACGGCAACCAATCGTCCAGCTCGGCCGCAAGGGCGTCGTCGCCGGTGACCATCGCGACAGGGACGCCGAAGGCGCCAAGGTAGAGAGCATTGATGCCGGCCTCCGTGATTGGCCGGCCATCTACTTCGACGAGGACTGCGCGCGGGTTGTACGTATGACTTATGACCCCGGTCGGGTGTCCCGCGCGCGCGTGGTAGCCGACGAAGAGCGCCACGTCCAGGTTAGCCTCGGCAATCGCCTCGTTCATCGAGAGCGGCTTCTTGCCCAGCACCACGCGAGCGCGCTTATCGAGCGCTTCAGGCGTCAGGTTGTACATGCCGCCGTGGCTGTCGTTGACGGTTACCGCCGTCGCTCCACCATCGAAGGCGCCTTCGATCGCTGCGTTGGCCTCGCCCACCATCAGCTCGACGGCCTGGGCATAGCCATAATCACCACGCCTGGTTGGATTTGCGTGGCTGATACCGGCCACGCCCTCCATGTCGACCGATATGTACACGCGCACCATGCGCCGAGATTAGCGCTCGACCGAGACGCTGTTACTCAACTCTGCTCAGCTCCGCGCCGCTTATCGCCCGATCAACGGGCTATGTCCGTTTCGTGCAGGTCAAGTGCGGTTCCCCGGCCCTTCGCGCGGTGGCGCTCCGATCCAGACGGAGCCGTCCGAGTATTGCTCACTCTTCCAGATGGGGGCGCGGCCCTTGAGCTCTTCGATGCCGTAGCGCGCGGCGTCGAAAGCGGCGCTGCGGTGTGCCGACGCCGCGCATACGACCACGCTCGCCTCGCCGAGCGGGACGAGCCCGGACCTATGCACGATCGCCAGTCGCGTCACGCCGAAGCGTTGCTCGATCTCGGACGCGATCGCGCGCAGTACGTCGAGCGCCATCTCGTCAAAGACCTCGTACTCGAGCGCGACGACCGGTTTGCCCGAGTGCTTCGCGGCCTCTGCCTCCTCACCCGGTGACGGCGTGCCGGCCGAATCACGCGTCTGGCCAAGGAACAGCACGAAAGCCCCGTCTGTCGTCGAGGGAACGGTCCGCCGCAGCTCGCCGAGCAGCTCGTCTGAGATCGGGTCGCCCGTGATCTCGAGCCGTAAATAGTCGTCGCCTCCCCCGGCGACCGGTGGAATGAACGCCAGTTCGTCGCCGTCGGACAGTCGTTGGTCGGCTGCCGCGTACTCGCGGTTAAGCGCGAAACGAACATGCTCGCGTTGGGGCGCGAGCGCAGGGGACTCGTTCGCAATCTGCCGCCACGCATCGGCGATCGTGGCGTCTGCTGCCAGCTCGATCTCACGCTCGCGCCATCCCGCCTGCTGGCGGAGCATCGCGAACAGACGAACTGTGACGCGCATCTAGACGAGGATCCCGTTGGCGGTGTACAGCGCGGCCGCACCGATCGTCCCTGCCAGAACGGCAGCGAAGTTGATGTACAGCAGGCCCGTAGCAGATTCCATCGAACGAGTAAGAGTTGTTCGCCACGCCATCCACACCAGGACGATCGGAAAGGCAATTGTGACCAGGAGTCGCAATGCGACAAGCAGTACCGGCCCGCTGGTCAACGCCGAGAACGCCGTCTGACCTGGGCCCCCGCCGAGGGTTGTCCAGACGACAAAGAGCAGGGCCTGAACGATGAGCGTGCCCAGCAGCAGGCGGCACTGCAGAACCAGCGGTCGTTCGGAGATCTTCGGCGTGACCAGATACCAATGGCCAAGCACGATCGCGGCCATCGATCCGCCGGTGACCAGGCTCAAGATGACCAGCTGAACAAGAAACGGCACGGCATCCGCGGCTGTCGGTGCCCACGCCAGCGCCGCGCGAGCCAGGACGACCACGCTTGACCCGACGCCGATCGCCCCGATTACGCCTGCCGCGCGCTTGTTGCTCATGGCGACCAGGTACGCAATCGCCAGCACGATGAAGACGACCAGGAGGCGAGTGATCCAAATGTCATCTGCACCTGTCCCAGGGTTGATTACCACCCCTTCCGTTTCAACCTGCGCGGTCGGCGTCGCGAAGAGCGTCAGGAGTGCCAGGATCACAGATGTCCCGGCCATGAAGCGGACATAGCCGCTCGTGGCGTCACTCAAATGGCGCGTAACGACAACGAACGCGAAGCCTCCGAAGGCGAGCGCGGCGAGCAGGATCCACGCGACGTATGGCAGAGTCTGAACGAGTGGCGGGACGGTCAATCGAGCGCGGCCAGAACCGGCTCAAACTCCTGGATGGATTCGATCGTGATGGGGTCCAACACCATCTGAACGTGGCTGATGCCCTCCTGCGCGTACCTGCGCAGAGTCGCCGCCATTTCCTCTCGATTGGTGCCGTCGTGCGGAGGCGTCGCGTCCGCGTATGAGGTCGATCGCCCTTTGCCGCCGCTCATCCGGGCGTAGACCGTCACGCTTCGCGCCACATCCGCGGGGTCGCGGCCGGCCTCGCGACAAGCGGCGTCGACGGCATCGCGCATGACGGGAATGCCATCAGCTGTATTGCCGAAACGGTCGTGCCACTCATTCCATGCATCGACGTACGGCATGGCGATGCTCAGCATTCGCGGTCGGGTCGTTCCAAGCATCAGTGGCGGGCCGTTCGGATGGCGCTCCGGCGCGCCGCGCGGCACGAGCTGGCAATCGTTCGCGCTGTAGTACTCGCCGTGAAAGTCGATGTAGCCCTCGCGCAACAGTGTCCGGATGATCGTGAACGCCTCTTCGAAACGGCTCACGCGATGGTCATATGCGAAGCCGAACGCGTCATAGTCGGGCTCGTTCCAACCCGCGCCCAGCCCCAGGATGAGACGTCCGCCGCTGATTTCATCGACGGTTGCGGCCATCTTGGCCAGCATGGCGGGTGCGTGGAAGCTGGTCGCGGCGACGAGCGGCCCAAGCTCAACCTTCTTGGTTGCCTCGGCCAGGCCCGCGAGCGAGGTCCAAACTTCCCACGGCCCGACGTTTCCGGTGGAGCGGCGATAGAGCAAGTGGTCGCCGACCCAGATCGAGTCGAGGCCGACGCCTTCGGCCGTCTGGGCCATGTCGCGCAGCTCCGGCCAGCGGACGAGGCGCTCGACCTCAGGCAGTTGAACGCCAACCTTGAGCGGTCTTGTCATCGCCCCCGAGTCTATCGAGCGACGACGGCGATGGCCTCGATCTCCACGAGCGCGCGCGGATCGACGAGGCCGGCAACCTGGAGCAGCGTGCTCGTCGGAAAGCGCGCCCCGAAATACCGTTCGCGGATGGCGCGCATCTCGGGCCGCCGCTCGATGCGCGTGACAAAGGTCGTCAGCTTGACCACGTCGCGCATCGAGCCACCACAGCCTTCGACGGCCAGACGGATCTGCTCCATGGCCTGGGACATCTGGTCAATCAGATCGTCCTTATCCAGGTCCGGCGCGAGCTGGCCAGAGATGATCAGGAGATCGGCACCCGGCAACGGGACACGCGCGACCTGGCTGTAAGCGCCGACCGGCGGAGCCATTCCTGAGGGATCGAAAATCTCAACTTCCACGGCTTGACCACCTCTTCAGATAGCGCTCGACCTGGACCTCATCGCCGATCGACTCGAGATAGGCCAAGGCATCGTCGAACTTGGCTCGGTCGGTCGTGGCGAGGCTTATTTCGCAGCGAACGCGTGCCGCGTACGGTCCGGCGCCGATCGCCTCGAATTCTTCGAGGGCCTGGCCAAGAAGATCGAGCCTGTCATCGCTGAGGCTGAGCGCGCGCAACAATTCAGCGTGCAGTATCGGAACGTTCTTCGCCTGAACGGTGTCCAGGGCAAGCTCAATTGCGCTTGCAGGAAGGGGGCGCTGGATGTCGTTCAGAAGCGACAAACCCATCGTCACGTACTCGGGCGCGAAGCGCTCGGTCACGGCACGTTCCTCGGTGAGCAGCCTGACGATCTCATCGACGTCATCACGGGCCAAGGCCATGAACAGCAGGCCGCGCTGCCGATTCCGAAAGTACGCGTTGATCTCCTCGACTGAATTCAACAAATGGGCCGCAGCTGTCTCGTCGCGGCGAGCACGGGCGACGATGATTCCGGCGCAATATCCCCGTCCGGAGTACCCGGCAGCTGGTCGTCCGGCCTCGACCCACAGCCGGTCGGCGCGCTCGGCTGCTTGCAACGCTTCGGTCCATTTGCCCACGAAAAGCAACGCCGTGACGCGCCAGGCAACCAGATGGAGCGTCCAGTCCGGCGCCTGACCAGGCTGAATCTTGCTCAATCCGGCAGCCGACAGCTCATCCGCGAGCGCCAGCTCGCCACCCAGCAAGGCGGCCCAGGTCGCGACGGCGTACGCGTCGATCTGCTCGAACAGAACCAACCTTCCAGCCATCTGGATGCGACGCTGCGCATAGTTGAGTGACGTGCGCCAGTCGCCGCTCTCCTGGGCGATCGATCCCAACGCGTCGAGGGCTGCGCTCTGCAGGTTTACGTTGTCGAGCTTCTCGGCTAACTCAAGTGCATGCTCGCCAGACCTGCGTGCTTCCTCGACGAGCTGTGGGTCCTGGGCTTCCGGTTGAGTGCGCAGCCAGAACGGATAGAACGCCTCCGCCACGAGAAATCTTGCCTGTGCCTCCGTATCGGACGATTGCTCAAACAAAGACCGCCCTTCCGCGCGAAGCGCCTGGAAGTCCTCATCGGACATTCGCGTTGCGACGGAGCCCTGCGAACGCGTCTCGACTCCCAATTCCTTGGCGACGATGCGGAGCTGCATATCCGCCGAGCGATCGAGTCGCTTTGCATGCTCGCGGGCCTGGGCGTACGCCCTGATGATCGGCGTGCCGCCGATCTCGTTGTCGCCGAGCAGCTCGTAGATCTCGGGCAGGTCCTCGTCGCGGGCAAACTGAAGAGCTCCAAGCGCGTGCTCGCGCGCCTCGACGGTCGCTGCTGCGCTGCTCGCTACCTGGGCGGCCCGCGTCAGCCACGCCCGGGCCGAGTCGCGCAACTGGTCGGCCCCGTCGAGGTCCATGGCCGTCGCCAGCGTCGCTGCCTCGCGGTAGTGGTAAGCGACGAGCTCGGCGACGGCCTCTTCACGCCCCAGTGCTCGTTCCTCGAGCCACTGCCCCGCGGCGCCGTGCAGATGGGCGCGGGCCGAGCGCGGCAACGTCGAATAGGCAACCTCGCGAATGAGGATGTGCCGGAACGTATAGCCGTCCGCCCCGGTGGGGCGGACGAGGTCGCGTTCGGAAAGACGCTCGGCAATCACGGCTATCGAGTCGCCGTCGGCACTGGCGCGACCGATCAGCGCCGCCACGCCCTGGGGCCGGAAGTTGCGCCCGAACACGGATCCAACGCGCAGCACCTCACGTTCGTCGTCGGGCAGCTCGTCGAGTCTGGCAAGGACCGTTGCCTGAACAGTGTCGGGAAGGCGCGCCAGCGCCGCATCTACCTGGACGGGATCGTCGAAGGACTTCACTCGCTCCAGCACGGCGTTGACGATCTCACCGGCGAAGAAGGGGTTGCCTTCGGCGCGTGCCACGATCGAGTCGACCAGCTGATCGGACGCGCCTTCGGCCAGGTTGCGGACGAGCTGCGCCGTCGCCCGATCGTCAAGCGGTTCGAGCGCGATCGAGACGTGATTGCGTCGGCCGCCGCCCCAGTTAGGGCGCCGGTCGAGCAGTTCCGGTCGCGCCAGCGCGATGAGCAGTGCCCGCGTATCGCCGCGTGGCTGCAGCACGAACTCAAACAGGTCAAGCAACGTGTCACTGGACCAGTGCAGATCTTCCACGGCCACCACGAGCGGCGTCTGCCGGCTCGCCGCTTCGATAAAGGTCCGCCACGCGTTGAACAGTGCGAGCCTGTCGGTGACCTCGGCGTCTCCCTCGCCAATGGTCGATACGAGCATCCTGCCTACTTCTTGCGCGTCGGCGACCTGAGCGTCGGCGAGCCAATCGCCAACGGCAGAGCGCACCTCCGACGACATGGCGTCCTCGTCAAGCCCGACGATGCGGAAAAGGACGGCGCGCAGCGGCCAGTAGGTCAGGCGCTGCCCATACGGCAGACACTGCGCGACCGCGACCCGCGCGTCGGGCGCGGTCGCGCGGAGGCGATCGAGAAACTCTTCGAGCAGCCTCGTTTTGCCAGTCCCGGCCGGGGCAATGACGCTTACGAGAAATGGACGCTGTTCGTCGAAGGCGCGCCGTGCCACGAGATCCATCTGGGCCAGGTCGGCGTCCCGTCCAAAGATCGGGGTCCGACCCGCCATTGAGTTGGCGCGACCAAGCAGCTCGCTGACCATCAGTGGCTCGCTCTTGCCTTTGGCCTCTATCGGCTGCGCTGCGGCAAAGCGAAAGTCTGAGCGCGCCGCACGCACGGTTCGCTCGCCCGCGACCACGGACCACGGGGCGGCCATTTGCTGGATGCGCGCCGCAACGTTGACGGCATCACCGGTGACCAGAAAGTCATCGCTGTCTTCGTCGCGGCTGGCGATGACATCGCCCGTGTTGACCCCCAGCCGGATCGGCATGCGGTCGCCGAGGCGCGCATCGGATTGAACTCGATCGCGCAGCTCCATTGCGGCCGACAGGGCGCGCACGGCGTCATCGCCGTGCGCGCGACGCAGCCCGAACACGGCCATCACCGCATCGCCGATGAACTTTTCCGTGGTCCCGCCGTGCGCAGTGACCACTTCCTTGGCAATCGCGTAGTAGCGGCTCAGCATCGCGCGCAGGTCCTCCGGATCGAGGGTCTCGCCCAATGCGGTTGAGCCCGTCACATCCGCGAACAGGACCGTCACGACGCGCCGTTCGTCACTCATCGAATCGGAGTCTACGGGGCGCCATGCAAGCGACGGGTAGGATTGACGCCTGCCAGGCGGCAGGTGCCGGCCCTCCGACTACCGAGTAAGCCATGACCGACACGGCATTTCTGGTAACACTCGCCCTCGCGCTGATCGTCGCCACGATCGGTGCGGCGATCGCTGTCCGTCTCGGACAGTCCGCGATCCTTGGCTACGTCGCGGCCGGCGTGCTGATCGGGCCGTACACCGCGGGGCCCATTGCCGACGCGCACACGGTCGCCGCGCTGGCCGACGTCGGCCTTGTCTTCCTGCTCTTTGCCGTAGGCCTCGAACTGTCCATCCGGGACTTGCTGCGTGTTCGGCGCATCGCGTTCGCGGGTGGCTTGATCCAGGTGGCCGCCTCAGTTGTTATGGGTTATGCCGTAGCGCTGGCGCTCGGGTTCAAGCCCATCGAGGCGCTGTTCTTTGGTGCCTTCATCAGTCAATCGTCAAGCACCGTCATCGCCAAGATCCTGGGCGATCGCGGAGAGCTGGACTCGCAGCACGGCCACATCGCGCTGGGCTGGACGGTGCTTCAGGACTTGTCGACGGTCGTCCTGGTCGTCCTGCTCACGGCGCTCTCTGAGGGTGGCGACCTGACGATCGACGTCGCGATTGCAACGGCTAAAGCAGTGCTCTTCCTCGTCGTCCTGGTCCCAGTGGGCCTTTATGTTCTGCCACGCCTATTCGAACGGATTGCGCTGCTGCGCAGTCGCGAAGTATTCGTCCTGACAGTTGTTGCCGTTGCCCTGGGCACCGCCTATGTCAGCGAGTTATTCGGACTGTCGCTTGCACTGGGCGCCTTTCTGGCCGGACTTCTGATCGGCGAATCGGACATCAGCCACCAGATCTCAAGCGAGCTGGGGCCGCTCAGAGATGTGTTCGCCGGGGTTTTCTTCGTCTCGATCGGAATGCTCTTCAATCCCGCGTTCGTGCTCGCCGCGGCCGGTTTGGTGGCCGTTGCCGTATTCCTGATCGTCCCGGTCAAAGCGACGCTCGTCGCCGGACTTTCAAGGCTCCTCGGTGCGCCGACCCGGAGCGCCATCCTCGCCGGCGTCGTCCTTGCCGAGGCGGGCGAGTTCTCGTTCCTGCTGGCCCGGTTGGGCGCCAGCCAGGGCGCAGTCGGCGACGTGATGTTCAGTCTCATGCTTGCGGCCGCGGCCGTGAGCATCGTCGTCGCGCCCTGGTTGGCGCGCTACGCCCCGGGTGCGCTACGCGAGATCGACCGGCGCAGACCCATCACTGCCGAAGAGGCGATGCCGGTCGCGCCCACGGAATCGGCGCGCGCGCCGCGCCGCTTCGCCGTGCTGTGCGGCTATGGCCGTGTAGGGCGCCTTGTCGGCGCGGCACTCGAGCGGCGCGGCTTTCCATTCGTGGTCATCGAGGCCGACCCGCGCATCTGCCGGGAACTGCGCGCGCGTGGCGTACCGGTCATCCAGGGCCTCGCTGAGAACGAGCGGAATCTCGATCGCGTCGAGTTTCAGCGCGCGCAGGTCGTCGTCGTCACGCTGCCCGACGCAGTCGCGTTGCGGCAGGTAGTCCATCACGTTCGCAGGGAGCATCCGCGGGTGCCGATCGTGGCCCGTGCCCGCAGCGCGTCCGATCGCGAGATGCTCGAGCGCGAGGGAGCGGGTGAGATCGTCGTGGCGGAGACGGAGGTCGCGCTCGAGATGGCGCGCTTCACGCTGGGCAGACTTGGTGTGAGCGGACCGGAGACCGCGGCCATCGTCCAGGGCCTGCGGCGCAGGACGGCGACGAAGACCTAGTACGCGCCTTGAGTGCGGATGGCCTCGGGCGCCTGGCGCGGCTGCGGCAGGCGCCGATCGAGGATCGAACCGCCCATCGCCAGTGGCTCCATGTCTATGTCGCCGAGGATCGGGCGCGGCATTGGACGCGCCAGCAGATAGCCCTGCCCGGCGGTCATCGCCAGGTCTCGAACTGTGCGCAGCTGGCTGGCAGTCTCGAGGCCTTCGGCGATCACCGAGGCACCCCACCGGCCTGCAAGGTCACGCAGAGAGCGCAGAACGGCGCGAGACGTATCGTGCTCGGCACCGTCCTGGACCAGGGACAGATCGATCTTGACGATGTCGAAGCGGAACTGGCTGAGCAGGCGAAGGCCTGCATTGCCTGCGCCGACATCGTCCGCGGCGATACGCAGGCCCGCGCGCTTCATCGCGTTCAGCGTCGACTGGAGGCGTGGAATGTCTTCGACCTTCTCGCGCTCGGTCAGCTCAACCACGACGCGTCCCGGATCGATGGCGTATCGGTTGAGGATCGAGAGCAGGGCATCCGTCGAGAAATGCGGCGCCTCGATCGTGCGGGGCGAGATGTTGATAGTGAGCAGCTGGTGTGCAGGCATCTCGCGCGCACCCGCGATCACGGCCTGAAGGCAGGCCATGTCGAGCTCAACCGTCCGTCCGGCCGCCTCGGCCGCGGTAAACATCGTCCCAGGATCCGTGAAGCCAGTTTCGGGCGCAGGCCTGCTCAGGCCCTCGAAACCGATAACCCGCCCGGTGGTCAGATCGACGATCGGTTGATAGACCGGAGTGACCAGATGCTCGTTGACGATCCGCGCGATCTGCGTCGAGACCTCGTTGGTGGCTTCGACGCTCGCGGCCTGGTCGCGCAACGGGTTGAACACATCCACCGCGCCTCGGCCGTGGCGCTTGCACCAGAACATCGCAGCCTCGGCCTGGGCATATAGCTGTGTCCGATTGCTCGAGTGCTCTGGGCACGAGGCGATGCCGCCGGAGAATGGAATGGGACGAGCGCGAGCGCGGGTGGCCATGGCCTGATCGAGCAAACGGCGCCCAATCTGCATGGCGCCCTCGGAATCGGTATGCGGCATGAGGATCGCGAACTCGTCGCCGCCGATCCGGAAAGCGCGGTCGGCGTAGCGCGTGACAGTTCCGATCAGGCGACCCATCTCACGCAGCTGCTCATCGCCGCCGGCGTGGCCGGACGAGGCATTGACGAGCTTAAGGTCATCCACATCGAGCAACAGGAGCGAGACCGGCACGTTGTAGCGCGAGTACCACTCGAGCTCGCGGTCGAGCTCCTCCTGGAAGGCACGATGGTTGCCCAGGTGCGTGAGCGAATCGCGCAACGTGTCGGCCTGTGCCTCTTCGACGCTGGAGGCGACATGAGTGCTGATCACTGCGAGAGGACGGCTTGGCCGAACGGCCTGGCGCACCAGCCGGGCGCTGAGCATGAACGTGACCCCGGTCAGGAACACCATCGCAACCGTGATCCCAAGCGCGCTCGTGCCGAGCCGGGCGTCGAGCACAACCTTGAAGACAAGGAGCGCCAGGACGATCTGGAGAATCGCCAGCGTAGCCAGAACAAGGCGCAGACGCAGACGATCGAGGCGAGGCTCGTTCATCTGGTCAGCGGGCAGGCCGTGCTGTTCAATTGCTGCTTCTGCTTGCTGCACCAATTTCTCCTGGGGCCGTGAGTACGTATCGCACCCCGATAGGACCCCCGCCATGACCCGATCGTCATGTGCGGTCGAAAACAGCAGCGTGCAGGTTGGTGCGCTCTCTCGCCCCGCTATGGGTTCGGTTCGGCGATCACCATCAGGCGCAGCTCGGTCATGTCCTCGATCGACCAGCGCAGTCCTTCGCGCCCGAGCCCGGAGTCCTTCACGCCGCCATAGGGCATGTGGTCGACGCGGTAGGTCGGCACGTCGTTCACGATCACGCCGCCGACCTCGAGCTCGTTGAACGCCTTCCACGAGTGGGCCAGGTCGTTCGTGAAGATGCCCGTCTGGAGGCCGTAGAACGAGTCGTTGACCTGCTTGATCGCCTCATCGATGTCGTCGAACGGAAATGCCACGACGAGCGGGGCGAAGGCCTCATTGCTGCACACCTGGGCGCTTGCCGGAGTGTCGACCAGCACAGTCGGCGGGAACAGCGCGCCTTCCGCCCGACCACCGAGCAGCACCTTGCCGCCAAGCTCCTCCGCCTCCTTGACCCAACGCTCGGTTCGCTGAGCAGCCTGGACATCGACCATGGGACCCATCTGGGTCTCGGGATCGAGCGGGTCGCCCACTTTCAGGGCCCTGGCACCTTCGATGAAGCGGCGCAAAAATTCGTCGTTGACGCTGCGATGGATGAACATCCGCTGAACGCTGATGCAGACTTGGCCTGCGTAGCCAAAAGCACCCGCGAGGCAGCGCTTGACTGCCCAATCGAGCTCGGCGCTCGCATCGACGATGACGCCCGCGTTTCCTCCCAGCTCGAGAACCACCCTCTTCTTGCCGGCGCGCTCCTTCATACGCCAACCGACTGAAGGCGAGCCGGTGAAGGTCAGCAGCTTGAAGCGATCGTCCTCGACCATCCGATCACCCAGGGCGCGGGTCATCGGCAGGATGCTGACGGCACCTTCGGGCACGCCCGATCGCTCGATGATCTCGGCCACGGTGAGCATCGTCAGCGGGTCCTTGGACGGTGGCTTGAGCACGATCGAGCAACCCGCTGCGATCGCCGGGGCGATCTTGTGCGCCGCCAGGTTGAGCGGAAAGTTGAACGGACTTATTGCCGCTACTGGCCCAACCGGGAAGCGCCGGGTGATGCCGATCCGTCCCTTGCTGGCGGCGTTGATATCGAGCGGGATCGTTTCGCCGGTCATCCGCTCGGCTTCTTCGGCGCCGAGTCGAAAGGTGAGCGCCGCGCGATCGACCTCGACCAGGGCGTCGCGGATTGGCTTGCCCGACTCGAGCGTCATCGTCCGCGAAATCTCCTCGCGGCGCTCCTTGATGCCGCTGCTGATCGCCCGCAGAATCGCGCCGCGCTCGTACGCCGGCATGCGCCGCGTGACTTCAAACGCGCGAACTGCCGCTTGGACCGCTTCCTCGTACTGCTCGTCCGTGGCGTTGTACGTCGCTCCGGCGAGCTCGCCGCTGCGTGCAGGGTTAGCAACCTCGAGCGCGTCGGGTGATTCGACCCACCGGCCGGCGAGGAAGATCGGATGCGGCTTTACCGCGGCGAGCGTCATGGCAGGCCGATATTAGCCCTGAGCTAGCTGCTGCGAACCTCGAGCTCCAGCTGCTGGCCCGTCGCCGAAATCTGCTCGAATTGGGCCGTAACGTTTGGCGCGAATTCGCCCTGGTTACGTACGCGAACGAGCAGATCTGTTGCGGGCTGCCCCGGCTCCTGGTACGAGGCAGTGACGACGTAGCGACCGACCGCGACGTCGTCAATTTGATCTCCCGTGGCGGTGACTACGGCCCCTGTCGAGCCATCAACCAGTGGCCCGTCCGGCGTGAGCGTCAGCTGTACATACTGCGGGTCGATCGGAATACTGCCGCCAAAATCCATGTAGGCGTAGACAGTTCCGCCATAGCTGGCATCGCCCTCCGGAGTGGGTCCGGTGAGGCGCCAGACGAAGTCGCGAACTCCGCCGTCCGTCCCAACAAACGGGCTGTCATCAACCGGATCGAGATCGAATGCATAGGCGACCCCATTCCAGGTCGTGGTGTACGACGCGTTCATGTGCCATGAGCTCTGAGGCGGGTCGAGCGCAATCCGATAATTGCCGTTGGCGTCCGCAAAGCCGTTGAGCGAGTAGTCATCCGACAACTGCCAGTCGGCATTTACGACGGCGCCCGGTAGCGGCCTGCCCGTGGAGTCGGTTACGCGGCCTTTCGCTATCAACGACTCGGGGTGCTCATCGCCGACAGCCGCGGTGGGCACGTGTGCGCTTGCGTCGGGTACACCCGTCGTGGGCCCGACGGCGGTGCCGCCGCAGGCGGCCACGAGGCATGCAATCAGAGCCAAGGCAAAGAAAGATCGCTTCATCTCCCCCCACGAATTGCGGTGTGCGGTCGCGCAGAAGGTTAGCCAGAAACGCGATGTTGGGGTCTCGACGCTCGCGGACCTTTCGTTAGTCTTCCGTGCATGAGCGACGTCTCCAAGTTGCGCGACCTGCTGCGCGTCAAATCAGGCACGAACTTCAGCCTCGCCAATCTCGATCCAGACGCGACCCACGGCTTCAGCAAGGGTGCCGCGATCCGGGAGACCGCCGCTCTCGACACGCGGCTGTTCGACTTGCAGGACAAGCTCTGGGCGGAAGCGAAGCGCTCAGTCCTCGTCGTGTTGCAGGGCATTGATGCATCCGGGAAGGACGGCACAATCCGCCGGGTCATGACAGCGTTCAACCCGCAGGGCTGCAACGTCGCGGCTTTCAAAGTGCCGACCGCGGAGGAAGCCGCCCACGACTTCCTGTGGCGGATACACAAGCGCACCCCCGGGAAAGGCGAGATCGCGATCTTCAATCGCTCGCACTACGAGCAAGTTCTCGTCGTCCGCGTTCACAGCCTCGAGGCGCGCAGCGTCTGGTCGAAGCACTACGACCAGATCAACGAGTTCGAGGCGCTGTTGGCAGATAGCGGAACGACGATCGTCAAGTTCTTCCTGCACATCAGCAAGGACGAGCAGCGCAAGCGCTTCCAGGAACGCTACGACATGCCGCGCAAGCGCTGGAAGTTCTCGATGGGCGACCTCGAGGAACGCAAGCTGTGGGACAAGTACATGGCCGCTTACGAGGATGCGCTGGCACGGTGCTCGACGGACAAGGCGCCGTGGTACGTCATTCCGGCCAACCGCAACTGGATGCGCAACCTGTCGGTAGCGTCAATCCTCGCCGAGACCATTGCGGACCTCAAGCCGGCCTATCCGCCAGAGCCGACGCTGCCCAAGAACCTCGTTATCGAGTAGCGGTGGCCTTCGCCTGGGCCTCGGACAGATCCCACATGTCCAAATCGCCGGGCGAGTGACCGATCTCTGTCAAAAGTGCAGCCGCTTCCGAGCGGTGCTGAGTGCCGTGATTGGTCACATGCAAAATCATTTGCCAGATCGGCACGCCTTCGTCGACATGGTCGAGCAGATCCTGGTCAATCGTCGGGAGCCACCCATCAAGCACCTCCCATTCTTTGCGCCAGCGTCGTCGCAGCTCGTCAACGCTGAGCAGCGGCTCGCGTTCCGGCCGCGACGTCTCGCCTGTCTGCATGAATGCCTCGCGCCACCGTTGAGCGGCGCCTAACTGATGAACCAGGATGGCTCCGAGCCGGCGCTCGCCGACCGGTGACGAGTTAGACCACACGTCATTGCTGACCCCGTCGAGCACGTTCAGGACGCGTTGCGTCGCCCACTTGTCGTACGCATATAGGAAGCGGACGTCGTCGGGGGTCATTGCTACTTCTTGCCTCCACCAAAGAGTGTTCCGAAAACGCCGCGGATGACGTCCTGGCCAAGGCGCGACGTCGCAATGTGCTCTCCTGCCCGGATGGTGCTGTTGATGGTCCGCTGTCGCTCGCGCTCGGCGCGCTCCTGCTCGGCCTTGAGCCTCTTCTGCGCCGCGGCCTCCTCTCGTGCTTCGCGCTGCTGTTCCTTCAGCTGCTCCTTCGCCTGCCGAGCCGCTTCCTGCTGCAAGCGCCTGATCTCTGCCGGCGTCATCGTCACCTGGCCGGCTGGTGCGCCCGGCGTGGCCACGGTGCCTGGCATCACTCCGGGCTGCGCAGCGGCCTGCGCTTGAGCCGCGGCCTGTGCAGCAGTGGCGGCAGCGTCGATGCGGCCCCTGATGATCTCGTAAGCACTCTCCCGATCAACGGTCGTGCCGTATTTCGCTTGCAGTGGGCTCGCGGCGACGAGGCTCGCGAATTGGTCGTCACTGATCGGCGACATCGACGAGTCCGGGGCAACGAGCCTCGTCGCAGCGAGCGGCGTCGGCACGCCTTTGGGTGACAGCACGGTGACAGCCGCCTCGCCGATGCCCAGCGACGTGAGCAGCTTTTCGACGTCATAGAAGTCCGTCATCGGGAAGGTGCGCGCGGTCTTCTTGAGGTTGTCCGCGTCTTCGGGCGTGAAGGCGCGCAGCGCGTGCTGGACGCGATTGCCGAGCTGAGCAAGCACCGATGACGGCACGTCCGTGGGTGCCTGGGTGACGAAGTAGACACCAACGCCCTTCGACCGGATCAGTCGCGCAGT
>DATBFJ010000029.1:0-79830 GCA_036558545.1 Candidatus Limnocylindrales bacterium
GAGCGCACGGCGCACGAGGTCGTCGAAGTCGAGCGCATCGTTGTCCGCCAGCCAGCGCTCGTAGGCGATGAATCGCTGCAAGACGTCGAGTGACTCGGGGTCGGCGGTGGAAATTCGGGCTTGAGCAGACGAGATATCAAGCCCCTCGTCCAGCTTCATTCGCGAGAAGCCGTCGTCCAGCCGGCGCAATGCAGCGCCGCCTAATGGACGCCCTCCGTTCAGCGAGCGCAGGACGGTCGCGCGATCTACGAGATGCGCGACAGACACGCCCGCATCGCGCAGGATCTCGCGGCCCAACGCGTGAAAGGTGCGAACGCGAGGTACCGCATCTGTCGCAACACTGAGTGGTTCCAGCGCCGCGGCCAGGCGCTCGGCCAGCTCATCCGCCGCTCGTTTGTTGAAGGTGACCGCCGTGACGGCCTCGGCCGATACGCCGGTCGCGACCAACCATGCGATGCGCGCCACCAACGTCGTCGTTTTGCCGCTGCCGGCGGGTGCGACACACAACACCGGCCCGGGCGGGGCAGTGGCGGCGGCGCGCTGATCGGGTGCCAATCGGTCGAGCCGTTCGCGCACGGCAGGATGGAGGTTCACAGCGCTGTGCACAGCGCGGATAGTCGGTGCCCGCGCTCACCGCGAACTTATCTCTGACTTAGCATCGGGTTGACGATGCCCAAGGTTCAGATCTCTCCCCAGCTCCAGGCGACGCTGGCCAAGCTCCCGCAGAAGCCTGGCGTGTACCTGCTCAAGGACGATCGCGGCCGCGTCCTGTACGTGGGCAAGGCGCAGAGCCTGCGCAATCGCGTGCGGCAGTATTTCCAGGCAAGCCGGAGCTCGGTCCAGGCGCCGCTGCGCATCGAGCATGCGATGGATCGCGTGGCCGACGTGGAGTACACGATCGTCGACAGCGTCAGCGAGGCGCTGCTGCTCGAGGCGACGCTCATCAAGCGCCATCAGCCGCGCTTCAACGTCCGGCTCAAGGACGACAAGAGCTACCCGTACATCAAGGTCACGCTCGCGGACGACTTCCCGCGCATCGAGCGGACGCGCAAGCTGCCCAACGACGGGTCGCGCTACTTCGGTCCTTACGCCAGCGCCAGCAGCGTCGACGAGGCGATGAACCTCATCCGCCGACTGTTCCCGTTCCGGACCTGCACCATCGAGATCAAGGAAGGCAAGCGAGCGCTGCCCCGTCCGTGCCTGCTCTATCACATCAAGCGCTGCCAGGGCCCGTGCATCGAGGCGATCTCAAAGGAGGACTACCGCGCCGACATCGAGCAGGTGATGCTCTTCCTGGAGGGCCGGCAGGAGCTCGTGGTCCGACGACTGCGCGAAGAGATGGGCGCGGCCTCAGAAGCCACCGACTACGAACGCGCGGCCGACATGCGCGACAAGCTGCGTGCGGTCGAGCGAACGATGGAGTCGCAAAAGATGGCGGCCTTCGCACGAACGGAGATCGACGTTCTTGGCTTTGCGCGATCCGGCGGCGGCGCAGCCGTGCAGCTGTTCGCGATCCGCAATGGCACGACCGTGGCACGCGACGTGTTCCTCCTCGAGAACGTCGGCGACTCGTCGGATGACGAGGCGCTCTCCGCCTTCATCAAGCAGTACTACTCGGCAACCTCGTCGATTCCGCCACGCGTCCTTGTGCCGTCACTGCCACCCGACCACGACGACCTGGTGACCTTCCTCGAGGCGCGCCGCGAGCGCCGCGTTGAGCTTGCTGTGCCGCAGCGTGGTGAACGTCGCGAGTTGATGGCTCTAGCGGCGCGCAACGCGGCCGATGTTCTGGCGCGCGAGCAGGCGCGCTGGCTCGCGGATGAGGGCAAGACGCTGGCCGCCCTGGAAGAGTTGGCCGGAGCGCTTGGCTTGCCGACGCCGCCGCTGCGCATCGAGTGTTACGACATCTCGACGTTCCAGGGCACGAACACGGTCGGTAGCATGGTCGTGTTCGAGGAGGGACGTCCGCGCAGCGGCGAGTACCGCCGCTTCCGGGTCAAGACCGTCCAGGGCACGGACGACTTCGCATCACATCGCGAGGTCCTGCGTCGGCGCTTCTACCGTGCGCTCGAAGCAGAGGAGGGAGTCGCCGAGGAGCTGCGCTGGCGGCTGCCGGATCTGGTCGTGATCGACGGTGGCTTGGGCCAGGTCAATGTCGCCCGCGAGGTGCTCGACTCGCTCGGCCTGCACGACATGCCGGCGATCGGCCTCGCCAAGGAGCGCGAGGAAATATTCCTGCCGGGCATCAACCAGCCGCTCGTTCTGCCCGCGAACTCGCAGGCTCTCTACTTGCTCCAGCGCCTGCGCGACGAGGCCCACCGATTTGCCATCACCTACCACCGCAACCTGCGCGCCAAGCAGCAGACCCGATCGCTTCTTGATGAGGTCCCCGGCGTGGGTCCGGCACGCAAGCGCGCGCTGCTCCGTGTCTTCGGCTCGACCAAACAGATGAAGGGTGCGACGATCGATCAGATCGCGTCAGTCCCAGGCATCAGCCGCGGCCTTGCCGAAAAGATCTTCGCCGGCCTGAAGGCGTAGGCGCGACACACACGTTCGGTGTCACTCAGAGTGTCGCGTTTCTATTTCCGGGCCCAGTCTGAACCCGTGTTAAGTCGAGGCTCTGACGGCTGGACTTGTTGGAATCCGCCGACCCGCCTCGAAAGCCCAGCTGGGCCGCTCCCAATGACGCGCCATGGGTGGCCGAGGAGTCGGCCGTCGCGGCTGTACTCGGCGAACTCACAGCGACTTACCAGCCTAATTATTCGGTACGCCCATAACCTCGTGGAGTGCGTGCCCTGCCACCAGCTATCGAACGCCTGATCGTAATTTCGTTGCTATAGTCCCGCCCGAATGCGACGTTTCCTTCCCCTGTTGATCGTGGCAGTCGGCCTTGCCGCGCTCGCAGTCAATTTTCTGACTCTTCCACGACCGTTCAGCGACGACGTTTGCTCGCCGCCCACCAGCACCGGCGGCTGCATCGACACGCGCCTTGGCCTCGACCTTCAAGGCGGTCTGCGCGGCGAGTACCAGGCTCTGCCAGCGCCGAATCATCCGGTCACCTCGGACGACATGGCCACGATCCGGACGATCATCGAGAACCGCATCAACCAGTACGGCGTTGCCGAGCCGGTCGTTCAGACCCAGGGCAGCGATCGGGTCGTCGTCGAGATTCCGGGCGTAACGGACGTCGAAGCAGTTCGCCAGCTCATTGGCTCAACCGGTCTGCTTCAGTTCGTGCCAATTCCCAAGAACTACGCCACGGCCGTCGGCCAGGGAACTCACCTCGGCACGGACCTTCCGGCATGTCCGGATGATCTGTCCTCGATAACGACGCCGTGCGTGTTGTTCAACGGCGACCAGCTCGCGTCAGCCGCAGCCGGAGTCGACTCGACGACGGGCCAACGCGTCGTCAATTTCACGCTCAAGGGCCCAGGCTCGACCCTCTTCGACAAATACGCGAGCGTGGCCTACGTTGGACCGAACAGCGCAAGCAACCAGCAGTTCGCGATCGTCCTGGACGGCAACGTGGTATCCGCACCATCTGTCAACGCCCAGCGCTTCGGCGGACAGGGCCAGATCGGTGGCAGCTTCTCGACCGCGGACGTGACCAGCCTCGTAACGGTCCTCAAATACGGCTCGCTGCCGCTGCAGATCAGCGAGGTCAGCTTCAGCCAGATCAGCGCGACGCTCGGCCTTAACTTCCTTCAGCAGTCGATCCTCGCCGGGATCATCGGCATCGCGCTCGTGTTCATCTTCATGCTCGTCCACTACCGACTGCCCGGAGTGGTGGCCTGCGTCGCCCTGATCTTCTACACGCTGGTTTCGTTCGCAATATTCCGGTTGATACCGGTGACGCTGACCCTCGCCGGCGTAGCGGCCTTTGTGCTCTCGGTAGGTATGGCGGTCGACGCCAACATCCTGATCTTCGAGCGAACGAAGGAAGAGTTGCGCTCGGGCAAGACCCTCGTATCGGCGGTCGAGGCGGGCTTCAACCGCGCTTGGAACTCGATCTTCGACTCGAACATGTCGAGCATCATCACCGCGACGATCCTGTTCTACTTTGGATCGGCGACCATCCGCGGCTTCGCGCTCGTGCTGATCATCGGCGTTCTCCTGTCGATGTTCAGTGCCATCACCCTGAGCCGCATGATGCTGCGCTGGATCGTTCGCCAGTCGTGGGCGCGCAAGGCTCGGCTGTTCGGCGTCTCAGAGGATGAGTTCATCATCGCCGCCCCGACGACCGGCAATCGACGCCAGGTGAGGGCCAGTGTTTGACCTCATAGGCAAGCGTCGCTGGTTCTACCTGATCAGCCTCGCCATAACCATCCCGGGCTTCATCTTCATACTCCTGACGCCGCTTACAGGTGGCAAGGTCGGCCTGCAATTCTCGATCGACTTCACGGGTGGCACCGTCTGGGAGATCCATTTCGCCAACGGGACTCCGTCGTCGGCGGACGTCCAGGCGATCATGGCCTCACAGGGACTGCCCGGCACCGCAGCCATCGCCACGGTCGGCGACAAGTCGTACGTGCTGATCAGGACGGAGCAGATTGGTCTGGCCGAGTTCCAGCCGTCGCCCAGCCCGGGCGCCTCCAGCTCGCCTGCCGCCTCCAGCTCGCCGTCTGATACCGCTTCGCCCGCCGCATCAGGCTCACCTGCAGCCTCAAGCTCCTCGGCGGCGTCCAGCGTCGCACCGGAGGCCAGCACGTCGCCTGAGCCCAGCGCGTCGCCTGAGCCCAGCACGTCGCCCGCGCCCTCCGCGTCGGCGGGCGCGGTCGTCGGCGCAAGCCCGTCGCCCTCGGCATCGCCAGGCACCGGCGGCAGTGCCCTCAACCTGCCCACCACGGGCAAGCTCGCCGACCTGCGCTATGCGCTGGAAGACCAGTTCGGTCCAATCGACGAGGTCAGCCAGGAGGCCAACATTGGCCCGATCATCAGCAACGAGATCGCCCAGCAGGCATTGCTGCTGATCGTTCTCGGCTCGATCGGCATCCTCGCATGGGTCACCTTCCGCTTCCAGGACTTCCGCATGGGTGCGACGGCGATCGCCGCGCTCATCCACGACGTGCTCGTTGTCGTCGGCACGTTCGCCATCGCCGGAACGTTCTTCGGCTTACAGGTGGACGCGTTATTCGTGACCGCGATGCTGACCGTCATCGGCTTCTCCGTCCACGACACGATCGTCGTCTATGACCGGATTCGCGAGAACCGCATCCGGCATGCCGGCGAGCCGTTCGACGCGATCGTCAACCACAGCCTCCTTCAAACGGTCGGCCGGTCACTCAACACCTCGTTGACGACGATCCTGGTGCTCACCGCGCTGCTTCTGTTCGGCAGTGACGCCACGCGCGCATTCGTCTTCGCTATGGTGATCGGCATCGTGTCCGGAACGTACTCGTCGATCTTCAACGCAAGTTCGCTGCTCGTTGACTGGCATCTCTGGGATGACCGCAAGCGAGCGCGCGAGTTCGCCGTTGCCCGCGGTCGCTGAGCGCGGCACGCATTTTGCAGCGCGGCTGGCACGCCGCGTTGAAACGGTCCATACGACGCTCTGCCTGGGGATAGATCCCGACCCTGAGGCACTGCCGCAAGGCTGGCCGCGCGACGTCAGCGGCGTCGAACGGATGGCCAATCTGCTGATCGACAACGCTCTTGCGCGCGCGGCCGCGGTCAAGGTCAACGTCGCTTTCTTCGAGGCATTCGGCAGCGCCGGCATCGCCGCGCTTGAGCGCGTCCGCGCGCGCGTCCCCGCGGGCGTGCCATTCATCGCGGACGTCAAACGTGGCGACATTGGCACGACTGTGGCCCGTCAGTCGGTCGCGCTCTACGACAGCCTCGACGCACATGCGGTCACGGCCAGCCCGTATCTCGGCGGCGAGGCAATCTCGGCGCTGCTCGATCGTGAGGACCGTTTCGTCTACGTCCTGTGCCGGACCTCAAACCCGGGCGCCGGCGAGCTCCAGGACCTGGACGTCAACGGCGAGCCGCTTTACCTGCACGTGGCAAGAACGGCGGCGCAGTGGTCGGGCGGTCGGGAAAACGTAGGGCTGGTGGTCGGAGCCACCGCTCCAGATGAACTACAGCGCATCCGTGACGCGGTACCGCAGCTCGCGTTTCTCGTGCCCGGAGTGGGCGCCCAGGGTGGCGACATCGAGGCCGTGAGGCGTTCGGGACCGGCCACTGGAGGCGCCTTCGCCGAGCTTCCGGGTGGCGGCTTGCTGGTCAACGTATCGCGCGGCATCGCCGCCGCCGCGCTCAATGATGGCGATCCTGCCGTGGCCATTGCGGCTGCGGCTTCTCATTGGGCGCTCAGCCTCCAGTGCTAGGATGAATCGATGCCGTTCAACATCGGCCCGTTCGAACTCCTGATCGTTCTCGTACTGGCACTGCTCATTCTTGGGCCGGGCAAGCTGCCCGAGGTTGGCAATGCGCTGGGCAAGACGATTCGTGAGTTCCGCAAGGCCTCGAGTGATGTCGAGGAGGCCGTTCGGATTGAGCCGGCAGCAGCACCTGCGACCGCCAAGCCAGTCAACACCGTCGCTGACACGACAGACACGGCCGCCGAGGACCGCACGGCCAGCTGAGCGACCTCTCAACAGCGGAGCACAACTCCGCGCCTGTCCCGGAGGAGGGCGCACCTCTGAACGTGGACGAGCCAGGCGACGAGAAGGTCATGACCGTCGTCGAGCATCTTTCTGAGCTCAGACGGCGCATATTCATCTCGATCCTGGCGGTCGTCATCGCCTCGATCGTGGGCTTCTTCGTTGCGCCCGACCTGATCCGCATCCTCAAGGACCAGGCGCCGCTCGACAAGCCCCTCATCTTCACCACTCCCGGCGGTGCCTTCTTCCTGATCATCAAGCTCTCGCTCATGGTCGGCATCGCGCTCGCTTCGCCGGTCGTGCTCTACGAGCTGTGGAGCTTCATATCGCCCGGCCTGACGCCCAGCGAGCGGCGCCAGATACGACCATGGGTGCCGCTTTCGCTCCTGTTCATGGCACTCGGGATTGGCGTGGCCTTCGTCACTCTGCCACTGGCATCAGGTTTCCTGCTTGGCTTCGCCATACCTGGGCTGGTGGAGCCGCTGATCACCGCGGATGCCTATTTCGGTTTCGTCACGACACTGTTCCTGGCCTTCGGCCTGGTCATGCAGTTCCCATTCGTTGTCCTGCTGCTCTCGAAGGTCGGCATCGTCACCGCCGACCAGTTGCGCAGGAACCGGCGCTACGTGCTGCTCGGCATCGTCATATTTGCCGTGGTCATCACGCCCGGCGGAGACCCCTTCAGTCCGACGATCATGACCCTCGTCATGTACCCGCTCTATGAGTTGAGCATTCGGCTCGTTGCCCGCGCCAACACGCCCACGCATGCGCCGGCCACGTCTGCACCCGGCCCGGCGGCAGCCAAGTGAGCGAAACGCAGCAGGGCCACGGCTCGCGAGCGAGGTCGCAGCCGCACGTCGCGATCATCAGTGGCCTTTCAGGGGCCGGAAAGACGGCAGCCAGCAAGCTGCTCGAGGACGTTGGCTACCGCGTGATCGACAACCTGCCGGCGGAGCTCTTGCGCCACCTGGCACAGCTGGTTGCGCGCGAGACGGGTGAATTCGAGCGTGTAGCGCTCGTGCTCGACGCACGCACGGGCAATCCCGCGCTGGCCTATCGCGAGGCTGTGCGTGCCCTCGAGACGCGCAACATTGCGCCCCAGGTCTTCTTCCTCGAGGCGCGCGACGACGTGCTCATCCGCCGCTTCAGCGAGACACGTCACCGTCACCCTCTGACCAGCGCGCAGGGCGGTGTCGCCGAGTTCATCGAGCGCGAGCGCGATCTGCTCTCGGAGATCAGATCAGAGGCGGACGTGATCATCGACACGTCCGAGCTTTCGGGTCGACAGTTGCGCGAGCGCCTGTACAGCGCCCTGGATCTGCCGGAGGATGGCCAGACACTCGGCGTGGCGCTCATCAGCTTCGGCTACAAGCACGGCATTCCCCTCGAGGCGGACATGGTCTTCGACGTGCGTTTCATGGAGAACCCTTTCTACATAGACCGTCTGCGACCGCAAACCGGTCTGGACAGTGAGGTGCGCGACTTCGTCCTGACCAAGCCGATCACACAGCGTTTCGTCGACGACGTGACCCAGTTCCTGGAGCTGGTAATCCCCGGCTTTCGCGACGAAGGTCGGGCGAGGCTGACGGTCGGCTTTGGCTGCACCGGCGGCCAGCACAGGTCCGTGGCCATCGCTGAAGAGGTGGCGCGGCGCCTGCGCGACTCGGCTGCGGCACCGGTCACGATCTGGCACCGCGAGCTCGAGCGCACGTGACCACCGCTCGCGAATCAAACGCCGCACTGCCTGCCCGCGAGCGACGGCTTGCGTTGCGCCGGTGGTTGCAGCCAGGCATCGGCATCAAGCGCTGGCTGCTCGTTGCGTTTGTCGGCGAGATCCTGATCGCCCTGGCCGCCGCGCTGGTCCTGAGGCCCATCCTGGCCCAGTCGAGACCTGACAACAACCAGCTCGACATCCTGAGCGTGATCACCCTTCAATTCCTGGACCCCGACCTTCGCGCGCTGGTCTTCTTTGCAATCGGTGCCGTCTTGTTCGTGTATGGCGGCTGGCGCGTCCTGCGTGCGCTCGTCGAGCCGTACCGCATGACGGACGAACCACTGGCGGATCTCCTGTACCAGCGTCGATCGAGGGCGCGCGGCCCACACATCGTGGCGATTGGCGGCGGCACAGGTCTGTCCGTGCTGCTGCGCGGTCTCAAGGAAGTGACGAGCAATATCACGGCGGTCGTGACTGTCGCTGACGACGGTGGCTCGTCGGGCAAGTTGCGAACGGAGATGGGCGTGCCGCCCATGGGCGACATCCGCATGTGCATCGCCGCACTCGCCGACGCAGAGCCGGCTATGAGCAGCTTGCTCCAGTACCGATTTCCCGCGGATAACGACGCGGATCCGCACTTCGCCGGCCACGCATTTGGAAACCTCTTGATTGCGGCACTGACGGATGTGAACGGCGACTTCGAGGAGGCCGTGCGCCAGTCGAACCGGGTCCTGGCCGTCCGTGGCAGCGTCGTACCGGTTGCAGGTGAGCCGATCACGCTGCACGCTGAGCTGGACGATGGCTCGGAGCTGGAGGGCGAGTCCCAGATCCAGTACGCCCGGGGCATCAATCACGTGTGGATCACGCCTGACGATATTCGGCCAACGGAGGAGGCGTTGACCGCCATCGCCGCGGCCGACGTCGTCGTCATCGGTCCGGGAAGCCTGTACACGAGCCTGATGCCGCCGCTGCTCGTGCCGGGCATGCGCGAGGCACTCGCGCGAACAAGCGCAGCGCGCGTGTTCGTGTGCAATGTCGCCACGCAGCTCGGCGAGACCGAGGGCTACGGCGTCCTGCGCCACCTCGAGGCACTCGCCCGGCACGGCCTGGGTGATCTCGTTGACGTGGTGCTGGTGAACGACAACACGCACGCCAGGCAACTGCCCGACGACCCTGCATCGCCGGTTGAGTTGGACGTGGGCGTGGCGCGCCGTGGCCTGCCCATGATCATGTCGCGTGACGTCGTCGACGACGACAACGCCCACAAGCACGACGCGCGCAAGCTGACCGCCGCCATCGTCGACCTTTACGACGAGCGCACCGCGCTGCGCGATCCGGCCACGGCGGCCTAGAGGTTTGAGCGCGGCTGAAGCAAGCGATCTCGTCGCGGCGTTGCGCGCCGAGCTCGCGGCGATCGAGCCGGCGCGCCGTTGCGACCGGCTGGCGGAACGGACCGGATTGGGCCCCGCGGCTCAAGGCAGGGCCAAGTCCCCGTTGCTCGGGCGGCTCGCCGTGAGGCTCGATGATTCGGCAGCGGCCGAGCACTTTGATTGGGACAAGGCCGCCGATCACTGCCGCGTTGCGTTTCTGCGCGGTGCCTTTCTGGCACGTGGCTCACTGAGCGTTACTGGTTCCGGCACGCATCTCGAGCTCGTGGTCGACGCGGCGGAGCTTGGCGCCATGACCAACAGAATGGCTGCGCTTGGGTTGCCGGCCGGAGCGCGAATCAGGCGGGGCAGGGGAGTCCTGACGTGGAAGGGGGCGGACGCAGTAACCGAGTTTTTGCGCCGAATCGGCGCCTCCGCCGCCACGCTGGAACTCGAATCGCGCCTCGTCCATCGCGCGTTGACCGGCCACCTCAACAGGGTGGTCAACGCCGAGAACGCCAACCTGCGGCGCGCGGTCGTTGCCGCGCGCCGCCAGCTGGCCGAGATCGACGCCCTCGAACAGCGTGGCAAGCTGCGCCGCTTGCCAAAGGACGCGCGCCGTGTCGCCGTCGAGCGGCGCCGCGCTCCCGAAGCGACCTTTTCCGAGCTAGCCGCGAAACTGGACATGTCGCGCAGCCAGGTGCAGCGCGCTTTCGAGATGATCGGGAGCGCGGCCCTCCACGTCACCGACGAAACAGAGTCCGCACCGAGGTACACATGACCGCAGGCCGGCCGGTGATCATCGCCGGGAATTGGAAGATGAACACGACACCGCTCGACGCGGCGATGCTGGCCAACGAGATCGCCGCGGTCACAGACGTGCCCAACGTCAAGCGCGTGATATGCCCGCCCTTCGTGTGCCTCGATGCGGTGAGTCGAGCGCTCAGTGACACCACCGTCGACATCGGTGTCCAGAACGTCCACGCCGAGCCCTTCGGCGCATACACCGGCGAGGTCTCGGCACCAATGGTCAACAAGCTCGCGACGTGGGCGATCGTCGGCCATTCGGAGCGCCGTCGCGACCAGGGCGAAAGCGACGAGCTGATCGGGCGCAAGCTGCTGCGCTGCACCGAGTTCGGGCTGCGGCCGATCCTGTGCGTTGGAGAACAGCTCGAGGAGCGCAAGGACGGCACGGCCGAGAAGTTCGTACGCGACCAGCTGAAGCGCACGCTGGCCGAGCTGACGCGGGCGTCCGCGAGCCTTCCCGAGGACCTGGTCATCGCCTATGAGCCGATCTGGGCGATCGGGACAGGGATGACGGCACGGGGCAGCGATGCGGCGACCATGGCCCAGCTCATCCGCGACACGCTGTCCGCCCACGGCCTGGGCAGCGGCGCGAACGCTGTCCCCGTTCTTTATGGGGGCAGCGTCACCAGCGCGTCGATCGACGAGTTCCTGAATGAGCCGGACATCGACGGCTCGCTCGTGGGCGGCGCGAGCCTGAAGGTCGACGAGATGGCGGGCATCGTCGCCCGCGCCGGCCTCACCGCCCAGGCTCGGGCGAATGCCTAGACCTCGTCCGCTCGTCCTCGTCGTCCTTGACGGCTTCGGCATCGGCCATCGACCTGAAGCGGACGCGATTGCCGCCGCGGACATGCCGGTCTGGCGCGGTCTGCTCGACAAATGGCCGCACGCTCAACTTGGTGCATCAGAGGAGGCCGTCGGCCTGCCGCCCGGCCAGATGGGCAACAGCGAGGTGGGGCACCTGAACCTGGGCGCCGGACGGCCGGTGATCCAGGACCTGCCCAGGATCGACGCCGAGATTCAAGACGGCTCGTTCTCCAACAACCCCACGCTGGTCGATGCAGTCAAGCGCGCCGCAATGGGTCACCGTCTGCACCTGATCGGCCTGCTGGGGCCTGGCGGCGTTCACTCCGTCGATCGTCATGCGGTGGCCATCGCCCGTCTCGCGCGTGAGCACGGCGCCAGGGACGTTGTCGTTCACGGCATGCTCGACGGCCGCGACACGCCACCGCGCTCGGCCGACGAGTTCGTCCCGGACTTCGAGGAGCGCCTTCGCGACGCTCATCCGGACGCGCGCATCGCCACGATAGGCGGCCGCTACTGGGGCATGGACCGCGACCAGCGCTGGGAGCGCGTGCAGCGCGCATATGGAGCGATCGTCGACGGAGTCAGCGATCGCAAATCCTCGAGCGCGACGGGCGCAGTGCTCGATGGCTACGCCCGGGACGAACGCGATGAGATGATCCAGCCAACGGTCATCGTCGGCATCGACGGAACGATGCACGACGGTGACGTCGTCGTCCATTTCAATTTCAGGGCCGATCGTGCACGCCAGCTGATTCATGCCTTTGTCGACGGCGACGAGTTCGACCGCAACTGCTTCGATCGGGGAGTGCGCCCGCACGACCTCCTCGTCGTCACGATGACGGAGTACGAAGCCGGACTGCCCGTCGAAGTTGCCTATCCGCCGATGACTGTCACAAGCCTCGCCGAGATCTTCTCGAAACTTGGCTGGCGCCAATTTCACGTCGCCGAGACGGAGAAGTACGCGCACGTCACGTACTTCTTCAACGGCGGCATCGAGCAACCCTTCCCCGGCGAGACCCGAGAGCTCGTGCCCAGCCCAAAGGTGGCGACCTACGACCTGGCGCCCGAGATGAGCGCGGGCGGCGTCACCGACGCGCTGACTGCCGCCATCCGATCGGGCGACTACGACTTTATCGTCGCCAATTACGCCAACGCGGACATGGTTGGTCATACAGGTGTCTGGGACGCCACGGTCGAGGCGCTCGCCTACATCGACGGTTGCCTCGGACGGGTTATCGCTGCGATGCCAGACGATGGACTCTTGTGCATCACGGCCGACCACGGCAACGCCGACGAGAAGAAGGATGCGGACGGCAGCCCCACGACGGCGCACTCGCTCAATCCCGTGCCGGTTGTCCTGATCGGCAGGTCGGTAGCCGGGCGGACCTTGCACGACGGGGTCCTGGCTGACGTCGCGCCTACGCTCCTGGCGCTCGTCGGCGTGCCACAGGCCGACGGCATGACCGGCCGTTCGCTGGTGAATGGCTGAGCCGATTCCCCTGCTATCCTCCGCGCCGTGACCAACTTTGTCCTGATCGCGCAGATCCTCATCAGCGCCGCGCTGATGGCCTCCATTCTTCTGCAGTCACGCGGCGCAGGGCTCGGCGCAACCTTCGGTGGCGACTCGAGTGTCTATCGCAGCCGGCGCGGCATCGAGAAGCGTCTGTTCCAGTTCACGGTCATCCTCGCGATCGTGTTCTGCATTACCTGCTTCGCCAGCTTCCTGCTCGTGGGAACGACCACCACCCAGTAACCCGTCGGCGCCCAGTCGGGTGTCGGGTCCGATGGGTCGGCCGTGCTAAACTCGGCCCTCGCCTGAGCGCCTAAAAAGCGTCGAAGGCTGTGTGCCGAGGTGGCGGAATAGGCAGACGCGCATGGTTCAGGACCATGTGACCGCAAGGTCGTGTGGGTTCAAGTCCCTCCCTCGGTACCAGTGCCCAGGTGGCGGAATTGGTATACGCGTACGTTTGAGGGGCGTATGACGCAAGTCATCCGGGTTCAAGTCCCGGCCTGGGCACCAACTCCGCATTGAGACGGCCGCACAATTGCGGCCGTATTCTCTTAAGGAGAACGAGCTGTCTCCGCAGTTGGCCTTCGGCCACTGCTGCGCGCTCGAAGCGACCGCACGCTTGCGCGAGCGATCGTGTCTCGCTTGCGGGGGCGGTTAGCTCAGTTGGTCAGAGCGCCTCGTTTACACCGAGGATGTCGGGGGTTCGAGTCCCTCACCGCCCACCACCGATTTGACGGTCACGAAGTCGGCGAAGCACAGTCCGGAGATGGGCATCGTGCCGTTGTTCCCCAACCGCCCGCCCCGCCGCCACTCGCTCGATGTCGCGTCACGGGTGGACAAAGCTCGGAAGATCGAACGTCTGCTCGGGATTGGAGACAGGTCCGCGCTGGACGTCCTGGAGATAGGGACGGGTTCCGGTGCGATCGCTCAATACCTCGGACAGCGCCACACGGTCGATGCCGTGGATGTCGTCGACAGCCGCCTGGTCTTCGACGGCTTCAGGTTCCAGGTCGTCAAGGACGCATCGCTGCCCTACCCGGATGAGTCGTTTGACGTTGTCATCAGCAACCAGGTCATCGAGCACGTCGGCCCGCGGCCGCAGCAAGCCGTTCACCTGTCCGAGATGCGCAGGGTGCTCAAGCCGTCGGGCCTGGCATACCTCGGCGCGCCGAACCGGTGGCGCCTTATCGAGCCGCATTACAAGCTTCCGTTCCTGAGCGTCCTGCCCGAGCGGTTGCGCACGCCGTATCTGCGCGCCGTTCGAGGCTATGAGTACGACGCGTATCCCTTCGAGGCATGGACGCTCGAGCGAATGCTGCGCGCGGCCGGATTCCGATTTGAGCGACTGGGAGGGGAAGCGGTTCGCGCCACCCTCGCGATCGAACGCGGCCGCGCGTTGCCGTTGCCGGCCGGAACGATGACGAGGCTGCAGCCGGTCATGCCGACACTCATCTACAGGCTCCACCGAGCCTAAGTTCGGGGCATTGCGAGAGATGACTTGGCCGGATGACTTTCGGACCAATTTCAGACGGCAATGACCGCGTAGACTCTCCCGTGCGACGTCGTCATCGTCTCTGACCCGTCGTTAGCCAGGAAGCAGATGCCGGACATCGACTTCAGGGGTTATTCGGGGGATTGCCTGATCCACGGCCGCATCGAAGTGCCGGAAGACATCCGCCTAACCGATTACCTGAACACGACCGAGACCTACATAGTGCACGGCGCGTCACTTTTCGCGCTGGACGACGGCCGGGAGGTCCCGGCAGGCGACCAGGAGCTCGCCTCGGAGGACCTGTGGGCCGTCGAGCCGACCGACACGGCGGTTCGTGCCGATCTGCACGTTCCCACTCGGGCCGTGGCCATCGAGATTGACCTGCCTCCGTACCAGATCACAGGCTTCCTGCACGGCGTCAACACCGGCGATCCGGTCGCCGGCGTAAGCCGGCGGCGGCGCATGATTCCCATCACCGAGGCGACGATCAGGTTCACCTTCAATGGCTCGGAAATGAGTCGTGACACAGGCGTGCTGATTGTCAACCGGGACCGCGCGGCAAGCCTCAAGCGCACCGCCCTGGAGAAGTCGAAGATCGACGACATTCCACTGCCGCCGGTTGATCCGCGAGCGCAGGACCTGACGGGCAAGATCATCTACGACCGCGAGGAATAGCGACCTACACCCGGTTCCCCGGTCGGTAGGGGCCTCGCTGGTAGACTTTTTCCGTTCGGTCGGCGTCACCACCGGCCCCTCAATACGGAGACTTGATGAGCCCACTCGTCTGGATTGTCCTGATCATCATCATCGTCGTGATCGTCGGCGGCGTCCTGATCTACAACGGCCTGGTTCAGCGCCGCCTGCGAATCCGGGAGGCGTATGCGCAGATCGAGGTCCAGCTGAAGCGCCGCTGGGACCTGATCCCGAACCTCGTCAACGCCGTAAAGGGCTACATGGGATTCGAGCAGTCAGTGCTCGAGAACGTGACCCAGGCGCGTGCCAACGCGGTTGCCGCGGGCAGCGCTGGTCCCGCCCAGCAGGCTACGGCAGAGAACGCCCTGACCGGCACGCTCCGATCGCTCTTCGCGGTCGTCGAGAACTATCCCGACCTCAAGTCGAACCAGAACGTGCTCGATTTGCAGGAGCAGCTGACCACTACTGAGAACCAGATCGGCTTCGCGCGCCAGCATTACAACGCGACCGTGCTTGACTACAACACTGGCATCGCGACCTTCCCGAGCGTGCTCATCGCGGGACCCTTCGGCTTCCGCCCGGAGCAGTTCTTCGACGCGGAGCCGGAGGCGCAGCAGGTGCCACAGGTCAACCTGAGCAACCTGAGCAATCCAACCGCTCCGCCCCCCGCGGCGCCCACGGTTCCGCCGACGATGCCGCCGACTAACCCGCCGAGCACACCTCCCACAACGCCCCCGACGACTCCACCGTCAGCCGGCTGAGCAAAGAGGCGCAGTAGGGGCCGGCTCCTGAGAGCCGGCCTACGAACATGAACCAGCCACCGGTCCCAGCTCCCCAGCCGGTCCAGAACTTCAGCCAGCCGGTCCAGAACTTCTATCAGCAGATCGCCGCCAACAGGCGTCAGTCGATCTTCCTGGTGATCATCCTGACCTCATTGCTGGCCGTGTTTGGCTTCGTCATCGGCTTCGCGCTGAGCGGCTACTGGCAGGGCGGGATCGTGGCTCTGGTGATCGCCATCTTGATCTCGCTGGGTCTGTCCAGCCTGTCCTATTACTCGGGCGATTCGCTTGTCCTGTCGGTATCCGGTGCCCGCGAGGTCAACGAGCAGATGGCGCCGCAGCTGATGAACGTCGTCCAGGAGCTGGCCATTGCGGCCAACATCCCAATGCCCAAGGTCTACATCATCAATGACACCGCGCCCAACGCCTTCGCCACGGGACGTGATCCACAGCATGCCAGCGTGGCGATCACGGAGGGCCTGCTCCAGAAGCTCGACCGCGAAGAGCTGCAGGGAGTCATTGGCCACGAGCTCTCCCATGTTCGCAACTACGACACGCGCTTCGAGTTGCTCGTGGCAACCTTGGTCGGCTCGATCGCGCTGCTCGCTGACTTCTTCCTGCGCTTCACCTTCTGGGGCGGCGTCACCGGCGGCCGGCGCGGTCGTAGCTCCAGCAGCAACGAGGGCGGTGGCGCGCTTGTCCTGATCATGTTCGTGGTCGGGATTGTCCTGGCCATCATCGCGCCGATCATCGGCGCGTTCGTCCAGATGGCCGTCAGCCGCCAACGCGAGTACCTGGCCGACGCTTCCAGCGTCGAGCTGACGCGCAATCCGTACGGACTCGAACGCGCCCTCGCCAAGATCGCGTCCGACAAGGAAGTGCTCGAGGTCGCCAACCGCGCCACGCAGCACCTGTACTTCGTCAACCCCATCAAGAAGTGGGAAGCGCGCTCGTCGGGCCTCATGCAGACCCACCCACCGATCGTCGATCGGATCAACCGGCTGCGCGCTCTGACCGGCGAAGGACCCATGGATCCCCAGGCCACTGCCGCGCTCGCAGGCCTCGACTGACTGTGGTTCAATACCGCTGGTCGTTGCCGCGGCCGAACGGTCTGGACGCGCCGAGATAGCTCAGTTGGTAGAGCACGTGACTGAAAATCACGGTGTCGCCAGTTCGATTCTGGCTCTCGGCACCACCACAACCGTCCGCGTGGCGGACACGAGCGGGAGTGGCTCAGCTGGTAGAGCGTCACCTTGCCAAGGTGAAGGTCGCGGGTTCGAACCCCGTCTCCCGCTCCACTTTCCACCGTGTTTCACTTGACGAAGCCCGCTGGCCCTTCGTCTAGCGGTAGGACAGCGGACTTTGGATCCGTTAACCCTGGTTCGAATCCAGGAGGGCCAGCCAAAACGTAGGGCGCCGACAGTCAGCTCGGAGCCGATTCGGGGCGACGTACCCAAGTGGCTAAGGGGGAGGTCTGCAAAACCTCTATTCACCGGTTCGAATCCGGTCGTCGCCTCCAATTTCACGCACAGTCGCAATGAAAACCGGCCCTCGATCGGTCGCCCCGCGATCAGGCGACGTACCCCTTCGACCGCGCGCGTCAGTAGGGTGGCTAAAGATCCCAGCGTGGCCGGTTTTCTGTCCGGACTAGTACAAACGCGACCGCAGCGAGAGGACTCAAGCGAAGGTAACGTCGTTCGCCGTGAAGAGGTTTTGGGCCGTGCTCATCCCGAGCGTCATGCTGGCCGTCGTTGCGCTGAGTCTGTTCAGGGCAGATGCGTCCGGAAGCCCACGACGCGTGACGCCGGTCTATGACCCACCTGTCCTCGCCGGCCAGCTCGCCTCGACCAGTTGGCCGTGGTGGTGCTCGGGAGGTGTCTACGGGCGGCACGGCGACGAGATCGTTTTGACCTCGAGCGGGCATTGCGCCCAGGAAGGCCAGACGCTCTACGCCGCCGATGGCAGTGTCAGCGGCGTGGCAGGTCCCATCTCTTACTCAGCGACCTGCGCGCACCCCGGTTACCGATGCACGGCGTCGGACATGAACTACCTGGTGGTGGCGCCCGATCGCATTCCCTGGGGTCATCTCAACGAGATCGATATGGGCGTCGGCGGCTACCGGGTCATCGCGGCCGGGACGCAGCCGCTGGAGTGCCGCGACGTTCACATTGGCGACGAGGTTGAGTTCGACGGACGGGAGTTTTACCGATCCGGAAATGTGATCGCCCAACGCGAATACCGGCCACCGGTCAACCTCGATCCGATCTACTTCCCATGTATCTCGATCGCGGACATCAGCGCTGCGACGGGTGATTCGGGCGGTGTGGTGATCGTGAACGGACAGCTGGCCGGCATCGCGTCCCGTCGCTTCGGAGATCTGCTTGGGTTCACGCCATTGGGCTCAGGCCTCGCCGAGCTGGGTGTGACGCTCTGCGACACCCCCAACTGCGGCCTCACGCCGCCCAGCTAGATCCAAAGAAGGGCCGGGCCTCCAAATGGAGCCCCGGCCCTTGTAGTCGCCCTTAGTTGGAGGTATCCGACCTACTGGACGGCCGCCATGATCAGCGCTGCGGCATTGGGGTTGTCTGTGCTGACGTCCCACAGGATGTCGCCCGACGGATACAGGTAGTCAATGCTGCCTGACCCGTCGTCAACGGTCGTGACAGTCTTGCCGCCGACATTCGCCTGGGCGATCGTCGGCTGGGTCTCGTTGTCCGCCTCGAGTGCCGCGAGTTGCGGGAAGAGGTTGAGCAGGGTGGCCCCTGAGGCGCCCGGGGTATGGAACGCGGCAATCTGCTCGGCGTTGCTGTCGATCTCGACCTCGGCGTTGCCAAACGCAAGCGTGGTCGGGTCGATGCCACCGTTTTGCAGGACCGTGACCAGTTGCTGCATCTGTGCCTGGCTGTTCGGATCGGTCTGACTGAACGCACTGAAGAACTGGACGAAGTTCACGGTGGTCAAGTCTGTGACCGGCGCACCATTGATGGTTGTTGGGAACTTGGCCGCCAGGGCGGGGTCGGCGTTCGCGTCATAGCTCGGGATCGAGAAACTCGGGATCGAGAAGCTTGGCAGCGAGAAGCTTCCGAGCGAAAGAGACGGCAGGTTGATCGGGGGCAGCGTCGGGACGTTGACGGGTGGCAGCGTCGGGACGTTGATCGGTGGAACCGTCGGGGTTGTCGTTCCGCTGCACGCGGCGACGGCTAAGGCGCCGGCGATGAACACGCCGGACACGACGGGCAGTTTGCGCATGGAGAACCCTCTATTAAGGATGCACGGCTTGGCCGAGCAATCTTGCCACGGCGTCAGAGACTGTGCCGCGAGCGTTAGACTCGGCCGCTGTTACAGGCACGTGCCGAATTCGCAGTCACGGGCCGAAGTGGCGGAATGGCAGACGCGGCGGACTTAAAATCCGCGGCCCGCAAGGGCGTGTGAGTTCGAATCTCACCTTCGGCACGACCATCGCCGTCGATGCGGCCACAGAGCCAAGGTGGACACATGGGCATTTTCGGACTCGTCGTCGTGATCGGGGGCATCGTCATGATCGCCGCGGCGATCGGATTCGTTATCTGGTACATCCGCAACTGACGCCGGCGACCGGCGCGCGAACTGGGCGGCGTTAGGAGCGCCGCAAAAACGAACCGAACAGGCTCTGCTTTCGCGCGGGCGTTGCGACGACGCGCTCTTCGAGCTTCGTTTCCGTGATCGTTTCGGCCATCTGCTTGATCGCCAGAGCGGCAGGCCCGCGGCGAACGAGGGTCACGAGCGGATGTCCTTCGTTGACGGCGCGCGCCATCGCTTCCCCCTCGTAGGGGACCGTGGCGCTCACCTTGATGCCCAGGTGCGATTCGATCTGGGCCGCGGTGATCATCGAGCGCGGGTAGATCTCGTTGAGCGCGAAGAAAGTCTTGTCGTTCATGCCGCCGAACTCGGACATCACCTGAAGCCAGGCGTGTACGAGGCGCAGCGATGGAATATCCGGCGCGATGGGCACGACGATGTGGTCGGCGCGGGCAAGGACGTAGAGCGAACGCATATCCGGCGTCGAGCCGACGTCGACGATCGTCGTCGCGTAGGTCGCCCGGAAAACGTCCACCAGGGATGCGAGCTGCTCACCGTTGAGGCCGGATCCTTCATCGGGCCGGTATGGGCCGCCGAAGACCATCAGCCCACTCGAGTGCTGCTTACCGGACTCGTGGATCGTGTCAGGCGTCTGTGCGGCTCGGTCTTCGCCGGCCAGCTGAGCAGTCGAGACGCGGGCGTAGATGTCGAGATGCGTGGAAATCTGGCCGTGGGCCATGTCCATGTCGGCGATCGACACGCTGGCCGGCGCGCTCTCGGCAAGGACGACGGCCGTGTTCACAGCCAGGGTCGTTGTGCCCGAGCCGCCCTTGGCCGCCGCGAAGACGATCACTCGCCCCGGTGCCGTCTGAGCGGGCCGCGGCGGGGCAGCGGATGAATCCTCCGAAGGTGACACCGGCTCCGGGGCGCGCAGCATGAGCGCTTCGGACATCGCCTCCAGCTCACGCTCGTCAATGGGCATCGCGACCACGTCGTCCGCGCCTGCCTCGAGGAGGTGCACGCGGGTATCGACGTCCTGGGTTTGGGCGACCGCGAGGATCGGAGGATGTCGGCTGCCTGTTTCGTCGGTGATCCGACGGCACAACATGGCCAGGGTCGAGTCGTCCTGTGCGTCGAGGACGACCAGATGCTGCTCGTTGATCTGCGACAGCGCCGTATTCAGGTCATGGGTGACCATCACGGAGTGACCGTTGCGCTGCAGTGGCGCGACGATCGAGTCGACAGCCTGGCCGTCCGCTGACAGCACCAGCACTCGGTTCGACAGGGCAGGAACCTCCGGCCTGGTTTGTTTTTGCAATTCCGGTCAAGGCGACCGAACGCGCCCGAGTCTAGCCATTGGTGCCTGCTGTCAACCCCACCCAAGTGCACCATCGGGGAATAGGACCTGTGGCGGCTATACTCGTGGCCAACCCTTTCAGCTCCGCCTCACTTCCAACGGACCAAAGAGCGGGGCACATCCCATGGGAAGGAGAACCATGCGACGCTATGAGCTGATGCTCGTGTTGCGCCCGGACACGCCAGATGAGCAGGTCCAGGCGCTCCTCGACCGCGCGACGCGGTCAATTGCCGCGGCCGGTGGACAGATCGTCAAGGTCAGTCCCTGGGGCCGCCGCCGGCTGGCATATCCGATCGGCCAGAACCGTGAGGGCTCCTATTTTCTGGTGCTGTTCGATGCTCCTCCGGAAGCCGTGCTTGAACTCGAGCGCGGCCTGAACATCACAGAAGAGGTTATGCGCCACCTCGTGACCCGCGTCGAGCGCCCCACTTCGCGCCGGCCGTCATCGGAGGCGGGTGACCTCGGCGACGAGGATCTGGGACCGCCTCCGGACGAGGAGTACGAGGTTCCCGACACGGAATTCATCGACGAGTCGGAGAGCGAGGCCGCTCCCGCCGCCGCCGATCGTCCATAGGGCCAGGAGGTCATAGCAGTGTCGCTAAACAAATGCATGATCATCGGCAACCTGGGGCGCGATCCGGAGATGCGCTATACGCCGAGCGGCCAGGCAGTCACGCAGTTCACGGTCGCCGTGAACCGCAACTACAAGGATCAGCAGGGCGAGCGCCAGGAAGAGACAGAGTGGTTCCGCGTAGTGGCATGGGGCCAACAGGCGGAATTCGCTGCCGAGTACCTGCGCAAGGGCGCCAAGGTGTACGTCGAGGGCCGCATCCAGACCCGCCAGTGGGAGGGCCAGGACGGCCAGAAGCGTTACACCACGGAGCTGGTCGCCAATACGATCCAGAACCTCGAGCGTCGCCCGCGCGAAGACGGTGGCGACAGCTTCGGCGGCAGCCAGGAGCCTCGCGCTCAGCGCGCTCCGGCCGGCCAGAAGCCCCAGGCCGAGCAGCCTGAGCCGGACTACGACGACCTGCCCTTCTAGGCGCCCCGACTTTCAGAAAGGAATCCTGACAAATGCCTCCCAGCCGAACGAGCAAGAAGCGCTCGGACGAGTATCGCGACCGACGCCGCCGCAAGGTGTGCGCCTTCTGTGCCGATAAAACGGTGCAGATCGACTACAAGGAGATCAACCGCCTGCGCCGCTACCTGAGCGAGCGGGCGAAGATCGAGCCGCGTCGCAAGACCGGCACCTGCGCTGAGCACCAGCGCCAGCTGGCCGTCGCGCTCAAGCGCGCGCGCCACGTTGCGCTGCTGCCCTACGCGCCGGAGCACCTTCGCGCCTGATCGGCGCGATGACCTCTCAGCACACCGCGGACGACCGTAGGCGCTGATGGAGCTGCTCGAGCTCGTTATCGCACTCGCGGTCATCCTGATCGCGGCCGAGCTCTTCACAAACGGCATCGAATGGTTCGGGCACAAGCTCAACCTGGCCGAGGGCGTCGTCGGCAGCGTCCTGGCAGCGGTTGGCACGGCCCTGCCGGAGACGATGATCCCGCTCGTGGCGATCCTGTTCGCGGGCTCGCAAAGCGACGCGGCGCACGAGATAGGCGTCGGCGCCATCCTGGGTGCACCGTTCATGCTGTCGACGCTGGCCATGTTCGTGACTGGCGTCGGGGTGATCGGCTACGCCCGGCGCCGCTCGACGGGACAGGAGATGAAGGTCGACACCCGCGTGCTTGGCCTGGATATCCGTTATTTCTTCGTCGCCTATGCGATCGCCGTGGGTGCCGCGTTCGTACCGGCGGACCTCTCGTTCCTGCGCTACGGGGCGGTCATCGTGCTCATCGCGATCTACGCCTGGTACGTCAAATCGCACTTCGAGTCCGACGTTACGGTGGATGCCACGGACCTCAATCCGCTGCGCTTCCACCGCATCGACCGGGCCGCATTTCGCGACGACCCGACGACGCCGCGCCTGCGAGTGATCAACATCCAGGTCCTCGTGGCCCTCGCCTTGATCATCGGCGGCGCCAAGGTCTTTGTCGACGCCATCGGGACCATCTCGACAGAGGCCGGGCTTGATCCTGCGCTCCTGGCGCTCATCATCGCGCCGATCGCGACGGAGCTGCCCGAGAAATTCAACAGCCTGATCTGGGTGCGCCAGAACAAGGACACGCTGGCCATGGGCAACATCACCGGAGCAATGGTCTTTCAGTCGGTCATACCCACATCAATCGGGATCCTGCTGGCGGCGAGCGCGTGGACCATCTCGCAGGAGACACTCCTGAGCTTCGCGTCGGCAGGCATCGCGTTCGCGTCGACGGCATTCATATTTGTGCCCATGGTGCGCAGGGGCTCATTGACCGGCAGGCACCTGTTGATCGGTGGCCTGTTCTATCTCGTTTACCTGGTCCTCGTGATAAGCCACTTGGCAGGTATGTGGTGATCGGTTTGCAACAAACAAACGTTAGTAAATGGCACTTGGAGGCACTGATGCCAGACGTATACTCGCGGTCATGCTGACTCAGAAGCCCGCGGCCGCGCCACTCGCGGCAAACGGCACGCGTCCCCTTGACGCGAACATCGTCTGCTATTTCGAAGGCGAATTCGTGCCATTGGCGGAGGCGAAGCTTCCGGTCATGACCCATGGATTCCTCTATGGCACGGCGACCTTCGAAGGTATCCGCGCCTACTGGAATGACGAGCAGGAGCAGCTCTACGGGTTGAAGCTGCTCGAGCACTACAAGCGCCTGTGGCAGTCGGCCAAGGTGCTCTTGATGAAGCCACCGATGCCGCCCGAGCAGCTCGTTGACCTTACGGTCGACCTGCTCCGGCGCAACAACTTCCGCCAGGACGCGTACGTCCGCCCGACCCTCTACAAGTCGACCGAGGCGATAGGCGTGCGACTGCACGGGCTTGAGCAGCAGCTGCTGATATTTGCGGTGCCCTTTGGTGAGTACATCGCGATCGACCGCGGCATAACTGCCCAGGTCGTCTCGTGGCGGCGCAACAGCGACCAGTCGCTGCCGGCGCGTTCCAAGATCGTGGGCGCGTACGTGAACAGTGCCTTCTCGAAGACGGAGGCAGTCCTGAACGGCTACGACGAGGCGATCGTGCTGACCATGGACGGGCACGTCTCGGAAGGGTCAGCCGAGAACTTCTTCATGGTCCGCAACGGCAAGCTCGTTACGCCGCCGATTACGGACGACATCCTCGAAGGGGTGACGCGCTCGGGGCTCATCCAGCTCGCGCGCGAGGACATGGGCATGGAGACGGTCATCCGCTCCATCGACCGCAGCGAGCTGTACTCGGCAGAGGAAGCATTCCTGTGCGGCACGGGCGCGCAGATGTCGCCGATCGTCGAGATCGACCATCGCCCCGTCGGCGACGGGGAAGTCGGGCCGATCACGCGCCGTCTGGCGCAGCTGTACTTCGACACGGTGCGGGGCAAGATGCCGCAGCACAGCAACTGGCTGACCCCCATCTACTGATCCGGTAACCGCCGCGGAGTGGCGCCGCACGGCTCGGTTCAGCGCACGCGGTTGCTGACGGCCTAAATCGGTATTCTTGACGGCCCATGGTCGTCGAGTCGCGGGCGGACAGCCCGTTTCAACCTGTACCCCGGCAGCTGGATCTGCCGGCGCTAGAGCACGCGATTCTCGATCAGTGGGCGGAGCGGAAGACGTTTGCCCGATTGCGCGCGCAGAACGCCGGCAACGAGCGCTGGTCGTTCCTCGATGGACCCATCACCGCCAACAACCCGATGGGTGTGCACCACGCCTGGGGCCGCACGTACAAGGACCTATATCAGCGCTTTCACGCCATGCTCGGCCAGGACCAGCGCTTCCAGAACGGTTTCGACTGCCAGGGTCTGTGGGTCGAGGTCAACGTCGAGCGTGAGCTGGGTTATACGAGCAAGCGCGACATCGAGGCGAACGGCATCGCCAGCTTCGTCAACCTGTGCAAGCAGCGCGTGCTGACCTACGCCGCGTTACAGACCGAGCAATCCGTCCGCCTGGGCATGTGGATGGACTGGAATGACCCCGATGAGTTGCGTCGGCTGCGCGACCTGCTTGCCGAGGACCCGCAGCAGCAGGCCACTATCGCCGGACCGGACGGGCCTGTAACGGACACGGTCGAGATGCTCGTCGGCCGGCTGGGCATGCCCGAGATCGGCGGCTCGTACTTCACCTTCAGCAACGAGAACAACGACCTGATCTGGGGCTTCCTGGCCGAATGTCACCGGCGCGGTTGGCTGTACAAGGGCCACGACTCGATGCCGTGGTGCACCCGTTGTGGCACCGGCATCAGCCAGATGGAGATGAACGAGGGTTATCAGGACCGCGAGGACCCGGGCCTGACCGTCCGTTTTCCATTGGTCGACAGGCCAGGGGAGTGGCTGCTCGTCTGGACGACAACGCCGTGGACGCTGTCGGCCAACGTCGCCGCGGCCGTTGGGCCGGAACTGACGTACGCCAGGGTGCGCCAGGGTGATGACATCTACTGGCTGGGCAAGGGCGTGCTCAAGACGGCTCTGCGCGGCAAGTTCGAAGTCATGGAGGAGAAAAAGGGCAGCGAGCTCGTTGGCTGGCGGTACCGCGGCCCGTTCGACGAGCTCCAGGCCGTTCAGGACGCTTTCGGCGCCGCTGGTTATGAACACCGGGTCGTGCCGTGGGACGAGGTAGGCGAGGAAGAGGGCACCGGCATCGTGCACATCGCGCCCGGTTGTGGCGCCGAGGACTACCAGCTGGGCAAGTCCCTTGGCCTGCCCGTCGTCGCACCGCTCAATGAGGACGGCCACTACCTCGCAGGCTTTGGCTGGTTGACCGGCCTCGATGCGCATGCGGTCGCGGAACGTGTCGTCGAGGATCTCGAGCAGAAGGGCAACTTCTACCACCTCGAGCCGTACTCGCACCGCTATCCACACTGCTGGCGCTGCGGCACTCCATTGCTGTTCCGCGTCGTCGACGAGTGGTACATCTCGATGGGCGAGGTGTACGACAAGCCGCGCGAGCAGGTCACTGCCGACGAGAAGAACCGCAGCCTGCGCTACCAGATCATGGATGTCGTCGACCAGATTCGCTGGATCCCCGCCTTTGGCTACGACCGCGAGATCGACTGGCTGCGCACCATGGCCGACTGGATGATCTCCAAGAAGCGCTACTGGGGTCTGGCGCTGCCGATCTGGGAATGCGCGTCGTGCCAGGAGTTTGACGTTATCAGCAGCCGCGACGAGCTCAAGCAGCGTGCGGTCGAGGGATGGGATCTGTTCGAGGGCCACACGCCCCACAGGCCGTATGTGGACGCGGTGAAGGTGGCCTGCTCGTCATGCGGCGGTGAGATGACGCGCATCGCGGATGTCGGCAATCCCTGGCTCGACGCGGGCATCGTCCCGTTCTCGACGATGCACTACCGGACCGAGCCGGACTACTGGCGGCAGTGGTTTCCGGCCGACTTCGTGACCGAATCCTTCCCCGGCCAGTTCCGCAACTGGTTCTACTCGATGCTGGCGATGAGCACAGTCCTGCGCCGCGAGCCGCCGTTCAAAGCGTTGATGGGCTACGCGACGTTGTACGGCGACGACGGCCGGCCGATGCACAAGAGCTGGGGCAACGCTGTCGAGTTCAACGAAGGTGCGGAACGCATCGGGGTCGACGTGATGCGCTGGATGTTTGCCGGGCAGCGCCTCGACGACAACATCCTGTTCGGCTACCGGACCGCGGACGAGGCGCGTCGCGAGCTGCTCGTACTGTGGAACGTCTATGTCTTCTTCGTGACGTACGCCAGGCTGGCCGGATGGAAGCCGGAGCGCGGCATCCACTCGGAGATCGAGATGGCGGATGACTGGCCTCTGCTGGACCGTTGGATCCTGTCACGCGTCGCCGGACTTGCCACGTCCGTCCGGACGCGGCTCGAGGAGTTCGACGCTGCCGGCGCGGTGAGGCTGGTTGGCACGTTCATCGATGAGCTCTCGACCTGGTACCTGCGCCGGTCACGCGGGAGGATGCGCCTCACCGCGCCGCAAAGCGACCGCAATGCCGCGTTCTCGACGCTCCACGCGACGTTGATCGCCCTCAGCCGGGTGCTGGCGCCGATCCTGCCGTTCCTGTCCGAGTCGATGTACCAGAACCTCGTCGCAGGAACCATGCCGCAACTGCCCGACAGCGTTCATCTGACGAGCTGGCCGGACGACATCATGGCGCAACATCGCGACCAGAAGCTGGAAGCGGCGATGGATTACATCGTGCGCGCAGTCGACCTGGGGCGGACGCTCCGCTCGCAGGCCGGTCTGAATCTGCGCCAACCAATCCGCCACGTCTGGGTGGCGCTGCCGGCCGGCGCGGCCGTGGACGAGGAACTGCTGGCAAGTTTGGGTGAGGACGACCTGCTCAACGCCAAGTCGATCGAGCGAATAGCCGGCGATTCGGATCTCATCGAGCGCCGCGTCAAGCCGCTGCTGCCCAAGATCGGCCAGCGCCTCGGCCCTCAGACGCAGGCAGTTTTGGCGGCGGCGCGCAACAACGAAGTCGAGTATCTGTCGTCAGGTGCCGTGCGCCTTGCCGGCGTGGAGCTGGCCGCGGACGAAGTCGAGTTGATCGCAACGCCGCGTGCGGGCACTGCCATCGCGCATGATCAAGGCCTGGTCGTGGCGATCGATACGGAGCTCGACGATGAGTTGCGCGCTGAAGGCGACGCGCGCGAGCTGACGCGCGCGGTCCAGGATCTGCGCAAGCAGGCAGGGCTGGAGCTGGACGACACCATCGAGCTCTGGCTATCGGCGCCCTCCGACGTGCTCGCGCCACTGCACCCTTATTTGGCGCGCGTCGCCGCGGACACGCTTGCTGACAACCTGGCGCATGACGAGGCACCCTCGGACGCCCTCCACGCCACTCAGTCGATCGGCGGCGGGGACGTCGTGATCTCGCTGCGACGCATCGAGACCGCACCTTGAAGCGGCTCGCGGACAAGCGCTGGCATTGGCTGGCGTTCGGCGTGATCGCCATCGCAGTCATAGTCGTTGACCAGCTTTCCAAGGCATTCATCGATGCCAACTTCGAGCTTGCATCGGTACATCCGCTGCCGGGCGGCACAGCGCCAACCAACGTAATCGGCGATCTCGTGCGCATCGCCAAGTCGTACAACGACGGGGGCATCTTTGGTCTGTTCGGAAATTCGGCCGTCATCCTGGCAATCTCGAGCCTCGCGGTGATCGGCTTGATCGTGGTCTACGAGTGGCGCGAGGGCGGGCGCTCCTGGCTGCTCACGCTCGCGCTGGGTCTGCTGCTCGGCGGCGCCATCGGCAACTTCATCGATCGCATCCGCTTCGGCTGGGTCATCGATTTCGTCGACATGGGCATTGGCGACAAGCGGTTCTTCACGTTCAACGTCGCCGACTCGGCGATCAGCATCGCGCTGCTGTTGCTGATCATCCTTGCGCTCTTCCATGAGCGCCTGACGCGAGGCCGTCACAGCCCGGCGCAAGAGGCCAGTCACTCCTGATGGCCGAGCGCGTCTCGGTGGTCGTGCCGGCAACCGATCGACCCAGGCGCGCTGACCAGGTCGTCGCGGATGCTGTCGGACTGTCCCGGTCGTATGTCCAGCGACTGATCGAGGACGGCCGCTTGACGCTCCACGGCCAGCCGATCAAGAGCAACACCGTGCTCGCCGCGGGTACCAGCCTCGAGTTGGACATACCCGAAAGGCCGACACAGAAGATTGAGGCGGAGGAGATCCCGCTCCGCGTCGTCTACGAGGACAGTGACGTCCTGATCATCGACAAGCCAGCCGGGTTGGTGACCCATCCTGCCCCTGGTCAAACGAGCGGCACGCTGGTGAACGCGCTTCTCGCGCGCGGCGGCATCGAGGCCTACGGCACGGTCGCGGGTGAGGACCGGCCGGGCATCGTCCATCGCCTCGACCGCGATACGTCAGGCCTGATCGTGGTCGCTCGCAACGACAAGGCGCAATCGGCCTTGATGGCACAGCTCAAGGCTCGCCGTGTCAAGAAGACGTACCTCGCGCTGGCGCACGGCGCGATGCCCGCAGAGAACGGCCGCATCGAGGCCCCCATTGGGCGAGACCCGCGACACTATTCGCGCATGGCCGTTATCCCAGACGGTAAGCCGGCAACGACCGGCTACCGCGTTCGCGAGCGTTTCCCGGGCTGGTCGTTGCTCGAGGTCGACTTGATGACCGGCCGAACCCATCAGATCCGCGTACATCTCGCGTCGATCGGTCATGCCGTGGCGGGCGATTCGGTGTACGCCACCGGGGTAGCTCGCCAGGGTCCCCCGGGACTTGATCGAATGTTCCTCCATTCGTGGCGCATCGAGTTCGCGGCAGTAGAAGGCGACGGGATCATCCGCGCCGAGGCGCCACTGCCGCACGAGCTTGAGGACGTGCTTCAAACGATGCGCGACAGCAAATGAAGCCGAACGTTTCGGTGCTCATCTCGGGACCTTCGCGAACGGGCAAGACGACGGCCGCCGAATTGCTGGCCGAGCGCTACGGCATCCCGAACATCAAGATCGGCGAGGAGTTCCGCCGCACGTATGGCATTCATACGTCGCACCACGTTGAACGCGATCCGGCTTTCGACAAGAAGATGGACGACTTTCAGGCCGACAAGATCCGCACAGCGACCCCGGGTCAGCCGTTCATCCTGGAAGGTCGATTGGCCGCCTTCCTGGCCAGCGTCGAGCGGGCAAAGCAGCCGCTGCCTGTCGTGACGGTTCTCTTCTGGGCACCCGAAGAGGAGCGCATGGAGCGTCAGCTGCGCAAGGTCAAGCGCGATCATCCCGACTCGACCGTGACGCTCAAGGAGCTGCTCGAGGGCGAACGCCAGCGCGAGGCCTACGACCTGGCACAGTGGAAGCACGTTCACCCAGAGATCGACGACAAGAACGTGTTCGACCCGGATCTGACCGATGAGCAGGGTTCGCCTGTCTACGACCTGGTGGTCGACACTCGGGTCGGCATGCCAGGCGTCGTCGCCGACGTCGTTCACGACTGGCTGGTTCAGCGAGGAGCGTTCGACAACGACCCTGCTTAGCCCGGCCGTGACGGCCGTCGAGGTTGCCGTGGACGCCGCCGGACCGCGCGGCGGGCAAACGTTCACGTACTCGGTGCCCGAGGCTCTGGGTACCGTGACGCCAGGCGAAGCGGTGCTGGTCGAGTACGGACGTCGCCGCGCGCTGGGAGTCGTGGTGGCGGCGACACAGGAAGCGCCCGACCGTGAGATCAAGCCGATTCTCGCGCGGGTGCGCTCAGACGGACCGCTTCTGGCTCCGCTCCAGCTCGAGCTCGCTCGGTTCATTGCGACGCACTACCTGGCACCGCCGGCGATGGTCATGCGCGCGATGCTGGCGCCCGGGATGCTCGAGCGCGTGGAGCGCGTCACGCGCCAGGCCGACGGCCGGGTTGACACGGAATGGATCGTCCGGCCGCCCGAGGCACGCGAGAAGTTGGAGCGGCGCGTTCGTCTCACGGATGCGGGCCGCTCACTTGCGTCGGGCGCCATCAACGGCGATCGCCTTGGGCCACGCCAGCGCGCCCTGATATCCGAGCTTGCTCAACAGACCGACTCCGCTTCGGCCGCTGAGCTCGCCTCTCGCCACGGGACAAGCGCGATCCCCGGCCTCTCGAAGCGCGGCCTCATCGAGATCGAGACGGTACGGGTCGAGCGACGGCCGCTGGAAGGGCGCGCCTGGCCGGAGCGTGGCTCTCGACCGGAGGACTCAGCCGCCACGGGCCCTCAGCGACTCGCGGTCGATCGCATCGTCGAACTGGTCGCAACGCACCGGCACGAGACGATCCTGCTCGAGGGAACCACGGCGAGCGGCAAGACGAGCGTTTACACAGAAGCGATCAGGGCTGCTCTGGCGCAGGGCAGGGGAGCGCTCGTGCTGGTGCCGGAGATCGCGCTGGCCGTTCCACTGCTCGACAGGCTGCGCTTTGATCTCAACGTCGAGGTGGCCCTACTTCACAGCGCGCTGGGCGACGGCGAGCGGGCCGACGAGTGGCGCCGCATCCGCGGCGGCGAAGCACGCGTTGTCGTGGGCACGCGCATCGCGGCGCTCGCGCCAATCGCCGATCCGGGAGTGGTGATCGTCGACGAGGAGCACGATCCCGCGTACAAGTCGGACAGGACGCCGCGGTTTCAGGCGCGGGACGTCGCGGTGGAGCTGGGTCGACTCTCAGGCGCGCCAGTCGTCCTCGGTAGCGCCACTCCTGATGTAGTCACATATGGCCGAGCGCTCAGCGGCGAGTTCGACCGCATCGTGCTTCCGCGGGTCACTGGCGCGCGACCGGATGTCGAGATCGTCGATCTTCGCGCGGAGCTCGCCGCCGGCAACAAGGGACTCTTGTCCCAGCTCCTGGCGGACGCGATTGGCGCGCTCGACACGAACAACCACGACCAGGCGATTCTCGTCATCAATCGCCGCGGCAGCGCCAGTGTCGTCGTCTGCCGCGACTGTGGCTACGTCCAGATTTGTCCCGAGTGCCAGCGGCCGCTCGTCTTCCACGCGAACACGCTGTCTCTGCGCTGCCATCACTGTGGCGCCACCGCGCCCGTGGCCCGGCAGTGTCCAGCCTGCCAGTCGGTGCGCATCCGTTACCTGGGCGGAGGCACGCAGCGCGTCGAGCGCGAAGTCCAGATCCGTTTTCCGCATCTGCGCGTCGCTCGCCTGGACCGCGACGTCGTCGAACGCAAAGGCGAGGCGACGCGCGTCATAGACCGCTTCGCGTCGGGCGAGGCCGACGTATTGGTAGGCACGGCGCTGGTCGCGAAGGGCCTCGACGTGCCGCAGGTCACGCTCGTCGGGGTGGTCAGCGCGGATGTTGCGCTCAACTTGCCCGACCAGCGCGCGGCCGAACGCACGTATCAATTGCTGGTGCAGGCGATCGGCCGCGCGGGCCGTGGCAGCAAGCCAGGCACGGCCATCATCCAGACCTATATCCCGGATCATCCCGTCATCGCCGCGCTCGGCGACGAGGACGCGAGCGAGTTCTACGGCGCCGAGCTCGCCTCTCGACGGCTGTTCAATGCGCCGCCATTCGGAGACGTGATCAAGCTGACAGTCGCGCTCGAAGACCGCGCCGCGGCCGAAAAGAAAGCCGCGGACATGGCGGCGCAGATGCGCGAACGGGCGGGCGCCCTGGGCGCGAACGTGGAGGTATTGGGGCCACTGCCGGCTTACATCGCACGGCGCGCCGGGCGCTGGCGCTTTCACGTCGTACTGCGCGGAGCAAGGCCGATCGACCTCCTGGGTGGCGACCCCGGCGCGCCGTGGTCCGTGGACGTCGATCCGGAAAGCCTGCTCTAGCCGACCTTCTCCGTGACCTTTCCCTGCTGCAGGATGCGGATGGCGTTGCCGAATGGATCGCGCAGTCCCATGTCAGTGCCGTAGAAGTGCTCCGTCGGCTCCATCGTGAAGTCGGTGACTCCGCGCTCCTTGAGCGTTTCATAGAAACCCACGGCATCGTCGGTAATGAATACCGGGCCGCCCAGCGCGCCCTTGCTGATCAGCTCTCGGAGCTGCGCGGCCGTCGCCTCGTCGTGCAGTGGAGGACCCGGCTCCTCGAGGTTCATCTCCGTGCCGTTCTCGCCCGGAACGCGGACCGTGAGCCAGCGGTAACCACCCTGGCGCACGTCATTTCCCTTCTCGAGCCCAAGCTTGTTTACATAGAAATCGAGCGCTTCGTCCTTGTCGAGTACGTAGATCGAAGCGACGCTGAATTTCGTGATCATGGCCTATTTCTCCCGAGTGGCGTTATTCATGGAGCAGGTCATTCACCGTAGACCCGGTCGGTCGGAATGGCTTCTCCAAAACTGCTGCTTTTCGATCAGTTGCGCCTGGTGTCGCCGGCGACCACGGCCGCATCGCAGTGAGCTGGACGCAGTGCGGGGCCACGACCGGGCCGTGCCCCATTCGATATTCAGACGGCGTCTCGCCGACGACCTCGCGGAAGGTCCGGCTGAAGGTTCCGAGGCTCGTAAATCCAACTGCGAAACAAATCTCGGTCACGGTCTGATCCGTTTCCCGGAGCAGGAACATCGATCGCTCGACCCGGCGTCGTTGCAGGTAGCGGTGTGGAGTCTCGCCGAAAACGGTCTTGAAGCTGCGGCTGAAATGGGCCTCGGAAACGCACGCTACGGCAGCCACTTTGCCGACGTTCAACGGCTCCGCATAGGCACGGTCCATTGCGTCCCGCGCCCTCAACAGGCGTCGGTTGAAGTCTTCTGCCGCGCGGCTCACGACGCAAACGCTAGTACACGGCCTCGAAACCTATACTCCGGCTCGCATGAGCGTTCTCCCGATCATCACCCTTGGCGACCCCAGGTTGCGGCTGAAGGGTGAGCCCGTCGACTCCTTTGGCAAGTACCTCTCGGAGCTGCTCGACGACCTCGCGCAGACGATGCGCGCCGCACCGGGAGTCGGCCTCGCCGCTCCTCAGCTCGGCGTTGCTCTCCAGGCCTGTGTCGTCGAGGTCGAAGGCCAGCTGCACGAGCTCGTCAACCCAAGGATCGTGCGCTCGACCGGCGAGGACAATGACCTCGAGGGGTGCCTCTCGATCCCGGGCTACGTCGCGTACGTGACGCGCAAAGAGCAGGTCTGGGTCGTGGCACAGAACCGCCACGGTCGCAAGATCAAGGTCAACGGCAGGGGCCTTCTTTCGCGAGCGATGCAGCACGAGCTTGACCACCTCGCGGGCAAGCTGTACATCGACTACCTCGACTCGATGGACGACCTGATCCCAGTAGCCCAGCTTCAGGACGAGGTCGCATCCGAGGACCTGGAGCTCGCCCCACTCGCGTGACTGGCGGCGCTTGACTGACAAGGCGCGCACCATCTTCCTGGGCACCGGTGCGTTTGCCGTGCCTGTCGTCGAAGCTCTGGCCGGGCACCGCCTGGTCGAGCTCGTCGCCGTGGTCACGGCACCGCACCGCGAGGACGCAAGGGGCAGGCCGATCGAGCCTCCCGTCGCCGCGTGGGCAACTGTCAATGGCATCCCGACCTTCCGTCCCGCCCGGCTTCGGACTCCGGCTGCCGTCGAGCACATCCGCGACCACGCCCCGGATCTGCTCGTTCTGGCGGACTACGGACAGATAGTTCCTGAGGAGCTGCTCGAGCTACCGGCTCACGGTGCGCTCAACCTGCACCCCTCCCTTCTGCCGCGCTACCGCGGAGCAACTCCGATACCGGCTGCCATCCTGGCAGGCGACGAGGAGACCGGCGTCACCCTGATGCGCATGGACTCGGGGCTGGACACGGGCCCGATCGTTGCCCAGGAGCGCGTTCCAATCGACCCGGGTGAGACAGCCCCCCAACTTGGGGCGCGGCTCGCCGGTCTTGCGGCCAGCGTCCTCACGCGCGATCTGGAAGCCTGGCTCACCGGAGCGCTCGCCGCCTCGCCGCAGCCCGACGTCGGGGTGTCCCAGACACGTTCGCTGCGCCGCGAAGATGGCCGGCTGGATCCGGGCAAGATCGCCGCCGAGCTGGAGAGGCAGGTTCGGGCGTACCAGCCGTGGCCCGGTAGCTTCACTGAAGTCGGTGCTACGCGCCTGGTCGTTTGGCAGGCGCATCCAGTCAGCATGGATGGAGCTGGCGTCAAAGCCGGTGACCTCTATCGAACGCCCGACGGTGGCATCTCCCTGCGGGTCTCGGACGGTGGCCTGCAACTCGACGAAGTTCAGCCTGCGGGTGGCAAACGCATGACCGGAGCCGAGCTGGTGCGCGGCCGATCAAATCTCACGACGAACGAGAGGAACGACGCGTGAAGCTTCTGCTCACCTCGGGTGGAATCACGAACAAGTGCATCAAGAATGCGCTCGTGGAACTCTTGGGCAAGCCCATTGCGGACTCCGACGCCCTGTGCATCCCGACCGCAGCCTATGGCCATCCAGATGTCCATCCTGTAAACGCCTGGGCGTTCATCAGCGGCAGGCTGCCCATGACCGCATTGGGCTGGAAGTCGATGGGCGTGCTCGAACTTACCGCCCTGCCCAGCATGGACCGAGAAAAGTGGGAGCCTTGGGTGCGAAAGACCGACGTTTTCCTGGTCGACGGAGGCGATCCTCTCTACCTGTGCTACTGGATGCGCCAGTCAGGGATGGCCGAACTCATGGCCGAGTTGGACGACACGGTCTACGTCGGCGTGAGCGCGGGAAGCATGGTCATGACTCCCCGGATCGGCGAGGCTTTCGTGAACTGGAAGCCGCCGAGCGGGGGAGACGAGACGCTCGGAGTCGTGGATTTTTCGATATTTCCGCATATCGATAACCCCGACCTGTCCTCGAACACGATGTCCGCCGCCGAGGAATGGGCGGCGGGATTGGGCAATCCGGCCTACGCGATCGACGACGAGACCGCTTTCAAGGTTGTCGACGGACAGGTCGAGGTCGTATCGGAGGGTCGTTGGAAGTTTCTCGGAGCGCAATCATGAAGTTGCTCCTGACCTCGGCGGGCATCAATAATCCGACCATCGAAGGCGCGCTCGTTGACCTGCTGGGCAAGCCGATCGCCGACTGTGACGCTTTGTGCATCCCGACCGCCGGCTACGGCAACCATGCGCAATCGTTTGCCGGGCCGTGGCGCTTCATCGCCGGCAAGTCCCAGCAGCCAATGACCGAAATCGGCTGGAAATCGGTCGGGGTGCTCGAGTTGACGGCGCTGCCCAGCCTTCCGAAGGAGCGCTGGGTTTCGTGGGTGCGAAACGCTGACGTTCTGCTGGCAAACGGTGGCGACGCCGCCTACCTCGCGCGCTGGATGCGCGATTCGGGACTCGCCGATCTGATTCCCACGCTCGACCGCCAGGTCTACGTCGGCTTCAGCGGCGGGAGCATGGCGCTCGCGCCCCGAATTGGGACGGACTTTCTCTACACCCCGCCACCGGCGAGCGATGAGACGCTCGGCCTGATTGACTTCTCGATCTTTCCCCATGTCGACCATCCTGATCTGCCCGAAAACACGATGGCCGCCGCGGAGAAATGGGCGGCCGAGGTTGGCAACCCTGCCTATGCGATAGACGACGCGACGGCCATCCGGGTTGTCGGCGACAAGGTGGATGTCGTGACCGAGGGCCACTGGCGCCTGTTCAACCGCTAAACGGCCGTTGTGAGCCGATACCGGGAGTAACCGGTACGATGCGGCGATGGGCTCCGAAACCTTGCCGGAGCAACGGGTATCGCCACTGATCAGCCTCCCACCCGCCGGCATGCGCGACACGCGTCCCGGGTTGTCCGGAGTTCCGGCCGATGACCTCAACGGCTGGCTCACCAATCGCGGACAGCCTACGTACCGGGCGCGCCAGCTTGCCGATCACATCTGGTCGGGTTCGGCCCAGTCCAGCGACGAGCTCTCGACGTTGCCTGGCGCGCTGCGTTCTGAGCTGGAGAAGGTCTATCGCGTCACGACATTGGCCTCGACCGACGTGACAGCCGCGGACAACGGCCTTACCCAGAAGGCGCTTCATCGCCTTGACGACGGCCGCTTGGTCGAATCTGTGCTGATGCGCTACCCGGCACGCGGATGGCGTCGCGCGCGAGCCACGGTGTGCATCTCGAGCCAGGCCGGCTGCGCGGTCGGCTGTCCGTTCTGTGCCACAGGCGAGCTGGGCTTCAGCCGCGACCTCGACGTGGCGGAGATGGTCGACCAGGTCCGCTTCTGGCGGCAGTGGCTGGCGGGTGTCGGGCAGCGGCTTACCAACGTCGTCTTCATGGGCATGGGCGAGCCTCTGCTCAACGCGGACAGGGTCATGGACGCTGCTGCTGCGATCACGGATCCCGAGCGTTTTGGGCTCGGCGCGCGCCATGTGACCATCTCGACCAGTGGCGTCGTGCCCGGGATGGATCGGCTTACGCGCGAACGGCCGCAATACACGTTGGCGGTTTCGCTGCACGCCGCGCGACCGCAGTTGCGCGACGTGCTGGTGCCGCTCAATCGGCGCTATCCGGTGAACGAGGTACTGGCCGCCGCGGACCGCTACGCAGACGCCACGCACCGCCGCATCACCTACGAATACGTGATGATCGATGGGATCAACGACACGCCCCACGACGCGGCAGCGCTCGGCGACCTGCTGCAGGGCCGCTTGGCACACGTCAACCTGATACCGATGAATCCAGTCGCGCACACGCCCTGGCGGCCGAGCTCGATAGATCGAACCGAGGCCTTCGCGACGATCCTGCGCAACGTCGGCATCGAGACCACGGTGCGACGCAACCGCGGTATCGACATCGGCGCCGCCTGCGGCCAGCTGGCTGCCGACCGCGCCGGCGCCCCCGCTCCAGCAGCTGTCGCGCGCCGGCGCGAGCTGCTCGTCGTCCAGTCGGCCGAGGCGCTCAGCGGCGCCCCGCAGTCTCAGTAGCCCACGTCGCCGTGGGCCGCGACGTGCAGGTCGCCGCAAGCATCACGACCGCCGATTTCGGCAATCTCTATCGCGTCGTACGCAAGCTCGAGCGCGCCGGCGTCGATAGATTGCATCTCGACGTGATGGACGGCCATTTCGTCCCGAACATAACCTTCGGGCCTGACGTAGTCGCGGCGATTCGACGCCTGTCAAAGTTGCCCATCGACGCTCATCTTATGATCAGCGAGCCCGGCCGGTACATGGATCGCTTCATCGCGGCAGGCGCCGACACGCTGACGTTCCATGTCGAGGTTGACGCCAGTGACGACTCGAAGCGCGCGACGATAGAGCAGATCCGCCTGGCTCGCCGCGCCCCGGGTCTCGCCGTGTCTCCGGAGACTCCGATCGAGGCCGTGTGCGACTTCCTGGACGAGCTCGCGATCATCATGGTCATGACGGTGCAGCCAGGCTTCGGAGGCCAGTATTTCATGCCTGAGCCGGCAGCCAAGATCGCCGAAGCTCGTCGTCTCCTTGGCGATCGGCCCGGTACCTCCGTGCATGTTGATGGCGGAGTCAGCGCCGACACGGCGGGTATCGTCGGCGGCTATGGCGTGGATGTGTGCGTCGTCGGGTCCGCGCTTTTCCAGCGCGGACGCGATACCGCTCTCGAGGTCAAGGCGGTCAAGCGCGAGGCGCGCTACGCCCAGAACGCCGAGTCGGCATAGCGGTGCGCTTGCTGCTCCAGCGCGTCACCCGTGCGAAGGTCAGCGTCAGTGGGACGGTGGTCGGTGAGATTGGCCCGGGACTGCTGGTCCTCGTCGGGGTGGGGCATGAAGACACGGAGGAGGCAACCCGAGCGATGGCAAGCAAGGCCGTCGATCTGCGCATCTTCCGCGACGACGAGGGCAAGACAAACCGATCGTTGCTCGACGTCGGCGGCGCCGTGCTGGCAATCAGCCAGTTCACACTGTTCGCAGATACTCGCAAGGGACGCCGACCGTCATTCCTCGACGCGGCCGCACCCGACCAGGGCAACGCGCTCTATGAAGCGTTTTGCGCGGCAGTCGAGCAGCGTGGCGTTAAGGTCGCCAAAGGGGTCTTCGGGGCCGAGATGCAGGTCGAGCTGGTCAACGACGGACCGATGACGATCTGGCTCGACTCGGCGGCCGGTTGACGGCCGCGCGGGCGTAACTAGGCGGTTTTCTGAAGGGTTCGTTGGCAGCGGGTGCATACCAGCACCCGGCTGGTCTTGCCGTTGCGCTCGAGCTGCATTGGCTGCAGGTTCGCGATCATGCGACGGTGCGCGCGGACGCGGTTCATACCCACTGACTGCGGGTTGAATCCGCCCATCGATGTCTTTCCGCAAATTGCGCACATGCGAGCCATGGTCGTACGAGACTCCAGATCAAGGGAGAAAGGCGCACCGAACAGCCGCGCCGGCTGTCTACTATAGCAGGGTGCCGAACGCGCCAGACTCGGGGCCGTCGTCGGGCCGGCAGCCAGCGGTCGACGAGCGCCAGGTAGCCCGCATCGCGCGTAACGCAGCCCTCAGCGTGTACGGGGTCAAGGACGTAGTCAGTGCGCGCTGGTATCAGCGCCTTGGCGACGTGATCGGTTTCGGGCCGCACGGTGTCAGCGTGCGCACCGCGCCGGCGCTCGAGGTCGCAGTGAACGTGGAGCTGGCGCCCGAGGTGCCGCGCGACAGCGTCCTGTCGAACGTGGCGGACGCCATCAAGTACACGGTTCAACGTGACATCGGCCAACCGATATCCGCGCTGACGTTGACGGTCGACGGCACGTGAACGGCGCTTGCTGGGACGGCCAGGGATTGCTCGCGGCTTTGCGCCACTCGGCCGCGACGCTTCATGCACAGGTCGACGAGGTAAATGCGCTGAACGTCTTCCCGGTCCCGGACGGAGACACCGGCTCGAACATGCTCGCGACTGTGCAGGCCGCGCTCGGCGAGGCGGAAGACGTACCCGACGGTGACCGGACCGTACCGCGCGTTGCGGCGGCGCTGAGCCTTGGGGCGTTGATGGGCGCGCGCGGTAACTCGGGGGTGATCCTGTCGCAGCTATTTCGCGGTTTGAGCGAGGCGGTCAACGATGTCGACGAGATCGGCGGTCGAGAGCTTGCGCGGGCCCTCAAACAAGGCTGCGAGGCGGCGTTCTCCGCGGTGGCGGTGCCGGTCGACGGAACGATTCTGACCGTGGTGCGCGATGCGTCGACGGCTGCTGCTGAGGCACTGGTTGCGAACGGCACCCTCGAGCATGTTCTTGAGGCGGCCGCATCAGAAGCCGCCGCATCGGTCGCGCGGACCCCATCGATGCTTCCGATCCTGCGCAGCGCGGGTGTTGTCGACGCGGGCGGCAAAGGTCTCGAGCTGTTGCTGCGCGGCGCACTCGCGTCTGTTCGCGGCGAGGTCGAGCCGGAGATCGAGGCCGGCCATGACATCGCTCTGCCCGTGCTTGCCGCGCTCGAGGCGGAAGGGTTTGGCTACGAGACGGTCTTCCTCGTGGTCCCGCGCGCCGGCGAACGGCTGGACATCGAGAGCATACGTACGCGGCTCGGCCAGATGGGCGAGTCCGTGCTCGTCGCCGGCGACGCCAATGCCGTCAAGATCCATATCCATAACGAGCACCCTGATGCCGTGCTGGGCTATGGCATAAGCCTTGGCTCGCTCAGCCGAATCAGCGTCGAGAACCTGGACCGCCAGGCAACCGCCGTGAGGGAGCACATTGCAGCTGGCATCGCGCCGGTGCCACCCACGGCCCGAGCGGCAGCGGTGGGGCCGGTGGTGGTCGCCGTGTCGCCGGGGAAGGGTTGGTCACAGCTGTTCACGACACTCGGCGCGGCGGCAGTGGTCGATGGCGGCCAAAGTGCCAATCCCAGTGCAGGTGAGCTGGCTGAGGCGATCCGAGCAACGAATGCGACAGAAGTAATCGTTCTGCCCAACAATCCGAACGTGAGGCTTGCCGCTAAACAGGCCGGCGCCTTGACTCCGGATGTCGCCGTCGAGGTCGTCAGCAGCCGAAATCCGGCCGAGGGTGTTGCCGCGCTGCTCGCGCTCGAGTCCGACGTCGACCTGAAGACTGCGGCCAAGGCAATGGCCCACGCAGCGGAAAAGATCCAGACACTGTCGGTGACGGCCGCCGTGCGCGACGCGCGGATGGGGCGACACCGGGTGCACAGGGGCGACTTCATCGTCCTCGGTCCGAGTGAGGGTTTGATGGCCAGCGCTCGGGAGCGCACGGCGGCGGTTCTCGCGGCCGTTGGAAAGCTCAAGGGCGGCTATGAGCTACTGACGCTGTATCGCGGCAAGGGCGTCGACGGAGTTGCGGCGGACGAGCTACTGACGGCATTGCGCAGCTCGTTGGCGGACATTGAGATCGAGATCGTCGATGGCGGTCAGCCACATTACGACTTCCTGATCGCGGCGGAATAAGTGAGCGCGCCCGCCGTCTCCCGGCGCGCCCACGAGTCGACGCCAGAGAGACTTCTCGACCAGACGCTCAGCCAATCGCACATGGTTGCGCCGTCGACCGCCAGGCATCTGCGCCGAATGGACATCGTCACGGTACGCGATCTCGTGTTCCACTTCCCACGCAAGTACAACGACTTCAGCCGGTCCATGACGCTCAAAGAGCTACGCGAGAAGCCGCCCGAAGGCCCGGTGAGCGCAACCGTCGAGGTGGTGGATCTGCGCGTCGAAGCGGGCTTCAGGCGCCGCGTTCAACGCACCGTTGCGCGCCTGCGTGATGAAACGGGCGAGGCCGAGGCGATCTGGTTCGGGCGACGGTACATAGAACGTCGTTTGGCGATTGGTGACGTCGTCGCAATGTCCGGCAAAGTCGAGCTGCGCGGTTGGCTGCCGCGCTTCCAAAACCCCGAATTCGGGGTTGCCGGCGGCGAGTCACTGAACGCCGGACGGATAGTGCCTGTTTACCGCCTCACGGCCGGAGTAACGCTGCCGACCCTTCGAGCGCGGATCAAGGACGCTCTCGACAAGGCCCTTCCGACGCAGCCTGAATACCTGTCGCGGACCATGCGCCGGTCACTGGAGCCTGACATCGGTCGCCTCGTCGATGTTCGCGAGGCAATCGAGTGGATGCATTTCCCGCCGGATTTCGCGCAGCTGGACGACGCGTTGCGCCGCCTCGCGTTCGACGAGCTGCTCGCGCTCCAGTTGGGCATGGTTGCGCGGCAGCGACAACGTGAGCGCGAGCACGGCGAGCCAATAGTCGTCAGTGACGCCGAGTTCAACGCGATCGTCAGTGGCGTCGAGACCGTCATTGCAAACCAGGTTGCCGAAAGACTTGCGCGCGCCGGCCAGGAGATCGAGGCGGACGCGGCGGTGTCGCTGACAGAAGACCAGGGTTCCGCGCTGTCTGACATTCGCGCGGACCTGGCCGGCGCCGTGCCGATGATGCGCTTGCTGCAGGGCGATGTCGGCTCCGGCAAGACGGCGGTGGCGGCGATCGCGATGGCGGCCGTCGCGGCGCGCGAGCAACAGGCCGCGCTGCTCGCACCAACCGATCTTCTCGCGCGCCAGCACGCGCAAACGCTGAGCCTGCTGCTCGAGCCGCTCGGTCACGATGTGACCTTGCTGACCGGCTCCCTGCCAGCAGCCCAGCGCGGAGAGGCGCTTGATCTGCTGGCTGCGCCGACGCAGTCGATCGAGGGCAGGAGTCGGGGACGAGTCGTCGTCGGCACGCATGCGCTCGTCCAGGAAGGGGTGGCGTTCGACAACCTCCGACTCGTCGTGGTCGACGAGCAGCACCGGTTTGGCGTCGCCGAACGAGACGCGCTGACGAGCAAGGGCACCGCACCTCACGTTCTGCTGATGACCGCCACGCCCATTCCGCGAACTCTCGGCCAGATAGTCCACGCGGACCTGGACGTCTCCGACCTGCGTACCCCACCCCGGGGCCGGCAGAAGATCCGCACCGGCATCAGGCGCACTGATGAGCTCGTGCGCCGGGCTGACGGGGGCACGGGCGCCATCCCGTTGATGGTCCGCGAGATCGCCAAGCGGCACCGCGCGTTCGTGGTCGTGCCGCTCGTCGAGGACGACCCTGAATCGGGAGCGAGATCAGTCGAGGACGGCGCGAAGCTCATCGCCGGTCACTGGGCAGAGGCCGCCCAGACGGCCGGGCTGGACGTCGAGTTGCCACCAATCGAAATCGTCCACGGGCAGATGAAGGCGCGCGAACGTGATGAGCGAATGGAGCGCTTCCGCGCCGGCGAGGTGCCCATCGTCGTTGGCACGACCGTGCTCGAGGTGGGCGTGGACGTGCCCGAGGCGACCGTGATGATGATCCTTGACGCTGATCGATTTGGCCTCGCCCAACTTCACCAGCTGCGTGGCCGCGTTGGCCGCGGCGAGGCGGAGTCGTACTGCATCCTCGTCAGCGAGCGTTATCCCGTTGATCCAGACAATCCGGCAGATGACGAAGAAGCGACGGTGAAGGCCCGACTGGATGCTCTGGCCCACACAACCGACGGTTTCCTGCTGGCGGAGATGGACCTCGAACAACGGCATGAGGGCGAATTGCTGGGGGTGTCTCAGAGCGGCTTGCCACCACTTCGGGTCGCGTCACTGACCAGGCCCTCCGATCAGCAGATGTCGCTCCGCGCGCGCTCCGTGGCCGAGGACATCGTAAGTCCAGATGGGCGACTCAAGCCTGGCCATGAGGATCTGCAGCACGAGATCACGACGGGTTGGCTCAAGCGAGTTGGAGCCGGAGAAGTCCTGGAGGTGGACGCAGATGCCTGACGCTGGTCGCATCATTGCGGGCACTGCTCGCGGAATACGCCTCGAGGCGCCGCCGGATGGCACGCGTCCATTGACCGACAGGGTCAAGGAAGCGCTCTTCGCGGCGCTCGAGTCCGCCGGTGCCCTTGGCGGTCCCTTCCTGGACCTTTTTGCCGGCAGCGGCGCGGCGGGCATCGAAGCGCTCAGCCGCGGAGCGCCGCGCGCCACATTCGTCGAGCGCGACGGCAAGGCGTGCCATGTCATCGGCGAGAACCTGCGCCGCGCGCACCTCGAAGTCAATGGCGACGTCGTGCGCGCGGAAGCTGTCAGCTTCCTGCTCGGCGGCGCAGCACAAAAGCGCGATCCCTTCCAGACGGCGGTCGTGGATCCGCCTTACGGCGACCAGATCCTGGAACGCGCGCTCGATCTGCTGGGCGATCGCGAGCGACGCTGGCTGACCGACGACGCGACAGTCGTGGCCAAGCATTTTTGGAAAGACGAGCCGCCTGAGACCGCGGGCACCTTGTCCAGGACTCGGCAGAAGCGCTTCGGCGAGACGATGCTCTCCTTTTACACTCAGAACAGATGACCGTCGCCGTCTATCCAGGCTCGTTCGATCCGATCACCTTCGGCCACATCGACGTGATCGGCCGTGCCGCGACCGTCTTCGACAAGCTCGTCGTCGGAGTGCTGATCAACCCGAAAAAATCGCCGATGTTCTCGCTGGACGATCGGATGGAGGTCATTCGCCAGGCAATCGGCGACGAATTGCCTCAGCTGGCGGAAAGAATTGACGTGGCAGGCTTCGATGGTCTGACGGTCGATTTCGCGCTCAAGGTCGGTGCTGGCTTCATCGTCCGTGGCCTTCGCGCGGTGAGCGATTTCGAGTCGGAGATGCAGATGGCTCACACAAATCGCAAGCTGGCACCACAGGTTGACACGGTCTTCTTCATGACTGCACTCGAGCACGCCTATCTCTCGTCGAGCCTGGTCAAGGAGATCGCGCAGTTCGGCGGCGACGTCGCCGGCATGGTTCCCGGTGCAGTTACGCGTAGGCTCGGGGAGGCGTCAGGCCGTACAATCGGCGGCTAAGAGCGCGTGCTGAGGTTGGGTGCACTGGACGCCAGGCGCGTGCCCCGGAGAAGACTCCCATCGACATCATCTTTCTGATCGAACAGCTTGAACGGCTGATCTCGGGCGGCCGGGCCATGCCGCTCACGAGCAACGTGATCATCGACCAGGCCCGCGCTCTGGACCTTCTCGATCAGCTGCGTGTGGCGGTGCCCGAAGAGGTTCGCCAGGCAAAGCGAATCAACGAAGAGACCGAGCGCATCGTCGAGCGCGCGCAGGAAGAGGCTGAGCGCATCCTTGCGCGTGCCCAGGAGCAGGCGGCCTTCCTGATCGAGGAGCGTGAGCTGACGCGCGCTGCCGAGATCAAGTCGAAGGAGATCATCGCCGAGGGTCAGCGCGAAGCCGACGAGATCCGGCGCGGTGCCGACGAATACGCGGCAAGCGTGCTCGTGAAGATCGAAGGCCAACTGATTCACGAGCTACAGAGCATCAAGCGCGGCTTGGCGATGCTCGACGAACGCTATGTCGACGACAACGAGGGCAACGGCGTCGCACCGGCGGCAGAGGTGCCCAGCGGTGTCGGTGGACGCTCTTAGCTACAACGTCGCGTCGCTGCTCAGAGCGGCACCTGGGACAGAAAACAAGTACCCGGTCACCGACGTTCGTCTCGACATCGCAGAGGATCTGACCCTCTCACAGCCGATCAACGGCGAGGTACGCCTCTCCAGGACGGGCAGGAGCATTCTGGCGCGCGCCCATCTGAGCACCGCGGTCGAGGGATACTGCGCGCGCTGCCTGACGGTGGTTACGGCGCCTATCGAAGTGGACATCGAAGAGGAGGCGCTGCCTTCGATCGACATCGACAGTGGCTTACCGGTGCATCATGAGGACGAGCCGGACGTGTTGCGAATCGATGACCATCACGAGCTTGATCTGAGCGAACCCGTGCGCGAAGCGATCAGTTTGGCCGAACCGATTACTCTTCTATGTCGCCAAGACTGCCGCGGGCTGTGCCCCACGTGCGGCGTCGACCTCAACACTGTCATCGAACATTCCCACACCGAAGACGCGATCGACCCGCGCCTGGCCGGTTTGGCAGAGTGGCGCGAATAACCAAGGAGAGAGAAGGACATGGGAGTTCCCAAGAGGCGTGTCTCGCACGCGCGCCAGGGCGAGCGTCGCTCGCATCACGCGCTGAGCCTGCCGCAGCTAGAGGAGTGCCCGCACTGCCATCAGCAGAAGCGCGCTCATCACGCGTGCCAGAACTGCGGCTGGTACAACGGCCGCGAGGCCGTGCACATCAAGACCAAGACCAAGCCGGAGAGCGCGGCTTAAGGCCCGCTTCCTTCCGTTCGCTCCTCGACTAGAGGAGACAACACTTGGATCTCGAGACGCTGCGCGGCACTGAGTCGCACCTGGACGCACGTGTCCGGGTCGCAGTTGACGCGATGGGCGGGGATCACGCACCGGACGAGGTCGTCGCCGGTGCAGTGGACTGGGCCGCGAACAATCCGGACACGGACGTCATCCTCGTCGGAGATCAGGCCGCGATTGAGGCCCTTATCAGTGGGCCGCGTCCCGCGACCGTGAGCATCGTGCCCGCCAGCGAGTCGGTCTCGATGGATGAGCATCCGGCGCTCGCCGTGCGCCGCAAGCGAGACGCCTCGATCAACATTTGCATGCGCCTCGTGAAGGATGGCAAGGCCGACGCGGTGGTGACCGCGGGCCACACCGGAGCCGGTGTCGCGTCGGCCATCCTCAACCTTGGTCGGCTGAAGAACGTCGACAGGCCCGCGCTTGCCGTCCAGCTCGTGACGGATAAGGGCCCGATGGTTTTTCTCGACATTGGTGCCACGACCGATTCGACGGGCAACAACCTGTACCAGTACGCGCAGATGGGCACGATCTTCGCCGAGCGGGTGCTGGGCGTGAAGACGCCCTCGGTCGCGCTGTTGAGCATTGGAGAGGAAGGCGGCAAGGGCGAGCAGCGAGTCCAGGATGCGACCACGCTGCTCAGTGCCAGCGACCTCAACTTCGTGGGCAATGCCGAGGGCAAGGACCTGCCCAAGCATCCAGCGGACGTGGTCGTGTGCGATGCATCCGTGGGCAACGTAACGATCAAGTTCTTCGAGGGCCTGTCGACCTTCATCTTCGACCAGTTCCGGATCGAGTTCAAAAGAGCACCATGGGGCCCGATCGGCTACTTCTTCATGCGTCCGGGCATCGGCCGGATCCGCCAGCGCTTCGACTACGAGCGGCTCGGCGGCTCGCCGCTATTGGGCGTCAGGGGGACCGTGCTCATCACCCACGGCCGCGCGCGCCGGCGGATGATCGGCTTCGCCGTGGAAGTTGGCGCGGCCGCGGCACGGGCTCATATCCCCGACCGAATTGCCGATGCTCTCTCCTGAGGATCTACCGCCAGAAGATTCGTCGCGTGTCCACGACGAGGAGCGCGAGGCACGACAGCTCGCCCTCGCCGCAGTCTTCGAAGCCGACTTTGGCCAGCACACCGCACATCAGGTCCTCGAGAGGCGCATCGGCGACGAGCAAACCGGCCCACGGGTGGCATCGATGGCGCGCGACATCGTTGCCGCGGTGGCCGTCAACCGCGACCGGATCGACGCTCAAATTGAGCAGATCGCGCCTCGTTACCCGGTCGTTCAGCTGGCCAAAATAGACCGCGCTTTGCTCCGTTGCGCGATGGCTGAACTGCTACACTCCCGCACGACGCCGGCCCGGGTAGCCATCGCCGAGTGGGTCGAGCTGGCGCGCACATACAGTGGCGAACCAGCCCGTCGTCTGCTGAACGGCGTTCTCGGGCGAGTCGTCCGAGACAGCCAAACAGGAGGGAGCACTGAGTGACCGCAGATACCTATGAGCGTCTGAAGAAGATCGTCGTGGAGCAGCTTGGCGTAGAAGAGGACCAGGTAACTCCGGATGCGAACTTCGTTGAAGACCTCAATGCGGACTCGCTCGATCTGGTTGAGCTGATCATGAGCCTCGAGGAAGAGTTCGGAGCCGAGATCTCGGACGAAGACGCCGAGAAGATCCGGACGGTTCAGGACGCCGTCGACTACGTCGAGGAGCGCTCTAACCAGTAGGCTCCAGAGTCGGGATCGCATGGCGCCGGCGGCGGAGCTTGCCGAGCGCCTCGGGCTTCAATTCAGCGATCTTTCGCTGCTCACCCAGGCGCTCATACACAGCAGCTACCTGCATGAGCAGCCGTCCGCGGGTCAGTCCAACGAGCGCCTCGAGTTTCTCGGCGACTCGGTAATCGGGCTGATCATCTCCGAGGCGCTGTGGCAGCGCTATCCGAGCGACGATGAAGGCTCGATGACCACTCGCCGCGCAGCAATCGTGTCCGCGCGAGGCCTATCGCGTATCGCCCAGCGGCTCGAGCTGGGCGAGTTTCTGTATCTGGGCCTGGGAGCGTCAGCCGCCGGAGAAAGAGCGCGCAAGTCCGTGCTGGCCGCGCTGTTTGAAGCCGTGACCGGCGCAATCTACCTGGAGTTCGGTCTGGAAACGACACGAACGTGGCTGCTCGCCGTGGCAGAGCCGGAGCTATCCGAGCCGAACACGATCGACGCGCTCAAGCCGGCGAAGAGCGTGCTTCAGGAGCTGTCCTACGCACGGACGGGGCGCGCGCCGCACTACCGCCTGGTCAGTGACGAGGGACCGGCCCACGCGCGCGAATACGTTGTCGAAGCCGTGGTCGGCGGTGAGCCGCTGGGCCAGGGGAGCGGCCGCTCGCGGCGCGAAGCCGAGACCGAGGCGGCGCGCGTTGCGATTGCGGCACTCGAGCGAATGACTGCCGACTGATGGGCACGGCGCGCCTCACGGCACTGCGGCTCGTGGGCTTCAAGTCATTCGCCGAGAAGACGGTCGTCGAGTTCGGGCCGGGCATCTCCGCAGTCGTCGGCCCGAACGGCAGTGGCAAGAGCAATCTCGCCGACGCGCTGCGCTGGACGCTGGGTGAACAGGGCCGCACGCTCCGCACGCGCCGCTCCGAGGACGTGATCTTTGCCGGCTCGTCGTCGCGCCGCGCCATCGGCATGGCCGATGTGACGCTCGTCATCGACAACGGCGACCGACTCCTGCCGGTCGATTACGGCGAATTGGAAATCGGCAGGCGGCTGTACCGATCGGGTGAAAGCGAGTACCTGCTGAACCGGCAACGCATCCGGTTGCGCGACCTCGTCGAGCTGCTCGATGCGGGCAATCTTGCCGACAACGCCTTCCTGTTCATAGGCCAGGGCATGGTCGACCAGGCGTTGGCGCTTAGGCCGGAGGAGCGCCGGCCGTTGTTCGAGGAAGCGGCCGGTGTCCGCCGCCACGAGCGGCGGCGGCGGCAGGCGGAGCAGGAATTGGCCGAAGCGGAATCGAACATCGAGCGCGTCCGCGACGTGCTCGCCGAGCTGCGGCCGCAAGCACGGCGGCTGGCCGCACAGGCGGAACAGCTGCAGGCGCGAAGGACGGCCGGTGTGGAGCTTGCCGAAGGACTGCTGGGGGCGGCGCGGGCGCGTTGGCTGTCGTCATCACAGGTCGCGGCACAGCAGCACAAGGCGCTCGATCGCGCGCGCGCCGCCGCCGACTCGGCACTGGCTGAGTTGAAGGCCGCGGAGGAACAGGCGAGCACCCTGTCCGAGGCAATCGCCCGACGGGCCCAGGACGAGCGCACGCAGCGCTCAGAGGTCGATCAGCACCGGCTCGCCCTGACCGAGCTGCGAGTTGCGTTGGCACGTGCCGAGTCAGAGATCACATCAACGGCACGCGAACGCGAGCGCCTTGTTGCGGAGGCCACGTCGATCGAGACGCGCCTCGCCGACTCGGCCCGCACCCTGGCCGAGCCGGTACCGGAGATGGACTCCGCCCTGGATATCGAGCTGGACCTGGTCGAGCGCCAGATCGCGGAGCTCGAGCCGAGCGCGCCGACGAGCGACGCCGCGGCACAGCTCCGCGCACGGACGGCTGAGCTTGAGCAGCAAACCCGCCGTCGCGATTCAGTCGCGAGCGCGGAGGCCGGCGCGGCCGCTCGGGCGGGCGACCTGACTGTCCGGCTCTCCATCGCGGAGGCTGAACGCGAGACGGCCACGGCCGCGGTCAAATCGAAGCAGTCCGCCCTGGCGCAGGCAGAAGAGGCGGCAGTTGTCGCCCGGCATCGCGTCGACGAAATTGCGGCAGCCCGTTCGAACGCCCACGACCGTATGGCCGGCACGGAAGCAGAGCTGGCGGCGTCTCGGGCGCGTCTGGCGGCACTGGACGCGGCGATGGCGAGCACGGACGAATCGCTGTCACGTGCCGCCCGAGCGCGTGGCGGAACATTGCTCGCCGAAGGCCTGGAGGTCGAACCCGACCTTCGCCGTGCCGTCTCGGCCGCCCTGGGCTCCGCCGCGAGCGCTTTCCTGCTCGACGCTGCTTCGGTAACGGCAGTCGCCGACCGGCGCGGTGTTGTCGCGCTGCGCGGCATCAGAATGAAAAACGCTCCCGCCGCGCCTGCCGCGGCAGTGGTTGACGCGGCGAAGGAGGCAGGCGGCGGGTTGCTCAGCGAAGCCATCCGTCGGGATCCACAGGCCGAGGTGTCGAGGCTGCTCGCACGCGTCGTCTGGCTGCCGACACTCCCAGCCGCGCTGGCGATCCGTGCCCAGCTGCCGCCGGGCTGGCAAGCAGTGACCGTCGCGGGCGAAGTCGTCAATGACCAGGGCATCGTGGTCATCGGTGCCACTGCTTCCGCCCTCGATCTCCAGGCCGAACGGTCGGTCGCCGAGCGTGAAGGGACCGAGCTTGAGGCACGCCTGAAAGCCGACCGGTCCGACTTCGATCGGGAGCGAACTGGCGGTGACGCTGCGGCCCACGAGGCCCAGAAGGCGGCACGGGTCCTTGAGTCGGCCCGCCAGGATCGGCGCCGCGCAGAGGAGCAGGAGCGAGTCGCGCAGCGCCGCGCGGAACAGCTGCTTCGCGAGCTCAATTGGGAGCGCAGCCAGGCTGAGCGGTTGAAGGGCGACGTCTCCGCGGCAGATGCCCTGATAACGCAGCTGATGGGCGAGGTCGACCGACTGCGCGCCGAGGTGGAAGGGCTGGCCAAGAGCGACGGTGCGGCCGATCGGAGCGTGCGCCGGCTTCAGTTGATCGGTCGGCGCGATGAATTGCGACGGCGACGGGACGATCGCCTTGCCACCGTCGGTGTCGCTGAGGAAGCTCGGCGACGCGCGGACATTGGTCGGTCGATTGACGAGGCACGAGCCCGCGATCTCGATGCTGATCTCGAACGCGTTGCGGCGCGTGCCGCCGAGCTCGCGCTCAATCAGACGCGCCTGAGCCGTGAATTGGCCGATGTCGAGCAGCGTTCGATGGCGGCCACGGCCGTGCTCGACGGTTTGCTGGCTGCCGGATCCGACGAGCGCGAGCGCCTCGTTGCGGCCGAACGAAGCGCCGTAGCAGCGCGCGAGAAGCTGCGCGAGGCGGAAACGGCCAGCCGTGGCGCAGAGATGCAATCGATGGAGGCTCGTCTCCAGCTCGAACAGACGCGCGAGCAGCTGCTCGTGGAGCTGGCGACGATAGGCGCCGATGGCATGCGCGTGCTGCGGGACGCTTCAGGGTTAAGCCCACAGGTCAGCGAAGAAGACGAATCAAGCGCAAGCGACATGGAGGAGCTGCTCGACACGGTGATCTCGCGCTGGTCCTCCGAGGTCTCGGGCGGCGCGTCCGTCGAAAGCCCTTCCCAGGGTCGCCTCGCGTCGTTGCGGCGTCGCTTCAATGAGCTTGGCGCCGGCAATCCGTATGCCGTAGAGGAGTACGCCGAAGTACGCGATCGGCTCGAGACGCTTCAGAGCCAGCACTCCGACATGGAGACCGCGATCGCAAACACGCGCGAGCTGATCGCGTCGCTGTCGACACTCATCAACGAGCAGTTCCGGTCGACGTTCGCCGCTCTCGAGCACGCATTTGAGCGTCGTTTTCACGAGCTCTTCGGCGGCGGTGACGCCGAGCTGTCACTGACGATGCCTGAAGACATCTCGGCCACCGGGATCGAGATTCACGCCAGGCCGCCGGGTAAGAAACGCCAGCCACTGTCGATGCTCTCTGGCGGTGAGCGTGCTCTGACAGCCGTCAGCCTGTTGCTGGCGATGCTCGAAGTTCGACCTGTGCCGTTCTGCGTCCTCGACGAGGTTGATGCCGCGCTCGATGAAGCAAACGTGGGCCGTTTCTCGAAGGCGCTCCGCGGGCTGTCCGAACAGACTCAGTTCATCGTCATCACCCACAACCGCGGGACAATCGAGGGTGCCGACGCTCTTTACGGCGTGACCATCGGCGACGACGCGGTCAGCCGGGTCGTCTCGATGCGTCTTCCCGCCGCCACAAACAACGGCCACAAACCGGAAGTGGACAAGCAGCTGCCCGAACAGGCATTGGCTTGACCGGTTACGAGCAGGGCGTCGCGAAGACGCGCCAAGGGGTGTTCACGCGCCTGCGCGGTGTTTTCGGGCGGCACATGGACGACGAGGCGTGGGAGGAGGTCGAAGAAGCGCTGATCGCGGCCGACATTGGTGCGGGCCTCGCCGCCGAGGTAGTTGAGAGGGCTCGTTCACGGCGTGACATTGACGATGCACAAGCCGCGGTCGAGGCCGAGCTGCTGGCGCTCTTCGCGCCGCGTGACGCGACGCCATGGCCGCGCATTCCCGCGCCGGACGTGCCCGCCGTCGTGCTGGTCGTGGGTGTAAATGGCACCGGCAAGACCACGACCGTGGCCAAGCTGGGCAATCGTTTCGCGACCCGTGGTGCGAAGGTGATCCTGGCGGCTGCAGACACTTTCCGTGCGGCCGCCACGGAACAGCTCGAGACGTGGGGCCGGCGCACCGGACTGCCCGTCATTGCCCATGCCGCCGGCGCCGACCCATCTGCGGTGGTCTACGACGCGCTGGACGCCGCGGCGGCCCGCCACGCCGATGTCGTGCTCGCCGACACGGCGGGCCGCCTCCATACGAAGACGAACCTCATGGAGGAGCTGGCCAAGATCCGGCGCACGATCGCCAAGCGTCTGCCCGACGCAACACCGGAGGTTGTCTTCGTTCTGGACGCCACCACCGGCCAGAATGGCCTCGCCCAGGCCAAGGCGTTTCACGAGTCCGCCGGCCTGACGGGGATCATCCTGACCAAGCTCGACACCACGTCGCGCGGCGGGATCGCCTTTGCCATCGAGGACGCGCTGAAGGTGCCGGTTCTGTTCGTCGGTGTCGGCGAGAAGATCGACGATCTGCTCGACTTCGATCCGAACGCGTTCGTGGCTGCGCTCTTCGCCTAGGCCTCCGGGCTGGTGCCCAGCTGCGCTTCTTCGATCGTGCGCAGGCGACGAACGGGGGAGAAGTAGACGGCCAGAACGCCCAGGAGACCGACCAAGGGGCCAATGACCAGCGCGGCGCGCAAGCCGAGCGACACGGCGATGAAGCCGCCAGCGAGGGTCATGACCAGCTGGGCGAGGAGGACCGCCACGGTGACAGTCGCGGTCACGCGACCGAGGCTCCGGTCGTGGACGATCGCCTGTCGGATGGACGTGTCGGTGATGTCGTAGGCGGTCATCGCCGGATCCGTTACGAGCTGTTGGCCGACCAGGAACGCCATCGCGACCAGCGGCGCGCCAGCCGGAGCGAACGGCACAAACAGAAATCCCAGGACGCCGATCAGGATGCCGCCGACTACCACCGATCCGACACCAAAGCGCTTGGTCGTTCGCTCCGTGATGAGCGCCGCGAACAGCGAGCTCAATCCGCCGAACGCGGCAATGATCCCGATCGCCGCGGCGTCCAGACCCAGCTCGTCGATCGCGAACAGGTACCAGGTGGCGCTGAAGACGCCCCAGGTCGCGGCGGTGGCCATCGACGCCAGCGTCGTGGCGCGCAGGATCGGGTTGTGCGTGACCAGGCGGAGGCCGGCCACAATCTCGCGCAGGACCGGCTCACGCTCGGTCCTGCCCGGTGGCGGCGGCTCCTTGACCCGGATCGAGCCGAGGAGGAGGGCGGAGAACACGAAGCTGACCGCATCGACGAAGATCGCGATCGGCGCAGTGAGGATCTGGACCAGAAAACCCGCCGAGCCAAACGCCAGGAACTCCGAAACGGAGCTGGAGGCGGCCAATGCCCCGTTGGCGCGCACGAGATCGCGACGGCGCACGATTGTCGGCAGAAACGCCCGGTCAGCCGCGTCGAAAAAAGTTGTCAGCACGGCCGTCAGCAATGCCACGATCAGCAGCAACGGCAGGGACAGCCAACCGCCTATCGCGGCCAGCGGGATCAAGCCCAGCAGCAGCGCGCGTCCAAGGTCGGCCCCCACGAGTACCGGTCGGCGTCGCAGACGGTCGACCCAGGCGCCGGCGACCAGCCCGACGGCCAGGCCCGCGATGAGATCCATGCTGCGGACCATGGCCACGCCGATCGCGTCCGCATTCAGCGTGACGATCGCGACGAACGGCAGTGCGACCCGGGTGATGAGCGATCCAAAGATCGAGATGGTGGCAGCTGCCCAGACGCGTTGAAACGGCCCGTTGCGCCACAACGACGGCCCGGGCAGCTCATCGGCCGGTGGCAGGTGCGGATCGGTCAGCGGGTCGTAGGCCACGGCGGGCAAGACTAGGCGAACCGGTAGACTTGCAACTCCCGTGTTTGACGATCTTTCCGAACGACTGCGTGGCGTCCTCGGCCGCCTTGGCGGTCGCGGTCGAATCACCGAAGCCGACGTTGACGCCGCAATGCGCGAGGTTCGCCTTGCCCTGCTCGAGGCTGACGTCAACTTCCGTGTGGTCAAGGACTTCGTTGCGCGGGTGCGCGAGCGGGCGGTCGGGCAGGAGGTCCTCGAGAGCGTCAATGCCGGCCAGATGGTCATCAAGATCGTCCACGAGGAGCTCACCGCGATCCTTGGCGCCGGCGATCGTACGTTCCATCTGAGCGGGTCACCGGCTGTCGTGATGCTCGTAGGCCTGCAGGGCTCAGGTAAGACGACTGCCTCCGCAAAGCTCGCGCGCTACATCACCAAGCAGGGCCGGCGGCCAATGATGGTCGCGGCGGACATCTACCGGCCGGCGGCGATTGACCAGCTCCAGACGCTGGGCAAGCAGATCGATATCCCGGTGTTCAGGGCAGCGAACGGAACCAGCGTGCCGGACATCGCTCGCGGCGCGCTGGACGCGGCAAAGTCCCAGGCGCGCGACGTCGTGATCCTGGACACGGCCGGCCGCACCTCGATCGACGAGCAGATGCTCGAGGAAATCAGGGTTTTGGGCAAGCAGATGCAGCCGGCCGAGACGCTTCTGGTGGTCGACGCGATGGTCGGCCAGGAGTCGGTCGCAGTCGCCCAGGCATTCGTCGAGGTCGCGCCGGTGACGGGCATCGTCCTGACCAAGATCGACGGCGACGCGCGCGGCGGAGCTGCTCTCTCGATAAGTGCCGTGACCGGCTTGCCCGTCAAGTTCATGGGCACGGGCGAGCGGACCGACGCGCTCGAGGTGTTCCACCCCGATCGTCTCGCGGGCCGCATCCTGGGCATGGGCGACGTGCTGTCGCTCGTGGAACGGGCGCAGGAGAACATCGACCAGAAGGAGGCCGAGGAGCTTGCGCTCAAGATGCAGCGCAACGCCTTCACGCTCGAGGACTTCCTTTCACAGATGCAGCAGCTCAAGAAGATGGGCCCGATCGGCGGGCTGCTCGAGATGATCCCTGGATTCGGCGGGTCCGCGGCCAAGGAAGCGCAGCGCGCCGTGGACAGCGGCGAGCTGAAGCGGGTCGAGGCAATCATCCAGTCGATGACCCTCGCCGAACGGCGCGATCCGGACATCCTGACCGCAAGCCGGCGACGCCGGATCGCGCGCGGCTCGGGTACGTCACTCCAGGACGTGAACCGTCTGATCAAGCAGTTCGGCGAGATGCGCAAGCTGATGAAACAGCTCAGCGGACCGGGTGGGAGCCGCCGGGCAATGTCGCTGCTTGGCGGTCGGCGCTAGGAAACAAGGGCGTTCGACAAAGCGTCAGGGTCATGGGAGCATGGCCAAACAACTCTTGGGAGCTCTATTCGATGACCGTCACCGGTGATGGTGCGGGCGACGAGCAGTCACGCGTCGACCGACAACCACCAGCTTTTCCGCAAGTAGCCAATTCGCAATCTGACCAGAGCACGGCCGGCACTCCCGGCCTGTTTTCGCCCGCCGCGCCCGTGGCGGCCGAGACCTCCGCCATTCAGAGGAGTGCAATTGCTCCTCCGTCCCAGAACGGCAACCGCGGCGGCAGCCGCTTGCGCTGGATCGTCGCCGGCCTGGCGACCATCCTCGTCGTCGCCGCGCTCGGCGGAGTCCTGTTCCTCGCTGCGCCACGCGCGGGCGCCGCTTCTGCGACCGCGCACTACGTGCCCGCGGATACGGGCATGTACGCCGAGGTCAACCTGAGCCTGCCGGGTGACCAGCACGACAACATGGCTGCGTTCATGAGCCACTTCCCCGGCTTTGCCGATCAGGCGGCGTTCCAGCAGAAGCTCGACGAGACGCTGAACACGGTGCTGACCAGCAGATCCAACGGTGCGCTTGACTGGAATAACGACGTCAAGCCGTGGTTCGGCGGCCAGATCGCCGTCTTTGGCGACCCGAGTCCGGTTTCAGCCGAACCCGTCGTTGGCACGGCGCCTCAGGCTCAGACGCAGCCAGAGGTCGTGCTCGCCTTCACGGTCAGCGATGAGTCGAAGCTTCAGTCGGTGATCGACTCGAAGTCGGGCAGCTCGCAGGTTTCTACGGAGACCTACCAGGGTCAGCAAATCGACACGATCGCCCAGCCTGCCGGAATGTCACGGGCCGTCTCGTACGTCGTGACAGACGACGCCCTCCTTGCCTCGCCGAACGTCGACCTCCTGAAGCAGGCGCTCGACGTCAAGGCCGGATCGAAGCCCGCTCTCGCCGACGACAGTTTCTTCACCCAGCAGCTCGCGGCGCTTCATGCCGACCGTATTGGCACGTTCTATCTCGATGCGGGCAAGGCGGTGGCCGCTATGCCGCAGCCGTCCGATTCGCCGTTGTCTGCCAATTGCATGCAGCTCACGCAGGCGATGGCGAGCGTCAAATACGTCGGCGAGCTCCGAGCCGAAAGTGATCATCTGGCATTCAACATGCGCGCCCAGACACCGACTGGCGCGAATGTTCCGCCGGCACCGCAGAACAAGACGACAACTCTCGCCCAGGCGATGCCAAACGACACGATGGTCTACCTCGAGATGCGCAATGCCGGCGCCAACCTTGGTTGGATGATCAAGAACCTGTTGGCCTGCTCGGCGACCCAGTCGGGCGCCAACGGCGCGGTGCCCAGCGGCCTGGACATTCTTGGCGGCGGCAACGCTGACCAGCTCTTCGAACAGTTCCTCGGCGCCAAGCCGGAGGATTACTTCAACTTCCTTGACGACGTTGCGCTGGGCGTGACCTACGCGAACGACAAGGTCGGCGGCGGAATCGTCGCCACCGTTGACGACCAGGCCGTGGCGACCCAACGCGTGGACAAGCTCCTGGCATTGCTCCAGATGGCCGGACAGTTCGGTGGCGCCCAAAGCGGCACCCAGATTGCGACCCAGTCCGCGGATCACAATGGCGTCAAGGTCACTACTGTCACCGTCACTGGGGTCGGAACACCGGACGCAGGCGCGCCGCCCGTCAGCTTCCAGGTTGCCACCGCGAACAATCGCCTCTACCTGGGTCTCAATGACTTCGTCACTGGCGCGCTCGATCGCCAGGCCAACGACTCGCTTTCCTCCAGCGCCCGCTACCAGAAGGCGATTTCGGCGGCGCCGGCCGATAATGCGGGCATCCTGTACGTCGACGTCGCCGGCGCGCTGGCTGCCTATGAAGACGAGCTCCCGGCAGAGACGAGGCAGGATTTCGAGACGAACAAGAAGCCGTTCCTCGATCCGCTGAGCAGCTTCAGTCTTGTCAGCCATATCGACAACGGCATGGTGGTTACCAACGGCTTTCTTTACGTCGAGTAACCTTTGCCCCGACTTTCCCAGGGAGGCTTTCTGAATCAGTGGCAGTAAAAATCCGTTTGACGCGCGTGGGGGCGACGAAGCAACCGACTTACCGCTTCGTCGTATCCGACAGCCGCAACGCCCGCGACGGCCGGTCGCTCGACACGCTGGGTCACTACAACCCGCGCACAGATCCGGTCGAGATCAAGGTCGACGAGGCCAAGGCCAGGGAATGGATGAGCAAGGGTGCTCAGCCGTCCGATACCGTTGCGCGCCTCTTCCGCCAGGTTGGCGTCCTGCCTGAGCAGGCGAAGACAGCGGCGAAGGCTAAGTAGCACGATGTCAGCAGAGTCGCTCGTTGAATACGTCGCGCGTTCGCTCGTCGACAACCCGGACGACGTCACCGTCAAGACCATCGACGACCAGGATGGTCGCGTGATCGAGCTCCACGTCGCTGAAGACGACATGGGCAAGGTCATCGGCCGCAACGGCAGCGTGGCCAAGGCGCTGCGCACGTTGCTCAAGGTCGTCGCGGCGCGCGAAGGGGAGTCGGTCTCACTCGAGATCGTCTGAGCGCGCTGAGAGCGCCGCGGTGACCGACCGTCTGGTGGTCGGCCTCGTCCGAGGCGTGCATGGCCTGCGCGGCATGGTCCGTGTCGAGGTCCTTTCCGACAATCCGAATCGTTTCACGGCCGGCAATGTTCTGCACCGCGAGAACGATGACCGGCCGTTGACGATTCTCAGCGCTCATCGTGACGGACCCGGGCTGCTCGTCAGATTCCGCGAAGTGACCACCCGTGAGGCCGCGGACGGCCTGCGCGACGCATATCTCGAAGCGGACCCCACCGACCTTGCGCAGGACACCTACTACTGGCATGACATCGAGGGCTGCGCTGTCGCGACCGACGACGGGGAGGAACTCGGCACCGTCGTGGAGGTCTTCCGCGTCGGAGCGTCGGAGGTCTACGTCGTGCGCGGCCAGAGTGGCGAGGTCCTCGTGCCGGCGGTGACCGATGTCGTCAGGCAGATCGACGTAGTCGCGAAGCGGATAATCGTCGACCGCGAGGCGTTGGGCCTGGACGACAAGGGCGAGGCCTGACTTGCTCAAGATCGATGTCGTCACGATCTTTCCCGAGCTCTTTCCGGGGCCGCTCGGAGCGTCCATCCCGGGCCGGGCCCTCGAACGCGGGCTTGCTGAGCTGAAGGCACACGATCTGCGTGAGTGGGGGCTCGGGCGCCACCGCAGCGTGGACGACTATCCGTATGGCGGTGGCGCCGGCATGATCCTGCGAGTAGAGCCCATCGCAGGGGCCCTGGCGGCACTGGCCAAGCCGGAAACGACCAAGGTCCTGCTCGATCCCGGCGGCAAGCGATTTGACCAATCCGTGGCGCACGATCTGGCCGCGCGTGAACACCTGTTGCTGCTGTGCCCGCGCTACGAAGGCGTCGATGCGCGCGTCCGGGAAATGGTCGATATCGAGGTCTCGATCGGCGACTATGTTCTGTCAGGCGGCGAACTGCCCGCGATGGTCGTCATCGACGCCGTCCTGCGCCTGTTGCCGGGTGCCATCGACGAGGCGTCGCCGGTCGACGAGTCGTTCTCGAACGGATTGCTCGAGTACCCGCAATACACGCGGCCGCCCGAATTCGAGGGCAAGTCAGTGCCGGATGTGCTGCTATCGGGCAATCACGGTGCCGTTGACGACTGGCGCCGCGAGCGGGCTCTGGAACGTACTCGCTCCAATCGCCCGGATCTGCTCGACGAGCGCTAGCTGATTTCGCCAGCCTCCTGGCAAATGCTGCCCACGGACGGCTCTTGCGGAACATTCCGGACCGGTCCCTCTGTTGCGGTCTGCCTGTATGGGACGGGCCCGACGATCAGTCGCCTGAGAACATCTGCGCCTTGTCGATTACGCAGAAACGGTTTCCTTCGGGATCGGCCATGACGACGAAGTCAGCGCCCTCTGGCGGCTTCCACTCGACTTCAGTGGCTCCGAGATCCTTGAGGCGTTTGACCTCGGCGTGTTGGTCGGCCGCGTAGAGATCGAGGTGGATTCTCGGGGGCGCCGCTTGTGGCTCGGCTCTCGCTGTGTCGAGCGTCAGGTTCGGCCCGTTGCCGACGCGCGGCCTCAGGACCACGCCGTCGTCGTTGTATTCCTCCGGGTCCCGCGCGACATAGTCAAGCGCTGAACTCCAGAACGCCCGTTGCCGCGCGAGGTCCCGCACGCCACGAATGACCACCGATCCAACGACGAGCATCGGACTAGGCGCCGGAGACCGGATCGACTCGGAAGACCGGATAGTCAGCGGAGTGCGCGACCACCTCTTCGGGCGTCCTGCCGCCGAAGAAGCGGCGGCCCCCGCGCACCTGCTCAAGGAACGCTCTCAGGATCGGTCCGCGCCGCTCGGCGGCGATCTCAGTGAGGGCGACCTGGTGCTCGTCTTTGCCCCGGCCGAGCGTGCCACATTGCGCCGCTTGAACATTGAGTACCCAGTTCGCCTCGGCGAACGCGGCGACGATGTATCTGTCGCCGGCCAGCGTGGCGATTGATATGGGCGTCTGGCGCGGCTGGCCGCTCTTCCGCCCGCGCACGGTCAGCAACTGTTGGCTGCCGACGCCAAAACCGCGCCTGAGCAGGGCCGTATTGAGCCTGACGATCCACGCTGGCGGAGGCTTGGCGGACATGGACGGAGGTTATACGCGGTGCCGTTGTATACTCGGCCGCCCGACCTGAAAACCGCGGCCGCTATTGCAGCGCGCCAGTCACACAGTGAGTCAAATCGTGAGCGTCATCGACGAAATCAGCGCGGAGCAGCTGCGCACCGACCTGCCCGAACTCGCCTCGGGCGACACCGTGCGCGTTTCTGCCCGCGTCCGTGAGGGCAATCGCGAACGCATCCAGGTCTTCGAAGGCACTGTCATGCGCCTCCGCGGCGGCGGCATCAGCCGCTCCATCACGGTCCGCTCGATCCGCAGCGGCGTTGGTGTCGAGCGCACGTTCAAGATCCATTCGCCGCGCATCGAGAAGATCGAGGTCGTCCGCCACGGCGTCGCGCGGCGCGCCCAGCTGTACTTCCTGCGTGACCGCGTTGGCAAGGCCGCTTCGCTTCGGGAGCGCCGTCCCTCGTAGTTCTCCCGGCGCGGCGGGCGTCCGGCCGACGGACTAACCTTGCCGGCCATGGGGGTCATCGTCCCGTCCCGGCGTCTTGAGCTCCGGCTCTCCCGTGAGCACGGCTATCGGGTGATCCTTGGCCTCGACGAAGTCGGCGTGGCGCCGTCATCCGGCCCGGTCGTCGCATGTGCGCTGGCCATGCCACTCGACAAAAAACCGATTCCGGGTGTGCGCGATTCGAAGACGCTTTCCGCTCTGCAACGTGAGCGGCTGGCGAAGAAGATCTTGCGCCGAGCCACGACCGTTGGCCTGGGCGCTGCCTCTGTGCGCGAGATTGATCAACTGAACATCTATTACGCCACGGTCCTCGCGATGAAGCGCGCCGTCACGCGCGCCGGTGCCCACGACTACGTGATCGTCGACGGTCGGCATATCCGCGGCTTCGAGGAACACGCGGGGCCGTACCGAGCGGTGATCGACGGCGACGCCCTGTGCTACGCGATTTCGTGTGCGTCGATCGTTGCCAAAGTCACCCGCGATCGACTCATGGCCAAGCTCGCCTTGCGCTATCCGGGCTACGGGTGGGAGCACAACGCTGGCTACGCCACGCCCGACCACCGCGCCGGGATGGCAGCGCTGGGCGTGACCCCACACCACCGTCGCTCCTTCATCACGACCAAGCGCATCCTCCAAGGCGAGCAGACTTCCTTCGACCTGTTCGGCGATTCATTCCCGGACGCGCCAGGCGAGTCCGTGGCGATCCCGATCGATGTCGGCTCGGACGCTTTGCTCGAGAGGTCCGTCCCGGCCTAGGGCGATAGCCCCGGAATAAGTCAGCGCTAAGTGGCCCTGACTAACGTTGGCGGGATGCGGACGGTTCGCCAGCGACGCGGCGAGTTCGCGGAGGAGATTGCCTGCGAGTGGCTACGCCGGCAGGGTTGGCAGGTGCTCGGGCGTAACGTCAGGGTCGAACCGCACGACGAGATCGACCTGGTCGCCATCGATCCAGCCGCGCCTGGAGTAGCCGTTTGCGTCGAGGTCCGCTCCGCTCGCAGCCGTGAATTTGGCTCGCCCGAGGAGCGAGTCAGCGCGAGAAAGATCGGCAGTTTGTATCGGGCTGCGCAGGCGTTCAGTCGGTCCGAGCGGGCATCGCAGCTGGGGGTCGGTCGCCTGAAGGTCCGTGTCGATCTACTCGTCGTGGATCTTCGAGGCACGACCCCCCGGATTCGTCATCTGAAGGCGCTTGAGCCTGCGTAGGCACACGGGCGATGGGCCAGGCGAATGAACTTTGGCCAAACGGTGCGTTCGCGACCGATTTTGATCTATTCGATGCTCGGGCGGCATGAAGCCTGACCAAAACCGTTACTCGATGGCCCGGATCGAGCCGGATGATTGAAGCTCATTCGTGCCGGGAATAACCGTGCAAAGCGGGAAATTCGGCCGCTCGTTGTAAACTGCCGCAGGCCGCGAAGACGGCTAGCCGCCAAACAGGCGGACATCACACACGCGTGCTGCTCCCCGCGAGGTGCCTCGAACGGCTACCAGGCCACGAGGTTGCGGACCAAGGACACACGCGGAGGTAGAACCGAACCAGGAGGTCTCCGTTCCCATGCCCACCGTGTCCATGCGCCAGCTGCTGGAAGCCGGCATCCACTTCGGCCATCAGACGCGCCGCTGGAATCCCAAGATGCGCCGCTACATCTTTGCCGAGCGCAACGGGATCCACATAATCGACCTGGCCCAGACGGTCAAGGGCCTCGACGCAGCACTCGAGTTCGTAAGCGAAACGGTTGCCCGTGGCGATTCGGTGCTGTTCGTTGGCACCAAGAAGCAGGCCCAGGAGCCCATCGCCGAGGAGGCGACCCGGGCGGAAATGCCGTACGTCAACCAGCGTTGGCTGGGCGGCATGCTGACCAACTTCGTCACCATCCGAAAGCGACTCGGCCTTCTGGATCAGCTCGAGGCGCGCCACGACAACGGCGAGTTCGAGCGCCTGTCCAAGAAGGAGGCGGGCAAGCTGACCGACGAGATGGTCAAGCTCCAGCGCACGCTCGGTGGCATCCGCAAGATGCGCCGCCTGCCGGGCGCGATGTTCGTCATCGACCCGCAGCGCGAGCACATCGCGGTGGTCGAGGCGCGCAAGCTCGAGATCCCGGTCATCGGCACGGGCGACACGAACGTCGATCCGGACATGCTCGACTATGTCATCCCGGCCAACGACGACGCCATTCGCGCCATCCGTCTGCTGTGCCAGCTCGTTGCCGACGCGGCACTCGAGGGCGCCCAGGAGCGCGCCGCGCGACCGGCCGACGAGCCGATGGCCGCCGCCGTTGAGGAGCAGGAAGAGGCGAGCGACGAGATGGTCGCCGCGCTCGCTGCGGGTGGCACGTTCAGCTTCGAGCCGGAGCCGGACGAGGATGAGCTGCTGCCGGTGGAATCCGGAGCGGACAGCGAAGAGGCGGACGTCGAGGAATCGGCTCCGACCCCGCACGCGCGACCCGCAACGGCCCGTCCGGCAACTGCCCGCCGCACGGCGCCGGCGAAGAAGGACGACGAGGAAGAGTCGGCCGACTGAAGCTGGTCAGCCTGCATCACGAAGAAGGAAACGCGATCGCATCGAGATGATCGCATGCACAAGAGCGAAGGAATTCAATGGCTGAGATCACTGCCGAGAAGGTAAAGAACCTGCGCGAGCGAACTGGCGCGGGCATGATGGACTGCAAGAAGGCACTCCAGGAGACGGACGGCGACGAGGACAAGGCCATCGTCTGGCTGCGCGAGAAGGGCATCGCTTCCGCGGCCAAGAAGGCCGGTCGCGAGGCGCGCGAGGGCCTGATTCACAGCTACATCCACGCTGGCGGCCGACTCGGCGTGCTCATCGAGGTCAACAGCGAGACGGACTTCGTCGCACGCAACGAGGAGTTTCAGAAGCTCGTTCAGCTGCTCGCCATGCAGGTCGCCGGCCTTGCGCCGGAGTACGTGACGGTCGACTCGATCCCGGCCGAAGTCCTTGAGGCAAAACGCGCCGCCCTGCTGGCCGACGAGGCAACGATGAAGAAGCCCGAGAACGTCCGAGCTCAGATCGTCGAGGGCCAGCTGCGCAAGTGGTATCAGTCGGTCGTTCTCTACGAGCAGCCGTTCCGCGACACGGACCAGTCTGTGGGTGATCTGATCACCGACGCGGTGGCTCGGATCGGTGAGAACATTCGCGTACGCCGGTTCACCCGCTATCAGCTCGGGGAGGAGATTTGAGCGAGGCCATCGCTCAGCACCTGGACGTCGCTGCCGTGCCAATCGTGCCCGGCAGTGGCGAGGACGTGCGCTATCGCCGCATCCTGCTGAAGATCAGCGGCGAGGCGCTGATGGGTCGCCGCTCGTACGGCGTCGATCCTGAGATGACCGTGTTCATCGCTCGACAGGTTCGCGAAGTGCATGGCCTTGGTGTCGAGGTCGCGATAGTCGTCGGCGGCGGCAATATCTTCCGTGGCATGGCCGCGGCGGCGACGGGCATGGACCGTGCCACGGCCGACTACATCGGCATGCTGGCAACGGTCATGAACGGGCTGGCCCTGCAGGACGCGCTGGAGCGCGAGAGCATCCAGACGCGCGTCATGTCGGCGATCGCGATGAGCGAAGTGGCAGAGCCGTACATCCGCCGCCGTGCGGTACGGCATCTCGAAAAGGGCCGGGTCATCATCCTCGCCGCGGGAACCGGGAACCCGTACTTCACGACCGACACGGCGGCGGCGCTGCGGGCCGTCGAGATCCACGCCGAGGTACTGCTCAAGGCGACCAAGGTCGACGGGGTCTACGACAGCGATCCGATGACCAATCCGGACGCCCAGCGCCACGAGCGGCTTGACTACTCTCAGATGATCAACGATCGGCTCGAGGTGATCGACGCGACGGCCGTGACCCTGTGCATGGAGAACAACATGCCCATCGTCGTGTTCGATCTCAACCAGCCCGGGCACATCCGGGCGGCGGCCCTCGGCGAGCGTATCGGAACGCTCATCGATGGGGGAGACGGAGACAAACAATGACTGACGACATCCGGCGCGATGCCGAGAGCCGTATGAGTCGCGCTCTGGAGGCACTCGAGCGTGATCTTGCGGCGATCCGCACCGGCAGGGCGGCGACCGCGCTCGTGGAGCGCATCCCGGTTGAGTACTACGGCACGTCGACGCCGCTCAATCAGCTTGCCTCGATCAGCGTGCCAGAGGCGCATTCCATCGTGATCCAGCCCTGGGATCGCAGCGCGCTGGGCGCGATCGAGAAGGCTATTCAGAAGAGCGAAGTCGGGCTCGTGCCCAACGTCGACGGCACGGCGGTGCGCCTGAACATCCCGCCGCTCACCGAAGAGCGTCGCAAGGATTTGGTCAAACTCGTCCACAAGCGCATGGAAGAGGCGCGCGTTGAGATCCGCAACCACCGACGCGACGTCGGCGACGAGATCAAGAAGGCCGAAAAGGGCGGAGATGTGACTTCGGATGAGAGCCGGCGCGAGCAGGACCTGCTTCAGAAAGTGACCGACCGCTGGACCGCCGAGGTCGACCGCGTGGGCAAGCACAAAGAGCAGGAGATCATGGAGGTCGGATGACCTCAGTCGAGGTGAACAGACCGGCCGACAAGTTGGGGGCGGCCGACCCACGACCTGCGGAAGATACGGCCGCTGATCCACTGCCACGTCACATCGCGATCGTCATGGACGGCAATCGTCGCTGGGCAAAGCTCCACGGCATGTCGGAGGTCGAGGGCCACGCGGCCGGAGTCGACGCGATCCGACCAATCGTCGAGCACGCGGCCGATCGCGGCATCGAAGCACTGTCTATCTATGCCTTCTCACGCGAGAACTGGTCGCGCAGCGACGAAGAGGTCGAGGGTCTCTTCGGACTGCTTGAGGCGGCGATTCGACGCGAGACGCCGGACCTTGTCCAGCAGGGCGTGCGGGTCCAGATCCTGGGTCGGCTGCACGAGCTTCCCGAAACAACGCGGGCATCGATTGCGCAGGCAATCGCGGCAACCGCCGGCGGCCGTCGCCTCACCCTGAACGTGGCCTTTAACTACTCGGGGCGCTCGGAGATAGTCGACGCTGTTCAACGAGCCATGGCCGACGGGCTCGCGACATCCGAGATCACAGAGGAGGTCATTGGCGAGCGTCTCTACACGGCCGACGTTCCGCCGCTCGATCTGTTGATCCGAACCGGCGGCGAACAAAGGATCTCCAATTTCCTGATCTGGCAGGCCGCCTACGCCGAGCTCTACTTCACTGACCTTCTCTGGCCAGACTTCGAGCCCGCGACCCTGGATGCCGCACTTACCGAGTACGCCCGTCGCACCCGTCGCTTCGGCCGCTGACCCAGCCTTTGATCGGCGTGACCGATCAACAGTCGCTCATCCGCGCTGAGAAACGCCAGAGATCGCTCGATGTCGCAATTTCGATCGTCCACGACGATCATTGGTAGCCGGGAGTCAAAGATTCCTATCGCTCCGCGCCAACACGGGCATTTCCTTCTCGGCTCGTGCGACGGGATATGGGTGTGACCGATCTCGTCCCCCGTTAGGCTCTTGAAATGCGACAGCGCGTGATCAGCGCGGCCGTGCTCGTGCCGGTCGTCGTCATCGTGTTCCTGGTCGGCGACCCTTGGTTGACGCTGGCAATTGCACTTCTGGCCGGCGTAGCGGCCTGGGAAGCATCGCGGTTGATGCGCGCCGCCGGCCTGGCCGCAGATACGGCGTTCACCGTGACCGTGGCGGCTCTGCTGGTCCTGGGGGCGCGCGACGTGCTCAACTTTTCCATCGGATCCGCCGCGTCCGCGGTCAGTGCGCTCCTGGCAGTCGTCGTCGTGGCCGGAATGCTGGCGCTGCGCCACCGGGACACCACCACCGGCTTCAAGTCGTGGGCGGGCAACCTGCTCGGCGCGCTGTACCCGGGGCTCCTCGCGGCACTCACGGGCATCCTGCTCGTTGCCCCAGCCGTGCCCGACGGCCGTCCTTTGGCTGGCGCGCTCGACGCGGGCCGCATCTGGCTGTTGATCCTGGTGTTGACCGTCTGGTCGTACGACACGCTCGCTTACGTGGCCGGCAGGTTCCACGGCCGCGGACGCTTCATGAACCACATCTCGCCGAACAAGACATGGAGCGGCGTGGTCGGTGGTACCGCGGCCGCTGTGCTGGTGTCCACGCTGCTCGTGTGGGCCGCCGGCCAGGAGCCGCTTGCCGGCTTTGTCCTTGGCCTCGCGGTTGCCGTCACCGCCCAAGCCGGCGACCTGGCCGAATCAGTCCTCAAACGTGCCGCCGGAGCGAAGGATTCGAGCAACCTGATACCGGGACATGGTGGGGTCCTTGACCGCGTCGACTCGTTCCTGTTCGCCGGACCGGCGATGTTCCTTGCGCTTGCCTGGGCGCAGTACTTTGTGGGGCGCCAGATATGACCGAACGAGCGCGTGTCGCGATACTTGGTAGCACCGGTTCGATCGGCCGCCAGACGCTCGACGTCCTCGACCAGCTCCCCGATCGCTTCGAGGTCGTCGCCCTCGCCGCGGGCAAGGACGAGTCAACGTTCACCGACCAAGTCGAGCGCTTCAAGCCGAGAGTTGCAGCTCTTGCCAAGGACGGTCAGGGCGCACTCGAGGACATTGCCCGTCGCGACGATGTCGACATCCTCGTCGTCGCAACGACCGGAGTCGTCAGCCTCAGGGCAACCCTGGCCGCGCTCCAACAGGGCAAGATCGTGGCAACGGCCAACAAGGAGACGCTGGTCGCGGGTGGCCACCTCGTGATGCCCATGGCACGCCGTCTGGCGGCGAGCGACGACGACAACGACCTTGCCACCGGCGCGCTCCGCTGGCTGAGACCAATTGACAGCGAGCACTCAGCAATCTGGCAGTGCCTTGCCGGTGAACGCCGCGACGATATCCGCCGTTTGATCATCACCGCGAGCGGCGGTCCATTCCGAACGTGGCCGGCCGACCGCTTGAAGTCGGTGACTCCCGACCAGGCACTGGCCCACCCGACGTGGCGCATGGGCGGCAAGATCACGGTCGACTCGGCAACACTCATGAACAAGGCTCTGGAGGTCATCGAAGCGCGCTGGCTGTACGATTTCAGCGACGATCAGGTTGATGTGGTCGTCCAGCCGCAGAGCGTCGTCCACTCTCTGGTGGAGTTCGCGGACGGCTCGCTCAAGGCACAGCTCGGTCTTCCTGATATGCGCATTCCAATCCAGTACGCACTTACCTACCCGGAGCATGTCGGCTCGCCGGCCCCGCGCGTTCCGTTGACTGAGCTGCCACCGATCAGCTTCGAGGCGCCCGATACGACGCGCTTTCCAGCGCTGGAGATCGGGCGCGCCGCCGGCCGAAAGGGTCCGAGGGCCAGTGCCGTTTTGATTGCCGCCGACGACGTGGCTGTCGACAGGTTCCTTGGCGGCACGCTTGACTTCCAGGGGATTGCCAATCTCTGCGCGGACGCTGTCAATAGGTTTGGCGACGGCCCGCCACCGGAACTTGACGAGCTGCTCGAACTCGATGCCGAGGTCCGTGACTGGGCCTCCGCCGCAACTGTTACCAACGCTGGAGCGTCTGCCAACTGATGTTCAACTTCATTGACCTGGGCAATGGCCTGATCAACGTCGCCTTGCTGCTCGTCATCCTCGTCGCGCTCGTCGTCATCCACGAGTTCGGTCACTTCCTGGTCGCCCGGCGCACGGGCGTGAAGGTTCACGAGTTCGGCATCGGCTTCCCTCCGCGCGCCGCGACCTACTACACCGACAAGAAGGGCACAGCCTGGACGCTGAACTGGCTGCCCATCGGCGGCTTCGTGCGCATGGAAGGGGAGGAGGGGGAGTCGGACGACCCGCATTCGTTCGTCCGGCAGCGGCTGCCAACCCGGCTCGCAATCCTGCTCGCCGGCGTCGGCATGAACATTCTCCTTGCCTTTGTCATCTTCACGGGTATTGCCTGGCTGGGCGACCCGGTCGCGAACGTCCGCATCGCCCACGTACAGGACAACAGCCCAGCTGCTTCCGTCGGCCTTACCGGGGGCCAACCTACCGGGGCAAGCGACGCCCAGGGCAACCCCACCTACGACAACACCGGTGACGTCATTACCGCGATCGATGGCAAGCAGTTCCTGCTCTTCGATCATGTCGATCAGGCCACACCGTCGCTTGATTACCTGAGGAGCCACGCCGGCCAGCAAGTGATCTTGAGCGTTCAAAGCGCGGACGGTTCGAGCCGCGACGTTCCGGTGACATTGCGCACCGATACGAGCCAGGGCGCTCTCGGCGTGATCATCCAGCCGGAGTTGGTACAGGCCACGGCCGCGCACGATCTTCCAACAGCGATCACGCTGGGCTTCCAACGAACAGTGGATGCGGCCACGCTGATCCTGCGCGGCCTGGGCGACCTAATCGGGAACATCGCCAACCCGCCAGTTGCGGGACCCGTTGGCATCGTGGGCGCGATCGGGCAGGTGCGCGCGAACCTGCCGCCGGTCTACCTGATCTGGTTCATCGGCCTGCTGTCAGCAAACCTGGCGATCGTCAACGCTTTGCCGTTCCCGCCACTCGACGGCGGCCGCGTGGCCGTATCGCTGATCCAGGCGGCAACCGGAAATCGCATCGGCGAGGCCGCCGAGCGACTTGTGTACCTGACCGGCTTCATCGCCTTGATGGCGCTCCTCGTTTGGGTGACGTTCAACGACATTCAGCGGTTGACTTGATGCAGCTGGACATCCAGCGCGAGCGCGTCGAATTGGGTCGCGTAGAGGGAGAGCCACATCTGCCTGGTCGGAGGCAGACGCCGACCGTGGATGTGGGTGGCGTACTGGTCGGCTCGCGCCATCCCATCGTCGTCCAGTCGATGACGAACACGGACACGGCAGATCCCGATGCCACGGCCCTTCAGGTAGCCGCACTCGCCCACGCTGGCTCGGAACTCGTCCGCGTCACCGTCAACAATGACGGGGCGGCCCGGGCAGTGCCGGAAATCCGGCGCAAGCTGAACGATCTGGGCGTCGGGGTCCCGATCATCGGCGACTTCCACTACAACGGCCATCAGTTGCTTGTCGAGTACCCGGAGATGGCCAGGACATTGGCCAAGTACCGCATCAACCCTGGCAATGTCGGCGCAAAGCGCCACGATGAGAACTTCGTGACGATCGTTCGAGTAGCCATCGACAACGACAAGCCGGTGCGCATCGGCGTCAACTGGGGCTCGCTTGATCAGGCTCTGCTCACGACCCTGATGGATGCCAACGCGTCGCTGCCCGTGCCAGCGGACTCGCGTGATGTGATGATCGAGGCGATGGTCCAATCTGGGCTGCGCTCGGCCGAGCTCGCAGAGGAGACCGGCCTCGGACACGACAGGATCATCATCAGTGCCAAGGTCTCGCAGGTGCGAGATCTGGTCGATGTCTACACGTCGCTCGCGGCTCGCTGCGACTATCCGTTGCACCTGGGTCTGACTGAGGCGGGCATGGCGATGAAGGGCATAGTCGCGTCGACCGCGGGTCTTTCTCTGTTGCTGACCAAGGGCATCGGCGACACGATCCGCGTGTCGCTGACGCCGGCGCCCGGTGGCGATCGAACGGAGGAGGTGCTCGTTGCACAGCAGGTCCTCCAGTCGCTTGGCCTGCGCTCGTTCACGCCCCAGGTATCGGCGTGCCCCGGCTGCGGCCGCACTACCTCGACGTTCTTCCAGGAGATGGCCGAGCAGATTCAGGGCTATCTGCGCGAGCAGATGCCCGTCTGGTCGGCGACGTATCCGGGCGTCGAGGACATGCGCGTTGCGGTGATGGGCTGCGTCGTGAACGGCCCAGGGGAGTCCAAGCACGCCGACATCGGCATTTCGCTGCCTGGGACCTTCGAAGAGCCGGTGGCGCCGGTCTTTGTCGATGGCGCACTACGAACGACGCTGCGCGGCGAGGGGCTCGTCAAAGAGTTCATGGCGATCCTCGACGACTATGTCGCAACTCGGTATGGCGGCACGGCCGGCTCAGCTGCGTAAGCGCCTCCTCGATCACGCGCTGGCGTTGCCGGAGACGTACATCGATCACCCGTGGGGCGAGGACGTCGTCAAGGTGCGCAAGAAGGTCGTCGTCTTCTTCGGCATGGCGAACTCCGACGATCCGGGCATGACGGTCAAGCTGCCCGCATCCCAGGCCCTGGCCTTGGCCCAGCCTGGAGTGACAGTTCCCGGCTACGGCCTCGGCGACTCCGGATGGGTCTCCGTGCGTCTGTCCGACTGCACGATGCCGTACGAGTTGTTGTGCGAATGGATAGATGAGTCATATAGAGCGGTCGCACCCAAGAGGCTGCAGGCGATGACCAGCTAGCGACCGATCACGACGACGCGCGGCAGTTGCGCGGCCGTTGCGATGACGACAACGGCCGTTACGGCCGGCGACGGTTATGTGCGGTCACGGACGAGACGTGCTCATGGCATTCAGTCTTGGAAGGTTGCAATGGGTGCGGAGCGACAAGACGTCCCACGTCTGTACGCTAGGATTACCGCCCCGTCGGGATCCCAAGCGCCCGGAGTGTCCGTGTCCAACGAAGAGCAGCAAAGCCGTTTCGTCGCATCCATTACGCCCCAGTCCAGGGATTTTCCGGGCTGGTACAACGACGTCGTCCTCAAGGCGCAGCTGGCCGACTACTCGCCGGTGCGTGGCTGCATGGTTATTCGGCCGTACGGCTATGCGATATGGGAATCGTTGCGCGATGAGCTTGACCGGCACATCAAGCGCACTGGCCACGAAAACGTCTATTTCCCGCTGTTCGTGCCGCGCTCCCTGCTTGAGAAGGAGGCCGAGCACGTCGAGGGCTTCAATCCGCAGGTTGCCTGGGTTACGCACGCCGGAGGCGAGGAGCTGAGCGAGTGGCTGGCGATCCGGCCGACGAGCGAGGCGATCATCGCCGAGAAGGTCAAGGAGTGGGTGCAGTCGTACCGCGATCTCCCACTGCTCTTCAACCTGTGGAACAACGTGGTTCGCTGGGAGCTGCGCACGCGACTTTTTCTGCGCACGGCGGAGTTCCTGTGGCAGGAAGCGCACACGTTCCACGCCACGGCCCAGGAGGCGCTCGACGAGGTAGCCGTGGGGCTCGAGTGTTACCGGGCTGCGTCAGAGGATTGGCTGGCAATCCCGGTCATCAAGGGCCGCAAGACGGAGAGCGAGAAGTTTCCCGGCGCCGATCACACAGACGCGATCGAATCGCTGATGCGCGACGGCAAGGCTCTTCAGGCCGGCACGAGCCACATGCTCGGCCAGAATTTCGCCAAGGCTGCTGGCATCCAGTTCCTGGACAAGGACAACACCCTCAAGCACCCCTACGGCACGTCCTGGGGCTTCACGACACGCATGGTCGGCGCCACGATCATGGTTCACGGCGACGACTCCGGCCTGGTGCTGCCGCCGAACGTGGCGCCGACACAGCTGGTAATCGTCCCGATCTTCCGCACTGACGAGGAGCGGACCGCCGTTGGCGGCGCCCTCGAGCAGCTCGAGAAGGCGCTCGCCGACGTGAAGACCGTGTCCGGACCACTGCGCTTCAAGACGGATTGGCGCGACGAGAAGCCCGGCTTCAAGTACAACCACTGGGAGCTGCGCGGTGTGCCATATCGACTCGAGGTTGGCCCCCGCGACGTGGCGGCGGGGCAGGGCGTCCTGGTCCGTCGCGTTGATCGTGACAAGCAGCCCATGGCATTCGACGCGTTGCCTATCGAGCTGCCCAAGTTGCTGTCCGACTACCAGCAGATGCTTTTCCAGCGCGCCCTCGACTTCCGGGCCGCGAACACGCATTACGCGGACTCTTACGACGAGTTCAAGGCCATCCTCGATAAGGAAGGCGGCTTCCTGCTGGCGCCATGGTGTGGTGACGCAGCGTGCGAGAAGCAGGTCAACGCCGACACGGGCGCAACGATCCGCGTCATCCCGTTCGACTCGCCCGACGAGCCCGGCAAGTGCCTCGTCGACGGCAAGCCGTCAGAGCGCAGGGTTCTTTTCGCCCGCGCCTACTGACCATGTCAGATCGCCACATTGCCGACAACCTCAGGACCTGGGAGGCATGGACCGAGATCCATGTCGGCTCGGAGTTCTACGACGTTGCGTCCTTTCGGGATGGGACTCGACCGATACGTCTGCGCGACTACGAGATTGCGGAGGTAGGTTCGGTCGCAGGCAAGGAGCTACTGCACCTGCAGTGTCACTTCGGAATGGACACGCTCTCTTGGGCGAGGCTCGGAGCGCAGGTGACCGGTGCGGATTTCAGTCCTGCAGCGATCGAGGCCGCCAGGGCGCTCGCCCTCGACGTTGGAGTTGATGCCCGATTCGTCGAGTCCGACCTGTACGCGCTGCCGCACAACCTCGAGGGCCGATTCGACGTCGTGTACACGTCCCGTGGGGTGCTCGGCTGGTTGCCAAGCATCGGCCGCTGGGCTGACGTCGTCGCCCATTTCGTCAAGCCGGGCGGCTTCGCATACGTGACTGAAGTCCATCCCGTGGTCCAGGTCTTCGATGACGATGCTGACGTGAAGCCGGGCGATCTGCGCCTCAGGTATCCGTACTGGGAGCATGGCGAGCCACTGACTTTCAACGTACAAGGCTCATACGCCGACCGCGACGCGCCCACGGATGGACTCATCGAGCACGGCTGGAATCACTCGCTCGGCGAGATCGTGACGGCGCTCGTAAACGCGGGCCTGCACATCGACTTCCTGCACGAGTTCGATTTCGCCGAGTGGGCGATGCCGTTCCTCGAATCCGACGACGACGGCAGAGCCCACCTGCCGGCGGACGTCTCCGGTCGGCTGCCTCTGTTCTTCTCGCTCAAGGCGTCGAAGCCCGCCAAATATTGAGCGCCTCGGCGAGGAGCACGATCAGAGGAGCGATGATCAGCGCGGGCAGCATGCTCACGACGCGGATGCGTTTAATCTCGAGCAGCCGAAAGCCCACGCCGAGCAAGATCACGCCACCCACCGCACTGGCCGCCGACACGGCGACGGGGTCGAGATTTGCGCCGAACAGGAATGCGAGCGTCGCGAGGCCGCCTTGGATTACGAGGATGGTCAGGATCGATAGGTAGACTCCGGCGCCGAGTGTCGCGGCGAAAGCGATGCTCGCGAACCCATCGAGCACGGATTTCACGGCAAGCAGCTGGATGTCGCCCGTCAGGCCGTTCTGGATCGATCCGAGGAACGTCAGTGGCCCGACGCAGAAGACAAGGCTGGCTGTGACGAAGGCCTCGCTTATGCGCGACGGTTTGTCGCCGCGAGCCAGCCGAGCCTGAAACCAGTCGCCCAGGCCGTCGACCCGCTCGGTGAGCTTGAGCAGCTCGCCGATGGCTCCGCCGACGAGCAGCGACGCCAGCACGATCAGGTCCGTGCCGGCCGGAGCAGTCTTGTCCATGAGCAGCGACAACGCCAGCGCGAAAGCAATGCATAAAGTGAAAAGGCCCAGTCCGTCGGTCAGGGTCTGCTGGATGCGCGCCGGCATGCGCGAGCCTACGATCAGGCCGATCGTTGCCCCGATCGCGACGGCGACCGCGTTGAGGAGCGTGCCGCTCAGGAACATCGCGACTATGCCTGAGCCGCGCGCAGGACGCGCAGTGCGTTGAGTGTCAGCATCTGGCTGGCGGTAGCCCTGCCCCATCCAGCGGGGTCGCCGTACAGCCCTGACCCCTTCTTCCAATACTGGGGGCCGGAGGGCACCCAACGTCCATCTGGCTGCTGCTGAGTGCGCAACAACGTCAATGCGTCGTGTGCTCGAACGTCGGGCAGCGCACCGGCACGGTCGAGCATCACCAAACCGTGCAGGTAGTCGTAATGCCAGTACTCCGGGTAGCGCAACGTGAGCCACTTTGGATCGCCGGCGCGGTCCGCCGAGTGCGATTTGAAGACGCGGTGCTCCAGGAAGAACTCGGCCGCCCGTTGAGCGGCCGCCGCACAAGCCCGGTCATCGATTGCCCGCGCGAACTCGGAGAGCGCCCAAAGCGGTGTTATTGACTCGTAGAACGAGGAGTGCGACACGCCGGGATGTCGATCGCAGTTCCAGCCTCCGTCCGGCCACTGCCAGAACACGAGCTTCTGGGCAAGGACGCGCACGCGTTCGTCGCTGGCGTGACCCAACCTCGTGGCCACAGCCAACGGATTGGCGTAGACCGAGGCGTGAACTCGGTAGCGATCCTGGATGCGCAGGGCGTCCCGGGCGTCCCCGTCCGACGCGAGCCAGCGCAGCTCGCTCTCGAGCGCAGCCACGACGCGCGGTTCATCGCTCGGCGCGCCGAGCTCGACCAACGATACGAGGCGCCAATGAACGCCCATCCATTTGTGGTAAGGATGGACGTCGAACCCACCGGTGGGCTGCGGCCCTCTGAGCAGTCGGGAAACAAGCGGTCCGGACAGGATGCTGCCGGCGGTGACATCTGGTGACTGGTCCAATAGATCACGTCTGACCTGCATAACGACGCCCGGCTCGTCTGACGCGAGCAGCCACTCCACAGCGGCCTGATCCCGTGCCGCGGGCGTCGAATCCGGCATGCCGGGACGCTACCACCTGCCGGGTCGTGAGGGGGCTCGGTGTATACTTTGGGCAAGTCTTTTTGGCCGCCTCGTGAACGTGGGTGACGCCCACGTTTATTTATGCGGAGGAGCCCGGACGGGGGATACATAGCTCAGTGAAAGGAGGGCGCTAATGAACCGCGACTTTGTCGGCGCGCTCCTGCAGCTGAACGCTGAGAAGAACATCCCGCGCGACCAGCTCGTCGCTACGCTCGCGGAGGCCATCCAGTCGGCCTATCGCCGAGCGACGCCAAACAATGAAGACGTCTTTGTCGAAGTCGATCCGGACAGCGGCCGGTTCAACGCATTCCGTGCGCGCTACGTTGTCGACGAGGTCGAGGATCCGCTGACGGAGTTCACCGTCGACGAGGCGAAGAAGTTCGACTCGGGCGCAAAGTCCGGCGACCTGGTCCGCACCGAATCACTAGACCCGTCGAGCTTCGGCCGAATCCATGCTCAGATGGCGACGCAACTCGTTCGTCAACGTCTCCGCGAGGTCGAGCGGGAGCAGGTCTTTGGCCAGTACGCACAGCGTGAGTCGGAGATCATCACCGGCACGGTCTCCCGGGTCGAGCCGCGTGGCGTGATCCTCGATGTCGGCCGGGCGGAGGCAATCCTGCCCACCACGGACCAGAGCGCGACAGAGCATTACCGCATCGGCCAGCACGTCAAGGCCTTCGTGCTGGAGGTGCGCCGTACGACCAAGGGTCCGCTGATCTACGTCAGCCGAACGCACAAGAACTTTCTGCGCCGTCTCTTCGAGCTCGAGGTGCCCGAGATTCACGCCGGAACGGTCGAGATCAAGGCAATCGCCCGCGAGGCTGGCTCGCGCTCAAAGGTGGCCGTGGCGTCCCGGCAGGAGGGGCTCGATCCTGTTGGCGCGACTGTCGGCCAGCGCGGTGGCCGCGTCCAGGCCGTCGTCGCGGAGCTGGGTGGCGAGAAGATCGACATCATTCCATGGAACGAGGATCCCGCCGTCTTCGTGGCCAACGCCCTGAGCCCCGCCCAGGTGGTCAAGGTCGAGATCGACGAGACCAATCGCATCGCCGCAGTGACCGTGCCCGAGCGCATGCTCTCGCTCGCGATTGGCCGCGAGGGCCAGAACGCACGCCTTGCCGCGAAGCTGACCGGCTGGCGCATCGATATCCGGTCAGATCAGGCCCAGGCCCGAGCGGCCGAGGCACCGTCCGCGCCGGCAGCGGCCGCGGATCTCGAGGAAGGCGAGCCGTATCCAACGGCCGCTGACGAATATCCGGCGGGCGGCGTTGGCCAGGCTGAGATTGCGCAGGCGTCGAACGACGTTGTGCCGGAACCCGTCGCTGAGGCGAAGCCGACGCCCAAGAAGCGCGCCACAACGAAGAAGCCCGCCGCGGAAGCGAACGGCACGGCGCCAGTGGCAGAAGCCAAGGCGCCAGCCAAGGCGCCAGCCAAGACCCGGGCGAAGAAGGCTCCGGTCGTTGAGGCAGCGCCTCCGGCGATGGCGGAACCCGCCGCCGCCGCGCCAGCGCGCCGTTCACGAAAGGCCGCAACCGCCGTCGCCGAGGAGGGCGAGTGACGGCGGCCCAGACAATTAATGCAACTCGGCAGCCACTGCCTCCACGTCGATACCCGACGCGAACGTGCGTGGCATGTCGAACCGAACGTCAGAAGCGCGACCTCGTCCGCGTCGTTCGCGCCCCTGACGGAACCGTAGCTCTCGATCGGACGGGAAAAGCGTCCGGCCGCGGCGCGTATCTGTGTGCCGATGGCTCGTGCTGGTCGAGCGCGCTCAAGAAGAAGTCAATCGAACGTGCGCTTTCAACGCCCCTGCCTGCCGAGCTCAAGGCTGAGCTCGAGCAGGGCAGCGCCGAGCTGAGCGCCAGGGGAGGTACAGAAAATGGCCCGCAGTAGGAGTGGCACGCGCAACATGCGCGGGCCGCGCAAGCCACAGCGACGACCGGACCAGAACCAGGCCCAGTCGGCGGTTCAGACATTGGAGCCGGCAACTCGAGGCGCGGTCGAGATACCGAACTCGATAACGGTCAAGGAGCTCGCTGAGCTCCTCGGCGTGAACGCCGCTGACGTGATCCGCGAACTGATCAAGTCGGGCATCTTCGCCAGCATCAACCAGCCGCTCGACCGTGACACTGCCGCGCTCGTCACCAGCGAGCTCGGCTACGAGGTCGCCGAGGCGGTCAAGGCGGAGGCGGGCGGTGCCGAGGCCAAGAATGGCGAGGCGCCAACGCCCCAGGCGGCAAAGGAAGTCCTTTTCGAGGAGGACGACGCGTCGCTCCTCCAGCCCCGACCGCCGATCGTGACCGTGATGGGCCACGTCGACCACGGCAAGACCAGCCTGCTCGACGCGATCCGGTCATCGAGCGTCGCTGCCGGCGAAAGAGGCGGCATCACCCAACACATCGGTGCGAGCGAGATCGACAAGGACGGCCGGCGCGTCGTCTTCCTCGATACGCCGGGCCACGAGGCGTTCACCGCCATGCGCGCGCGTGGTGCGAAGGCGACCGATATCGCCGTGCTCGTGGTTGCCGCGGATGACGGCGTGATGCCCCAGACGTTGGAAGCGATCGACCACGCGCGCGCTGCGAAGGTGCCGATAGTCGTCGCGGTCAACAAGATCGACAAGGCTGAGGCCAATGCCGACCGGGTCAAGACGGAGCTGACCGAGCATGGCGTTCTCATCGAGGAGTACGGCGGCGACACACCGCTCGTGCCGGTAAGCGCCCGCACCGGCGAGGGCATCGACGATCTGCTCGATACGATCCTGATCGTCGCTGACGTCCAGGAGCTGAAGGCCAATCCCAAGCGGCCGGCGATCGGCACCGTCGTCGAGGCGGAGCTTGATAAGGGCCGTGGCCCGGTTGCCACCGCGTTGGTCCAGACGGGAACGCTCAAGGTCGGCGACATCGTCGTCGTGGGCGATACGTACGGCCGCGTTCGCGCTCTCCAGAACAGCCGCGGCGAGCGCATCACGAAGGCCGGCCCCTCGTCTCCGGCAGTGATCCTCGGTCTCGCGGAAGTGCCCGCCGCCGGTGACATCCTGCGTGTCGTCCCGGACGAGAAGACGGCACGAACAATGATCGAGCAACGCCGGGCAGGGGCGACGCCGGAGCAGACCGGCCGCGCCACGCTCGAGGACCTCTATCGTCAGATCCAGGCAGGTCAGACCAAGGAGCTGCGCGTCATCCTGAAGGCCGATGTGCAGGGCTCGCTCGGGGCCATTCGCCATGCGCTGGAACAGGTCCAGACCGACGAGGTCCGGATCAACATCCTGCACGAGGGCACGGGCGACATCACCGACAACGACATCCTTCTCGCCTCGGCGTCGAACGCGGTGGTCGTCGGCTTCAACACGAAGGTCGATCCGCAGGCCCGGCGAACTGCTGAGGCAGAGGGCGTCGAAGTCCGCCTGTACGACATCATCTACCAGCTCACCGACGAGATGGGCGCGGCGCTGCGCGGCCTGCTCGAGCCCGAGGTGGTGGAGGTCGTCGAGGGCCGCGCAGAGGTTCGCCAGATCTTCCGCGCCGGCCGAACAGTTATCGCCGGCTGCTACGTGACAGAGGGTCGCATCGTTCGCGGTGGCGCTCGTGTCTATCGTGGCGGCAAGCTCATCGCCACTGATCGGATCGAGTCGCTGCGTCGCTTCCGGGAAGACGTACGCGAGGTGGCCACAGGCTATGAGTGCGGTATCGGCCTGGACGAGTTCAATGAGGCCGAAGAGGGCGACATCATCGAGTGCTTCACGCAGCAGACGGTGTCTCGCGTAGCCACAGCCTAGGTAACCGTGTCGCAACGCACGGCGCGCCTCGATGAGCTGCTGCGCGAAGAGATAAGCGACGTCGTCCGGCGCGAAGTCGACGACCCGCGCATCGGCTTCGTGACCATCACCGACGTGGAGGTCAGCCCTGACCTGCGCCACGCCAACGTGTGGGTGTCGGTGATCGGCACTGCGCCTGAGCGCAAGCAGACCCTGCGGGCGCTGTCGCACGCGATGCCGTTCGTTCGCGGTCGGCTGGGCAAGCTCCGGCTCAAGCGCATTCCTGAGCTGCACGTGAAGGAAGACGACACCGCTGAGCGTGGCACACGCGTATTGGCCATCCTCGACAACCTGGAGCAGGGCGGCGAGGGCACAGTGCCCGATCTTGAAGAAACGCTTCCGACCCCTACCGGCGCGTCTGCAGTCGAGCCCGTGGAGCCGCGGCCCAGGAAGAAGAAGCGATTCAAGTGAACTCGCTGACCGCTGCGGATGTCGCTGCCGTCCCGTCCGAGGTGGTCGGCCGGATCAAGGCCGCCAGGAAGGTCATGACGGTGTGTCACGTCAATCCCGACGGTGACGCGTTCGGATCGGCCCTGGCAGTCGCGCTGGCCGTGGAGACGCTCGGCGGCCACGCCACTCCGGTAAGCAGCGACCCGGTGCCTGCGATGTACGAGTTCATCCCGCAAATCGAGCGTTTTCGGCATGATCCCGAGCCCGGCGTGGAATACGACTTGATTGTCGTTGGCGATTGCGGCGATCTCGCGCGAACAGGCTCGGTCGCGGAACGCCACGCGGAGCTCTTCGCGCGCGTGCCGATCCTCAATATCGACCATCACGTTTCGAACACGGGCTTTGGTGCCGTCGATTGGATCGACGCCACGGCGGCCGCAACATGCGAGATGGAAACTCTGCTCATGCCCGCGCTCGGGGTGCCACTGACCGCGGCCGACGGCGCCATCGCGGCCGCGCTGATGGCCGGCGTTGTCGGCGACACCGCCAATTTCCAGCATCCCAACGTGACGCCACGGACATTGAGAGTGGCCGCGGAGTTGGTTGCCGCGGGCGCCCCGTTGAGCGATACGGCGCGCCGCATCTACCGCACCAAACCCAACGGCCAGCTGCGCCTGTTTGGCCGCGTACTGGAGCGGTTGCAGGACGACGACGGCGGCCGCCTCGTGTGGGTCCCCGTCTACGAGGCGGACTTCGCCGCGACCGGGACGAATCCGGTTGATGCCGAAGGACTGACAGATCTCGTAAGCCAGTCGGCCAGTGGACAGCTGATCATCGTCTTCCGCCAGGCCGGGCAGAGCACCAAGATCAGCGTCCGCTCGCGCGACGGCGGTTACGACGCGACCGTCTTGACGGGACTGTTCGGCGGGGGAGGCCACGAGCGCGCGGCGGGAGCCACCGTCGATGAGCCCATCGATAAGGCGATGCCGGTGGTCCTCGACGCCGCGCGGGCGATGATGGCTGCGGGTGGCTGAATCGTTCGACGGCGTTCTGGTCGTCGCGAAGGAGCCCGGCCCAACTTCGCACGACATCGTCGCGCTCGTTCGCAGGCT
>DATBFJ010000030.1:0-9556 GCA_036558545.1 Candidatus Limnocylindrales bacterium
GGCGCCTCGAGTGTTTCCGCCCGATTACGCCCGCCCCGCTCAGCGACGACGCGCAGAGCGCGCCACGCCGGGATCGGCGATGTCTTGCCTTTGAGCACCTGGTCGCCGGCCGGCTCGAACGCGATGGCTGCGGCAGCCGCAATCTTGGTCTGCTCACCTACCAGGACACTGCCAGGTGGCGCGACGCTTTGCAGACGCGACGCGGTATTTACGAGGTCGCCGGCGACCATGCCCTGATTGGTGGCACCCACAGTTACAGCGGCCTCGCCGGTCAATACTCCCGCTCGGGCCTGGACGTTCGGGCCGAGCGCTTGGACTGCATCTAGCAGCTCGATTGCCGCGCGAACCGCTCGTTCCGCGTCATCCTCGTGGGCGACCGGCGCGCCCCAAACGGCCATTACGGCGTCGCCTATGAACTTCTCGACGGTGCCGCCGTAACGCTCGATAGTCTCGCGCGCCGAGTCGAAATAGCGCGAGAGGGTGTCGCGGACTTCTTCTGCGTCACGTTCCTCGGCGAACGGTGTGAAGCCGACGAGGTCGGCAAACAGGATCGTGACCAGACGGCGCTCGGCGATTGGCGCGGTTTGAGCCAGTGGCGCAGCAGGAGCAGCTCTCGTTGCTGGCGCGGCCGGCTGAGCGCCAAGAGCCGTTCCGCAGTTCGAGCAGAACCGCGCTCCGGGCGCGTTAGTCGAGCCACAGTTCGGACAACCGGTGTCAAGCGAATTGCCGCACTGGTTGCAGAACCGTGCGCCAGCGACGTTCTCTGTTGAGCAGTTTGGACAGATCATGCCCTGCATCCCCTCGCGCGAACCTTCGAGAGAATAACCAGACCCGGTTTCGAGTCGAGATAGGAGTGTTAACGGATGGCCAGTGGCAGCGGCGACTTATCCACGATTTTGGGCGACGCCATCAACCAGGCGCTGAAGGATCACGAGGGCCGGCATCACACACGGCGTAGCGCAGCGCCCGAAGCGCCCTCACTCACCTCGATGCCACACCTTCGCAAGTTGCTGGCGAGTACGGGGGCCGAATCTGCGGCAGCGCATGAGCTATCCCATTTCGTACACGAGGTCATCCAGGCGGAGTTGCGCCGCACGCGGGCCTGACCAGGCACACAAAGGGGAACCGATGACATCTACCGAATCCGGCGGAGTGTTGGGCAGTCTTCGTTCCGAAGGCAGCGACGGGGTGATCCGCATGGAAGCTCGTTTAGACGCGACAGTCGACACCGTCTGGGCAGCACTCACGGAGCCACGACGCCTGGCAAAGTGGTACGGCGACGTGACCGGCGACCTGCGGGTCGGTGGCGAATACAAGGTTCACGTGCACATGAGCGGCTGGGAAGGCACAGGACGTATCGAAGTCTGCGAAGCGCCACATCGCCTCGTTATTTTCGGCAAGGAGCCAGACGACCCGTCTGAGCAATCGGACGAGATCACGCTCGAGGCCACTGGCAACGGGACACTCTTCGTGGCCGAGCAACGCGGCATTCCACGCGATCTCATCGCTGCGTTTGCTGCCGGAGCCCAGTTGCACGTCGAGGATCTGGCTAAGTACCTGGCTGGCAACGATCGCGTCGAGCCGGGGAGCCGTTTCGACGAGCTACACGAGGTCTACAAACCCCAGGCAGCGAATCTCAACCGGTAATTCTGGTGGCTTTTCTTTAATGCTCGCTGCACCAGTAAAGGTTTTCGTGTAGAAACCTACGACCCTGACTGAACCGGGCCTCGAGGGGACTCGCTGGTGCACGCACTTTTCGCCAGGTGGCGAATCAGCCTCCGCCGGACACGTGCGGATTGGCCAATCGTCGCTGCCGCGGCGCTCATTACGCTTCTCGCTACGGTCCTTTTCGCGGCAGGGCCCATCTACTCGTCGGCCGCGGCACTGGCCGGCCTGCGCCGGACGCTAGCAGATGCTCCCGCCACCGACACCAGCGTCCAGATCTCCCTTTACGGCGCGCCCGATTACGTCGAGGGCGTCGACAACCAGGAGCAGTCGTACCTTCAAGCCGCTCTCGAACCGCTGTCGGCCGAGCTGGTGCGCGACGGACAGGCCGCGGCGACGCTCGCGCTGCCAGCCGCGCCAGGCGTCCAGACACATGACCGAGCCGCCTTCGGGTTCCTCGACGGGCTGTCCAATCACGCGCACTTGACCCAAGGTGCGTGGCCCGCATCGGGCAACGCGTCGGATCCCCTGCAGGTCGTTGTTCTCGACGCAGTCGCTAGTGCCCTGAATCTTTCGATTGGCGACCATGTGACCCTGACCGCATCGAACGTCGGCAAGACTGCGCCTGTGCCGGTGCAGATCGTCGGCACGTTCGCGGTCAACGATCCGGACGATCCCTATTGGTACGGCGAGGATCAGCTGACGACGGGCATCGTCCAGAGCGGCAGCGACCGTGTCCTGGGTCCTTTTCTGACGACTCCGATCGGCGTGCTTCAGAACCCGGCATTGACGGCCATCCACATGCAATGGCGCGCGTTCCCCGACTTCCGTGGGTTGACGGTCGACAACGTCGCCGCGATTCACAGCCAGCTGGACGCGCTTCCCGGGCGTGTTCAGGCCACGACAACCGGCAGCCTGGCAGTCGCCACCGGCCTTCCAGACATCCTTGGCGCTGCGGAGCAATCGCTGCTCGTCAGCCGCACTGAAGTGTTGCTGCTGATGGCGCAGCTGGCCGTGATGGCGGCATACGCAATCCTCCTGACGGCATCGCTTCTCGTCGATCATCGACGCGTCGAGACGGCCCTTCTCAGATCTCGCGGCACGGGAGCCGGCTCGATCGCGTTCCTTGCTTTTGCCGAAGGCCTGCTGCTCGTCGTGCCGGCGGTCCTGATCGCGCCGTGGTTGGCCGTCGCTCAGACGACGATCCTGGCCGTCGCCGGGCCACTGGCAGATATCGGGCTCAAGATCGAACCTACCGTCACGGTCGATAGCTACGCGCTCGCGGCCGCGGCAGGCGTCATATGTCTGGCGCTGCTGGTGCTGCCGGCATTCCTTTCAGCACGCAACCTGACGTCGGAGGAACGCGATCTGTCGCGCCAGGAGACTCGAACGATCGGCCACCGCCTGGGACTCGATGTCGCCCTGTTGATCGTGTCGGTTATCGCGTTGTGGCAGCTGCGTCTTTACGGCGCCCCGCTCACGCGCACCGTGCAGGGCAGCCTTGGCTTCGATCCATTGCTCGTCGCTGCGCCGGCGATCGGATTGCTCGCAGGCGCCATTCTTGCGTTGCGCGTCCTGCCCATCCTGGCCGCGGTGTTCGAGCGCCTGGTTAACCGGGGCCGCGAGATTGTCGCGTCCCTGGGTTCCCGGCAGCTCGCCCGGCGCCCGCTGCGCTACACGAGGACCGCGCTGCTGCTGATGCTTGCTCTGGCACTCGGGGTCTTCGCGCTGTCGTACTCGGCAACGTGGTCAGACTCACAGCAGGATCAGGCGGCCTACCAGGCTGGCGCGGATGTCCGAGCGACGGTCGCCCGCGGCGCGACGACCGCGCCCATGCTTCATGCCGATTACGCAGCGGTCCAGGGCGTTGAACAGGCGATGCCAGTCGAACGGATCAAGTCCGGCGTGACGCTCGCCAAGGGCAGCGTGGATCTGCTCGCGCTCGACGCGGACTCCGCTGCCTCGATCGTCACCTTCCGAGCCGATGAGGCAAGCCAGTCGCTGGATCAGCTGATGGGCGCCCTTCGGACAGATCGACCGGCGCCCACTCTCGTGGCGCTCCCGCCGGACACCTCCTACTTGCAGATCACCTCGGTCGTGGACATCAGCGAGATCGCGCAGCTGCCCGACTTCAGCTCGAATTCTGACGAGACGACACCAATAGATCCGTCAACTCTGACTGGTGTTACGGCCACCGCGAGCGCGATCGTGCGTGATGCCCACGGGCTGCTCTATCGAGTTGCGTCGGCGCCCGCGCCCGTGGCTGACTCGGCGGCCTCGATTGTGCTGCCGCTCTCGCCCGCTTCGACCGCTGGGCAGGGACAGCCGGGCACGGGCAAGCTCGATGGCCCCTTCCAGATTGCCGGCCTCGAGTTCGACCTGACGCTGCCGAATGACACGATCACGACCGACGCTCGCATTGGCGTGACCGGCGTATCGGCGGGCACGGATGCGGCGGGTCCGTGGGCTGCCGTTCCAGTCGAAGGCTGGTCGGCTCGTCTGGGGATGGGGCGCTCAAAGCCGGATTCGGTGGGGGCCGTCTCGCTGGACGGGATGGTCGTAACGATCGATAACGACGGCGGCCTTGTGCTGTTTGGAGGAGCACCTGCGGGCCGCTTCATCTTCATCCCGTCGGACCTCGACTCTTTCGACGGGGCAGTGCCGGTCGTCGCCAATTCGGCCTTTGTCAACACGACAGGCACCGGTATGGGCCAGTCAGTCGATGTCACGATCGATGGCATCAGCCGAAAGCTTTCGATAGCCGGAACAGTCGATTCGTTTCCAACTACCGATCCCACGCATCCCCTGCTGGTTTTCGACCAGCCGACCCTGGATCTCCTTCGACTCCAGGCAACGGCGACCGCTCGACCGGTCGATGAATGGTGGCTCTCGGTCGCGCCGGGTACGGCTCTTCAGGTAGCCGACACCTTGCAGGCAAGCCCTTTCAACAGCACGGAAGTCGTGAGTGCCGATGCCCGAACCCGGAGCCTGAGCACCGATCCGGTAGCTCTCGGCATCATCGGCGCCCTCTTGCTTGGCTTCGTCGCAACCGGGATATTCGCGCTGGTCGCGCTGGTGGTCAGCGCCGCGGTGTCGGCACGCCAGCGCCGGACGGAGTTCGCGCTGCTGAGGGCGCTTGGGCTTTCCGGTCGTCAGCTATCTGGCTGGCTATGGCTCGAGAACGCCAGCGTCGTCGTCGTCAGCTTGATCGCCGGAACGATCATCGGCGTGGTCATCAGCTTGATCGCCCTTCCGTTCATAACGGTGACGCAACAGGCAACGACACCAGTGCCCGGCGTGCTCGTGCAACTCCCGTGGGACCGGATCCTGGCACTTGACATAGTTGTTCTGGCCGCACTGGTGATTGCCGTCGGTGTGCTGGCGTTCGCGTTGCGCCGTATCGGCGTGGGCAGCATCCTGCGCCTGGGCGAAGACTGAGGTGAACGCGCTTTCGGCAGTCATCTTGCTGCTGCGCCGCTTCCGCGCAGAGATCGGGATCCTGGCCCTCCTTTTCGTGCTCGTCACATCGACCAGCTTTCTGTTCGCCGCGGCACCGCGGCTGTTCAATCGCGTGAGCGATGACGCGATGCGCTACGCCGCAGGAAACGCGCTGGCGGTTGACCGGGACGTCTGGCTTTATGCCGACGGCTCAATCGGCCCTGGCAGTGACGGCGGCGTCGCGGCCGTGCAGGAATACGGCCAGCAGCGCGAGGCGGAGTTCCCGTCGTCGATCGAGAGTCTCATCTCGGACCGCTTCCAGGGCATCACGACGGTACGTTTCACGGTTCCCCAATCGATCGTGACCATGTCGCTGCGTTACCAGGACGGCCTCACAGACGACGCCACGCTGACTGAAGGCCGTTGGCCGGTCGACCGAGGTATGCCCCTGCAGATGATCCCGGTGGGCAAGCAGGCTGACCAGGGCGATCAGGCTCCGCCGACGGTGTTCGAAGTTGCGCTGTCCACGACAGAGGCGGACGCGATCGACGCCCACGTTGGCGACCACCTGAACCTGGCCCTCGACGGCAGCGATCCCCTGGTTCCCCGGACGGTGTTTGTCATCACGCCCACTCAGGCCGAGGTAGTTGGCCTGTTCGAACCAAAGGATCCAACCGGAGCCGAGTGGTCCGGCAGCGGTCTCCTGCAGCCGACGCTCCTGCAGGGGCCTGACGGCCCGAGCGGTATCCGGGCAACGGCGTACGTGCCGGCCGAGTCGTACGCCCGTCTCGCGGCCTCAGCGCTGCCCTTCCACTACGACTGGCATTTCCAGGTCGACGCGCAACGCCTCGACGCGGACCAGGTCGCGACACTGCAGACCGACCTGCAGCGCCTCAATCTCGTCGTAGCCCCCACGGACACCCGTTTCATTCAGGATCTCTCGGCGAGCGTGAACGTGTCCAACGTATCGATTGGGACGGGTCTGCTCCAGATCGTCGACAAGTTTGCCGCCCAACGCGCACGGTCCGAGTCGGTCCTCTCGATCGCTGCCATTGGCCTTCTTGGACTTGCCGCCGGGGCCACCGCGATGGTCGCGATCCTCCTCGTGCGCCAAAGACGCAGCAGCCTCCTTCTTGCCCGCGGCCGTGGCGCGTCCGGCCGATTTGTCCTTGGCGCCCAGGTCCTCGAGTCAGTCCTTCTCGCCGGCAGCGCCGCGTTGGTGGGTTTTGTGCTGGCCGTCGTCGCCGTTCCCGCCCGGGACAGCTCACTGTCGCCGGTTCTCGCGCTGGTCGTTGCCATCTCGGCTGCCGTCATGCTTGTCGCCGCGACGTGGCCGGCAGCGCGGCGTCCGTTGATTCAGCTGGAGCGAGACGATCCACCCGTCCTGCGGGTCCCTGCGCGCCGCCTCGTTATCGAGCTGACGATCGTCGGTATTGCCATCGTCGCGATCTTCCTGCTAAGACAGCGCGGACTGACCCTTGGCACGAACGGGGATACCGCCGCGTTCGATCCGCTGCTCGCTGCGGTGCCGCTTCTCGCCGGTGTGGCTGCGGGCATCGTCCTGATGCGCCTCTACCCGCTGCCGGTTCGCGGCCTGAGCCGGTTCGCCGCCAGACGCCGCGACTTCGTGCCGGTCGTCGGGCTCAGGACAGTTGCGCGCCACCCGGCGGCCGCCAACCTGCCGCTGCTCGTGCTGATGCTCACGGCGGCGTTTGGAGCGTTCGCGTCGGTCGTGGAGTCGAGCGTGGATCGCGGCCAGCTTGCCGCCTCGTATATCAAGGTCGGCGCCGACTACCGGCTCGAACACGTTGGTATCGGTGGTCTGCCCACCAACCTCGATCCCTCGACTGTGCCGGGCGTTCGTGCGGTTGCCGACGGTTATGTCGACACATCCGCCCAGCTGAGCACCGGGCTGAGCCGGCACGGCAGTGTCGATTTCACGGCGGTCGACGCAGCCGCGTATCAGGCGGTCACTGCCGCAACCGCGGCAGCGCCCGAGTGGCCGAGCTCGTTCTACGCCAGCCCATCTGCGGTAGGTATTGGAAGTCCGCAGAACCCGATCCCGGCGATCATCTCCTCGCAAACACCCTCCGGGCTCAACATTGGTATTGGAGACACGTTCACCGTCGCGGTCTCACGGCAAACACTGACTTTCAGGCTGGTCGGCAAGCAGGATGACTTTCCCGGCCACGGCAGTGCCACGACGTTTGTGCTCGTGCCGCTGAACTGGTTCAGGGCAGCGATTCCCGACACTACCTTTGTGCCCAGCATCATGTGGCTGCGCGCTTCCAACGAAGCTGCCGAACCGCTGGCAGGCCTCGTCGGCGCGGCGGACCGGCAGGTCCGCATCGTGTCACGCCAGGACGCCTACGCCAACCTGCACGATGCCCCCTTCGGGTCGGCGGTGGCGAATTTCTTCGGCATCTCGCTGATAGTCGCCGTGCTCTTCATGGGCGTCACGCTCGTGGGTGCCGTGATCCTGTCCGCGGCGAGCCGAAGCCGCGACCTTGCATACCTCCGGACACTTGGTGTCTCAAGCCGACAGGCGCGCGAGCTGACCGCCGTTGAACATGCTCCACCCGTTCTTCTGGCACTTATCCCAGGCGTGCTGCTCGGCATCGGCGTCGCTCTGCTCGTCGAGCCGGGCCTCGGATTGGCCGATTTCGTTGGGGAGCAGGGCGTCCCGCTGACCGTCAACTGGGCATCGCTGGGAATCATCGTGGTCGTCCTTCTGGCCGTCGTGGTCGTGGCAATAGGAGCCGGTACATGGCTGGCTGGGCGGGTGCGGCTGGCGAGCGCGCTTCGAATCGAGGAAAGTTGACGTGATGGACGTTCGGCACGCCGGAGAACACGCGCTGATCGTGTGCGACAACCTGGTCAAGATCTACAAGGTCGCCGACCTCGAGGTCGTCGCGTTGCAGGGTCTCGACCTGGTCGTCGATCAGGGCGAGTTCCTCGCGCTTGTCGGCGCATCCGGCAGTGGCAAGAGCACGCTGATGAACATCCTCGGCGGGCTGGACGTGCCTTCGGCAGGACGCGCCGTCGTCGGCGGCCATGTCCTGGGCCAGATGGGTCGCCGTGAGCGGACCGACTACCGGCGAAGCGTGATCGGCTTCGTTTGGCAGCAGACCGCGCGCAACCTGCTGCCGTACCTGACTGCACAGCAGAACGTCGAGTTGCCCATGCTCATGAATGGCGTGGGTCGCTCTGAAAGCCACACGCGTTCGCTTGACTTGCTCACACGTGTTGGACTCGCCGATCGCGCCGAGCACAAGCCGGATCGTTTGTCGGGCGGCGAACAGCAGCGCGTGGCCATCGCCGTGGCGCTTGCGAACAGTCCCAAGGTTCTGTTCGCCGACGAACCCACGGGCGAGCTCGACACGACCACAGCCCACGAAGTCTTCAACGTTTTGCGCACGGTCAATGAACAACTGGGGGTAACGATCGTCGTGGTCACCCACGACCCGCTCGTCAGCGAACAGGTCAACCGAACTGTCGCCATCCGCGATGGACGCACGAGCACCGAGACACTGCGTCGGCGCGACGTCAGCTCTGAGGGCGAGCACTTCCTGAGCGAGGAATATGCAGTGCTCGATCGCGTCGGCCGCCTGCAGCTGCCGCACGCGTATGTCGAAGCGCTTGGCCTGGAGCGGCGCGTTCGCCTGGCCCTCGAGGAGGATCACATAACGGTTTGGCCGGATCACACGCGCTTCTCACGGCCAATCGCCGAAGCGGTTGACGGGCCGGCCGCAGGGCCGGCGGAGATTGCGGCTCCCGTCGAGGTCACGGTGCCGAACGACGTCCCGGCCGCGGACGATGACGCGCGCTATCGCCGGAAGGACGGACCGTCGCAGTGACACAGCAGGTTCACGACGCCCATCGCAGCACTGCGACCGCTGCCGTCGACCAGAACCCGACGCCGATGGTCGAGACACACGATCTGTCGCGCGACTATCCGATGCCAGGCGGCGTCGTTCACGCCGTACGCGACGTGAGTATCCGGGTAGGTCGCGGTCAGCTCGTCGCGCTGCGGGGTCGATCCGGCTCTGGCAAGACGACGTTCTTGTCGATGGTCGGGGCTCTCGACCGGCCGACGCGCGGCACGGTGTCGATTGACGGCAAGACCGTCTCCGATCTGCCGGAGTCTGAGCTCATCGAGTTTCGCCGGCGCAAGCTCGGTTTCATCTTCCAGGCCTTCGGCTTGTTGCCGGTCCTGTCAGCAGCAGAGAACGTCGAGGTGCCGCTGAGGCTGATCAAGGCTGACCCGACCAAACGCGACGAACGTGTCCGCGAGCTGCTCGACCTGGTTGGTCTGGGCAAGCGGGTTAACCACCGGCCCCACGAGCTGTCGGGCGGCGAGCAGCAACGCGTGGCAATTGCTCGTGCGCTGGCCAATCACCCCGATCTGCTGCTGGCCGACGAGCCCACCGGTCAGCTCGACTCACGGACGGGC
>DATBFJ010000031.1:0-16575 GCA_036558545.1 Candidatus Limnocylindrales bacterium
CCCGTTGTCGTCAGCCACCTCCTCCTCTGTCGATGGCGCGTGCAATCCGCCGCGCATGCTCCTGGTAGGCCTGGTCGAACAATGCACGGGACTCCTCCTCGCCCACGATCGAGGCGCGGGTGAGTACCGGCGGCATGTGCCCTCCCTCAACTAGCAGCTCTGCCACGCGGACCTTGATCGCATTCACGATCGCTACGGCCGCGATGGTAGAGCCTGGCCCTACTGGCGTCTCCAGTCCGTTAACAAAAACAAGCGCGTCGGCCTCTGGCGTGCAGAGGTCGATCACGAGGTCCGCCTCGTCGATCAGGCGGGCGCCCGCCGCCGTGTCTGGCGGTGCGGACATCGATTGAGTGATGCTCGTCACCGCGATGACTCTCAGCCCACGGCGGCGGGCGCCACGGGCCATCTCGACGGGCACGGCAGTCAGGCCACTGGCACTGAAGACGACCATCACGTCCCTTGGTCCAAAGCGGAAGTTGGACAGGATGACCTCGGCAAGCCCGGGCTGGCGTTCGATGTACATCGCCTGGCGCTGGCCGTTGGCACCAACGACCTGGGTGTGGAACGTCATCGACAGCTCGACGATCGGATTGAAGCCGGGGAAAGACCCGTAGCGCGGGAACATCTCCTCGACCGGGATGCGCGAGTGACCGGTGCCAAACAAATGAACCAGTCCATCGGCAGCGATCGCGTCGGCGCACCACTGTGATGCCGTTTCGATGGCCTCGGATTGTGTCGACTGGATGCGCTCGAGAAGCGCCTTTGCCTCATCGATGTAGCTCATCGTCACGGTCTCGACCGGCATCTCTAGTAGGTGCCCTGATCGATGGCACCGGTTGTAATCGGAGCCGCGACCACGCCCGCGTCCGCGGCCTTGCGGGCTTTGAAGTCGTCGAGGATCGCCTGTGTCGCGGTGGCGCCGATGCGCGTAACGCCGAGGCACATCACCGCCAGCAACGCGTCCAGGGTGCGCACGCCACCAGCCGCCTTCACCTGGACGCTTGGTGCGGTGTTGGCGCGCATCAGCATCAGGTCTTCGTGGGTGGCGCCGGTCGGGGCAAAGCCGGTCGATGTCTTGACGAAGTCTGCGCCCGCCGACTCGCTCAGCCGGCAGGCGCGGACCTTCTCGTCCTGTGTCAGGTAGGCGTTCTCAAAGATGACCTTGACGATCGCTCCGGCCGCGTGCGAGGCGTCTACGACGGCACGGATGTCAGCCTCGACGTCCGCGTCGCGACCACTGCGCAGCGCGCCGATCAGGATGACCATGTCGATCTCGAGCGCGCCCTGTTCGATGGCCTGCTCGGTCTCGAAGACCTTTGACTTTGTCAGGTGGTTGCCATGCGGAAAGCCGACGACCGTACCCACTTTGACCGACGTGCCGCGCAACGCGGCGACGGCCCGAACCACGTCCGCCGGCCGCATCGTCGCCGACGCGACCTCGTATTCCGCGGCGAGGCGGAGGTTCTCGTCGATGAAGGCATCATCCAGCTCGGGACGCAGCAGCGAGTGATCGATCGTCTTGGCGACATCGGCGTACGTCAGCTGGCCGAAGAGCGCACGCAGCTCGTCGATCCCAGGCTCATGGGTGAGGGGCGTCCAGTCTGCCGTCCACGCAGGCAGGGAAGCGATCGCGCCGGCGGTGAGTGCTGTCACCTAGTAGCCCTTCGGGATATACGGGCGCAGCGTGTCGTGCGCCAGGATGAAGCCGCGCTTGATCAGCTGATCGGTCGCCTCAAAACGGCGATCCTCGTGCTCGATGATGCAATCGCCGTCATAGCCGACGCGGTACAGGTTCGAAAAGATCTCGGCCCAGTTGGCGTCGCCCAATCCCGGCAATCTTGGAATCTGCCAGCCGATACCAGAGGACATTGAGCCGCGCTCGTACAGCCCGTCGCGGTCGATCTGGACGTCCTTGGCCTGGAAATGGAGGATGTGCGACCCGAACTCGCGGATGAAGCGGCCCTGGTCGATCATCAACCAGACGAGGTGCGAGGGATCGTAGTTGAGCCCGACGGTGCCGCCCCACTTCTCGATGATCCGGCGCCAGATGTAGGGCGACCAGGCGATGTTGTTGCCGCCCGGCCACTCGTCGTTGGAGAAGATCATCGGGCAGTTCTCGATCGTCACCCTGACGCCGTTGTCCTGGGCGTGCTTGACGATGTCCGGCCATATCTCGAGCGCGTCCGCCCAGTTCTCGTCGAGGTTCTTTTTCGAGTCCCCGCCCATGAACGTATTCATGAACGGCACGCCCATCTTTCGGCAAGCCTCGATGACGAGCTTGATGTGCGCGATGGCCGGGCCGCGCACGGCGGGATCCGGATGGAGCGGATTGGGATAGAAGCCAAGGCCGCTGATCGCGAGGCCCTTGCCCTCAATCTCGCCGCGGATCTGCTGAGCCTGAGTGTCGCTCAGGTTGGCCACGTCGATGTGACTGGTGCCCGCGTAACGCCGCACGACGCCACCGCTGTGTGGCCAGCACGCGATCTCGAGCGAATCGAAGTCGTTGGCCGCAGCCCAGTCGGCGACCTCCATCAGGGGCGTATCGGGAAACGGTGCGGTCAGGAAGCCGAGTCTCAATGGACTCCCTCCAGGACGCGTTCCTGAGCTACTTCGACCCACCTCTGCTGGTGGGCGCTCTGAGCGATGGCGTCGCCGACGAGCATCTCTTCATGGCCGTCGGCGAACGTGGCGTACGGCGGGTTGGCGCGCATTGCACCTTCTGCGACGTCCGCGTACACGGCGCGGAACAGCGCAGCGAAGGTGTCGGCAAAACCTTCCACGTGGCCGGCCGGCAGTGCCGCGGCCTCGCGACCGGCAGGCGTCATCAACGCAGCGTCGCGTGCGAGCGTCTCGTTTGGCCGGCCGCGATAGCCCAGCCACAGCTCGTCGGGTTTCTCGCTGTCCCAAGCCGCGGCGCCGGCGCTTCCGTCGATCTCGTACTGGAGTGAGTTCTTGTGGCCCGCGCTGATCTGGGACACGGCCATCATGCCGCGTGCCCCGTTGTCGTAGCGCAGCAGGATCGTGGCCACGTCCTCTGTCCGGATCTCGACTTCGACTGTTTTCGCGGAACGTTCCAGGGCGAACGATTTGACCGGACCCTCGGGCATGTGCCTCCTGCGGATGAACGTCGCCATTTCGGCCATCACCTCGGTGACGTGGCGGCCGGTCACGAAGGAGGTCAGATCGAGCCAATGAGATCCAATGTCGCCAACCGCGCGCAGCCGTCCACCGATCTCCGGTTCGAGCCGCCAGTTCCAGTCGGTATCGAGCATCAGCCAATCCTGGAAATAACGGCCAGTGATCAGACGCACATCACCGATTGAACCTTCGGCGAGAGCACCGCGCAGGTGCTGATTCAGCGGGTAGAAACGGATGTTGAAGTTGACCGCGGCTACCTTGCCCGACCTACTGGCGAGTTCGACAAGCTCGCCCGACTCGCGGGCATCCATTGCCAGGGGCTTTTCACAGATGACGTGCCTGCCCGCGGCCAGGATCTGCTTGACCTGCGGGAAATGCATGTTGTTCGGGCTGGTGACGTGGACGACCTCGACGCGGTCGTCGTCAAGCAACTCGTCAAGGGTCCCGTAGCCGCGCGGAACGCCAATCCTGGCGGCACGCTCCGCTGCGCGATCCGGGGATGAGCCGAGCAGGCCGTGAACCTGGACGCCAATGCGGCGCAGGGCCTCGATATGGACGGTGCCGATGAAACCGCTGCCGATAACGGCGGCACCAATGCTGCTCAGGGCTCGTTCGGCCAAGGGCCGTCCTCCTCATACCCAGACCCGCCGGCGCGCTCGGGCAGCGGCGCGTCCCTGCGCATGGTAATCGGCGCAGTAAACGTTTCCTAGCCCGTTTTCACGCTGCCTGCCGCTGCGTGATTGCCAGTGAGCAGTCGATAAGCCGCCGTCGCGAAACTCGCGTCGTTACCCGGTCGGAGCGGCGACCACGCGGTCGAGGTAGTCACCGCTGGCCGGATCTTTGAGGATCAGCTTGTGCCGGCCGTCGGGCAGGATCTCGCGCTTTATCACGATCATGCCATCGTGCTTCTCCGGCTCTCGGCCGCTGCCGATGCGTGCAGCCGGCGCGCCGCGCCACTCCGACAGCTGAACTGGTTCCCAGGCGCGTGATCTTGCGGATTTGAACGCGGCGTCCATGACCGCATTGACAACATAGCCGTCGTAGAAGGTCTCGCGTGGCGCGCCGCCCGATTCGAGCGAACGAAACATGTCCGTGAACATGTCGATATAGCCAAGCTCGGCCGCCTCGTCGCCGACTGGAAACATCCAGCCCCGGTCGGCCTCGCTCTTCTCCGAGACGTAGCCGCCTGAGCCGCCGGCGCTGAACATCTCGAAGCCGGTGCGCAGGAAGTTGTTTACCCAGATCGTGCCTTCGGTTCCGGCGACCTCATCGCGCAGGTCCATGCCGCCACGGAACGTCCACGACACCTCGAATTGACCCAAAGCGCCCGATTCGAAGCGGATCAAAGCAACCGCGTTGTCCTCATCGCCAATTGGATGGACCAGGGTGTCGGCGTGGCACAGGACCTCGAGCGGGCGGTTGGCCTTTCCAACGTAATTGCGAATGATCTCGATGCAATGGCAACCAAGGTCGACTATCGCGCCCCCGCCGGTCAGTCGGCCGTCCCAGAACCACGCCGAATGCGGACCAGGATGGGCCTCCCGAGAGCGGACCCAGGTGACCTCTCCGATCGTGCCGGCCTGAACCGCCTTGATCGCCTTCGAGGTCTTGGGCGTGTAGCACAGGTCCTCGAGATAACCGCCGAAGACGCCGGCCTTCTCGACGGTCGCAAGCATCCGGCCGGCTTCCTCGGCATTCCTTCCCAGCGGCTTCGTGCACAAAATGGCCTTGCCGGACCCGGCCGCGAGGCTGACGGCCTGCTCGTGCAGAAAGTTCGGCACGCCGATCACGACCACGTCAACGTCCGGGTGCTCGATGGCCGCCTTCATGTCGGTCGTCGAGTCGGGAATTCCCCAGCGCTCGCGGAACGCGCGACCGCGCTCTTCGCTGCGCGAGTAGACGACGCGTACACGGTCGCGCGAGCGCTGCGCGTGCAGGGCATTTGAATAGAAGTCGCCGATCAAACCCGTGCCGAGCATGGCGATCTGGTGCTGTTGCACTTGGCCCTCCTCTGAAGCGCTTGGATTCTATGACCGAGCTCGACGTTGGCCCGGCGCACCGCCAATGCAGCCGCGGTGCGCCCGACCGGGCTATGACCCATCGCGCTTGGCGGCCAAGTCCAATTTGGTCGGACTCGTCGTGAGCGTGGCGCGCGACCCTGGTGGGTTGAGTGCGGTCGTGGCCAGATATGCCTTTTGAATCACGGCGAGCGCCAGTACTTGAGTACGGGGCAGTCCTGCGCGCGTCGACAACACGGTCGTGCGGGGAGGCCGCTGTCAAAACGGCTGACCGGGTACCCAGGGGTACTTCTTGTCTATTCCGAACCGACGATCGGCGAACGACTGTCCGGCAGCGCGGTTCAAGCAACCACTTGAGCTAGCCCACCGCGTGGAGGGACAACGACGCATGGTCAAGCGGCTCGCAGTCGCCGGCGCGAACGGCCAACAGCTCCCGATCAACTTCGGCATCAGCTGGTTTGGCGTGAGCTGGGATTTCGCCGTTCAGATCGCTCTATCGGCGGCCATCGTCATGACCACGGCTCTGCCCGTTGCGCGCCTCGTCGGTACGGCTGGGAGCCAGATGCAGGTCATCGTCCGTGAGATGGACGGTGCCGGCAACGGTCCTGAACGCCTTGTGCGCCAGCTCGGCGGCACCATCAACTTCAAGCTGCCTCTGATCGGCGGCTTTTCCGCCAGCATCCCCGCGTCAGCCATTGACGCCGTTGCGGCGGGGCACGGCATCGCTGCGGTTACCCCTGACGGCGAGGTCCATTTCAACTCCGTGGGCGACTCATACGACGCCTCGTCAACGATGGGCTCCCTGTACAACACGGCCAGGGCGATCGGGGCGACGGACCTGTGGAGGCGCGGTATCACGGGCAGAGGCGTCGACGTCGCGGTCATCGATACCGGGGTCAGCCCAGACCCAGATTTCGCGGGCCGGTTGATCAACGGTCCGGACCTCTCGTTTGATTCGCAATCGGCCACCACTCGTTACGTCGACGGCTATGGCCATGGCACTCATATGGCCAGCATCATCGCCGCGCGTGATCCCCAGGCTGGCTCGAACGACCAGCTTGCGGACCCCGCCTACTTCGTCGGCATGGCTCCTGCTGCGCGCATTGTCAATGTCAAGGTCGGCGCTGCGAACGGCGTGACCGATGTTTCGCAGGTCATAGCCGCGGTCGATTGGGTGGTCCAGCATCACGACGACGACGGCCTGAACATCCGCGTACTCAACCTGTCCTTTGGCACGAACGGCACCCAGAGCTACGTCCTTGATCCGCTCACCTACGCTGTCGAACGCGCCTGGTTTGCCGGGATCGTGGTGGTCGCGAGCGCCGGCAACGAAGGCTACGGCAGCAACAAGCTGGACGATCCGGCGTACGACCCGTTCGTCATCGCCGTTGGCTCTGACGACTTGAATGGCACGCTGGACGTCAGCGACGATCAGGTCAGCGATTTCTCCAATCGCGGAACCTCATCACGCCGACCGGATCTCGTCGCACCCGGCCAGTCGATTGTGGGCCTGCGCGTGCCCGGCTCGTACATCGACATGAAGCATCCAGAGGGCCGTGTCGGCGACAGTTACTTCAAGGGCACCGGAACGTCGCAGGCAACAGCCGTTGTATCGGGTGCCGTCGCGCTGCTGCTCAGCGCCCGACCTTCGCTCACGCCTTCCCAGGCCAAAGCAGTTCTGACCGGAACAGCTGACGAGTTGTCGTCTGACAACACAAGTGGGGCGGGAGCTGGTCGCGTGGATGTCAGCCGAGCTTTGACAGCGCCCACGGCCTTCGCAAGGGCATCGTTCCTGAGCTACCCGCGCGCCACCGGCCGCGGCTTGCTCCAGCTGTCGCGCGGATCGGCCATCGTGGCCGACAGCCACGGTATCCCGCTTGTCGGCGAGCAGGACATCTTCGGCCATCCATACAGCGTCTCAACGAGTGGCAGCTCATGGTCCGGCGGCGTCTGGAACGGCAACTCCTGGTCGGGTAATTCGTGGTCGGGCAATTCATGGTCAGGTAATTCCTGGTCCGCCGTCACCTGGACGGGAAATTCTTGGTCAGGAAACTCGTGGTCCGACCTGGCATGGCTGGGTAACTCGTGGTCCGGCAACTCGTGGTCGGGGAGCTCCTGGTCCGGACTGTTCTATTCAATGGCTGGCATGGGCGGGAGCAATGGCCCGTAGTCGGCCGGATTTGATCATCTAGGCCGCCTGAGACGATGGCCGTCACAAGCCCGGCACTGCCCCGTCGTCGCATCGCGCTCGCCCGGCCGCCCGCCGGCGCGCTCAAGATCTGGCTGCTTTCCTTGATTCTGTTCGGCACTGCGGCCGTGCTCTTTGGCAGTGTCGCCGTGCATATCGCGCCGCTCGCGGCGCCGTTCTCGATCCCCTGGTGGCTGCTCGCGTTGGGGTTCTACCTCGCTGAGACCAACGTCGTTCACCTCGAGTTCCGGCGCCAGGCGCACACCTTCTCGCTAAGCGAGATTCCATTCGTTCTCGGGCTGGTCTTCGTCGATCCGACAGGGTTCGTGCTCGCTGCGGTCTTTGGCTCGGCCATCGGCCTGATCATTCGGCGCCAACCGCTTATCAAGCTGTTCTTCAACCTCAGCCACTTCGCCCTCGAGGCGACGTTGGCGGTGATCCTGTTCGACAGGTTCAGCGGCCATGCCACGGACCCGGGCGCCCAGATGTGGCTTGCCGCTTTCATCACGACGGCCGCGGTGAATGTCATCGGCATCCTGTGCGTCTCGCTCGCAATCGGCTTTGCCGAGGGACGCTGGCAGCGCGATCGCCTGCCAGAGGTGCTGCGATTTGGGCTCGCCGTGGGCATGACCAACACGAGCCTGGCGCTGATGGCCGTCACGATCCTGTGGCTCGAGCCGGCGGCGGCCTGGCTCCTGGGAATTCCGATCGTGCTCATGCTGCTCGCGTACCGCACGCTGATGTCAGAGCGCGAGAAGAACAAGAGCCTGCAGTTGCTGTACGAGACGACTCGCATCCTGCAGCGTTCGCCGGAGCTTGATGCGGCCGTTGCGGATCTTCTGTCGCACGCGCGGACGATGTTCCGGGCCGGAACCGCGCGCCTGGTGCTCTTTCCGAACCGGCCGGGCGAGCAGGCCCTCGAGACGATCATCGATTCGCGAGACGAGAGCCGGGTCATGTCGGAGGTCGCGCTGGATGGCAATGACCCGCTGCTGCGTCGCGCACTCGGCGAGAACTGCGCGTATCTGTATGAGCGCTCGGAAACGAACGAGTTCGACCCCATCGCGATTGCTCACCCGGAGCTGCGTGACGCGATGGTCACCGCTCTGCGCGGCGAGAAGGGCACGATCGGGCTACTGGTCATCTCCGACAGGCTCGGCGACGTCACGTCGTTCGTGCCTGAAGACCTGAAGCTGTTCGAGACGCTGGCCAATCACGCGGCCATGGCATTCGAGAATGGTCAGCTTGGCCGATCGCTCGTGCAGCTGGCAGAGCTGAAGGACCAGCTGCGTCACCAGGCCTATCACGACGCTCTAACCGGCCTGGGCAACCGCGCCCTGTTCCTCGAGAAGCTCGGTGAAGCTCTCGATCGCGAGATAGCCGGCCGTGGAGACCCCCCGGCAATCCTCTTTGTCGACCTCGACGATTTCAAGACGGTCAATGACTCACTCGGCCACCCGGCCGGCGACGAGTTGCTGCGCCTCGTCGCCGGCCGCCTCCGTACTTCGATCAGGCCGCAGGACGTGGCTGTCCGTCTCGGCGGCGACGAGTTCGCGGTGTTGATCGGCGCCGTGACCCCTGAAGACGACCCGGCGACTGCCAACAGCGTCGCCGCGCGGGCCGTTCTGATTGCCGAGCGCATCCTCGACGCGCTGCGCGAACCGTTCCTGATTTACGGCGCGAGCGCGACGATCCGGGGCAGTGTGGGCATCGCCGTCAGCCGCCAACCGCGCGACGGTGCCGAAGCTCTCGTCCGTGACGCGGACGTGGCCATGTACGAGGCCAAGAACAACGGCAAGGGCGGCTTCGCCGTCTTTCATCCACAGCTGTACACGGCTGTCGTGCGCCGCCATTCAATGAAGGGCGAGCTGCAGAGTGCCGTCGACGGCCACAGCTTCGTGCTCCAGTACCAGCCAATCCGCGATCTCGTCAGCGGCGAGACGACAGCGATGGAAGCCCTCATTCGCTGGCGCCATCCCACTCGCGGCACGGTTCTTCCTACAGAATTCATTCCGTTCGCAGAGGAAACAGGCCTCATCCTGCCGATCGGTCGGTGGGTCATGGAGCGTGCTATCCGGGATGCGCGGCGCTGGCAGGTGGTCTCCGGCGCCGACGCTCCCTCCCTGAGCATCAACGTCTCAGCCTCGCAGCTTCAGCAGTCGACCTTCGTCGACGACGTCGCCGACGTGCTCAACTCGAACGGCTTCGAACCCTCGCGCCTGACGCTCGAGATAACCGAGACACTGATGATGAGGGACGTCGAAACGATGGTCGCCCGGCTCGCCGCGGTGCGAGCACTCGGCGTCCGCGTGGCGCTCGACGACTTCGGCACAGGCTGGTCTTCAATGGCCTGGCTGCGCGAGTTCCCGGTTGACGCGCTGAAGATTCCGCGCGAGCTCCTCGGAGGCATCGGGTCGTCCGAGAACGACTGGGAGTTCGCTCGCGCGATCGTTACCCTCGGCCATGCGCTGCATCTGAGCGTAGTCGCCGAGGGCATCGAATACTCGGATCAGGCAGAACGCCTGCGCAGCATCGGCGTCGACTGCGGCCAGGGCTACTACTTCTCGGCACCGGTGGGCGCACGCAAGGCACTCCAGCTCGTGCGCGAGGGTGGCACTCCAGGTCACCAGGGCGGCCGGCCGGCCAACTTGCCGGCGCACATTTCGTATATCCCGCGGCGAAGGCCGGCGGCGCAAACGACGGACGCGACCCAGCCTGCGCCCGATCGCAAGTGGCCGCCGGCTGCAGCCGTTTCAGCGACGAGTTAAGAGCTCAAGGAGCCGCGACCAGCTCCACGGGTTGTTGGATGCCCTGGGCGCGCGCGTTCCACGGTTCTTCGTCTCGATGCCAGATGGGCGATCGCCGGAATTCTAGGATTGGCGCATGAAGCGAACCATTACCGTCCCCGGGCAGGGCACCGTCATCGTCGAGCCGGACGTCGCGAGCATCAGGTTGGGTGTCAATGTGCTGGCTGGCAGCGCCGATGCGGCGCGCGAGGCAGCCGCCAAGTCGATGAAAGGGATTCTCGACAGCGTGCTGAAGCAGGGCGTCGCGCGCCGCGACATTCGGACGTCGTTGGTCTCGCTCAATCCGACGATGGACTACAGCGCTACCAAGGGCCCGCGCATCACCGGCTACCAGGTCCAGAACAGCGTGGCTGTCACACTGCGCAACCTGGCCAAGACGGGCGATCTGATCGATGCCGCGCTCGGTGCTGGCGCATCGACTCTCGACTCGCTGGATTTCCGGCTCGACGATCAGACTCGCGCAGCGGAAGAAGCGCGCAGTGCCGCCATGGCCGATGCCCGCGCACGAGCGACCACGATCGCCCGTGCGGCAGGTGCCAAACTCGGCGACGTCGTGGCCGTCATTGAAGGCCAGCCCACGGCACCGCCGATGCCTTTCCCGGCCGCCCGCATGGCAATGAAAGCCGCTGACACATCGATGCCTGTCGAATCGGGCAGCCAGGAAATCACGGTCGCGCTGATCGTCACGTTCGGAATTGACGGCAAGTAGCCGTTCAGGGTGACGTTCGTCGCATGACCGCTGCGCAATACTGCGATCATTCGTCACTGACGATGCCGACCCATTTCCGAGGGTGCCATGACTGAACCGTCGCTAGATCTGAGTTCGACCGCTCCCGTTGCGGCGCCCGCGCCAGCGGCGACCGAGCCTGCCCCAGCGCCTGCGGCCGAGGTCGCGACCGGCACTCTGACCCTGGAGCCGCCGGCCGCAGTAGCGGCAGTTCCCGAGTCCCGTGCCGAGGACGCAGTCAAGCTGGATCCAGCCCAGGCGGCAAAGCTGGACGACATGGTCAGCTCGTACCTCGAAGCAGTCACCTCGCTGGACACGCACGATCCCAAATTCACGAGTCGCGTCAACGACATCGCCAAGCTCGGCGACGACGACATACGTTCGTCCGCGAATGTCTCGAATCGCCTGCTTGAGAAGCCGATGAGCGCTATGACTCAAGGCGGCATCAGTCAGGCGGGCAATGTCAGCAAGTCGCTCATGGCACTGCGAAAGCAGGTCGAGGACCTCGACCCGCAGAAGCAGGGCGGCAACCTGCTGTCACCGCGCAGGCTGCTCGGCGTCTTTCCGATGGGCGACCGCCTGGTCGACTATTTCCGCAAGTATCAGTCAAGCCAGAGCCACATCAACGCGATCATCGTCAGCCTGTACGACGGTCAGGATGAGCTGCGCCGCGACAACGCTGATATCGAGCAGGAAAAGGCCAACCTTTGGTCGGTCATGGGACGGCTGCGCCAGTATGCCTACCTTGCGGCACAGCTTGACGCCGGTTTGACCGCGAAGATCGCCCAGATCGAGGCGACCGATCCCGACCGGGCCAAGATCCTCAAGGATGACCTGCTCTTCCCGGTACGCCAGAAGCGCCAGGACCTGCTCACCCAGCTCGCCGTAAGCGTGCAGGGTTATCTCGCGCTCGATCTGATTCGACGGAACAACGTTGAACTGATCAAGGGCGTTGACCGTGCCACGACCACGACCATCAGCGCGCTGCGTACGGCAGTCATCGTTGCCCAAGCGCTGAGCGACCAGAAGCTAGTCCTCGACCAGATCACAGCGCTGAATGAGACGACGGGTGCGCTGATCGAATCGACCAGCGACATGCTCCATCAGCAGTCGGCTCAGATCAGCGAGCAGGCGGCGTCCGCCACCGTCGACCTGGCCAAGCTGCAGAAGGCCTTCCAGAACATCTACCTGACCATGGACGAGATCGACACGTTCAAGGTGAAGGCGCTCGACAATATGCAGACCACGATCAGTGCGCTGCAGACTGAGCTCGACAAGTCGCAGTCCTACGTGAACCGTACGCGAGCGATGCAGGCGGCCGAGCCTCAGGACGACTCGACGGGTTCGCGCACCACGTCCTAGTCGGAGCCGCAAGTCGTGTGGCGCAAGAGACTTGAGCTCTTCTTAACGTCCCGCCGGAACATCGCCGGCTGTGTCGGTGGCATCGGTGGAATCGGCCTGCTCGCGTTCGGAATCACGAGCGGTGGCGTCGGTCTGGGGATCGTGGCCGGGTTGTACGTGATCGGCTATCTGGCTGCCCGTCCGGAGAAGGGCATTGGACTATCGCTCGTCGATACCGGCGACAGCGCGGACATGAAGCGCGGCCTCGAGCGTCTGCTCGCAAGCATTCGCTTCAGGGTCACCGATGACGTCTATCAGCGGGTCGGCTCGATTGCCTACTCAATCGTGCAAACGCTGCCGAACGACGGCCGAGCCAACGATCCGACTGACCCGAACGTGAACCTGATCCGCCAGACAGCGCTCAATTACCTGCCCCAAGCCTTGGACGCATACCTGTCGATCCCACGCATCTATGCCGAAAGACGAGCGGTGTCTGGCGGCAAGACTGCGCACGAGATCCTGATGGATCAGCTCGATCTGATGGATCAAAAGATGAAGGAAGCTGCCGACGATATTGCCGCCAACGATACGGAGCGTCTGCTCACGAACGCGCGTTTCCTGCAGGAGCGGTTTGCCAACAGCTCGCTCGAGCCTGCAACGGCTTCCGTGCCGGCAAACCAGATGGGTCAGTCCCACGACGGCCCAGGCATTCTTTGACGGCTTTGGCCGAAACTAGTGGCGGTGACTCCGGCCCAGCGCGTACTGCGCTTTCTGACCTCGCGCAAGAACATCGGTGCGTGCCTGCTGGCACTTGCCGGCGCCGCGCTGTTGGCGCTTGGCATAACCAACGGCGTGATCGGCCTTGGCCTGATCGTGGCGCTGTACGCGGCAGGCTACCTGCTGATCCGTCCGGAACAGGGCATCAGGCTGACCTTCTTCGACGAGCGCGACGCGCAACAGATCCGCCAGGGCCTCAACGACCTGACATACAGCCTGCGCTTCCGCGTGTCGGATGACGTACTCGCCGCCGTCGAGGATGCATCGCGCTCCATCCAGCTCACCATGCCGGTCGAAGGGCAGTCCGGAATGAGCGCGATCGATCCGACCGTGATGCTCATCCGGCAGACCGCCTTGCACTACCTCCCACAGTCGCTTCAGGCATACCTGGCGTTGCCGCGCATCTATGCGGAACGAGTGCCAGTCCAGGACGGCAAGACGGCCAAGGAAGTGCTCATCGAGCAGCTGCAGCTGATCAGCCAGAAGATGAAAGAGACGTCCCAGGCGATGTACCAGAACGACGCAGATCGCCTGCTTGCCAATGCTCGGTTCCTGCAGGAGCGCTTTGCCCGGAGCGCCTTCGACAAGGTGCCCGTCGTCGACCTGGGCGCGGGTCAGCACAGCGACACGTGGCGCCCGCGGTGACCGACAAGGACCCCAAGGCGGACAACCTCGATCTGGCGATCGGCTGGCTGCAGAAGAGCATCGACGAGCTCTCCGACGTGACCCGGCGCATCCAGGCACAGAAGGGCGGACCGGTGTTGGCGCCGACTATCACCAGGCAGCCGGCCGCGGGCGAGAAGGCGTCCACGTCGCCGATTCCGCCACTGCCGGACATCCTTGCGCAGCCCGCTTCCGACCGGCCGCCCGCTGTTCCGGACGACGGTTCGACGCCGGGTTCCACCACCCCGCTGCTCGATCGGATCGGCCGTGACCTGACCAAGCTCGCGGCACAGGGTCTGCTGGCCCCGGTCTTCGACCGCGACGCGGAGACGCAATGGATCATCGAGACGCTGCTGCGTTCGACCAAGCGCAATCCGGTGCTGCTCGGCGCGCCCGGTGTGGGCAAGACCGCGATCGTCGAGGGCCTCGCGCAGCGCATCGCCGCAGGCAAGGTGCCCGACGAGCTCACGAAGACGCGCTTGATCGAGGTACCGCTGGCGGCCGTCGTGGCCGGCACCCAGTACCGCGGCCAGCTCGAGGAGCGCATGGAGCAGCTCGTGCGCGAGGCCTCTCAGCCGGGCATCGTGCTATTCCTCGACGAGATCCATCTTCTTGAATCCGCCGGTCAGAGCGAAGGCGGGCTTGGCGCGGCCGCGGTACTGAAGCCGGCGCTGGCGCGCGGGGATATCGCGGTCATTGGGGCGACAACCGGTGACGAGTACCGGACGACGATTGCGCGCGATGACTCACTCGCGCGCCGGCTCTCCACGCTGGAGGTACAGGAGCTCGACTCCAATGCGACCCTGCCGATCCTGCGCGCGCTGCGCGACAAGATCACGACCGCGCGTGGGGTAACGGTCAGCGACGAGGCACTCCAGATCCTGCTCGACTTCAGCGTCAAGTCGATCATCAACCGGAGGCTGCCTGACAAGGCCATCGACCTGCTCGAGCAGGCTGTGGCTGCCGCCCTTGTCGCCGGGCGCACGACGGTTGATGCCGACGACGCGCGCACCACGACCGACGAATGGGCGCAGCGCGCGTCGTCCACGCCGACGCTGGAACGTTTCGGCCGCGATCTGACGGCCCTGGGCCGTGCGGGTCAGCTTGGCCCGATCGTCGGCCGCGACCGCGAGATCGGGGCGATCATCGAGATTCTGTTGCGCAAGACGAAGCGCGACCCGATGCTCTTGGGCCCGGCCGGCAGCGGCAAGACGGCGATCGTCGAGGGCCTGGGCATCAAGCTCGGCATGAACAACGTGCCCGACGAGCTCAAGGATGTGCGCCTGTTCGATGTCGCGCTGCTGCCACTCGCGCAGGCGTGCGCAACCGACGCCACGCTGCTCAGCGACTTCTTGCTTGAAGCGCGCCATCCATCCGTCATCGTCTTCTTCGACGAGATACATCAGCTCGCATCTCAGGCCGTAATGGCGCTCGCACAGGCGATCAAGCCTGCGCTCGCGCGTGGCGAGATCGCGTGCATCGGGGCCACGACCGGCGAGGAGTACCAGGCCAATATCGAGCCGGACGCGGCCCTGGCGCGGCGCTTCACGCCAATCTCGATCGAGCCGATGGATGCCCAGACCGTCCGCGCTGTCCTCGCGGCCGTCCGCGACAGCCTCGGCAAGGCTCGTGGCGTGACGATGGGCGACGACGTCCTTGACGAGGCCATCGCGCTGGCCGACCAGTTTCTGCCCAATCGCTCGTTTCCCGACAAGGGAGTCGACATCATCGAGCAGTCGATCGCGCATGCGCTCGCGACTGGCGCAAAGTCGGTGGACCGCCAGACCATGCGCGACGCAGTGCAGTCACTGGTCGGGATGCCCCTCGATCCGACGGCGCGGCTTGCCACGCTGAAGTCGGAGGTGACGGAGCGCGGGCTGTTGGCCGCGACTGACCGCGACACGTTGCTGGCCAGGCTTGGCGTGTCGTTGCGTGGACTCGACACCAACTACCAGCGGCCCGACGCCATATGCCTGCTGTGGGGCGAGGCGGCGCGCGGTGTCGACGCATTGAGCGACGCGCTGTCGCGCGACCTGTACGGCCGCGCGGGCCAGGTCATCGACATCGACCTCTCGGGAATGACGGAGGACCAGTCTGTTTCCAGCCTTCTTGGTTCAGCGCCGGGGCTGGTAGGCAGCGATCGCCCTCTGCCACTGCAGGCCTTGCGCCGGACGCCATGGCAAGTCGTCCTTTTCCGATCGATCGACCGCTGCGCCGTTCCCATCCGCGACACCATCGCCGACGCGCTCGTCCGCGGCTCCTTCACCGACTCGATGGGTCGCGTCCTGCCCCTTGGCGCGGCGGTCGTGCTGCTTGCAGCACCCACAATCGACTCGGCAGACCTGGTCGACCCACTGATGGGCCAGCAACTGGCGTCGATCGCCACGATCGTGACGGGCGCTGCCGGCTCGGTCAGCGCCGATGACCGAGCCGCATGGCTCAAGCGCGAAGTCCTCGACCCGCTTTCCTCGCGCTTCGGGCGCCAGGGCCATCCGCTCGCGTTCGATCAGAGCTTTGTCGACTGGCTGCTCAAACAGATGCCTGCCGACTCAACCGGCCAGCCTGGTAGCGGCACTATGGCGGACGTCATCGACAGCACGGTCACGCCCGCGCTGGCCGCCGCTCTGCCAGATGGCACGGGACCTGTGGTCGCCACGATCGAGAACGACAAACCTACCCTTCGCCCAGGGACGTGAGCATTCGACACCGATCAGGAGGTCGAGTCACGCAGGCCGACTGCCGCAGTCACGCAGGCCGACTGCCGCAGTCACGCAGAGCGACTGCCGCAGTCATGCAGCGCGACTGCCGCAGTCACGCACCGCGACTGGCGTAGTCGCCCACTGTGAATGGACCCGTGAATCAGGTCGCCAAGCACGCACCTGATCGGCTAACCTTCCGCGAACTTCGCGGCAGACG
>DATBFJ010000032.1:0-31825 GCA_036558545.1 Candidatus Limnocylindrales bacterium
ACTTGGTTGCAGATATGGTCCGTTGTAGTACAGGCCGGCGGGGCAGTTGCAGGCGTTCGCGGTCGTGTTTGTACACAGGTCAACCGTCTCGACGGCAGGTGTGTCTACGCCGTCCGTGTACATCCGTGCGTGGCCCTTGAACGTGAGCTCGGTTATGTCCGCAGTCGACTGAAGCGCGAAGTCCGCGTTCGTGACCGGTGCTGCCTCGAGGGGGAAGCTGTCTCCGTTCTTGACCGGTTTGACGACGACCTGTGCATGAGCGTTGGTAAACCACGGGCCTTGTGCGTCCCATGCTTGGGGCAGGGATTGATTTCTTACAAACCCCGACGCCCAGGTGTTCAGGAATTGGTCATTCGACCCATTTGCGGCCAGGTAGGCGGCCTGGTCGGAGTCGGTCTCGAGCATCGCGTCGAACACTGACCACGGGTCGATACCCTCCTCCGCGAGGTGCTGATAAAAACCTTGCGCGTCATAGGTCCTTCTCCACAGCGGCCGCTCAGGGCTCGCCAAGTAGATGGACCACCACGCATCGCCGTCCTGCGTCGGGCCTGCGACAGCCTCTCCGACCCATTGCGCTTGGCCCTCGATGATCCAGCCGTAACGAGTCGCTTTTCCTTTGTTCGTAGGGGCGTTGTAGAACGTCAGGTGGCCGGTTTCGAATTCGAGTTGCAGTTGAAAACAATGGAATGCTTCATGGGCCATTGCCTCTTGCACAAGCGGAAAGTCGTTCTGTGCGACCAGCAAGGGGTTAACGAACACATTGCAGCCCGTCATCTTGGTTCTTCCCTGAGACAGCTCCGGTTCGGTATAAGCCAGAAAATCCGCGCCTGCTTTCTGAGTAGGGTTGAGTGTGACGTTGATGGGCCAGTGCAGACCACGACCAAGCTTTGCGGCAATGACCGGCACAGCTGCGCTGACCTGGTCGACATACACCTGATCCGGACTGGCGTCCGACACGAATCCCGGCCCAGCCGCGAGAGCCTCGTTCGGCACGAAACCATTAGGTGTGGCGCCCGGCGCACCTGTCGGTTGGATCACGACGGCGTCGCTAGCCGGCGTCAATGCAGCGGCAACGGCCGCTTGCTGATCGGGCGTCAGCTGGTCGAGATACGGTGTCAACCAATCTATGGCGAACGTTGCGTCCATGCGCTCGTAGAGAGGCGGGTCTGAGCCCTGTGGAGGCGTAACGCCGGGAAGTGGCGCAATGGCCAGGGCGAACGCCTGAAGCGCGGTAGCCATGCTGACTGATCCATCGTCGCCGATCTGATCGAATAGATGGTCGTAAGACGAGTCGCCTGCTGTGACGGCGTCCGATGGTGACGGACTCGGCGGCTGAGCACTGCAGCCTGCGAGGATCAGAACAAGAAGCACCCCCAAGGCGCGTGCGGCCCTCATGGCCGTGGAACGTAATTGCCGCCGGTTGCAATCCCGTTGCACAGCAAACGCTCAGGCGTTGCTTGGGCTCTTGGCGCTCGCAGCTGAGTCCGAAGCTCTATTCCGGCGTGAAGTCGAGCCGAAATGGCCTACTCGCCGACGGCGACCTCCGCCCGGCGGCTCGTCTTCCTGGCCTGGGTCGGCGTGGCCACCTCGCGGGACGCGGCGCGCTCCAAGCGCTCGAGGTAGGGCTTGGCGCGTAGCCGGGTAAGAATCGCGCGCGTCGACTGGATCACCTCGGCGACGTCCGGATCAGATGGGTCGAGCAGTTGAGCCATCGTGATCCCGGCCAGCGCCTCGTCCCACACGGCGCCCACCGTGCGCCAGTTGCGTATCGAGTCGCGGAAGAGATTCGCCGACTCTGCCGTGCGACCCTCGAGAGCGGCCATCCCGGCTCGCAGCACGGTGGATCGGGCATCGCGCATGTTGCCCGTGCCACCCGTCTTCTCGAACTCTTGCCGGTGCGTCTCGGCACTGGCGGCATCACCGGCCCAGACCGCCGCCAGGGAGGCTCGGTACGTGTATTCCGCCGCGGTCGAGGAGCTCGACACATACATGGCGCGATAGAAGTCGCTCGCTTTCGCGTCATCACCTTGCGCCAGTGCTTGGTTGGCGGCCGGATCGTCAAGGAACGACTGGACCAACGATCCCGACATCTCCGAGGCAATATCCTCGAGCTCCTTCATTTGCGCCGAGACGTCGTGTCCGAGGGCAGCGCGGACAATGATGGCGTTGTTCAGAACCTGAAGGTGGTCGCGGGGCGAGAGATCTTCCTGAAGCACTGCCTCCATCGGCGGCAGAACGGCATCCCACTCACCGGCGATAAAGCCCGTGTAGCCGGCGTTGCTCGTCAGCTGGAGAAGGGCCGAGCGCTGGCCGGATCGACGCGCCAGCGCGATGGCCTCCATGTTCAGTTCCAGCGAGCGGCGAACATCGAGATCCGTGTACAGGGTGGCGACGTTGTTGTAGCCACGCAGCTGCATCTCCGTGAAGCCGAACTCACCAGAGATGTCGCGCGTGGCAAGCGCGAGGCTCAAGCTCTCGCGCAGCCGCCCGACCGAGTTCAGCGCACTTGACTTGGTCAGCAACGTCCGCGCGAGCAGTTCCATGAGGCCCAGGTGCTCGGCGGTATCCAGGGCTTCTTCGATGAGGGGCAGGGCGCTGACGTGCTCGTTACGGCGAACTCGCACGGATGCCGCATATGACTTGAGCCATCCCAGAGCTTCCTGATCGTCGATGTCGGCGAGCCGCTCGAGCGCCGGCTCGATCAGCTCGGACGCCTCGTCAACTCGGAACGACGAACTCAACATCCAACCCAGGAAGCCAATGACCCTTGCTTCGCCATTCCGGTCGCCGATCTTGACCCTCAGGTCCAGCGACCGGCCTAGAAACGCTTCGGCATCGGCCACCCGACTGGCCGTCGACGCAGCGCGTCCGGCCTGCTCGAGCAGATCGGCCTGCTCCGACTCATCCGAGGCGACAGCCACCGCCTGCTCGAAGAAATTCGCCGCCTGGCTGTAGCCACCCAGCGCAGTGGCGCGCGCGGCTGCGGCCTTGAGCGCAATGCGCGCCTGTCCAGCCAGCGCGTCCGCCTCCGCGCCTTCACCGGCACTGCCGTATGCGGCCAGGTAATGCGACGCCAGCGCTCCCGCGATCTCCTCGTTCTCGAGCGACTCGAAGTAGCGCGCCGCGGCGAGGTGGAGGCGCTTTCGGTCTTTCTTGGCCAGGGTGTTGTAGGCGACCTCGCGGATGAGCGCCTGGACGAACCCGTAGTGGCCGGTTTCTGGCGATCGGGCGTCCATCTCGCGCTGCAGCAGCTCGCGCCGGACAAGGCTCGCCAGCCGGGGTTCGAGCTCCTCCTCGGACACCCCGGCAACGGCCGCCAAAGCTGAAATCGTGAAGCTCTGGCCGAGCACGGCCGCGTCGTGGACGATGCGCCGGTCCGTCTCCTGGAGCGTGTCGAGGCGCGCGGCGATGAGTGCGGTGAGCGTCTCCGGCACGGCCAGATTGGTGAGGTCGCCGCGCGGGACGTAGACGCCTTCCTCTTCGACCAGCCGACCATCCGCGAGCAGCGTGCGCACCGTCTCCACTGCGTACAGCGGAATGCCGTCTGCTCTTGCCACGATCGTCGCGACGGCCTTCTCGGGCAGTCCCGGCACGAGTCCCGCGAGGAGCTGGCGCATGTCCGCCTGAGGCAGTGGCTCGAGGTACATCGAAACGAAGTTGCGCTTGCCCGCGCCCCAGTCTGGCCGGCGCTCGATCAGATCCGGCCGCGCCAATGTCACGACATAAATCGGGAAGCCGCGGCTCCACTCGAGCAGGTGGTCGACGAAGTCGAGCAGTCCCGTGTCGGCGAAGTGCATGTCCTCGAACACGAGCACGACAGTGCCCTGCGAGGCGACGCGCTCAAAGAAAGTCCGCCAGGCGGAAAAGAGCTGGTCGGCAGCCATGCCACCCTCCACGCCAAGCAGGGTCAGCAGCGAGCTCTCGATCCATGGTCGCTCGGTCGTATCGGTTACCCACTGGGCGACCATCTCGCGCACCTTGGTCCGCGTGGTCTGCTCGTCATCCGTTTCCTTGAGTCCGGCGCGCTCGCGGACCATCTCGCCCAGCGCCCAGAACGTGATGCCCTCGCCATAGGCAGGCGACCGGCCGCTGTGCCAATAGACGACCTCGCTCAGGCCATCGATGTACTTGAGGAACTCCCAGGCGAGACGGCTCTTGCCGATGCCCGCCGGTCCAACTACCGATACGACGCGCAGGCGCTTTTCGCGACCGGTCGTGTGGAACAGATCCTTGAGCAGACGGATCTCTTCCTGGCGCCCGACGAACGGCGCCTCGAGCGCTTCCGCCCGATTGCGCCCGCCAACCTCGGCGACGACACGCAGGGCCCGCCACGCCGGAACCGGCGCCTGCTTGCCCTTGAGCAACTGCTCACCGGCTGCCTCGAAAGCAATGGCCTTGCTCGCCGCGCGATGAGTCGCCTCACCGACCAACACGCTGCCCGGCGGGGCGACGCTCTGAAGGCGGGATGCCGTGTTGACGATGTCGCCCGCGACCATGCCCTGGTTAGTTGCGCCAATCGTGACCGTGGCCTCGCCGGTCACGACACCGGCACGTGCGTGGATTCCCTGGCCCAGACCTTCGACCGCTTCGACCAGGTCAAGCGCCGCGCGCACCGACCGTTCCGCGTCATCTTCGTGCGCGGTCGGTGCGCCCCACACGGCCATGACCGCATCGCCGATGAATTTCTCGACGGTGCCGCCGTAGCGCTCGATCACTTCGCGCGACATGTCGAAGTAGCGCGTCAGGGTATCGCGGACGTCTTCCGAGTCGCGCTCCTCCGCGAACGGCGTGAAGCCGACCAGATCGGCGAACAGGATGCTTACGACACGTCGTTGGGCGTCGCGCTCAGTGGGTTCGGTCGCGCGCTGGATCGGGATCGGCGTGAGCACCGACCCGGCCGCATCTGCGGGCCGCGCCGTCAGGACCGTGCCGCACTCACTGCAGAACTTGGCGCCGGGCAGGTTGTTGAAGCCGCAGTTAGGGCATCCCGCGGCCAGCGTGGTTCCGCATTCCATGCAGAACTTCGCTCCCGCGACGTTCTGCGTTTGGCAATTGGGACAGATCACCTGTCAGCGAAGAATAGCGTTGCGCGCACCGTGTTCCACGCTCATATATCGGGCGCCATATTTAAGGCGGCCGTTAGGGCGCACGGCCGTTGGATTTGCGCGAATCGCTTCTCGAACGAAGGGCGACGCCGCCGTCGTCCAGGCTTGCCCGCTACTTAGCGGCAGTGGGTGTGCCGGCTTGCTCTCGCGATTGACGCCCGCCGCCGGGTCACGCGGCGCGAGTCTTGTCTCTGGCAGCTCGGCGGCGCGGTGCTGGCTTGGTCGATACCACGAGCAACGCCGGAGCCTCGCGGTGAGCCAGCTTCGCGGCCTGCGTGTCCGGGATGGCCACGCGTTCTGCCAGCGACGGCCAGACTTCGGCAGCGGTCCTCGTCACCTCGGGCAGTCGGGCCAGGCACATGGTGCACTGAGGGTTGTATTCACTGGCCGCGGCGAGGGGCATGGCGCGGCGCCGGCGGAAACGCAACGGACGGAAGCCGCACACAGCGACGTCGTCCCGGCCCACCGCGAAAGCATGAGCCTTGACTCCAGCCTGAGACGCAGGGTCAAACAGATCGCCGTTGCCCGCCTGTCGGCGGATGCCCCACAGGACGTCCGCGCGATCGATGGACATCTCCGGAAATCGGTGTCGAAGAGTGAGCTTCATGATCCCCCGTGGCTGTGTCACCATGCCGGTCAGTGCAGTACTTGCGTACTAGTACCTTTGGCAGGTTGAACCGCGCAACCTGACGTAAAAGCACCAGACCTGACCAAAGTGCCCCAAACCAACATGACCCGTTGAACCCCGGCAACGAAAAACATCGGGCTACTGAGCCCCTGGTCGAAATTCGGGGTTATGCGGTCAGTTAACCGGCGTAGAGTCGGTCTCCCGATTGGCGGGGTCGTTCGAGGAGGCTCTCGATGGTCACTCGACAGCGGTTCTGGCGGACAGGTCCGGTCGCCGTTGTCCTGTTGACTTTCCTGGCTCTCGCTTCGCCTGCCGTGGCCGCCAACCGGGACGGAATGATCCACGTCATCGTCAATTTCCGCGGACCGCGAACTCTGCTCCCGGCGCAGACGCGGCAGAACACAGACGTCGTCAGGGAGTCTGGCGGCACGGTCACCCGTTCGTTCAAGCTCATCAACTCGGCCGCGGCGACCGTCCCTGCAGGGCAGCTCGAGCACCTCGCGGGCCAGCCCAATGTCAAATCGGTCGAGCTTGACGCGCCGATTAAGGCGATGGATGCCGAGCTCGACGCATCGTGGGGCGTCAAACGCATCGGAGCGGGCGACGTCCACGCGGCCGGCAACACCGGCCAGGGCGTAAAGGTCGGCATCATCGACACCGGCATCGATTACACCCACCCGGAGCTGGCCGCGGCATACGCCGGTGGCTACGACTTCTTCAACAACGACCCTGATCCGTTCGATGACAACGGCCACGGCACGCACGTTGCCGGCATCCTGGCTGCACAGCAGAACGGCACGGGCGTGGTCGGCGTGGCACCCGGCGTCCGACTCTATTCGTACAAGGTGCTCGGCGCGGACGGCAGCGGCGACTACTCAGGTCTGATCGCGGCGCTCGAGCGAGCGAGCACGGTCGACCACGTCCAGGTCATCAACATGAGCCTGGGTGGCGCCGATGTGTCGCAGGCACTCTCTGACGAAGTCGCCGCGGTCTATGCGCGCGGCGTGATCATGGTCGCCGCCTCCGGCAACGTGAACCCGAACGATTTCAATCAGCTGATCAACGGCTGCCCGGTCGCCTATCCCGCAGCTTATCCGCAGGTGTTCGCCACGACGTACACCAATCAGAACGATGCGCTGACCGGCTTCTCGTGCACGGGTCCGGAGGTGGACTTCGCCTCGCCCGGCGATTCGGTCAAGTCGAGCGTGCCCACAGGCACCTGCATGTTCTGCAGCTCGACCGGCTACGCCGTTGAGTCCGGCACGTCGATGGCCTCACCGCACCTCGCCGGCGTCGTTGCGCTCGTGCTATCGCATGGGATCCTGAACCAGGGCGACCCAGCGACGCTCGCCGACGACGTCAAGGCGCACCTGTGCGCCGACACGACGCTGGGCTACGGCGTGCTCTCGACGCACATTCTTCCGACCGACCCGCGCTATCCGAAATACTTCGGCTGCGGAGTAATCAACGCGAAGAAGGCGCTGATCGACGATCCGCCGGTGACGGGTCCGCCGGTCAACCGTCCGCCGGTGGCCATTGACGACTCGGCGACCACGTTGATCAACACCCCGGTAACGGTCGACGTGTTGGCCAATGACACTGACGCCGATAACGACACGCTCACCGTGACCGGCACGACGACGCCTGCGCATGGAACTGCCGTGGTCAACGACAACAAGGTGGATTACGCGCCGAACGGTGGCTACACCGGCGTCGACTCGTTTGACTACACGGTTGACGATGGCCACGGCGGCACGGACACCGGCACTGTCAACGTCACGGTCACGCCGCCGTCCAATCGTTCGCCCGCAGCCACCGACGACTCGGCCACCACGGCATACAACACGCCGGTGACGCTGGACGTGCTGGCCAACGACACCGACCCGGATGGAGATTCGCTTTCGCTGACCGGAGTCACGGCGCCCGCGCATGGCACGGCCGCCTTGAACAACGGCAAGGTCGATTACTCGCCTGCAACCAACTACTACGGCGCAGACTCATTCGACTACACGATCTCCGATGGGAACGGTGGCACAGATACCGGGACAGTCAATGTGACTGTGCTGCCTCCGCCTGACCACCCACCGGTTGCGGTTGATGACAGCGTCACGACGACAGAGAACACGCCAGCGACGATCAATGTGGTCGCCAACGACACCGACGTGGATGGCGACGCACTATCGGTGAGCGCGGTCGAGGCGCCGGTACATGGCACCGCGACGATCGTCAGCGGCAAGATCAAGTACACGCCGACGACCTACTACACCGGCTCAGACACATTCGACTACACGGTGTCGGACGGGCGTGGCGGCACCGACACGGGAACCGTGTACGTCGTCATCAGCATCCCGACCGGACCGACGCTTCACGTGGCCGATCTCGACAACCTCTCCACCGCGCAGAAGAACACGTGGACGGCGGTCATCAAGATCCTCGTCTATAACGGCAATGACAAGGCCGTAGGCGGTGTCAACGTGACCGGGATGACGCCTTCGGGTAAGAAGTTCTCATCGACCACGATCACCAACGGGACCTGCCAGATCGTGTTCACCAACCAACCCAAGACGTTGCTGACATTCACCTTCACGATCGTGTCGCTGACCAAGTCGGGTTCCAGGTATGTGCCGGCGATGAACCGCGACCCCGATGGGGACAGCGACGGGACCACGATCACGTTTCACCAGCCTTAGTTGCCCCGGCGCTGGTAGACGTCGGGGTCGCGGATCTCCATGAAGCGCTGCGGGTCGACAGGTGTGAAACCGTACTGGGCGTAAAGGCCGTGGGCGTCGCTCGTCGCCAGCAGCCAGCGACGCAAACCTTGCAGGTCAGGGTGCGATTTGACGCATTCCATCAGCCACTTGCCAAGGCCTTTGCCGCGCTCGTCGGCCAGCACGAACACATCGCACACCCACGCGAACGTCGCCCTGTCCGTGACGACCCGAGTCATGCCTACCTGTTTGCCGTCGTGGTACAGGCCAAAGACGATCGAGCCGTCGATCGCGCGCTGGACGACTTCTCGGGGCACACCCGGTGACCAGTACGCCTCCTCGCTGAGAAAGCGATGTGTCAGATCAAGGTCGAGCCGCTGTGGGTCGGTCGAGATCTCGTAGCCGCCGCGCCGCCATTCCACCGGCCGTTCGCTAGAGCCGCGCGACGTTGGCCATCCGATCGGCCTGCGCGCGCAGGCGCGACGCGACAGCGATCAGGACATCGACGAAGGCCGGCGGACACTCGTCGCGACAGCTCGCGCCAAAGTCTGCGAGCTGAGCGAGGCGCTCAGTGATGAGAATCCACGCCGCCTCGCGATGCGGCAGCAGCCAGTCAGCATCGTAGAACAGCTCGAACGTTGGGCCTGCCGTCTTGCCGGGGTACTCGGAGCCAATTGGCAGTCGGGTCAGCAGCTCGCCCAGCGGGGAAATGCATGTCTCCATCAGGAAGAACGCTACGTCGGCCAGCGCGCTGAGCTGTTCGTCCGACTCGGACGTGTGGTTGAAGTAGCGCGCAAGCACCTGCAGCACTACCTCGTAGATGGCATTCAGCAGGTCCATCGCACGGACCGTGAAGTGCCAGCTGATCAGGGGCACGGCGACGCCACTCTCAACCGGTCGGACGTGTGCCGGCAGCACCGGCCGCGTCGGATCGAAACCAGGGTTCCCATCGCGTTCTGCCAGGTACTCGTCGAGCACGCCCAGCAACCGGCCAAAGTGCGAGTCGTGCCAATCACCGCGCGCGCCCTCGCCCTGCTCGACGATCGTCTCGATCGCGGCTTTCGCCGAGTCAAGATCGTGCACGGCCACCAGCTCAGGGAATCGGAAGTGCTCGCCCGTCGCCTGCGCCGCCACGGGGCCGACGAAGAGCTGGTCCTCGCCGATGCGCGCTGCCAGCGTCGACAGGCCATCCTCGATCGACCTGTACAGGTGACTGATCGTCTCGAAGTCCGCGACGATCGGGCCGATCTGATCCTCGTCCACGTCGGGCAGTGGCTGAGCGCGCTCGATGGCGGCAATCTCATCGGCGTCGTCGATGGCCTCCCCTTCGGGGCGCTCCAGGAATGCGAAGTGTCGGAGAGCCTGTTCTCCAAACGGCAGCAGCAGGATCTGTATCCGTGCCGGGAAGGCCCGGGGAGGAACGGGAAAGTTCGGCCGTGCCAGGTGCGGGCCGGCGCCAACCGCCGTCAGCAGGTTCTGGACAAGCGCCATGTGCAGCATTTCCTGCTCAGCGATCGCAAGCAGCGTGCGGCGCCATCCGTTGACGATGACGACCTGCTCTTCTGTCAAACCTTCGGAGACGTCGCGCTTGAGCGAGAAGGCCGCGTACAGGTATTGGCAGATGATCAGATGCTCGAGCTCGGCTGCCTTCGCGAGCGTGTACAGCAGCGCCTGACGGTGCTCAATGCGGAGCACCGGCTCGAGATCCTGACGCGAGCCACCGTGCCGGCTGGCGAGCGTGTGGCCCAGCGGACCGCGCGTCAAGGCGGGTGGTCGCATCATCGCGATGAGGTTAGCCGCGATGATCCAGAAGCGGCGCCGGCGCTACTCCGAGGCGAGGACGGAGTCGACGCAGAACAGGAGCTGGTCCGTCTCCTCGATCGAGCCCGTGACGTACATCGTCGCGGTTTGGGTCTCGCCGCCTTCCATATCGGACAGCAAGCCGCTGCCAACGCCGACCAGGACACCATCGCGCACGACTCCGGCCATGACCGTCATCGAGACCGGCGTGTCCGAACCGTTAGTGACCTCAACGTCGATCGTTGGAAAGTCGCCAGTGATGACCGTCGGCGGTCCGAACGTGACCTGTTGGGCGATGTCGGCGTTGTCCGTGCTGGGCTCCTCGTCGAACATCGCGTCGACCGCAACCGTGACCGTGTCCGCGGCACCCGGGGTGGCATCCAGGTACAGAGTTGTCGTCCGGATCGAGCCACCAAAGTGGTCGCCCACCAATCCGGTTCCAGTTGCCGTGATCTTGTCGCCGTTCTTGTACGTCGCCTTGATCGTGTAGCTCTTGACCGTCGTGTCGACATTCTGGACGAGCATCGCGGCTTCCTGGAAGCCGGGGTCGCCGATCAGCACCGGGGCACCAAGGATCAGACCCTGATCCTCCGTTCCTTCGAGGACGAATGACGCTCCCGGCGTCGGGCCGCCGGGCTCCTGTGTCGGCGCGGCAGGCGTAGGCGTGACTTCGGCAACCTCGGTGGGAGTGGGCTCGGCGGGCGGCTCGGTCTCCGGCTCCTTGGTCGGCTCTTCAGTCGGGGCGACCTCTGTCTCGACGGGCTGTTCCGTGGGCGTGGCCTTGGGCGTCTTGGTCGGCTCGGCTGATGGCTGAAAAGTCGGGATGAGGACCGGGAAGCTCGGCGCCGGTGGCCGCGTCGCGAACGCGTACACGGCGGCCAGGATCAACACGAGGATCAAGGCAACGATCACGCCGACGACGACGTTGCGCGTGCGGTTGTCGTCGGTCGGCGGGGGCGGGGCCTGATAGACGGACGTGGGTGAGTCGGCTGGTCCAGTCGGTGGGTAGCCAGGCTGGGCCGGATAGCCGGGCTGGGCGGGATAGCCGGGTTGTGCCGGCGGAGGCGGTGGCGGATAGCCGGTGTTCGGTGGCGGTGGCGGGTACTGAGGCTGTGGTGGATAGCCGGGCTGCTGCGGGTAGCCAGGCTGCTGAGGATCGGGCGGGGGCGGGCCGCCGGGCTGCGGCGGCTGGGACGGTCCGGTCGGGTCCATCGCGATAGTTTGACCGGTCGCGAAGGCTCTCCGCAGCCACGTTTCACCACGGCATCAGCTAGAGACCGTTGACTTCCAGCGATTTGGGCACCGAGCGACCAGCGGACGGGACCAAAGTAAGGCTGCCTGAGCGAACAAGTGGCGCAAACAATGCCGCAACTCTTGTTATATGCGAGGGCATTGGAATGATCCGTCGAGCGATTTTCGCGGCCGCGATCCTTACGGCGCTTTCAACGACAAGCGTCCTGGCCGCAACCAAGACTGTTTCAATCTCCGGTAGTGCCTACACGCCCGCCACGCGGCAAGTGGGCATGGGCAACAAGGTCCACTGGAAGAACACGACCGGCAAGAGTCGCAAGCTGACGGCCGACGCCTTCTTCCTCGCGTCGTGGTTCTGGCCCGTCACGACGGTCGCGGCACATTCGACCTCCGCGGCCCTGACCTTTCCAGAGGCCGGCAGCTTCAGCTATCACGACTCGCTCAACGCAAGCCTGCACGGCACGATCGTGGTGCCGATGAAGGTCGATCAGCTTGTTGTCGGTGTCGGACAGGTGGTGTCGCTGACCCTCGGAACCCAGCCGACTTACAGCGGTGGCCCGGTATCGCACATCGTGCAGGCCCGGGTTAACGGCGGGGCGTGGAAGGTGATATCGACGACGACGGCCAACAGTGTCGGTTTCAGCCCGACCTCGGCCGGAACATGGGAGTTCCAGACGCGCCTGCGCCAGGCACTCAACAACGTGTATTCCGGCTGGACCCCGTCGGTCGTCGTAACCGCGGTTTCGTCGAGCTAACGCTAGCGGCGTCGCCCAATAGCCGAGGCGAACTCCTGCATCGCGGGAAAGTCACGGACGACGAACAGAACCATCTCGACGGGCCCGCCATCGCCCGCGAGGACGGCACCGACCATCACCTCGGCAGCCTGATCCATCCGGAAGCCGCCTACGCCCGTTCCCAGGGCGGGATAAGCCATCGATGTGGCACCAATGCGAGCGCCTTCAGCGAGCGCGCTCGTGGTGGCCTCGCGGATAAGCGACTCTGAGGTCAGCAGGTCGGGACCCATCGTTGCCGCGTGAACGACCCACTTGATAGGTGCTGGCAGTGCACCTGCGGAGGTGACAACCGATTCACCAGGGCTTATCGGCCCGAGTGCCATCGCCTCTTTCTCGACGCTGTCGCCGGCCGCGCGTTTGATGGCCCCGGCAACGCCGCCGCCCATCCACAACTCGCTGTTTGCGGCATTGACGATCGCCTCCACTTTCGCGGAGGTGATATCGCCAATGACCACTTCGAGCTTCATGTCAGCGGCAGAATAGGCGCACAATGCACCCCCACAACGCCGTGATGGGGATCTGGAGGAGCTGCCCGTGTCGTCGAACGCGACCTATTTTCTGAACAACCGACCGGCTTGGGTCGACCTTGCGTCGCCCGACGCTGAGGCCTCGCGTACCTTCTACTCACAGCTGCTCGGCTGGGACATACAGGTGAATCCCGACCCGCAGTACGGCGGATACGCGATGGCCCAGGACGCCGGCGTTGGGCTGGCCGGCATCGGGCCCAAGATGGATCCGAATGCGCCAACGGCGTGGGCGCTGTATGTGGGTACGGACGACGCGGCAGCGCTCGCCCAACGCGTGACGGACAACGGCGGCAAGGTCGTCATGGCCCCGTTCGACGTGGGTGACCAGGGCAAGATGGCCGTCTTCCAGGATCCGAGCGGCGCGTTCTTCTCGGCATGGCAGGCGAGCGGCATGCGCGGCTTCGTCTCACACCAACCGGGAGCGTTCGACTGGGCCGAGCTCAACGCGCGCAACGTCGAGAGCGTGTTGCCGTTCTACGAGAAGGTCTTTGGCTGGCAAGAGCGGACCATGCAAAGCGACCCAGGCGACGCGAGCCGGCCGCCGTATCACGAGTTCACGCTCGAGGGTGAGAGCATCCTTGGCGCCTGGGAGATGAACCCAATGGTGCCCGAGAACGTGCCGAACTACTGGCAGATCTACTTTGGCGTGGAAGACGTCGACCTTGCCGCGGCCGTCGCGGAGCGCCTGGGCGCCAAGACGATGGTCGCGCCCCAGGCGATGCCCGGAGGCAAGTTCGCCATCTTGACCGATCCGCAGGGCGCGAGCTTCGGCCTGCTTCACTTCGAGGCGCCGGAAGGCGAATAGCGCTCAGCGGTTGGCGTTGGGGATAACGGGGGTTACCACCGCGTTCTGTTCGGTGGGCTCACCTCCGCCTTCGAGTTCCTCGACCTTGTGCCGAAGCTCGTCAATCTTTTCGTCTGCGCCTTCCTTGGTCATTCCTTTCGGTCGGTCGTCGCCCAGCTCGTGGCTGAGTGTGTCCAGGTAGCTCTCCTGCTCGTGCGTCGCGGGCTCGTCGCCCTCGCGCTGCTGTTCGCGCGTATCGCTCATGGACACAGCGTGGCCCCGGCCGGGTTTACGGCGCTACGTCATCTAACCGTCCTCTCTTTCAAAGCGCTCAATTCGCGCGTGCCAGCGCGCGCGGCCGCCCACGCCTCGCGCAGTGGATCCCGGGTTTGAGTCCGGTCTAGCGATTCCTGAGCGCGGCCGCACCGTCCCGCGGCACCCGTGAGTCGCCCGTAAAGATTCTCAATCGTGCGGAATCGCCCTCACACCCCTTGATGAGTCGCCGGCAAAGATCAGCCGTTCAAAAGGTCCCAGAAAGACGATCGTTCGGTTGTGACCACGCGCGGCCACGGGCAGCCATCGTCGTGCGGGCAGCAACCAAACGGAAAGCGCGGCCCGAGCGCAAGCGCCAGTCGGACGATTCGCTCCGCGGACATCTTTCGGACGAGGCCACGCTCAAACCTCGACACGACGCTCTGACTGATTCCGGCCTTGTCGGCCAGCCGACGTTGCGATAGGCCAGCCTGGTGGCGGCCGTTTCGAAAGCGCGCGCCGACCATGGCAAAGTCGGGATGCGGAGGTTGCTCGCCTCGCTCCGATTGGTATGGATAGAGCTGCTTGTGGACAGCATCGGGCACGCGAGGATTCAACACTGGAGTGCTTAGCTATCCCTTACCTCCGACTTAGCGCCGCCTTGGCTTGTCGGGAATCCGTAGAAGCGACTCGAGGTCTGCACGGCCTTTGGCGTCATACGGCGACGCGGAATCTGTAGATCCGACTCGAGCCGGCCGGGGGTTTGCCCCAACCGCCATGCGTCAGGCCAGTCGGAACGCGGAGAGCGGCGAAAGAGCTAAGTGGTCGCGCTTGGCTCCGCGGCCGAGTCGGCTGCCTCCAGGTTGCCACCCGTGGCAACGAGGCCGAAAGCGAGCATGAACATGGCCAGCACCCACCAGTAGGCGGTGACGAAGAGGACGTCGGCCAATGCCGCCACGAGGCCGAGCAGCGCGGCGATGACGAAGATCCACGCGACGCCGGCCGGCAGCGCCTTTGCGCCGCGCGCGGCCAGAGCGTAGAACGCCAAACCCACCCACAGCACGATCTCTGCCTCGTGGCCGATCGGCGCCGTCTGGAAGGGAAGCTGCATGAGCGCGCCCGTCGGAGTCTGGTAATAGGCCTGCCAGATCGCGGCGATCTGCGGCAGTGCCAGGATTAAGCCAGCTTCGAGCACGAGCAGGCCTGTCCACGACCAGCCGTCCATTTGCGGCCGGAAGTACGCGGCGATGGCACCAAACGCACCGATTGCCAGCACGTGGCCGACCGCGTACACGCTCCAGCCGACCAGCAGCAGGTTGAACGACGTCATCAGGACGCCGCCCATGAGCAGCGCCGCGTCGACGAGGACGATTTGACGGGCGTTACGCGCCAGGAAGTTCATCGCGCCCCGAGTATATGGGCGAGTTTCAGACGACCTTGACGCGCTCGCGCTTGGCTTCCAGCTCCGACTGTACGGCGGGGGCCTGAGCGCCTGCGGTAGCAGCCACCTCGACGTTTGTCTGCGCGGCGGCTTCGAACGTGCTGTCGCCGAAGCGATCCGCGATGAATCGGCCGTGCGTCACCAGGCGCTGCGACTGGCGTTCGATCAACGCGTCGGCGACCTCATGAACCTTGGTCTCCATCAGGCGCAGCTGCTCGAGGAGGATGTCGTGCGAGGTCTTGCCGTTCTCGACAATCTGCCGCTCGGCATAGGCACGCGGCAGAGCCATGTACTTGGACAGGGCCTCTGGCAGGTACGTCATCGCCGTCTGGCGCACGGCGTAGATGTCAGGGTCTGTTTGCATGTCCGCGGCATGATCGAGGGTGAACACGATCGCATCGCGGATGCTCAGAACGACCTGGTAGATGTCGGCCGAGACGCGCCGGCGGACCGTTGACAGCATCTGGTCGAGGCCAACCTCGATCTTGTCCGCGTCCTTGGCCGGTGTGACACCGAAGTCCTGGGTCACCTTTGGTCGGGACGCCAGAAAGTAGCCGATCGCGTACATGCCGATGATCACCACAGCGGCGAGTGGGAACGTGATCAGCCCGTTGTTGAGCAGGACGATGCCGACGATGCCGAACAGCGCGCCCACGACATGACCCGGTGAGCCGAGGAAGCGGCGGATGCGCCAACCTATGCCCGGGTCGACCCTCAGCAGTCGCACCCTCTGCGGCACTTTCTGTGCCCGACTAGCCATTAGACGTCGATCGTACGCCCGCCGCTCATAAATGGCCTAGGGCCGATTGGTCCTGGATCGAGTTGACCGCACGAACACAGGTCCATAGGCTGCGAGCATGCTGAGGGATCCGATCGTCACCGACCTGCTCAACGACTCCGCGGCCGACTGGCCTGCGCTGACCGACGGCGTGCCGGCCGTCTGGGCGCGCTACACGGATCTGATCATCGATCGTGGCGACGGGTCGTGGCTGATCACCGACGACGGCGAGCGCTACCTCGACTACACGTCCGGCATAGGCGTCGTCAACACCGGCCATGCCCACCCCAAGGTCGCGGCTGCGATTGGCCAGCAGGCGACCAAGCTCATCCACGGCCAGCAGAACATCGTCTACCACAAGCCGGGTCTGCAGCTGCACGATCGGCTGCCGCGCTACTTCCCCGGTCAGCTCGATGAAGAGGCGGGGCTGTTCCTGTCGAACTCTGGGGCGGAGGCCGTGGAAGCCGCCATCAAGCTGGCCAAGATGGCCACGCGACGGCCTCTTGTCATTGCCTTTCACGGCGGCTTCCACGGCCGGACGCACGCGGCCATGGCATTGACCAGCTCAAGCGTGAAGTACCGCGGCCACTACGAACCGCTGCTTGGCGGCGTGCACCACGTGCCCTTCCCGGATCCGCTGCGAGTCGGTGGCGGAGACGGCCAGCGGGCACTTGACGTAACGCTGAAGGCCCTCGAGCAGCTCTTCGCGACGATGGTCTATCCCGACGACGTGGCCGCGTTCATCGTCGAGCCGATCCTCGGCGAGGGCGGCTACGTGATTCCGCCCGAAGGCTTCCTGCCGGCATTGCGCGAGGTGGCTGACAAGCACGGAATCATGCTCATCGCCGACGAGATCCAGACGGGCTACGGACGAACGGGCAAGTTCTTCGCATCCGAGTGGACCGGCGCAACTCCGGACATCGTGATCGTGGCAAAGGGCATTGCTTCGGGGCTGCCGCTGTCCGGGATCATGGCCAGGCGCTCGTTGATCGACAGGTTCCCACCTTCGGCCCATGGCGGAACCTATGGCGGCAACGTCGTCGCATGCGCGGCGGCCCTGGCGACACTCGACGTGATCGAGTCGGAAGGTCTCGTCGCTAACGCGCAGAAGCAGGGAGAGCAGCTCCTTGGCGGTCTACGCGCCGCGGCGACGGGCGTCGCCGGCGTCGCTGACGTCCGTGGCCGTGGCCTGATGCTGGCCATCGAATTTGCCGACGGCGGAAGTGACCTGAAACCCCGACCGGATCTGGCCAAGGCGCTGCTCCACGAGGCCTTCGATCGCAAGCTGCTGCTGCTGACGTGCGGCACGTACGGTCAGGTCGTTCGATTCATCCCACCGCTCGTCACGACCGACGAAGAGGTGGGCCAGGCGCTTTCCATCGTCAAGGAATCACTGGCGGCGCTCTAGCCCGTCAACAAACAGAGGGTCAGGAGATGACGCTTACCGCCACGCCAAGCCGCCGCATGTTCATCAATGGTGACTGGGCGGACGCCTCCACGCAGGAGACGATGCCGGTCATCAACCCGGCAACCGAGGAGACGATCGCAGAGGTGCCCAAGGGCACCGCGGCGGACGTCGACAAGGCGGTCGCGGCGGCGCGCAAGGCTTTCGAGAGCTGGTCGCAGTCGACTCCGCAGGATCGGTCGAAGGCGCTCTACGCATTCGCTGACGCCGTGGAACGCGACGCTGAGACTCTGTCGCTGCTCGAGCAGCAGAACGTCGGCAAGCCCAAGGGCACGGCCGACTTTGACGTCGAGTTCACCCTCGACAACATGCGCTTCTTCGCCGGCGCAGCACGAGTGATCGAGGGCAAAGCCGCAGCCGAGTACGTGGCCACGCACACGAGCATGATCCGGCGCGAGGCGGCCGGCGTGGTCGGCCAGGTCGCACCGTGGAACTACCCGCTGATGATGGCCATCTGGAAGCTGTGCCCGGCTTTGGCCGCGGGCTGCACCGTCGTGCTCAAGCCGGCGTCGATGACACCGCTTTCGGCCTTGCGACTGGGCGAGCTCGCCGCCGACATTTTCCCGGCCGGCGTGCTGAACGTGATCACCGGCCCGGGCGCGGTGGTCGGCCAGCGGCTGATCAGCCACCCGGACGTTGACATGGTCTCGCTCACCGGCGACACGGCGACCGGCAAGGAGATCGCCGCAGCCGCCGCCCAGACTGTCAAGCGCGTCCACCTCGAGCTTGGCGGCAAAGCGCCGGTGCTCGTCTACGACGACGCCGATCTCGATGCGCTCGCGGAGGCGATCAAGCTCGGCGCCTTCTTCAACAGCGGCCAGGACTGCACCGCTGCGACGCGGATCATCGTCGGCTCGAAGGCGTACGACAAGGCGCTTTCCGCGTTGGTCTCGATGGTCGGAACGATCAAGGTCGGCGACCCTGCGACAGACCCGGAGCTGGACATGGGTCCGCTGGTCAGTAAGAACCAGCAATCACGTGTGGCTGGTTTTGTTGACCGTGCGCGCGGCTACGGTGGTGGCGTCGCTATTGGCGGTGACGGCGGTGGCGGCCGCGGCTTCTTCTACAACCCAACGGTCGTCACCGACGTAGGCCAGGACTCCGAGATCGTCCAGCAGGAGGTGTTCGGTCCGGTCATCACCGTCCAGCGCTTCAGCGATGAGGATGACGGCCTGCGCTGGGCGAACGGCGTGCCCTACGGGCTTGCCGCGTCGGTCTGGACGCGGGACGTGAAGAAGGCCCTGCGAGCGGCCAAGGCACTGCGCTACGGCACCGTGTGGATCAACGACCACCTGACGATCGCGTCCGAGATGCCGCACGGCGGCTTCGGTCAATCGGGCTACGGCAAGGACATGAGCTCGTACTCAATCGAGGATTACACGATCGTGAAGCACGTCATGGCCAAGATCGCCGACTGATGCGAGTTCTTCTCGTGGGTGCCGGTACTGTCGGCGAGGCCATCGCCAAGGTCGCGACGGATCGTCCCTGGCTGGAGCACATGCTCGTGACCGACTACGACCTGGAGCGCGCCAAGTACGTCGTCGGTTCGCTCGATCACGGCGGCAAGTACGAAGCGCACCAGATCGACGCCTCGTCCGCGGAGCGCGTCGCTCACGTGGCCAGGGATCACGGCATCGACCTGGTCATGAACGCGGTCGATCCGCAGTTCGTCATGCCCATCTTCGATGGCGCACTCGACGCCGGCGTCAACTACATGGACATGGCAACGAGCCTGTCCAAGCCACACCCGGACGCGCCATTCAGCAAGCCGGGTCTGAAGCTGGCCGACGAGCAGCTCGAGAAGGCCGCGGCCTGGCAGCAGGCCGGTCACCTCGCGCTGCTCGGCATGGGCATGGATCCGGGCCTCACAGACGTCTTTGCCGCCTATGCCGCAAAGCATCTGTTCGACGTCCGTGGCGTCGACGAGGTCCACATCCGCGACGGTGGCGACCTGGCAATCCCCGGCTACGCCTTTGCCCCGGTATTCAGCATCTGGACGACCATCGAAGAGTGCCTCAATCCACCGATCATCTGGGAGAACGGCGCCTGGCACACCACCGAACCCTTCAGCGCACCCGAGATGTTCCCCTTCCCGGAGGGCATCGGCGAGGTCGAGTGCGTCAACGTCGAGCACGAGGAGGTGCTGCTCGTTCCGCGCTACCTCCAACCGCACGACGCGCCTCCAAAGAAGGTCACGTTCAAGTACGCGCTGGGCACTGACTTCATCGACAAGCTCAAGACCATCCACGCGCTGGGCATGGACCGCACCGACAAGGTCACGGTCAAGGGCGTCGAGGTGGCGCCACGTGACGTGCTCGCCGCGATCACGCCCGATCCGGCGAAGGTGGGCAACGAGATGGTCGGTCGGGCGATCGTCGGCACATGGGTCATCGGCCGCAGGGACGGGCAGCCGCGCGAGGTCTACCTGTACCAGATGACCGACGCGCAGCAATGCTGGCGCGATCTCGGCCTGGGCGCTGTCGCGTGGCAAACTGGTTTTAACCCCGTAATCGCCATGGAGCTCCTGGCCAACGGCTCGTGGTCCGGATCGGGAGTGCTTGGCCCCGAATCGTTCGATCCAGATCCATACCTCGCGCTGCTCGACAAATACGGCATCCACCACGCCATGACCGAGATGGAGCCCGGGAGGCACAGGCCCACATGACGACGCCAACTACAACCGCCCGCGGGCTGTCGCGCGAGCGCGTGTCGGCAATCCTTGCCCGTGAGGAAGCCGAATACCGGCGCCGGACGCCGCGCTCGCTCCAGCTTCACCAGCGCGCCAAGCAGTCGTTGCCGCTCGGAGTAGCGAGCTCATTCCAGTCATACGACCCGTACCCGCTGTTCATGACGGATGCCCGCGGATCGCGCATCCACGACGTCGATGGCAACGAGTACGTCGACTTCGACATGGCTTTCGGCGTGCTGGCCGCGGGCCACTCACATCCCGTCCTGGCCGAGGTACTGCAACATCGTGTCGCGAACGGGACGTGCTACACGTTCCCAGTCGAGGACAGCATCGTCATGGCCGACGAGATCAAGCGCCGCTTCGGCTGCGACCTCGTCCGCTTCTCGAACTCGGGCACGGAAGCGACGATGGACGCGATCCGGGTCGCGCGCGGCTTCACCGGCCGCGAGAAGATCATCAAGTTCGAGGGCGGCTATCACGGCCACCACGACGACGTCCTGGTCTCGATCCAGCCACCGCGCGAATTCATCGGGCCGATGGATGCACCGGCGACGGTGCCGGCATCGGCCGGACTGCCGCGATCTCGCGTTGAGGAGACGGTCATCGCTCCGTTCAACAACCCTGAGGCGCTGGAACAGATCCTCGAGCGCCACCGCGGCGAGATCGCGGCCATCATCGTCGAACCCGTCCAATTCAATATCGGGGTGGTTCCGCCACTCCCCGGCTTCCTCGAGCGCGTGCGCGAACTGGCCACGGCCCATGGCGCGGTGCTGATATTTGACGAGGTCAAGACCGGCGTTGTCATTGCCTATGGCGGCGCTACCGAATGGTTTGGCGTCAAGCCCGATCTGTTCTGCCTGGCCAAGTCAATCGGCGGCGGTGTGCCCGTTGGCGCATTCGGCGGCCGTGGCGAGATCATGGGCGTTATCGAGAAGCTGCCCGAGCTTAACGAGGGCAATGCCGGCACTGCTCTGGCGCATTCGACGATTCCCGGTGGCGCTACGCGCGTGGCCCATCTGGGCACGTACAACGGCAACCCGCTGGCGATGGCGGCGGGAGTGACGGTTCTGACCAGGATCCTGACCCGCGACGTCTATCCGAAGCTCCAGGAAATGGGCAATAAGCTCGCCGCGGGCAGCCAGAAGGTCGTGGACGATTTCGGGCTGCCTGGATATGCAGTCAATGTCGGGCCCAAAGGCTGCGTGATGTTCACTCCGGCGCGGGTGACCAACTACCGCGACTTCGTGGGTCTCGATAGTGAGCTGTGGGCGGCCTCGTTCTTCTACCTCGTCAACCGCGGCATCCTTCTTCCGCCGGGTCCCGATGATCAGTGGACTCTCTCCGTGCAACATACCGAAGAGGAAATCGATCGACACATCGCGGTCTTCCGCGATTTCGCCAGCGAGCTGACAGCATGAGGCCGGGTACCACCTAGCAAGGGCTGGGTAGCGAACTGGGTAGCGCCACGGATACCCAGCCGCCGCAGAGAGGACGATGCTGGCGCCTGAACAAGTGCGTCGGCGCAATCGTCGACTGAGGAGAGATTGAATGCGAAAGATCCACCTGGTGCGGAGCCTGCGATTTCTTGTAGCGGGACCGTTGGTCGTTGCCCTCCTGGCAACGTTGGCTCTCGCTCAGGTCGCAGCCGCGGCCGAGGCGCCGATCACGCTGGCCAGCGCATCGGATGGTCGGACCCTGAAACTCGGCGATATCGCTTCGGACGACTTCCTCGTGGTCGCATTCCAGCAAAGGAACCTTTCCTACATTCGCTGGAGCATGAACGAGGGGCACTCGTTCGCTTCAAAGTTCGCGCTACACGACGGCTTGCCCGCCAAAGATCCGCGCGTGGCTACTTGCAACGACTCGATCTTCGCGGTCAGCAGTTGGCCGGGAGCGACGCCTGAGGTCGGCCTCTTCTACCGCAACTTCGTGACCGGCGACGTGGGCAACTATTCGCTCGGCGCAGGGAGCATGGCCGACGTCTCCTGCTTCGGCGACATCGGCGCGGTCACATGGGTCAACGCCGGACACCTGTGGCTGGCGGCTCGGACTTCGGACGTGTCGGACTGCAGCGGCCCATGCCCCACCCTGACGCTCGATCTGGGCACGGGCGACTTCACGAGTCCGCCGCGCATCACCGGTGATTACGCCGGGTTCAGCGTTGCATGGCTGACCAGCGGTCTCACGGTCCAGCATTTCGACTACGACTCAGGCAGCGGTGACAATTTCACGCTCACGCCCAAGCCGAGCCTCACGCTGATGGCCGGCAAGGGCGTAAGTGATCCGCTCATCTCAGGTCTGGGCGAGCGTCTTGTCGTTGCCTACCAGCGCGCCGGCCGGACGCACATCCGCATCAGCGACGACCAGGCAAGCTCCTTCGGACCGCGCATCGTCGTCCCAGGCCCGTGCACCAGCTGTGCAAACGGCGGTCCGCGACCCATGTCAGTTTCGATCAGTGGCGCCCACATTCTCGTCGAAGTCAGCCGGGCCGCAGGCTCACCACTGGCCTACGCAATGAATGGCTTTCTCACCGGCGACAGCGGCGCGACTTGGACGAAGGTCTCAACACGAGCAGGTGGCTCCCAGAGCGGCATCATCATCGAAGGCGCGACCTATGCCGAGGTGTGGGACCACGACTTTTCCTCGAAGGCCAACCAGTACATCCGCTACCAGGGCGATCACCTGTAGCGCTGCGGGTCACAGCGTCCACGCAACCGGCTTCAAGGTCTGCAGCGTGCCCTGACGGCTGCTGCGCAGCTAGCCTCGAGGCAGGACGGGCGCGAACTCGGGTGGTCGATCGACGATCAGCCTGTCTTGCTTCGCACGGCGGCGCGCCCACCAGATCTGGGCAACGATCGCGACCACGGCCGTGACGAAAATGAGCGTGCCAAGGACGTTGACCTCGGGCGGCATGCCGAGACGTGATGCGCCGTAGACCCACAATGGGAAGGTCAGCGTCTGTCCGGAAACGAACGAAGTGATGACGTAGTCGTCGATCGACAGCGCGAACGACAGCATTGCGGCAGCGAGGATGCCCGGGAAGATCAAGGGCAGTGTCACTTTGCGGAAAGTCGTCAACGAGTCCGCGCCGAGGTCCATGGCCGCCTCTTCGAGCGACCTGTTGAACCCAGAGATGCGGGCGCGGATTGTGACGACGACGAAGCTGATACAGAACATGACGTGGGCGATCAGGATCGTCGGCATGCCCCGCGCGACATCGACCGAGACCCACAGCGCCAGCAGCGACGCACCCATGATCACCTCGGGCGTGGCCATGGGAACGTAGATCAACAGGTTGACCGGCGTCTGGCCGCGGAACTGGTAGCGCGTCAATGCCAGGCCGATGAACGTGCCAAGGATCGTCGCAACGATCGTGGAGCCAAGGGCGATGAGCAGGCTGTTGAGCATGGGGCCGGTGATGTCCGGCCGGCTCCAGACATCGAAGTAGTTCTGGATCGTGAAGCCCTGCCAGGTGATGTTCTGGCGGCCCTGCGGATCGTTGAACGAGAAGATGATCATCACCGCGATGGGCAGGAACATGTAGATCACGAGCAGCGCCGTATAGACCGGCAGCGAGGCGTTCAGCAGGCGCTTGCCGGTAGGTGTTCGGTGCTTCTTGGGTTGCCCCTCGAGCTCGGCAGATTGCTGCCCCGCGGCCGTTGCCGAAACCGCTGATGCCGTCATCGCGCCCTCACCCAGCTGTCAGCTCGTTGGCGCCGACGACCTTCGCGTAGATCGCCACGAGCACGAGAACGGCGGCCATCAGTACGAAGCCCAGCGCAGATGCCTCCGGATAGGCGTTGGTCTGCAGGAACAGACGCTGAATGACGTTGCCGATCATCGTCGTGTCGCGGCTGCCCAGGATGTCGGCATTGACGAAGTCACCAACCGCCGGGATGAACACGAGCAGCGAGCCAGCAAAAACGCCGGGCATCGAAAGGGGCAGCACAACGCGTCGGAAGGCCTGGGTCCGGCTCGCGTAGAGATCCATGGCCGCTTCGGTCAGCTTGGGATCGATCTTTTCGATCGCCACGTACAGGGGCAGGATCATGAACGGCAGGAAGTTGTAGGTCAGGCCGGAGATGACTGCCAGCGGGCTGGCGAGGACGTGGGCGCCCGGATCGAGGATGCCGAAGTCCTTGAGCGTGCCCAGCACGAAACCGTTGTCGGCCAGGATCTGCTTCCACGCCAACGTTCGGATGATGAACGAGGTGAAGAACGGCATGATCACGAGGAGCAGCAGGATGTTCTTGAATCGGCCGCCCCTGTTGGCGATCGTCCACGCGATCGGGTAGCCCAACACCAGGGTTGCGACGGTGACGATGATCGCGTAGACGAGCGACCTGGCGAACTGCGGCAGGTAGGTGTTGATCACCTCCGGGTAGACGCCGAAGTTCCAGGTGAGCGTATAGCCCGTGCCGAGACTGCCCTCCTGGAGGCTGATCGACGCCATCACGATCATCGGGATGACGAAGAAGATCGTCAGCCACAGAAGACCGGGTATCAGGAACAGATAAGGCGTCAGCCAGCGCAGGTGGCGGGGCATGGCGCTAGATCGTCACCCGTTAACGACCTGGTTGAAGAGATCGTTCCACTGTCGTTCCTCGTCTTCCGAGAGGTTCTTGTAGTTGTAGACGTTCTGCAGCTCCTCAGGAGTCGGGAACGAATCGTTGGCGATCTGCGTGAGGTGAGCGGCTTTGATGGGCTTGCCGTCGGCCGCCGCGGTCTGCGCGTCTGCCGTGACGGCTTCCTGGACCCCCTTCACCGGACTGAAGTAGCCGATGTACTCGGTCAGCGGCACGGCTGCCTCCAGCGTGTACCAGTAGTCCATCAGCTTGTACGCGTCCGCCGGGTGCTGCGAGTAGTTGGGTATGACCATGTTGTCGACGAAGAGCATTCCGCCGGTGCTGGGGATGACGAATTTGACGTCAGGGTTGTCGTACAGCTGCATCTGGCTGATGTCGCCCGACCAGGCCATCGAGACGGCAAGGTCGCCGTTGGCCAGCGCGTCGTAATAGTCGTTGCCGTAGAAGGCGCGAAACTGGCCGCTCTGCGCTGCCGCGAGCAGCTTCTGCTGTGCCGCGACCACGTCATCCATGGTGGCGTCCTCGGGATGTACGCCGTCGCTGAGCAGCGTCAGGCTCATCGTGTCGATCATCTCGCTGAAAAGTCCCGACCGACCCGCGAAGGCCGGATCGAGCAGGTCGTCGAAGCTGGTGATGTCGCGACCGGTCAGCTTCGGGTTGTAGGCAATGCCGACGATGCCCGCCTGCCACGGAACGGAATAGATATTCCCCGGGTCGTACCACGGGTTCTTGAGCACATCCTGGGCATTCGCGGTCCAGTTGGGCAGTAGCGACTTGTCGAGCGGCTGGAGGTAGCCGAAGCGGATCAGCTTGGCGACCATCCAGTCGGAAGGCGTGATCATGTCGTAGCCGGTGGGCCGGCCAGCCTGGAGGTCGGGCTGGATCTTGCCGAAGAACTCGCTGTTGTCGTTGATGTCCTCGTGGTACTGGACCTGGATCCCAGTTTCCGAGGTGAACTTGTCAATCGTGGGGTACGAGCCGTCGTCGGCAATATCGATGTACACGGGCCAGTTGGCCCACGAAACGGAACCTGCAACGGTGGGCTCAGGTGTCGCGGGTCCGGTTGCGATGCTCGGAATTGAAGACGGGTTGGCCGTGTTGAGGGGGCCGCCGCCGCCAGACGAGGGCGGGTTCTGAGATTGCGCTACGCCCGTCGACGCTTGCGAGCCCGGTGTTTGCGCGGCTGGCGGCGGCGTCGCGACAGACGGTGTGCTTGCTCCTGGTGCCTGGGATTGGCCGGAGATGCCGCAGCCGACCAGTGAAACGGTCACGAGCAGCGAAGCGATGAGTGCCTTGGGACGATGAGAGATCTGGCTACGCATCTTCTGTGACTTCCTCCTCCAAGGCTGCTCGATCGACACGGCCGCCGATCACGAACGTGTGCTTGGGCGACCAGCTGAGCTGGACCTTCTGATCGACCGGATATTGCTCGCTGACGCCGCTGGTATCGAGGTTCTGGGCGTACACGGTCACGTCACTGCCGTCGTCGAGCTTGACGACATATTGAGTGCTGACGCCGACGTAACTCGCGTCGGTGACCCGGCCCTCGATCACGTTCGTGGCACCGTCCGCTGAGGTCGCGGCATCGCCATCGTCGAGCTTCGCGATCTTGAGCTTCTCGGGCCTGACGCCGGCGCTTACCGCGTCACCGGCCGAGTAACCGTTGGCGGCCGCGGCGCGGATGGATCGCCCATCGTCGAGCGCAATCTCGAGCATGCCATTGGCGGCGCCGGTGACTCGGCCCTCAAGCAAGTTTGAAACACCAAGGAAGCCCGCAACAAAGGCCGTGGCTGGACGCTCGTACAGGTCCTCGGCACTGCCCAGCTGCTCGATCCTGCCTGCGCGCATCACCGCGATGCGGTCGGACATCGTCATCGCCTCTTCCTGGTCATGGGTGACGTACACGAAGGTGATGCCGACCTCCGTCTGGATGCGCTTCAGCTCGAGCTGCATCTGCTTGCGCAGTTTGAGATCGAGCGCGCCGAGCGGCTCGTCGAGCAACAGCACGCGGGGGTGATTGATCAACGCCCGGGCAAGGGCCACGCGCTGCTGCTGGCCACCCGACAGCTGGCTGGTCTTACGACGCTCGTAGCCGGGCAGCTCGACGAGGGCAAGGAACTCACCGACCTTGCGCTTGATCTCCGCGTCCGCGACCTTCTTGCGGCGCAGACCGAATGCGACGTTTTCATACACGTTGAGATGTGGAAATAGCGCGTAGTTCTGGAACACGGTGTTCACGTCGCGCTTGAATGGTGGCGTGTTGGTCACATCCTGGTCGCCGAGCTTGATGGTTCCTTCGGTGACCTCCTCGAAGCCCGCAATCATGCGCAGAGTCGTCGTCTTGCCGCAGCCGGACGGACCGAGCATCGAGAAGAATTCGTTGTGTTCGATGTCCAGTGACAGGTCGTCGACGGCGGTGACTTCATGGAAGCGCTTGGACACGCGCTCGATTCGGATATCAGGGGCGGCCGACGAGCTGGTCTGGGAAACAGTCATCTAGCTTGAGAGTTTGTCACAGCGCAGCACTCGCCGCGACATCACCGCTCAGTCGCTGAGCGAGATATACCGGGATGACGCTCAGCAGGATGACGACGACGGCCACGACGTTAACGACAGGCAGCTCGTTCGGGCGCTGTATCGCCGAGTAGATCCAGAGTGGGATCGTCTGCGTCCCTGGGCCGGCGGTGAAGATCGTGACGATGATCTCGTCGAAGCTGAGGCCGAAAGCGAGTAGGGCTCCCGCGAGCAGCGCCGTCCGCACGGCCGGCAGCGTTACGCGCCGAAACGTCGTGAATGAGTCCGCACCCAGGTCAGCAGATGCCTCCTCGGCCGTCCGCGGCACGCGTCTGAGACGAGCGATGACGTTGTTGTAGATGACCACGACACAGAACGTGGCGTGGCCGACGATGATCGTCAGCATGCCTAGGTCGATACCGAAGGTAACGTAGGACGTGCGCAGCGCAATGCCTGTAATCACGCCTGGCAGCGCGAGGGGCAATACAAAGATGAACGAAATCGTTTGCTTGCCGAAGAAGTCGTAGCGCTGAACGGCCAGTGCCGCGAGCGTGCCCAGTATCAGAGCCAGGATCGTCGCGACCGTCGCCGCGACGATCGAGTTCTGGAAGGCCTGGACGATCTGCGGATTGCCCGCGGCATCGCTGAACCAATGCAAGGTGAAATCGGGTGGCGGCCAGGTCAGCAGCTTGCTCGAGTTGAACGCCTGGATGGCCAACACGACGATCGGTAGGAACAGGAACACAAGCACGCCGATCGTGGCGATGCGCAGCAGCACGCGGACGTAGCGTGGCTCGGTCATAGATTCTCAAAAGCGCCCAGGCGCCGAGCCACGAGCAGATAGACGACCATGATTGCAATCGGGATAAGCGAGTAAGCCGCGGCAACTGGCAGGTTTACGTTCGCAGCGTTGTCGTAGATGACGTTGCCGATGAACTTCGTGTCGGACACCAGGTCCGGCGTGATGTAGTCGCCGAGGGTCAGCGAGAACGTGAATATCGATCCTGCGACGAGTGCCGGAAAAACAAGCGGCAGCATCACTCGGCGGAACGTAGTCATGCTTCGGCCGCCCAGGTCAGCCGAAGCTTCGATGAGCGAGCTAGGGACCCGCTCAAAGCCGGCGAAAAGCGGCAAGATCATGTACGGCAGCCACAGGTAGCTGAGCACGATCCAGGTATTCATGATGTCGGAAAGGCCCGGGCCGTGCATCCCGAAAGGTGCCACCGCCCAGTCGACCAGGCCATGGCCCTGCAAGATGATCCGCCACGAATAGACCTTGACCAGGTAGGCCGCCCAGAGCGGGATGAGGATCGCGACCACGAGCAGACGACGCTTTGCGGGAGATGCGACGCGCGCCATGTAGTACGCAATCGGCAGCGCCAGCAACGCGTCCGTCACGGTGACCAGGATGGCCATCCCCATCGTGCGCAGGGCGATCGTCGTGTAGACAGGATTACTGGCGATCGTCTTGAACGCATCGAGCGTCCAGCTGAACGGCTCGACTTTGCCCGTGAAGGGATCCTTTGCCCAGAACGCGTTGAGCAGCAGGATGAATAACGCGCCAAGGTAAATGATCACCATCCAGGTGATCGGCGCGGCGAGCAGGCCAACCAGGCGCGCGCGGGGACGCCGATGAACCCACGAGCCGAATTTGCGCCGCGGACTGGTGCGCCGCGGTACGAGCGACTCAGGGGCGGTGATCGGCGCGGTGGGCAGGGCCATCAGGAAGTCAAGGGCCCCCGCGGTGAGACGGGAGCCCTCAATTCAAACCTCGCCAGATCGACTCAGCTGCCTGTCAGGGTTGTCCAGGCCTGGACCCAGTCGTCCTGCGTCTTGCAGGTGGTGGCCGGGTCTTCGTCCTTGCAGTCCGCTTGGGGCGTTGCCCAGTAATGGACCTTGGAAAAGTACGCCTCGTCCGTCGCGTGCATCTGCTCGCAGTGGCCTGGCGAGATGGTCTCCGCGTAGTCGCATGCAGCCTGACTGGTCGGCGCCTCGCCGAACCAGATCGTCGCCAGCGCATTGGCCATCGGCGACATCATCCAGTCCATCCACATCAACATGCAATTGGGGTGCTTGGCTGTGGCCGACATCATCCAGGTGTCCGACCAGCCGGTCGAACCCTCGTCGGGCAGGACCGCCGCGATCGGCTGGTGGTCAGCGGTGAGCAGATTGACCTGATATTGCCAGGACGTGCCGATCACCACGTCACCCGACGTGAATGAGGTCTGCTGCTCCGTGGCAGTTCCCCAGAAAAGCGGATTATTTGCTTTGAGCTGGTTGAGCAGATCGATCGCTGCCTGGAACTGCGCATCGTCCAGCTGGTAGATGTCCTTGATGCCCAGCTCAGGGTGCTTGACCATCACGTGCAGCGCCGCGTCGGCGATGAAGATCGACGAGTTATAGATGCTGATCTTGCCCTTGTAGGCCGAACCGCCTTCCCAGATCGGATCCCAACTAGTCGGCGCGGTGGTCACCTGGTCGGTGTTATAGGCAAGCAGGTTTGGCCCACGGCCATGCGGCACGCCGTAGTTGACACCGTTGACGGTGTTGTGCGGCAGGTTCTTGAGGCTGTCGAAAACGTTCGGATAGTTCAAGAAGATGCTTGTATCAATCGGTGCGACCAGACCGCCCTGGATGAGACGGGTCGTCGCGTCGCCTGACGCCGAGATTCCGTCGTACGAACCACCCTGCATGAGCGAAACGCCGTTATTCGAGTCGGTCATGTCGGTCGAATGGACCTGGCAGCCGGTGAGGTCTTCGAATGGGTGCACCCAGTCGTAGGTCTTATCTGACGATCCGTCCTCGGCGTAGCCGGCCCAAATAATGATGTCGAGCTCGCCTTCGCCCTTGTCGATCTTCGAGCTGACGCCTGATGACGGCAGCGGACCCATTGTTCCGGCAACCGTTGCGGCGGGTGTGCCGGCCGCAACAGTCGCGGTGGCAGCGGCCGTGGTCGCCGCCTGAGTCGCCGCCGCGCTCGGGGCATGGCTTGCCGCGCCGGTCGTGGGTGGCGTCGTTGCTCCGGTGCCGCCGCAGGCCGAGACGATGAGCGTCACGCTGCCGATCGCGGCCCAAATCCGTGCTCGTCGCACGATTCCTCCTCCTCCCCCACTCCCTGTCGCTCTCCCCGCGACTGTCGCATGTCCGCGACCCTCGCCTACGCTCCCCCGGCGAGGGCCAGATTATGAAGCCGCTTCCATGTCAGGCGCACCTTGCGCCCCTCGAGCGCGAGCGCTTCGCTCGACTCAGTGTTGAGGTTCTGCTGCATGACCGAAAGCTGACCGCCGCCGTCCAGGTCGACGATCAGCCGCGTTTCCGGACCCAGGTAGACAACCTTGCTGATCGTGCCGAGCGATGACGACTCGTCGGGTTGGGGCTGCTCGTCGATTGCGGCCATGCGGATCTTCTCCGGCCGGACGCTGTACGTGCCGGTTTCGCCGAAGACGTTCTTCGCCGCATCTCCGGTGAGCAGGTTCGATGTACCGACAAATCCCGCCACGAACTGTGTGACCGGATGCTCGTATACCTGCGCCGGAGTCCCGATCTGCTCGATCTTTCCTTGGCTGAAGACGGCGAGGCGGTCGGACATGGTCAGCGCCTCGCCCTGATCGTGGGTGACGTAAATGAAGGTAATCCCGACCTCTTGCTGGATCGATTTGAGCTCGATCTGCATTTCTTCGCGCAGACGAAGGTCGAGCGCTCCGAGCGGTTCATCCAGGAGCAGCACGCGCGGCCGATTGACCAGGGCGCGGGCGAGCGCGACACGCTGGCGCTGTCCGCCTGACAGCTGGCCCGGCTTGCGCTTCTCGTACCCGTTCAGGCGGACCATCTTCAAGGCGTCCGAAACGCGCTGCTGCCGTGTCTTCTTGTCCACCTTGCGGATCATCAGCCCGTAACCGACGTTGTCACCAACGGTCATGTGCGGAAAAAGGGCGTAGTCCTGGAAGACCGTGTTGACATCACGATCGAACGGCGGCTGATTGGTGACGTCCTTGCCGTGGAGCACGATCCGGCCGCTGGTCGGCAGCTCGAATCCCGCGATCATGCGCAGCGTCGTCGTTTTGCCGCTGCCCGACGGGCCGAGCATCGAGAAGAACTCGCCGTCGTGTACGTCGAGGTCAACCCCCGCCACGGCGACCACATCGCCGAACTTCTTTTCCACCTGCTCGAGGCGAACAGCGCTATCCGTGGCTGAGACCAACTGGGCGCTCCCTCCGCGCTCCACGACGTCTGCCGCGAAGTTCGCGGAAGGTTAGCCGATCAGGTGCGTGCTTGGCGACCTGACTCACGGGTCCATTCACAGTGCGTGACTGCGGCAGTCGCGCTGCATGACTACGCCAGTCGCGCTGCGTGACTACGCCAGTCGCGCTGCGTGACTGCGGCAGTCGCGCTGCATGACTGCGGCAGTCGGCCTGCGTGACTGCGGCAGTCGTCATGCGTGACTGCGGCAGTCGGCCTGTGTGACTCGATCTCCTGATCGGTGTCGAATGCTCACGTCCCTGG
>DATBFJ010000033.1:0-18657 GCA_036558545.1 Candidatus Limnocylindrales bacterium
CACGTCGAGCTGATCACCCCGATCGCCCTCGAGACCGGCCAGCGCTTCGCCATCCGCGAGGGTGGCCACACCGTCGGCGCCGGTGCGATCACCGAGATCCTGAGCTAAGGCGCGGGCGGGAAGGGCTTAGGAGATGGCAAGAGCCGCTGAAAACAGGCCAGTGATCATCCTGGCCTGCACGGAGTGCAAAGATCGGTCGTACAGCACTACCAAGAACAAGAAGAACGATCCCAACCGGCTTGAGATCAAGAAGTACTGCCCACGCTGTCGGAGGCACACCCTCCACCGTGAGGCAAAATAACAACCAGTCCCCGTACGGCGAAGGCGTGTAGCTCAATTGGTAGAGCACCGGTCTCCAAAACCGGCGGTTGCAGGTTCGAGTCCTGTCGCGCCTGCCAAGCCCAATCAGAGGTAGTTAATTGACCCGCATCAGGCGCTTCATCGAAGAGTCGTGGTCAGAACTGAAGAAGGTGACCTGGCCAACTCGCGAGCAGACGCGCAATCTGACCGTGCTCGTCTTCGTGATCAGCGGCGCCGTGGGCCTGTTCATTGCCGTGTTTGACGCGCTCTTTCAGGTCATCTTCAACCAGATCGTGACGCTGTGATGGCTGATATGGAAGCGGCAGCAGTCCGCGCCCCGGAGAAGCGCTGGTACGTGATTCACACGTATTCGGGCTACGAGAAGAAGGTCAAGACGAACCTCGAGCACCGCATCGAGTCGATGGGCATGGAGGACAAGATCTTCCAGGTCCTCGTGCCTGAGGAGGACGAGATCGAGATTCGCTCAGGCCAGCGCGTGACCGTCCAGAAGAAGGTCTACCCGGGATACGTCCTGGTCGAAATGATCCTCGACCCAGACTCGTGGTTCGTGGTGCGCAATACCCCTGGCGTTACGAGCTTCGTGGGGGGCGGCAATATCCCCGGCAGTCGCAACGAGCCCGTGCCCCTTGAGGAGCACGAGGTCAAGCAGATCCTGCGCCAGATGGGCGTCGAGACGCCCAAGTACCGCGTCGCGTTCCAGAAGGGACAGAGCGTCCGTGTCACGGATGGCCCGTTCGCCGAGTTCATTGGCACCGTCGACGAGATCAACCCGGAGCGCAACAAGATCAAGGTCCTGGTCAGCATCTTCGGCCGGGAAACCCCCGTAGAACTCGACTTCCTGCAGGTAGAGAAGCTGTAGGGCACCACACACAGGAACTACCCGAGCCGCCCCGTTTCGCGGTGGCTCACCGGAGACGCGCAGCAGCGGCCGAAGGCCGACTGCGGAGGTAAAACAATTTGGCAAAGAAGATTCGAACAGTACTGACGCTCCAGCTGCCGGCTGGCGCGGCCACGCCTGCTCCGCCTGTCGGCACCGCGCTCGGTCCCCACGGCATCAACATCGTCGAGTTCACCAAGAGCTACAACGAGAAGACGCAGGACAAGCGCGGCCAGATCATTCCGGCCCAGATCACGATCTTCGAGGATCGCAGCTTCACCTTCGTTCTGAAGACGCCCCCTGCTGCGGACCTGCTGCGCAAGGCAGCCGGAGTCGACAAGGGGGCGGCGGCTACCGGTCGCGAAACCGCCGGCAAAGTTACGCGAAGCCAGATCCGCGAGATCGCGGAAACCAAGATGGTCGACCTCAACGCGAATGACATCGAGGGTGCCTCGAAGATCGTCGAGGGGACGGCCCGTTCAATGGGCATCGAGGTCGTTGGGTAAGACAACCCGCGCGCAAACCCCGCGTAAGAGGGGAGGCTCTGCAAGGAGCCGTCAGGAAGGAGAGCTCTAATGCCTGACCGAGGCAAGAAGTACGCGCAGGCAGCCGCGCTGGTGGATCGGACGAAGACGTATCCACCGGATGAAGCTGTCGACCTGCTCAAGCAGACCACCTACGTCAGCTTCGACGCATCTGCCGAGGCCCACATCCGCCTGGGCGTTGACCCGCGTCATGCCGACCAGATGGTCCGCGGCACGGTCGTGCTGCCGCATGGCACGGGCAAACGCATTCGCGTCGTGGTCTTTGCCCAGGGCGAGAAGGCCCAGGAAGCGCTGCGCGCCGGTGCCGATGAAGTCGGCGGCGAAGATCTGGCCAAGCGCATCGAAGCGGGATGGCTGGATTTCGACGTCGCGGTCGCGACCCCTGACATGATGGGCACCGTGGGTCGCCTCGGCCGCGTCCTTGGCCGTCGCGGCCTGATGCCAAACCCCAAGTCGGGAACAGTCACCTTCGACATAGAGCGCGCGATCAAGGAGGTCAAGGCCGGGCGCGTCGAGTTCAAGGTTGATAAGGCCGGTATCATCCACACCCCCTTCGGCAAGTCCAGCTTTGAGTCCCAGCAACTCAACGAGAACCTGGCCGCGTTGATCGACGCGATCAATCGCGCCCGGCCGACTGCAGCGAAGGGCCAATACTTCAAGAGCCTGACGGTGGCATCCACGATGGGCCCCGGTATCCGGGTCGACGTGCCGGCGGTCCTCGCCGCGGCCAACGCCTAGGTTCTGACCAGAACGGTCCGCGGGAAGTGCCGCGGAAGAAAAGAAGATCGTTCCGCCGCAGACAGCGCAGCGTCCTCATCCCGAGGACTTAATTCGACGGCAGGGAAGGGCAGCGGCCCGGACCTGTCGGCGGGCTCGCCGAGGCAAGGGAAGGAACGTCGCGGGTGACGGTGTAGCAAGCCCCGCCCATTGACGCTGAAAGGCAGCGCCACGACGCCCTCGCGCGGAACCAAGCAGCGAGGTCGTCGGCGAGCAGCGCCGAGCGGCCAATGGGAAAGGAGGCAACATGCCGACGGAGGCCAAGCAGGCCACTGTCGCCGAGCTGAAGGAGGAATTCTCCAACGCCAAGGCGACGATCGTGGCCGACTATCGCGGCCTGACCGTTTCAGATATCACTGCTGTTCGCCGCAACCTGCGCGGCCAGGGCATTACCTATCGCGTGGTCAAGAACCGCCTGGCGAAGATCGCCGCGCAGGAGGCGGGCAACACCGAGCTGTCAGAGCTGCTGATCGGGCCAAGTGCCCTGGCCATGGCTTCCGGCGACGAGGTGCTTCTGGCCAGGACTTTTCTTGACGCGATCAAGCCCTTCCGCCAGGTGGCGGTTCGCGGCGCCGTGCTCAACGGCAAGCGAGTCGACTCCGACGCGGTAACCAGGCTCGCCACGCTCCCGTCGCGCGAGGTGCTCCTGGGCCAGCTGGCCGGTGGGATGGTCTCGCCGCTCTCCAGCATGGCCTCGCTTCTGTCGGCGCCGCTGCGCAACCTGGGCTACGCCCTGCAGCAGGTGGCCGATCAGAAGGCAGCGAACCAGCAGGCATAACGAAAGGAACCCGACGAATGGCAACGATCACACAGGAGCAGGTCCTCGAGGCGATCGACGGAATGACCGTCCTCGAGCTGTCCGAGTTCATCAAGAAGTTCGAGGAGCGCTACGGCGTAACGGCCGCGGCTCCGGTCGCGATGGCGGCTCCGGCCGCCGGTGGCGCACCGGCCGCGGGCGCGCCGGCGGCCGCGTCTGAGGAGCAGACCGAGTTCACGGCCGTCCTGGCCGAGGTCGGCCCCAACAAGATCCCGGTCATCAAGGTCGTTCGCGAGCTGACCGGCCTCGGCCTCAAGGAGGCCAAGGACCTCGTTGACGCGGCTCCCAAGCCCGTCAAGGAAGGTGTCGCCAAGGACGAGGCGGACAAGATCAAGGCCGCTCTCGAGGAGCAGGGCGCCAAGGTCGAGATCAAGTAACTCTCGAAACGGCCGGCTTTCCGGTCGGAGCCTCAGAAATTGACAGAGCCCGCCGGCGAACGGCGGGCTCTGTTCATGCCTGGCCCTGCGCTTCGCCCGCGGGATGCTGCGCCGGTTCGGCCGCTCGTGACTCGTCGATGGGACCAGTGAAGTGGTGGACGGGCTTGAGAGTCCCCAATTTCTCGGCGACGACCAGGGCCTCGTCCGTCGACATCAAGGCGAAATCCTGGGCGGGGTTGATGTACGTCCGGCCCAGCCGGTTGATGGCGAGCAAGGTCGCGTGGTGATCGTCGCGGAAGTGCTGGCTGACCTCATCGATCGGCATGCCGTGGTAGTCGTCGGGAATCTTCACCCTGTATAGCTCGGCGCCTGCGCCTCCCGAGACCATGTCGGTCACCACGGTTGAGATGCCCGGATAGAGCGCGGCTCGCGCGAGCAGGTGCGACGCAAGGCGCGGCGTGACAACGATTTCGTCCGCATGAGCGCGCTTGAAATGCTCGACGTGGCGTGGGTTGTTGCACTCGACGACCGTGCGCACGTCGGGCGCGATCGTCTCAATGGCCATTACCGTCAGGATCGACTTCATGTCCGCCTCGTCCGACGAGCTGTTCGGGAAGACGAGCGCGGCTTCCGCGACGTCGATATCCGCTCGCGCCAGGTCCTCGCCGTTCGATGGATCACCGCGCACGTAATAGACGAGCTTCTCCGCCGGATTGCGCTCGGCATCGTGGATGAGCACGATCTTGCGTCGGTAGGCGTCGCTGCGCAGCTCGTCGACGGCCTCGCGCGCGGTCGGATTCCAACCGCAGATGACGATGTGGTCGCGGAAGCCTGAAGCGCCCATTCCCTGTCCTTCCTTGAGCAGGAAGTCGATGATCACGGCGATGATCGCGCCGGTGACGAGGCCGATCATGATCAACCCGGTCGCGATCAGGATCACATAAAGGATGCCGCCGATTGGGCCGGATGCGAAGCCGGGATCGCCATTGCCCATCAGCGACGTGAGCGCCCAGAAGAACGACTCCGCGTAGTCGTCGATCGTCACCTGGCGCTCGGCGACCATTTCAATCAGAGCGATCAGCCCGACGACGAGCAGCAGGGCCAACAGGACGCGCGCCACCATCGCTGGGTTGAGCTGGTCGCGCAGCTGACGCCCGTACCAGGCGATCCGACGCACGAGCGGGGCGTTGATCAGCGGCAAACGTCGGCGCATATGTGGCGGGACGCAGTGTAGGCTGCGCGGCCATGCCCAAGATGCCCGCACGCGCGGCTGAAGTGGCCGCGCGTCCAGCGCCGAAGCAGATCTCGCTGCCGACGCCGCGCGTCGCCCTGGTGATTGCCACGGCCGTGGTCGTGGCAATCCTGCTCTACCTTGCGCGCGACGCGCTGACGCCATTCATCGTCGGCCTGCTGCTGGTGTACCTCCTCGATCCGGCCGTCGGCTGGGTCGCGCGTCAGCGCGTCGGCTCACGCCCGGTGCCGCGCGGGCTTGCGGTCCTGCTCGTGTACGGGCTGACAGTGCTGGTCGTCGTCGTGGGGTTGCGCCTGCTACTCGGACCTCTGATCGGCCAGTTGCTCAACTACATCCAGGATTTCCCGCGCTTGATTTCCTCGGTCGAGACCGCGCTCGGGCAGCTGCGCGTCTGGTACGAGTCGCTTGATCTCCCGCCCGAGGTCCGTGCGGCGATCGACCAGGCGCTGGCCAACCTGACGTCGGGCGCTGGCGGCATCGACTTTGGTGCGCTGCTGCCAATCGCGCGCACGATCCTGGGAACCGCGGCGGGCTTCTTCGCCTTCCTGATCATCCCGATCTGGGCGTTCTACATCCTGCGCGATCGGGTGCGGCTGACCGACACGTTCGCCCAGGCGCTGCCCCAGGAGTGGCGCGACGAGGTCTGGGCGGTGCTCACGATCATCGAGCAGGTCTTTGGCCGCTGGATCAGGGCGCAGTTGTTGCTCGGTTTCGTCGTCGGCGTCGCCACCTTCGTTGGACTTCTGGTGCTGGGTCTGCTGATCGACCCTCGTTTCACCCAGTTCGCCGTCCTGTTGGCGGTTATCGCCGGCATCCTCGAGCTCCTGCCGATAATCGGCCCGATCATCTCCGCGGTTCCCACGCTTCTCGTCGCGCTCACGACGACTGATCCGGTTCTCGCCGTCGTGGCCGTCGTGATCCTCTATGTAGTAGTCCAGCAGACAGAGAACGCCGTACTTGTGCCCAAGATCCAGGGCGACGCCGTCGAGCTCCACCCATCGCTGGTCATCTTCGTGCTGATCGTCGGCGGCGCAATTGCGGGGTTGCTTGGTGCCATCCTCGCGATCCCGATAACCGCGGCTGGACGAGACGTCTACCGATATCTCTTCCGCCGACTCTCCGACACGCCAGCGCAGGATGAGGCCGGCGCCTCAGCGCCTCATGCGGCACCCGGAACAGACATGTCCGACGTAGTCGACGGCGAACCGGAGTCCGAAAACACGTCGGGCGCATAAGCTGTCCGCGCGGGCACTCCCGGTGGCTACATTGACGTCGGCAACCAGTCGCGCGCGGCAAAGTTGTGGATAACTAGCCCATTACCACGTTTGACGACTCAATGCAAGGTGTGTACTATGTGCGGTCGTTGAGCGCGGGTCCCCTTGTCTTTGAGAAACCTCTCGACGGGTCTGTCTGCCTGTCGATTCGTATTCCTGCCGTCATCCCGTCGCCGCGTCGCTAGGAGCGCTTGATGCTGACTGTCACCGATCCCGGCCGGCGTGTGGTTGCTGCCTCTGCAGAGCGTAAGCCATACGCGCGGATTCCCGAAGTCCTGCCAATTCCAAATCTGATCGAGCTTCAGCTCAACTCGTTCAACTGGTTCATCGAGAACGGGCTGCGCGAGCTACTCGACGAAATCAGCCCCATCCAGGACTTCACCGGGCGCGTGATGGAGCTTCGCTTCCGCGAGTACGAGTTCGAGGCCCCCAAGTACGACGAGCTCGAGTGCCGCACCCGTGACCTGACCTTTTCCAAGCCGCTCTATGTCTGGGTCGAGCTGCTGATCAAGGAGACCGGCGAGATCCAGCGCCAGCGCGTGTATATGGGCGACTTTCCGTTCATGACTGAGCAGGGCACGTTCATCATCAACGGCGCCGAGCGCGTCGTCGTGAGCCAGCTGGTTCGGTCGCCGGGCGTCTACTACACAGCGACGGAAGACCCGGCGACCGGTCGCAACCTGTTCAACGCAAAGGTCATTCCGAACCGCGGCGCTTGGCTCGAGTTCGAGACTGCCGCCCGCGGTCAGCTGTACGTCAAGGTCGATCGAAAGCGCAAGCTCGAGGCGACAAAGCTGTTGCGCGCCGTCGGCTACGAGTCGAACGACGAGATGGTGGCCCTGTTCTCGCGCATCGATACCGGCGAGACGCCGTACATCCAGTCGACCCTCGAGAAGGACAGCACCAACACGCGCGGCGAGGCGCTCATCGAGGTCTACAAGAAGCTGCGCCCCGGCGATCCGCCCACCGGTGACAACGCCGAGAAGCTGGTCGAGAGCCTGTTCTTCAACTTCCGTCGCTACGACCTTGGTCGTGTCGGTCGTTACAAGCTGAACAAGAAGCTCAGCCCGGTCGCCGATCGGATGGGCATCAACCTGTCGACTGAGCGCACCATCTCCAAGGAAGACATCGCCGCAATCGTCGGTCACCTGATCGAGCTGAACCGCGACCAGGGTCTGCCGGACGACATCGACCACCTCGGCAACCGTCGCATCCGCGCCAACGGCGAGCTGATCCAGAACGCTTTCCGCGTCGGCCTGCTGCGCATGGAGCGTGTTGTTCGCGAGCGCATGTCGATCCAGGAGGCCGAGAAGGCAACTCCGAACGCCTTGATCAACATCCGTCCGGTCGTGGCCGCGATGAAGGAGTTCTTCGGTGGCAGCCAGCTCAGCCAGTTCATGGATCAGACCAACCCGCTGGCAGAGCTGACATCCAAGCGACGTCTCAGCGCACTCGGCCCCGGTGGCCTGAGCCGCGAGCGTGCCGGGTTCGACGTCCGCGACGTGCATCACAGCCACTACGGCCGAATCTGCCCGATCGAGACGCCTGAAGGACCGAACATCGGCCTGATCGGCTCGCTTGCGACCTACGGCCGGATCAACGAGTACGGCTTCATCGAGACGCCCTACCGCAAGGTCAAGCGCACCGTGTCGTTCGACGATCCGGCGATCACCAACGATTTTGCGGACGCGGACGTCGCGACGAAGAGCGGCAGTGTCGTGCTGAAGCGCGGCGCCAAGTTCGACAAGGACGCCGTCGCGGAGCTCAAGAAGCAGAAGGCAACCGCATTTCCCATCCGCCCGCGCGTGACGGACGAGATCGTCTATCTCGCCGCGGACGAAGAAGAGGAGCACCACGTCGCCCAGGCCAACGCGCGCCTCGATGACGAGGGCCACTTCATGGATGAGCGCGTGCCGGCCCGGTTCCGTGACACCTTCCCGGAGGCGCGGCCAAACCAGATCGAGTACATGGACGTCAGCCCGAAGCAGGTCGTTTCGGTCGCAACGGCGCTCATCCCGTTCCTCGAGCACGATGACGCAAACCGCGCGTTGATGGGTTCGAACATGCAGCGCCAGGCGGTGCCTTTGCTCGAGCCCGAGGCGCCCATCGTCGGTACCGGCATGGAGGGGCGCGCCGCGCTCGACTCCGGCCAGGTCGTCGTTGCCAAGCGCTCGGGCACGGTCCTGTCCGTCACCGCGGATCGGATCCAGATCGAGCCCAAGGAGGGCGGAGTCAACGAGCTCGACGAGTATCGCCTCGACAAGTTCGTCCGCAGCAACCAGGGCACGTGCATCAATCAGCGCCCAATCGTCGAGGTTGGGCAGCAGATCGAGGCGGGTCAGCCCATCGCTGACTCCAGCTCAACCCAGAGCGGCGAGCTCGCACTGGGTCGCAACATCCTGGTTGCGTTCATGAGCTGGGAGGGCGGCAACTACGAGGACGCCATCGTCCTGTCTGACCGCCTGGTCAAGGACGACGTCTTCACCAGCATCCATATTGAGAAGCACGAGATCGAGTCACGCGACACGAAGCTTGGCCCCGAGGAGATCACGCGCGACATCCCGAATGTCGGCGAGGAAAGCCTCAAGGACCTCGACGAGTACGGCGTGATCTACATCGGCGCCGAGGTGCAGCCCGGCGACATCCTCGTCGGCAAGATCACGCCCAAGGGCGAGACCGAGCTGACGGCAGAGGAGCGCCTGCTCCGCGCGATCTTCGGTGAGAAGGCGCGCGAGGTTAAGGACTCGAGCCTGCGCCTACCTCACGGCGAGCGCGGCAAGATCGTGGAGGTCACCGAGTTCGACCGGGAGAAGGGCGCTGAGCTGCTGCCGGGCGTCAACCGGCTGATCCGCGTCAGCGTCGCTGCCAAGCGCAAGATCAGCGTCGGCGACAAGATGGCAGGGCGCCACGGCAACAAGGGCGTTGTGGCCAAGATCCTGCCCCAGGAGGACATGCCGTTCCTCCCGGATGGGACTCCCGTCGACATCATCCTCAACCCGCTTGGCGTGCCGTCGCGCATGAACATCGGCCAGATCCTCGAGACGCACCTTGGCTGGGCGCTCGCGGAGCAGGGCAAGTCAAACGACGGCGGCAAGCCGGTTCGCGCCGCGACCGCGGTTTTCGACGGTGCCGACGAGAAGGAGATCAAGAAGGAGCTGGCCAAGGCCGGCCTGCCTGAGTCAGGCAAGGCCACCTTGCGTGATGGTCGAACGGGCGACCCGTTCGATCGCGAGATCACGGTCGGCTACATCTACATGCTCAAACTCCACCACCTGGTCGAGGACAAGATCCACGCCCGGTCGACCGGCCCGTACAGCCTGATCACGCAGCAGCCGCTGGGTGGTAAGGCGCAGTTCGGCGGGCAGCGCTTCGGCGAGATGGAGGTCTGGGCGCTCGAGGCTTACGGCGCCGCGAACATCCTTCAGGAGCTGTTGACGGTCAAGTCGGACGACGTCATGGGACGAGTCCAGACGTACGAGGCGATCGTCAAGGGCGAGGACATCCAGGCTCCGGGAGTGCCGGAGTCGTTCAAGGTCCTGATCAAGGAGCTCCAGTCACTGGGGCTCAACGTCGAGATCCTGAACGAGAACGAAGAAGAAATCCACTTTGCCGAGGATGCCTCGGCCTATCCGCTACCAGATCTCGGCGGGATCAATCTCGCCGGCTTCGAGGACTAGTCGGGGTCGACCACCCCTGACGGAATAGCCGGGACCGGACCAGAGCCGGCCCGCGGCACAGCCCAGGAGAAACATGCTCGAAGTCAACAACTTCAACGCCATCCGTATCTCGCTCGCGTCACCCGAGCAGATTCGCGACTGGTCGAAGGGCGAGGTGACCAAGCCCGAGACCATCAATTACCGCACCCTCCGCCCAGAGAAGGACGGCCTGTTCGACGAACGCATCTTTGGCCCGTCACGCGACTGGGAGTGTTACTGCGGCAAGTACAAGCGGATCCGCTACAAGGGCATCATCTGCGACAAGTGTGGTGTCGAGGTAACTCGGGCCAAGGTTCGTCGTGAGCGGATGGGCCACATCCAGCTTGCCAGCCCGGTCAGCCACATCTGGTATTTCAAGGGAACGCCCAGCCGTCTGGGCATTCTGCTCGACATCAGCCCGCGCAACCTCGAGCGCATCCTGTACTTCGCGCTGTACATCGTCACCTGGGTCGACGAGGACGCACGAGCTCGGCTGCTCCAGCAGCTCGATGAGGAAGCCGAGGGTCGTGGTGGACGGGCCGGCAAGGACCTCGCCGAGATGGAGGACCAGCTCCGCACGGAACTGAATCGACGCACCGACGAGTTGAACGCGGAGCTGGCCACGCGCAAGGGCGACTTCGAAGAGGAGCGCACGAACCGCACGGCCGAACTGGTCGAGAAGCAGCAGGAGACCAAGGCCAAGCTCGACGCGCTGGGTACCGCCGCGGCCGAGGAGCCGATCGTCTTTGAGCCTACCGGCGAGATCATCGTTGCCGTGGGCGACAAGGCCGACAAGGCCGCCCAGGCTGCGTTGAACAAGATCGCCGCGGCCGAGGTCGAGCGCGTCAACCAGGAGATCCAGCAGCGCGAGGCCAACGAGGAGCAGTCCGTACGACAGCAGCTCGAGGATGCTCGCCTGCAGCTCGACGCCACGCTCGAGACCGAGCGTGAGCGCCTCAAGACCGACGCCGAGGGCTCGAAGGACGACGTCCGCAAGGCGCGCGACGAGATCAATCGGATCCAGCCTGGCCTGATGCTGCCGGAGACTTCTCTCGACGGCCTCAACTACCGTGACCTGGATCGCAAGTACGGCACGGGTGTCCGTGGTGGCGCGCGCCTGTTCGCCGCCGGCATGGGTGCCGAGGCCGTCCGCGAGCTGATCCAGCGCATGGAGCTCGATGACCTTGCTCAGCGCCTGCACAGCGAGGTCCGGACGACCTCCGGCCAGCGCCGCAAGAAGGCGATCAAGCGTCTGCGCCTGATCGAGGCCTTCCGACGTTCCGGCAACCGGCCCGAATGGATGATCCTCTCGGTCCTGCCGGTAATCCCGCCGGATCTGCGACCAATGGTCCAGCTTGACGGCGGCCGCTTCGCAACGTCTGACCTGAACGATCTCTACCGGCGCGTCATCAACCGCAACAACCGGTTGAAGAGGCTGCTGGAGCTTGGCGCACCTGAGATCATCATCCGCAACGAAAAGCGCATGCTCCAGGAGGCCTGCGACGCGCTGATTGACAACGGCCGCCGCGGCCGCTCGATCGTCGGCACCGGCAACCACCGCCTCAAGAGCCTGTCAGACATGCTCAAGGGCAAGCAGGGCCGGTTCCGCCAGAACCTGCTGGGCAAGCGCGTCGACTACTCCGGCCGCTCGGTCATCGTTGTCGGCCCGGAGCTCAAGCTGCACCAGTGCGGCCTGCCCAAGAAGATGGCACTCGAGTTGTTCAAACCGTTCGTCATGCGCCAGCTCGTTGACAAGGGCATTGCCCACAACATCAAGAGCGCCAAGCGCATCGTCGAGCGCGCGTCATCCCGACCTGAGGTCTGGGATGTCCTCGAGGAGGTCATCAAGGACCACCCGGTGCTGCTCAACCGAGCACCAACCCTGCACCGCCTGGGCATTCAGGCTTTCATGCCCGTGCTCGTCGAGGGCTCCGCGATCCAGATCCATCCAATGGTCTGCTTCGCCTTCAATGCTGACTTCGACGGCGACCAGATGGCCGTCCACGTGCCTCTCTCGCGCGCCGCGCAGGAAGAGGCGAAGCGGATGATGCTGTCAACCGCCAACCTGCTCTCGCCGGCTGCCGGTGAGCCGGTAGTGGCGCCGACTCAGGACATGGTTCTGGGCTGCTACTACCTGACCATCGAGCGCGAGCAGACGCAGGGCAAGGACGCGGTCGCGCGCTTCGGCGACGAGACCGAAGCACTCCTGGCGTACGACGTCGGTCGCATCGACACGCGCCAGGACGCGGAGCTGGCCAACCACAGCGTGCCGACTCTGGAGCTTCACTCGCCTATCGAGGTGACGATCCAGCGCTGGGATGAGGACAAGAACGAGTCCGTCATCGAGCCTGTTCGCACGACAGTCGGCCGGGTGATCTTCAACCAGGCGCTGCCGGAGCGGCTGCGCTTCGTGAACAAGGCGATGAACCGCACCGCGCTGCGTGAGCTCGTGGCGGACTGCTACCGGTTGCTCGGCCCGATCGAGACCGCTCACCTCGTTGACGGCATCAAGTCCATCGGCTTCCACTACGCGACGCGCGGCGGCATGACCATCGCCGTCGACGACATTCCCGTGCCGTCCCAGAAGCCCAACCTGCTGAAGGCTGCTGACAAGGAGGTCGAAGCCATCGACCGCCAGTTCCAGCGTGGCCTGATCACGGAGGACGAGCGCTACGAGAGCGTCGTCAACGTTTGGAAGGACACCACTCAGCAGGTAAGCGACCGGATGATGGAGGCGCTCGATCCCGCGGGCGCCGTGACCATGATGACGGCCTCCGGCGCCCGCGGAAACAAGGGCAACATCGGTCAGCTGGGCGGCATGCGCGGCCTGATGGCCGACCCGACCGGGCGCATCATCGACGTCCCCGTGCGAAGCAATTTCCGCGAGGGCATGACAGTTCTCGAGTACTTCATCTCGACCCACGGCGCGCGCAAGGGTCTTGCCGACACCGCGCTGCGAACTGCCGACTCGGGCTACCTGACACGTCGTCTCGTCGACGTCGCCCAGGATGTCATCACCCGTGCCGATGATTGCGGCACTGAGGAAGGCACCTGGATCACGCGCGGCGAGACGGAGGAATACGCGCCTGAGGCGGATGCCTTCCAGCGACGCATGGTCGGTCGTTACGCGGCCGGGCCCGTTGTGGACCCGAATGCCCGCAAGAAGGGCGCCGAGCCCATCGTCGAGCGCAACGAGGAGATCACCGAGGAGGTCGCCAACCGCATCGTTGCGGCCGGCGTCGACGAGGTGCTCGTTCGCTCGCCACTTACCTGCCAGTTGCACCATGGCGTCTGCCGGCTGTGCTACGGCCGCAACCTCGCCACCGGCTCGCTGGTCGGCATCGGCGAGGCTGTTGGCATCATCGCCGCTCAGTCGATCGGCGAGCCGGGGACGCAGCTGACGATGCGAACCTTCCACACCGGCGGCGTCGCCGGGCTCGACATCACCGCGGGTCTGCCGCGCGTCGAGGAGCTGTTCGAGGCGCGCATGCCCAAGGGCAAGGCCGAGATCAGCCACATCGACGGTGTCGTCGAGATCATCCAGACAGAGAGCGGCGGCCGCCGCGTCAAGGTCACCTCGCGCGAGGAGTTCGACACGCCTCTGCGCATCTCGAAGGGCCACGAGCTTCTGGTCGCAGAAGGCGACCTGGTCGAGGCCAACCAGGTCGTGGCAAGGTCTGACAAAGACGGCACCGTCGACGAGGTCAGGTCGCCTGACCGCGGACAGATGGTCCGTGCCGATGACGGTCTGCGTGTTCGTTCGGAAGACGTCGTGGAGCGCGAGTACGCGATCCCGCACAACGCCAAGCTACTTGTCGACAACGGCCAGCCGGTGCGAGCCGGCGACCCGATCACCGACGGCCCGATCAACCCGCAGGAATACCTGGAAACGCGCGGCCGCGATGCCGTTCAGCGTTATCTGGTCAAGGAAGTCCAGCGGGTGTACCGCTCGCAGGGCGTGACGATCAACGACAAGCACATCGAGATCATCGTTCGGCAGATGCTGCGCAAGGTGCGCATCGACCAGCCTGGCGACTCCGAACAGCTTCCCTTCGAGCTGGTCGACAAGTTCGACTTCGAGGAGATCAACAACCGGGTCATCGCCGAAGGTGGCGAGCCGGCCACGGCTGAGACGGTCCTGCTCGGGGTCACCAAGGCGTCGCTGAACACGTCCTCGTTCCTCGCCGCAGCCTCCTTCCAGGAGACCACGCGCGTGCTGACTGAGGCTGCCATCAACGGCGCCAAGGACAACCTCGTTGGCCTCAAGGAGAACGTGATCATCGGCAAGCTCATCCCGGCCGGGACGGGCGCGCCGCAGAACCTTGCAGCGGCTCGCGCCGCGGCCCGCCGTGCGGCGGCCGAGGCGCTCGCCGGTGGCGAGCTCCCAGAGGGCTTCGGCGAGGAGGAGATCAACATCTTCCTGGCAGAGGCCCAGGCGCGCGCCGAGGCGGAGGCCGCAGCCGCGGCCTTGGCCAACCCGCTGATCGGTGAGGCAATCGCCGAGGGTGATGGAGTTCCGGGCGACCTCGCCAACCCGTTCCTGCTCGAAGACGAGGAGGAAGAGGATGACGAAGCCGCCGAGGAGAATCCATTCCTGGCCAATGAGGCACAGGAAACAGAAACTCCAGCCTGATCCACTGTCCCTTGCAGGGTGAAAGAGGCCCGCTCCGGCACCAGCCGGAGCGGGCCTCAGCCTTTCCTGGCCGCGCCATCCGCGATAGGTTTCGACGTATGTCGGTCAGCATCGTCTACGAGACGCACTCGATCAGCACGGACAACGAGACGGGCGTTGCCACGGGCTGGCTGCCGGGCAAGCTGTCGCGCGCCGGCCGTGCGAGCGCACGTGAGATGGGTTTGCGCCGGCGCGCCGACGGAATTGCGCGGATCTACGTATCGGACCTCCAGCGCGCGCGCGAGACGGTCCACATCGCGTTCGAAGGCAGTGAAATCGCGATCTGCGTTGACGCGCGCCTGCGCGAGTGCAACTACGGCCGGCTCAACGGCATGCCCCGCGAAATACTCGAACAGGAGCGCGCGAGCCACGTCGAGGATCCCTGGCCGGAAGGTGAGAGCTACCTCGACGTCGTGACTCGCACGCGCTCGCTGCTCGCCGATATTGCCCGCGAAAACGACGGCGAGCGCGTGCTGCTCGTCGCTCATTCGGCCAACCGCTGGGCTTTGCAGTACCTCCTGGAAGGTCGCGACCTGCACGACCTCGTCAGGGCGGATTTCGACTGGCAGCCGGGCTGGGAGTTCACGCTGCACTCCGTTGCCTGATTCGGCCACTTTTGCTACACTCTGCGATCGTGGCCTGAGGGTCACTGTCGTTCCCCGCGCGGGAGTCGACACCGCGAGCCAATATCTATCGCGGCGTTGAGCGTCGGGGCCCACCCTGAAGCAGACATAGAGAGCCGGTCACTGCGCGCCGCGAGAGGCGGGGCAGCGAAGAGCTTTCGAAATAGCCCCAGCAGACAACCAGCGTCACAACCAACCAGGAGTCACTTCGTGCCGACGATCAACCAGCTCGTGCGCAAAGGCCGCCAGCCTTCTTTCAAGAAGGTCAAGTCGCCTGCCATGCGCAAGAACTGGAACAGCCTCCGCCAGCGCCAGGAGAGCATCCCGGGCGCCCCGCAGAAGCGCGGCGTCTGCCTCCAGGTGCGCACGATGACACCCAAGAAGCCGAACTCGGCGCTGCGCAAGATCGCGCGCGTGCGCCTGTCGAACCAGCAGGAAGTCACTGCCTACATCCCGGGCATTGGTCACAACCTGCAGGAGCACAGCGTGGTCCTCGTGCGCGGCGGACGGGTCCGTGATCTTCCGTCGGTCAAGTACCACATCATTCGCGGCACGCTCGATGCTGCCGGCGTGCGCGACCGCAAGCAGGGCCGCTCGCTCTACGGCGCGAAGAAGCCCAAGTAAGACAGAAGCGAGTTAGAACAGACACATGCCCCGACGAGCTCAGATCCCGCGCAAGGCCAAGTACGCGCCATCGATGACGCGGACCACGGATCGCTTCGTGGTCAAGCTGATGATGGACGGCAAGAAGGGCCTTGCCGAGCGCATCCTTCGCCAGGCATTGGCCCGTGCAGAGGCTTCGGCACGAAGGCCCGGCCTCGAGGTGCTCGACGCTGCACTGCGCAATGCGACCCCGATCATCGAGGTCAAGCCGCGGCGCGTCGGTGGCGCCACGTACCAGGTTCCCGTCGAGATCCGTGGCGACCGGCGCATGAGCCTCGGAGTGCGCTGGCTTGTCCAGTCGGCCCGCAAGCGCAGCGGCAAGTCAATGTCTGAGAAGCTCGCCGCGGAGCTGGTCGACGCAATGAACGGCGTCGGCGCAGCCGTCAAGCGCCGCGAAGACACGCACAAGATGGCCGAGGCAAACAAGGCCTTCAGCCACTTCAAGTGGTAGGCCAGGCCAAGGTCAGTTAGGGAACGAGTTCAGGAATGCCACGCCAGGTACCCCTCGCGCGTACGCGCAACATCGGCATCATTGCCCATATCGACGCCGGCAAGACCACGGTCACCGAGCGCATCCTCTTCTACACCAAGAAGATCTACAAGATCGGCGAAGTGCACGAAGGCGCCGCCACCATGGACTGGATGCCCCAGGAGCAGGAGCGCGGGATCACGATCACCGCGGCTGCCACGACGTGCTTCTGGAACGAACATCGAATTAACATCATCGATACGCCCGGGCACGTGGACTTCACCGTCGAAGTGGAGCGCAGCCTGCGCGTGCTTGATGGAGCAGTCGTCGTCTTCGACGGCGTGGCAGGCGTCGAGCCCCAGTCGGAGACAGTCTGGCGTCAGGCGGATCGCTACGGCGTCCCGCGCTTCTGTTTCATCAACAAGCTCGACCGCACCGGTGCCGATTTCTGGCGCGGTGTCGACTCGATCAAGGAGCGCCTGGGAGCCAATCCCGTGCCGGTCCAGATCCCGATAGGCAGCGAGGACCAGTTCAAGGGCGTCATCGACCTCATCAACATGCAGGCGATCACCTACGGCAACGACCTGGGCGACCAGATCGTCGTCGGCGCGATCCCGGCCGACCTGCAGGCTGAGGCTGAGAAGCACCGTCACGCGATGATCGAGGCGATCGCCGAGGTTGACGACGAGTTGACCAACAAGTACCTCGAGGGCGAGGAGTTCACGACCGACGAGATTCGGCACGGCCTGCGGCTCGGCACGCTGGAGAACAAGATCGTGCCCGTGCTGACTGGCTCGGCCCTCAAGAACAAGGGCATTCAGCCCATGCTCGACGCGGTCATCGACTACCTGCCCAGCCCGCTTGACGTGCCGCCGGTCATTGGCCAGGACCCGCGCAATGGCAACGAGATCGTGCTGACCGCGAACGACAGCGAGAAGTTCGCGGCGCTCGTCTTCAAGATTGCTGCGGACCCGTTCGTCGGCAAGCTCGCCTTCTTCCGCGTCTACTCGGGCAATCTCAAGGCCGGTTCGTACGTGCTCAACCCCACCAAGGGCAAGAAGGAGCGCATCGGTCGCATCCTCCAGCTGCATGCGAATCACCGCGAAGAGATAGACGAGGTCTACGCCGGCGACATCGCCGCGGCGGTCGGCCTGAAGGACACCTTCACCGGCGACACGATCTCCGATCCCGATCATCCGGTGGTGCTCGAATCGATGACCTTCCCCGAGCCGGTCATCGAGGTCAAGATCGAGCCCAAGACCAAACAGGATCAGGACAAGCTGGCAATTGCCCTGCAGCGCCTCGCTGAGGAGGATCCGACCTTCCGCGTGAAGACAGATCCCGAGACGGCGGAGACCCTCATCGCCGGCATGGGCGAGCTGCACCTCGACGTGCTCGTCGACCGCATGGTCCGCGAGTTCAAGGTAGCGGCCAACGTCGGCAAGCCGCAGGTCTCATATCGCGAGACGATCCGCCGCTCCGCGGAGGGCAACGGCCGCCACGTCCGCCAGACCGGCGGCAAGGGCCAGTACGGCCACGCGGTGATCAAGCTCGAGCCCGCGGAAAAGGGCAGTGGCTACGAGTTCGTCGACAAGATCGTCGGCGGCGTGATCCCGCGCGAATACATCAAGCCAATCGACCAGGGCATCCAGGAAGCGCTCCAGACGGGCATCTACGCCGGCTATCCGGTCGTCGACGTCAAGGTCACCCTCTTCGATGGCTCATACCACGATGTGGACTCATCGGAGATGGCCTTCAAGATCGCCGGTTCGCTGGCCATCAAGGACGCCTTCGACAAGGCCGATCCGACCATTCTCGAGCCGATCATGAAGGTAGAGGTGATCATGCCCGAGGAGTTCATGGGCGACGTGATCGGCGACCTGAACTCGCGCCGCGGTCACATCGAGGGAATGGAGACGCGTGGCACGGGAGAGGGTCACCGGACCCAGGTCGTGCGCGCCTTCGTGCCGCTTGCCGAGATGTTCGGCTACGCCACGGACCTGCGCTCGATGACCCAGGGTCGGGCGGTCTATTCAATGGAATTCAGTCACTACTCGGAAGTGCCGAACTCGATCGCCAGTGAGCTGGCGCAGAAGTCGGCGCATCGAGTTACAGCGCGCTAGCGACAGCAGAGGGCTAGAGGAGACCAGACAGATGGCCAAGAAGAAGTTCGAGCGCACCAAGCCGCACGTCAACATCGGCACGATCGGCCACATCGACCACGGCAAGACGTCGCTCACCGCCGCCATCACCAAGTACCTGTCGTTGAAGGGCGAGGCCGAGTACCGCGCCTTC
>DATBFJ010000034.1:0-4545 GCA_036558545.1 Candidatus Limnocylindrales bacterium
CGGCCGGCGGTGACACAGGTGGTGGCCTGGGCGGCGAGCAATGGGGATCGCAGCGAGAACGCCGACTATCAGTACAACAAGCGGCGGCTCCGCCAGATTGACCGGCGCATCCGCTTTCTCACGCAACGCATCGATGCCGCCGAAGTGGTGGATCCGGAAGCCCCGCGGACCGGCCGCGCGGCCAGGCAGGTCTTCTTCGGGGCGACGGTTCGGTACGCCAACGCCGCCGGCGCCGAGCGCGTCGTGCGCATCGTCGGCCTCGATGAGATCGATCTGGAGCGCCACCATATCAGCTGGAAATCCCCGCTGGCGCGCGCGTTGATGAAGGCTGGGCCTGGGGACTGCGTGATCCTTCACGCGCCCGCCGGGAACGAGGAGCTCGAGATCCTCGATGTGTGTTACGAGCACATCCCCGTGGAACCGTTCAGCCCGCCGCCCGGCGCCGAGGCGGCGCCCAGGCGAGGTACCCGCACGGGCGATTGACAGCCCGCGCGCATCGGTCCGCGAATCGGTGAACCAGATGAGGAGTTCGCGCGCGATCGGCGTGTTCCTCGCCGCCGTCGCGATCACGACGGGCTGCGGCAGCTCGCCCACAGCGCCTCCGGCCGCGGGTGTCGAACTCCTCGAATTGAAGGTAACCACCCCGCATTTTCGGCTCTTCGCCGGCCGGACGCCCGACACGACCGTGCAATCGGCGGCCGACGCGCTGGAGCGGCAGTACGCGCGCGTGCTGAGTGACCTGACCGTGACGTCGCTCGGGCCGATCACCGTACAGATCTGGCAGGACCAGACCACCTACTACGGTGCCCTCGATCGCTACTTCGGCGTGCACTACCAGGCCGCCGGCTACATCGCTGGCGCGGACCAACTGCGCGTGCTGGCCGTGCCGCAGCTCGGCGTCAACGTCGTCCACGAGTTCTGTCATGCGGTCAGCCTGTCGGTCAGCCCGACGTTCGCGAACAACCCGCGCTGGTTGTGGGAGACGGTCGCGCTCTACGAGAACGGCGAGCTGGTGCCGCCGCGAACACTGGACTACTTCGTGCGCGGCACGTATCCGACGCTCGCCGAGTTGAACGCCGATCCCAACGCCGGCCACCAGGTCTACGAGCTGGGCTACGTCATCGGGGAGTACATCGTCGCGCGTTGGGGTCGGGTGGGATTGCTGGACCTCATTCGCGCGCACGGTGATGTGACCGCGGTCTTCGGGGTCACGCCTGGCGCGTTCGAGGCGGAGATGTACGGGTGGATTCGGGCGAGGTATCTGTGACTCGCGGTTCAGGCCCGTGCTCGTGATATATCCGGGCCATGAAACAGGTGCTCGCGGTTCTTCTGGTCAGTGCAGGCGGGGTCCTCCTCGCTCCGCCACCAACATCGACGCCACAAGCCAGAGAGATGGCGGTGCGCGCTGCGTTGACTCGATTCCTGACGGCGTTCGAAAACCTCGATTGGGATACATTTCGGGCCTGTTTCGACGATGACGTGACGGTATTCTTCCCGACGCCGGAGCCGCCGCAACGGTTCGAAGGACGTGCCGCCGTTGAGGCGCACTTCCAACAGGTCTTTGCTTCGATTCGCGCGGTCACACCGAGCGGCCCACCCTTCCAGAAGCTCGTACCGGAAGATCTCCAGATTGACGTTATCGGTACAGATGCGGCACTTGCGACATTTCACTTGCGCAACGAACAGCGGATCGGCCGCCGGACGGTCGTCTTCAAGCACAGCGCCCGCGGATGGCGGATTGCCCACCTCCACGCCTCCAACATGGCACCCGCCCCGGTGGCGGGGCGGTGACGAGACACGCCGTGTAGCCCCGAAGCACTTTGGTGTTCCTCGACGATGTGAACGTTGAACTGACAGCGTTGCAAATGAGCCGTGGTGGGTCCTGTCCGCGAACAGCCCCACGAGGTGCTCGGCCGACAACAGCCTGTCACGGGGGATGGCCTCAGCGCCCGACGGAATGGCCCCGTTCGCGGCGACCCACGTCAGGCTCATTTGGCTCCCAGCGTAATCAGGCTTCTGAACACCTCGAACGCCGGCTTCGGTAGGTAGTTGTCGGTCATGATTCCGAACCCGTGGTAAGGCCCGCCGCCGCTGCTATTGGCGTCGCGGAGCGAGAACAACTCATAGACCGAGATGCCCAACTCCTCATGCACCGCCACGATCGTTTCGATGACATCGCGCAGGACCTCCGCTTGTCGTGCGGGCGTGCGATCACCCCCCGTCGGCCATCCGTGCTCGGTAATGTGGATCGGCAGATGGCCCAGGTCTGCAGGTTCCAGAATCTCACCGCGGTGGTGGGCAAGCAGTCCTCGTGTCGCGGAGCGCACGTCCCGCGCCGGCCGGAATACGTCGGGAAACATGTCGAGTCCGATGTATGCCAGCCCGTCGATGAGTGTGGGGCCGCCCAGGTCAACCAAGTCGACGTAGAAATCTCGTGAGGGTCCGAAGAGTGGAGTCGTATTGAGACCGACCCGCATGTGATCAAACCCGCAAACTCGTGCTTCGTCGTTCGCGGCCGCGACGCCTTCGACGACGGCGCGGAGTACGTCCGGATAGTCGCCGTCCAGAACCGCATTGCCTCGAACATTCGGCTCTTCCGTGATCTGCATCGTGGCCGTGATGGCACCGAAGCGGCGCACGAGGCTGCGCACGAATCGCGCGTAACCATCGATGTCGGCGTCACGGGACTGGTATTGCGCTACGAGGTCGAGGTGACGACCACAGACCGCGTACTGTTGCGCGTCGGCCGGGGTCAGGATATCGGTGGCGTCCGGCCCCCGATCGTCGTTGAACGTCGTGTAGGCGCGCACCAGTAGTCGGGACCTGGTGCCTCCGTCCAGCGCCTCGAGAGCCCTGTGGATCCCCCCCGCATCGTCTGGTCTGCCACTGGCGAGGTGACCCGCGTCGTCTCCACAGGCGCTGCCTGCATAAAGGCCAAATCGAATTGGCATTACTTGCCCTCCGCCCTCGACGGGAGCCGGGGCCACTCGATCGCGCCCGCCTCCAAACGTTCCACGAAGGCTTGCACCCATTCGATTTCCGCTCGGAGAAGTTGCTGCCAATACGTCACCTCGAGCATCTGGTATTCGGGCAGCGAGTGCTGGGCGGAGGCCTGTCGGAATTCCTCATGCAGCGCCGCCAGCCGGCGCTTGAGTAAACGGGCTGCCGTCGAGAGAGGCAGAACAGCGATGTAGGCCAACGCAAGCACGAAGCCCTTCGATCCGGCTCGCGCCGAGACGATGCCGAACGCCACGCGAGTGCGCACGTGGTCGTACCCGACGTCCGTGAGTTCGTAGGCGGTTCGAGCGGGACGCCGGGCCACGCGTCGACGGCGGTGGCGTTTCACGAGTCCGGCCTCGGCCAGCCTCCTGACCAGCGTCGTCACGGTTGAACGTTGGGCCTTCAGGTGTTGATATCGATCGACGAGCCGCTGCGTCAGTTCATACGGGTGCCCGGGCTGTTCGATGAGCAGGCCCAGGAGGGGAAGAACAAGGGGATTCTCGAGCGCGTTGCGTGGCATAGGAGGATCTTAGACGTATACGTCTATTTGATCAATGCGGCACGCGCCGCGGCGGGCGAGGGCTGTCCCGACTCGCTTTCCGCACAGAGCTCTGCTGAGACGAGATGACGAACATGCGAGCGCAGGTCGATCTCGCAGCAATTGCGGTCATGCGACCGGGTGCGACGCGAGGCATACTCGAGGGCATGAAGGCGCAGCCGGATCGCCTGCGCGATGTCGTCGATGCCGTGATCGAAGCGCTCGACGAGGGCCTCGACGGGCGGGCGTTGGCGGCACGGGCGATGCTCAGCCCGTTTCATTTCAACCGCCTGGTGCGCGCCGGCATAGGCGAGCCGCCGGCTGCGTTCCGGCGCCGCCTGCTGCTGGAGCGCGCCGCTTGGCGGCTCGGTCGCGGCGTCAGCGTGACTGACGCCGGCCTCGAGGCTGGCTACGACGCCATCGAAGCGTTCTCGCGGGCATTCACCCGGGCCCACGGCGTGCCGCCCAGTCGCTTCGCCGACCAGCCGCGCGACTTCCGACTCGCCGCACCCAACGACATCCACTTCCATCCGCCGGGCGGCCTGCTGCTGCCCGGGCAGCCGAGGACCACCACCATGGATCTCTCCGAGCGCCTCGTCGAGCATGACCACTGGCATACCGCGCGACTGCTGGAGCAGGCTGCGACGCTGTCCAACGATGCCCTCGATCGCCACCTCCGGCCCGGACTCGTCGTTCACGACTTCGAGGGCCCCGAACCCGACGTGAGGACCATGCTCGAACGCATCATCTTCACCAAGGAGGTATGGACCGCGGCCATCGGCGGGCGTGACATTCCGCCGCGCGACGAGCGCAGCATCGCGGGACTCCAGGCGCGGCTGAGTGTGGTCCAGCCGCAATTCACCGCCCTGGTGCGACGCATCCGCGATCGCAACGAGTGGGACGACGCCTTCGTCGACGCGCTCTGCACGCCGCCGGTCAGCTTCACCTTCGGCAGCGTGATTGCGCACATCCTGACCGTGTCGGTGGTTCGCCGTCAGACGGTGATC
>DATBFJ010000035.1:0-9676 GCA_036558545.1 Candidatus Limnocylindrales bacterium
GGGTATAGGCCTGCGGCCGCGGTATACAACGCGAGTTTGCCAATGGGAATGGGCATCCCGCCTGCGCCCTGGTCGCCGAGACCCAGTATGCGCTCGTTGTCGGTGACGACGATCAAGCGAATGTCTGCGCCATCGGCAGCCTCGTGGAGCACGCGCTCCATGCGCCCGACGTCGTCAGGCGTCAGCCACACGCCCCGCGGGCGTCGCAGGATGTGACTGAACTGTTGGCATGCACGGCCGACCGTCGGCGTGTAGACGATCGGGACGAACTCCTCGAGATTCTCCCCGAGCAATCGGTAGAACAGCGTCTCATTGCGGTCCTGGAGTGCCGCAAGGCCGATGTAGCGCTCGAGGTCATCGCCCTTGCGACGGACGTGCTCGAGCTCCAAGGCCACCTGCTCGTCGATGGTGCTGATACGGGCGGGCAGCAGTCCGCGCACACCGAGTGAGTCGCGCTCCTCGTCGCTGAAGGCCGTGTCCTTGTTGAGCAGTCGGTGCCCTATGAGCTGGCGGCCACGCAACTGGACGTCCACCTTGTCCACCGTGGCCAGGGGAGTCTGCGGTTGCGTCTCGGCGGTAACCATCACGACGAAGCATTGATCGAGCGGCGGACGACGCGAAGGGCCGTTTGGCACGGACTGTCGACGTCCAACGGCCGATGAAATGCCGTACGCGAGGCGCGACTCTCGTGGCCTGCTCAGGGAGACAGAGATGGGCGATGGATCAACGACGGTTGCCACTCGACAGCCACCAGCGCGGCCGCGCCCGGCCGTGCTGGCGACGCTGGTATGGATCGACTCGCGCCAGGCATACGTAATTCGCTGGAGCCAGGGCACGGCGAAAGTCCGCCGCTACGAGTCGGATGTTCCTGTCCATCGACACAGCACCGGATCGGACGGCTCGGCCCCGCAGGACGAGGTCGAGGGACGCCGGCTCGAACATCTGGCGCGCTTCGTGGATTCGATTGCGGATCTCATTCCCGCTGGCGACGACCTCTTCGTAATCGGCCCTGGAACCGTCCACGAGCAGCTCGCACAGAAGGTGCAACTTGCCGATGGACGCACACGACGTTCGCGACAACTGGCATGTCACAACGCAGGTCCAATGACCGAGCGCCAGATGGTCGCCGAGCTGAGGGCGGCGATCGGCGCTGAGGCCCCCCGCAAACACGCCCGGCGACGGGCGGACAGACGAGACAGGATCGACAGGAGCTGAAGATGGAGCGCAAGCGTGTCGTGATCATGGGCGCCGCAGGTCGGGACTTCCACGACTTCAACGTCGTCTATCGGATGGATCCGGCCTACGAGGTCGTCGCATTCACGGCGACACAGATCCCTGGCATCGCCGATCGGACCTATCCGGTCGAGCTCGCAGGCCCGTTGTATCGATCTGCGATTCCGATCCTGCCTGAAGCGGATCTCGAGCACATCATCCGCGAACAGGACGTGGATCTCGTCGTCTTCGCTTACAGCGATGTCAGTTACGCCACGGTGATGCACGCCGCGTCACGCGCGATGGCCGCGGGTGCGGACTTCGAGCTGCTCGGCCCGCGCGCAACGATGATCCCATCGACCAAGCCGGTCATCGCCGTGGGAGCGACGCGCACCGGGTGCGGCAAGAGCCAGACGACGCGCTTCATCGCCTCGATCGTCGACCGCTACGGCCTCGAGCCGGTCGTGATCCGCCACCCAATGCCCTATGGCGATCTTGTTGCACAGCGCGTTCAGCGCTACACCAACTTCGAGGATCTCGATCGCTACCAGACGACGATCGAAGAACGCGAGGAATACGAGCCGCACATCGATGCCGGCCACACTGTGTACGCCGGGGTGGACTACGCAGCCATCCTGTCGCAGGCCGAGGAAGAGGCCGACGTAATCCTCTGGGATGGCGGCAACAACGACTTCCCGTTCTACGTGCCGGACCTATTCGTCGTCGTCGCCGATCCACTGCGGCCAGGCACCGAGTCGAGCTATCACCCCGGCGAACTGAACGTCCGTATGGCCGACGTGCTGATCATCAACAAGGTCGACAGCGCAGAGCCTGCGGCGGTCATTGGTCTGGAAACCTCGCTACGCGAGCTGAACCCAACGGCTCCGATCTTGCTCGCGGAGTCGACCGTTGCCCTCCAGGGAGGCTCGGTCGCCGGCAAGCGAGTGGTCGTCGTCGAGGATGGCCCGACTCTTACTCATGGAGAAATGACGTTTGGTGCCGGCGTGGTGGCCGCGCGCCGAGCCGGTGCTCAGCTTGTCGATCCGCGGCCGTTCGCGATCGGATCGATCAAGAACGTCCTGGCCAAGTATCCCAAGCTGGATTCGCTTGTCCCGGCGATGGGCTACGGGCCCGATCAGGTGAACGAACTCCAGGCCACGCTCAACGCCTGCGATGCCGACATGGTTCTGGCGGCCACCCCAATCGATATCACTCGCGTGATGACACTCGACAAACCCGTCGTACGCGTTCGTTACGACCTGAAGCAGGTCGGCGGCACACCGCTCGAAGAACTGCTTGCCCCGATCGTTACCCAGGCTCACCGAGGGATCGCAGCTCCCGTCGGTTGAGACTCAAGGCGCCGCGCCGCAGGGGCGGCGCGGCGCCCCTCGAACGGACTGAGGATGGCACCAGGCAATCTATGATCGTCGAGTGATTACCGCACTGACCGATCTGCCCGCCGGCGTGATCGGATTCGAGATAACCGGCAAGCTCGAGGCGCAGGACTATTCGAAGGTGCTGCAGCCGGCGATCGACAGAGCCTCATCGTCAGGTGATGTCAGGATCGTGATCGTCATTCGCGATTTCCAGGGAATGTCCGGTGGAGCGTTCTGGCAGGACATGGAGATGGGCACTCACAACTGGCACAAGTGGAAGAAGATCGCCCTCGTCAGCGACATCGATTGGATGGTCCACGTCGCAGGACTGCTCGGCTGGATGTCCCCCGGCGAGTTGAAGACCTTCCCGCTCGCCGAGCGGGCAGCCGCAGCGGCGTGGGCCGCCGCCTGAGCAGAGTCAGGGGGCGGTTACGTCCCGTCGTGTAACGACTGCCGTGCCCACGACAATCAGCACCAGCGATGTCAGAGCCAGGGCGGCAAGCCGCCACGGTTCAGTCGGATTCTCAAGAGGGTTGCCGCCCAATGCCCAATTCCACGGCGAGATGACCGCCCACGGTTTGAGCAGCTCAGCGACCGGAAACAGCGCCGCGACCAGGTAGCCACCGATCAGCAGTCCGATTCCAACCGCGAGGACCAGCGATGGACGCGCCGCCAGGCAGGCGACCAGGTAGGCGACGCTCCCGAACAACGCCGCCAGCAGGCCACACAGGACCGCTGTCGCAATGACATAGCCCGGCTGAATCGAAACGTCGAGCAGCGCGTCCGCGACGACCTGAACCACGATGGTCGTGACGATGATGAGAAGCAGTGCCACCATGCACGCCACCAGGCGGGCGACGAAGAGCCCGCGACGATCGATGGCCTGTGCCAGGAACAGCTCCATTCGCCCAGCGGACTCGTCGGAAGCGGTCTGGCCGTTGACGAGCGCGACTGCCGCGATGCTGAACAACAGCGGCACCAGCAGCTCGTACAGGTTGCCGCGCAAAAATCCGGCCGGCGAACCGAAATCCTGCAGGCCGAATGCCTGGATAACGGGCTGGGGCAGAGAGTCGATCGCCTGCGATATACCGGATGCACCGCGGAAAGCGGGCCAGAATGCCATCGTGGCGACCACGGCGGCGCCCAGGGCCACGCACCACCAGAAAGCGGCTCGGCGCACCGCTACCCCGGCCGCTTTGGCGACCGCCATCTCAGCGTTCATTGTGTGACCGGTGCCGTGTAGAGGTCGAGGAAAGCATCCTCGAGATCCGGCTCCTCGACGAGAATCGATGCGACGCGATGCTTCACGAGGCATTGCAGCAGGGGCTGCACCGATCCGGTCAGCACAGCTGTGAGACGGCCGTCATCCATGCGCACCTCGGCAAGACCGGCTATCCCGGCAAACTCGTCGACCGAGGGCTGGTCCTCGAACCAGACCTCGACACGCTGGCGGGCGCTGCGCCGCAGCTCGTCGACCGTCCCGCTAGCTACGACTTTGCCCGAGCGCAACACTGCCACTCGATCCGCTATGTGCTGCACTTCGCTGAGCACGTGCGACGAGAGGAACGTTGTCGCTCCTCGAGCCTTGGCCTCGCGGACCAGGACCAGGAATTCGCGCTGCATCAGCGGGTCGAGGCCACTCGTCGGTTCGTCGAGTATGAGCAGGTCCGCATTGGATGCGAATGCCAAGAGCAGCGCAATCTTTCGGCGGTTGCCGGTGGATAGGCTGCGGATTGGCCGCTCCATATCGATTGTCAGGCGCTCGACCAACTGGTGCTGGCGCCCAACCTCGAAGCCGCCGCGCATCTCTCCAATGGTCGCTGCCAACTGAGCGCCCGTCATCCGCTCGGGCAGTCGCAGCTCGCCGGGAACGTAGGCAATGCGCTTGCGCACCGCGACGCCGTCGTGCACCAGGTCCACGCCAAACGCGGTCATACGACCAGCCGTCGGCGCGAGGAGCCCAAGGACGCAGCGGATCGTCGTGCTCTTGCCAGCGCCGTTGGGCCCCAGGAACCCGAAGACCTCGCCGGCGCGGATGTCGAGATCGATGCCACGCACGGCCTCGACACTCCCCCCGTACCGCTTTACGAGACCTTCGATATTCAGTACCGACTCAGCCACGCCAGACAGTTTACCTGTGTAAACTAACTTGTGTGAAACATTCTGCCACGTCGTCCGCTTCCGTCAACGCCCTCGAGCGGATTGTCGTGGCATCGGTCGCAATCACCGCGCGCGCGCTTTCGGATGTCGCGCCGGAGCTGACGCTCGTCCAGTGGCGTGTTCTCGTTCTGATAGATCGACCCGGAGGCCTGACGGTGGGGGCGATCGCGGCTGAGCTCGAATCGAAGATTGCCGCGGTCAGCCGATTGCTTGGGCGTCTGCGATCGCGCGGACTCATTGACACCCGTCGCGATCTCACGGATGCCCGACTCGTCTACGTCTCGCTGACCGACGCCGGGATGGACCTCAGGACCAGGGTGCTTGATCGACGACGCGACGATCTCTTGGCTGCCCTCGACCAGGGACATCTGCCTGCCAATGCGCCGCAGACCATCGAGGGTCTTGCGGGCGTTCTCGAGACCGTCGCTTGACCGTCCTCGACGGAGTCAGGAAGCGGCTTCGATCTGCCCAGTACCTGCGCAAATGGGTCGTCCTTGGCGCCCTGATCGGGGTCGTGAGCGGCATCGGTGCGGCGATCTTCTTCACCGCCCTCGAGTTCGCAACCCACCTGTTTCTTGGCCTGGGAGCCGGCTACTTTCCACCGACGCCTGCCGGTGAGGGTGGCAATCCGATCACGCTTCCGCCCCTGCCCTGGGCAGTGCCGATCGTGGTCGCAATCGGCGGCCTCATCTCCGGGATCATCGTGTTCCGGCTGGCACCAGAGGCGGAAGGCCATGGCACGGACGCGGCGATCGCAGCGTTCCATCACGGCGCGCGTCAAATACGCACTCGCATTCCGATCGTCAAGCTGGTGGCCTCGTCAATCACCATCGGATCTGGTGGCTCGGGTGGCCGTGAAGGTCCCACGGCCCAGATTGGGGCCGGCTTCGGCTCGTTTCTAGCCCGCCTCCTCGACCTGGACGCTCGCGACGCGCGCATCGCCGTGGCAGCAGGCATGGCCGCGGGAATAGGCGCGATCTTCCGTGCGCCGCTTGGCGGGGCGGTGCTGGGCATCGAGATTCCGTACCGCGAAGACGTCGAGGCGGATGCGCTCGTACCCAGCTTTGTCGCCTCGATCGTCGCGTTCACGATCTTCGGAGTTCTGATCGGTTTCGCTCCGATTTTCGGCCAGATCGTCGCCACCTTCAGTGACCCACTTCAGCTCGTCTACTACGCGCTGATCGGGCTCGTGGCCGGGTTGGTTGGGCGTCTCTACATCGCGGGCTTTTATGGCGCAACGGCGCTGTTCGCCCGCTGGCACATTCCGCGTGAGGTCAAACCCGCGATCGCGGGATTCGCCGTCGGCGTCATCGGCCTCGCAATTCCGGGTGCCCTCGGCACCGGCTACGGCTGGGTCCAGCCCGCGCTGGATCGGGGGCAGCTCCTTGCTCTGCCCTTCTGGATGGTCCTCGCGCTGCCCTTCGCCAAGATCGTGGCGACGTCGCTATCGATCGGCTCGGGAGGATCGGGCGGCATCTTTGGGCCGGGCATGGTCATCGGCGGATTGCTCGGTGCGACGCTGTGGCGGATCCTGGAACCGATCGCGCCGGGAGTGCCCGCCGAGCCTGCCGGTTTCGTGATCGTCGCGATGATGGCCCTGTTTGGCAGCATCGCCCACGCGCCGTTGGCGGTGATGCTCATGGTCGCCGAGATGACCGGCAACCTGTCGATGCTCGCGCCGGCGATGATTGCGATCGGGATAGCCACCGTCGTGGTCGGCGAGCGGACGATCTACCGCAGCCAGCTGCCGACTCGGGCGGAGTCACCGGCTCATCAGTTCCGCTTCGCGCTGCCGCTGATGGCATCGATTACGGCCGCCGATGCGGCGCGGGCACCCCGGCTCGTCCTTTCCACCAGCGACACGGTCGCCCACGTCCGCGAGAAGCTCATCTCCTCCGACCTTCCGGGAGCACCGATCGTCGATCGCTCGCGCCGCCTGAAAGGCAACGTCGAGCTGTCCGACCTCGAGGGACTGGCGGACAACGTCAAGCTCGGCGAGCTTCAGCTCGACGGCCCGGCGGTGACGGTCGAAGACGGTCTCGACGACGCTCTCGCGTTGCTGGCCGATGCACATCGTTCATGGGCTCCGGTGACATCGGATGGCACTCTTGTCGGTGTGGTTTCGTTCAACGACGTCCTTGGCGCATATCGATCCGCACTGGCTCAGAACGTTCGCAATGTCCGCTCTGTCGGGGCCGCAGGCTCACTCGTCGAGGTCGAGTTGAAGCAGGACTCGTCGGTCGTGGGCCACAGCGTGGCGGAGACAAATTGGCCGAGGGAAGTTGTGCTCGTTTCAATCGCCCGCGGCGATCGCGTGATCGTCCCTCGGGGTGACGTTGCCCTGGAGGCCGGCGATCGACTGACGATCTTTACGACACCAACGGGCCGCGACGCGCTTGGTGTCCTCCTTGGAGTCTCCACCCTGGAGCAGATTCCTTAGGCGTCCTTATTCATAACTGCTGAGCGCGTCGCCGATCTGCTCGAGTCCATTCAACAGATCAGGCGACAACGGCTCGCGCGACTGCTTCAAAGCGCCGCGAACAGCGTCTTGTCGCCAGGTGACCAGCGCCGCCCGAATCCGCCGACCGGCGGGCGTAAGGCGGACCACCGTCGCGCGCCTGTCCTCGGCGTCGCGTTCTGCGACCACCAACCCGCGCTCCTCGAGGCGACGGACAAGCCGGCTGGTCGTGGGCACCGCCGAACCGATACGCATCGCTATCTCGCCAACGCGGATGCCACGCTCGCGCCCGCCAACTACGACCAGCATGCGCCACTGCGCGAAGGTGAGCTCGAAGTCTGGGCTGGCCCGGCTGAGCGCAATAGTCGTGATCCCGACTGTCTCGGTCATCAACCGTTCCACCGCCTCAACGATGCGCTCGTCCACGGCCAGTTGAGTGCCTTTTAGCATTAGTTGCCATATACTACGGATTCTTCCGACATGGGCAACTGGAATCTTGCGCCCTGGGCCAAACCTCAGACGCTGACCAATGAAACTCTGAAGCACATCCGCAGCGGTCGCGTCAGCGGCATGTCGCGGCGCACGCTTCTGCGCCGGTCAATTGGCTTTGCCGTTGCGCTCTGGCTGAGCGAGGTGACTGCGGGCGTCATCGGCTTCCTGTGGCCCAGCATCACGGGCGGTTTCGGCAGCAAGATCGAAGTCGGCGGTATCGACGCGGCGACCGCCAGCCCGGCGACCCGTGGGGCCGACTTCAAGAGCGGCGCCCCCGCGTACTTCCAGCAGGCGCGCTCGTTCGTTGTTCTCGTTGACGACACGCGCGGATTTGTTCCGGGAGCCAACCCTGCCGGCGACGGGGCGGCGACGAACGTTCGCACGCTCTACCAGCGCTGCACCCATCTGGGCTGCAAGCCGAACTTCTGCGCGACGAACTTCTGGTTCGAGTGCCCGTGCCACGGGTCGCGCTACGACCGGCTCGGCATCAAGGTCAAGGAGCTTGGCCCGGCGCCACGCAGTCTCGATCGCTTCGCGTCGGTAATCGATGACAAGGGCGTCCTGACCATCGACACCGGCAAGATCACACTCGGTCCGCTGCCGGTGGCGATCGGCCAACCCGGGCTGATCCCGGCAAAGTCGCCCGTCGGTTGCCTCTAGGCGCTTCTCAGAGCCGCGGCAGTTCTGAAACCAGAGTGTCGCAGCGGGCCGGTAGCTCAGTGGCAGAACAGGGAACTTTCAAGCAACGTAGCGCTGTGCTCTGATCGTGCCTGTGGTTCATAACGAAATCCTGGGATCCGCTGCCAGAGACAGCTACGACGCATAGTGCTTCCAGAGGTACTCGCGCAAAGTCAAGCCACTTGCGTGAACTTTGGCCGCCTCGTCTCGGCCGACGTATCGGTAGTGCCAAGCCTCGTAAACGTAGCAAGTGATCGACGGCGATTTGCCCTTTGGATAACTCATGATGAAGCCGAACTTCCAGGCGTTGTGCTTCATCCATGCCCCTGCCGTCGTGGTCGCCCAGTCCGTGTACTGCCACGGCAGCTTTGTCGTTCCAGCGCTGCCAAAGTCAAGCGCCGTGCCCAATTGATGCTCCGAGTGGCCGGGCCGAGCAACCCTTTTTGAACCCAGCTTCACGCCCCACTTGGCGACCTCGCGATCGTACAGGTACTTCTCGTACGACCAGCTCCGGTATCCAGAAACTACGCGCACGCCGGAGCCAGCAGTGCGAGCAGCATTGGCAAGTGCCTCGAGGTCGGGGATCACTACCTTACGGATCTTGGCGCCCTTTACGCCTGCGTCCGCCGTGGGCACGAGGCCCGGAGGCACATACGCCTTCGACACCTCGTAAATCGGGTCGAGCAGCGTAATCCGCCAGTCGCGGTAAGCCGCGTTTTTGGCCGGGATAGCGTCGTAAGCGCATTGAGGTGGCGCGGTCGTACTTGCAAGCGTTACTGGTGCGGAGGGAAGCACGGACACGCCGATGACGGCAAGCGCCAGCAGAATCGGACGTATTCGGCGGTCGATCATGGCTTGCCCCCCAAAGGAACCTCTGCCCATTTAACCAAACGTCCATTCCGTCGTTACGGTCACTGTGCAACCGCAATCTGGTCTACCGAGGTGCGTCTCGACCAGGACACCGCGAGCGGACCGCCTACGCGGAGCAGACGTTCCGCGGCTGGTCGTCCGGCACCATCGCGGTCCGGCCGTCGAGCCCGGCGCCCACCCCATTTGCCGGCTCATCGGGCAGGCAGCCAGTCGGTCCGGCACTGCCCGCCGAAGGCGCCGGCGGCAGGCCAGCTGGCAGATACAGGCGCGGGTTGACGTCGTGGCCGTCGACGTAGACGCCGAAATGAAGGTGCGGTCCGGTCGCGCGTCCGGTCATGTCCATCAGCCCGATGAGCTGGCCCTGGTAGACGTACGCCCCTCGCGTAATTCCGGCGACAGGCTTGGCGCGCATGTGCGCGTACATCGTCTG
>DATBFJ010000036.1:0-3165 GCA_036558545.1 Candidatus Limnocylindrales bacterium
GATTCATCTCGTCGTGCTCGCCGTTGCCGCTGTGCATGCGCACGACATCTGACTCATCGCCGAAGTTCGCTGAATAGCTCGCCGGGCCACCCAGTGCCTCGGCCCAGTAGGCGGCGAGCCTGGCCGTGTGGTCGGGGTTGAAGCCTTGACTGAATGCGTGGCTCACGACAGGATCGGCCAACACCAGCTCGTGCCACGCGCGAGCCAGCTTCAACAGACCTTCGATCCCGCCCGCGGCCTCGTAGATGCTCTCCATCTGCCCGAATTTGCCGCTATAGGCTCGGCACGTCAAGCGGTTCTGCCGCGCCGGCAGAGCCGATGCGCACAAACCCGGCGCGTTCGTAGATGCGGGCAACGTCGTCGCTGTCGGCGCCCATGAAAACGACTTCGACGCCGCGCGAGAGCGCGTCAGCCAGCAACGCAGAGGTAAGAGCCGCGGCTATCCCGCGTCGGCGTGCTGACGGGAGCGTGGCGACGCCCACGATCTCGGTTACGTCCCTGACCGGCTGGTACGTTCCGACTGCAATCGGTCCCGACGCGTCGAACGCCGCATACGAAATGCTGAGCCCCAGCCGCGCGCGTTCGCGCATGAATTGATCGACCTCAGGCATCGTTCCCTCCGCCCGCGCGTCTCGCTCAGGCGCACCTTGGGGCCCGATCTGGGTTCCTGGGGCGCTGAAGCCCACGCTGGCAACGGCGTGCGCGCGGGTGAAGTCCGGATCGTCCGCCGCCACGAGCCGAATCTCGACTCCGGCCGGCGGGGCCACCCGAGCCGCGTCGCGGCCCTCGATCGCCAAAAGCGGGTAGCGGTGGACCACAAGCCCGGACTCGCTTGCAGCAGCGGCCAGCGACGGTGTCGTCTCGAGCACCCATTCGATGTTCTCGCGCAGCTTCAGCTCGCGCTGGCGCGCGCGCAGCTGGTCGACATCCGCGCGGTTGATGCCCGCGTTGAGACCCAGCCGTGGTCGCGCGTAGAAGGGCCACGGGCCCAGCGGCTTGAAGAGCGTGAACTTTCCAACGGTCTCCGGTTCGGCCGCACTTTTCGGCACGGCGTCCAGGTATGTCTCAATTCGCCGGAGGAGCTCCTGGCTCGTCATCGCGCTCACCAACGGACATTAGCGGTTGCGTCCTTGCAGGGCAGGAGCGCGGACGGCTAGGGTTGGAGCCGTGAGCGAAGCCGAAGAGCTGATCGAGCTGATCCGCAGCTCGTTGATCGGCGACGACGAGGCCGTGGCCGGTCCCTTCGGTCCGCGTCGCGTGACCTATGCCGACTACACAGCGTCCGGTCGAAGCCTGGGCTTCATCGAGGACTACATCCGCAACGCGGTAATGCCGCTCTACGCCAACACGCACACAGAATCGAGCGGCACGGGGCTGCAGACGACGCGCTTCCGTGAGGACGCGCGGCGGATCGTGCGCGAGGCGCTCGGCGGCAACGAGGACGATCACGCGCTGATCTTCTGCGGCAGTGGCTCAACGGGGGCCGTCGACAAGCTCGTCGCGATTCTCAACCTGCGGATCCCGGCCGATCTCAACGATCGATACCACCTGCTGGATGCCATCCCGGCAGGGGAGAGACCTGTCGTGTTCGTCGGGCCTTTCGAGCACCATTCCAATGAGCTGCCGTGGCGCGAGTCCATCGCCGACGTGGTCACGATCCACGAGGACGCCGACGGCCACATCGACCTGGCGCAGCTCGAGCAGAAGCTCCACGAGTACGCTGGCCGCCCGCTCAAGATCGGGAGCTTCTCCGCCGCCAGCAACGTCACCGGGATCGTGTCCGACACGCACGCCATCTCCAGCTTGCTGCACAAGCACGGCGCGCTGAGCTTGTGGGACTTTGCCGCGGCCGCCCCGTATGTCGAGGTCGAGATGGACCCGCATCGCGACGGCGACAGACTCGACTACAAAGACGCGATCTTCCTCTCGCCGCACAAGCTCATCGGCGGCCCCGGAACGCCCGGCGTGCTGCTCATCCGCCGCGACCTGCTGCACAACCGCGTCCCGGCAGTCGTGGGCGGCGGGACCGTGGCATACGTCAACCCCGAGGAGCACGTCTACCTCTCCGACTCCGAGCACCGGGAGGAGGGCGGAACGCCGGCGATCCTCGAGTCGATCCGTTGTGGTCTCGTCTTCCAGCTCAAGGAACAGGTGGGGGTCCCCGCGATCCGAGAACGCGAAGAGGCTTTCATCCGCCGCGCGATCGAGCGTTGGGAGCGCCATCCGAACATCGAAATCCTGGGCAATCGGCGCGCCGAGCGGCTATCGATCGTCTCCTTCGTCGTCCGTTACGGCCCGCAATATCTGCACCACAACTACGTCGTGGCCGTGTTGAACGACCTGTTCGGCATCCAGTCGCGCGGCGGCTGTTCCTGTGCCGGGCCCTACGGCCACCGGCTGCTCGGCATCGACCTCGAAAGGTCACACGAGTTCGAGCGCGAGATCAGCCGGGGCTGCGAGGGCATCAAGCCAGGCTGGGTACGGGTCAATTTCAACTACTTCATCGACGAACAGGTCTTCGACTTCATCCTGGAAGCGGTCGAGATCGTCGCCTCGGACGGCTGGAAGCTCCTTCCGCAATACCGATTCACCGCTGAGACCGGACTCTGGCGCCACGCCGCCGGCGCCGCCGAGCCGCCCCTCTCGCTCGCCGACATCTCTTACCGAGACGGGCGCATGACCTATTCCGCGCACCGTCACCGCGAACCCGTTTCGCGACTCACCGACTACTTGCGAGAAGCCCGTTCGATGCTCGCATCGCCGTCGGCGAACGGCTGGAAGGCTGAAGATCCTCCCGACCTGGACGCCGATTTCGAGACGCTGCGCTGGTTCCCACTCCCGACCGAGGTCGCTCCCTAGCTCGTGAAGCTCGCGGCGATCCACGTCTATCCGGTCAAGTCCATGGCCGGCCAGGCAGTAGACCACGCGAATGTTGAGCCGTGGGGACTACGGCATGATCGGCGCTGGGTGGTTCTCGAACCTGACGGCACCCGACTGTCTGCCCGCGAGGAACATCGGATGCTCGGATTGACGGCAATCTCGATCGAGGGTGGCGTCCAAATCTCGACGCGCGATCGCGACTGCGTGGATGTTCTCAATCCCATCGACGGCGAGATCGTCTCGACCTCGGTTTCCAGGCTTGAGTCGGTTCGCCTCGCCAACGGA
>DATBFJ010000037.1:0-8980 GCA_036558545.1 Candidatus Limnocylindrales bacterium
ACCGTTGCTTGTCGCTTCCCAGACCCAGGACCCATTCCTGGTGTCTCTGGCGCTTTTCTTCGACTATCTGCCTGGCCTGCTCTTCGGCGTCGTCGCCGGCGGCTATGCCGACCGCGTCGAGCGACGCCGCCTGGTGGTCGCCGCAAACCTGCTCAGGGCCTGCGTGCTGGGTGTCCTGGTCTTCACGATCGTGACCGGCACAGTCAGCATCGTTCTGGTCCTTGCGACGATCTTTGTGCTCGGAACCGCCGAGACTTTCGCCGATTCGGCAAGCAGCACGCTCCTGCCCAACGTCGTGCAACGCGCGGATCTGGGCATAGGCAATTCGCGTATGCAGGGCGCGTTCGTCCTGCTCAATCAGCTCATTGGGCCCCCGGTGGGAGCCTTTCTGTTCGCGATCGGAATGGCCGTGCCGTTCGGTGTCAATGCGATCGCGTTCGCTTTGGGAGCCATGCTTGTATCGCGCGTGGTGCTGAGCGCCGGGTCGGTGATCTCACGCGCGACCGGCGACGGGCCGGGCTTCGTAGCCGAGCTCATCGAGGGCATCAAGTGGCTGACCCATCACCCGGCGATGCGCACGCTCGCGCTGACCATCTTCGCGTTCAACATCACCTACGGCGCAGCGTGGTCAGTGCTCGTCCTCTGGTCCGCGCAGCGGCTGCACATGGATGCCGCGGGCTTTGGCTTGCTGACGACGGCGAGCGCAATAGGCGGCATCGTTGGGATCGCTTCTTACGGTGCGCTGGAGCGTCGCTTTGCCCTCGGCGACATCATGCGCGTCGGACTGCTGATCGAGACGTTCACGCACCTGGCTTTCGCGCTGATCACCTCGCCACCGATCGCCCTTGGCGTGATGTTCCTGTTTGGCGCGCACGCCTTCATCTGGGGCACAACGTCCGCGACGGTACGTCAGCGCGCAGTGCCCAACGAGCTGATGGGCCGCATCGGCGGCGTGAATCGGATGGCGACGCTCGGTGGACTGGTCATTGGGGCCCCGCTCGGCGGGCTCCTGGCCACTGCCTACGGAATCACGGCACCGTTCTGGTTCGGCTTCATTGGGTCAGCGATCCTGGTCATCCTGCTGTGGAGCCAGTTCGGCTACATCGCTCACTCCGAGCCGTCGACGGCTTGAGGGCCTAGGCAGCGTCGGCCGCAGCCTCGAGCTCTGCGATCTCAAGCTTGCCCATCTTGAGCATGGCCTCCATCGCCCGGCGTGCTCGTTCAGGGTCCGGATCGCTCAATAGCTCGCCGAGACGACGTGGAACGATCTGCCAAGACAGGCCCCACCGATCCTTGAGCCAACCGCAGGGTCCGGGCTCACCACCGTTGGCGGTCAAAGCCTCCCACAGCCGATTTACCTCTGCCTGGTCGGCACAGTCGATGCTGAACGAGATCGCTTCGCTGAACTTGAATTCCGGCCCGCCATTCAAACCCTGGAAATCCTGACCAGCGAGCGTGAAATCGACGGTCAGGACCATTCCGGCCGGACCCGATGGCGTGTCCGCCACTGACTTCGCCACATCGTTGATACGGCTATCGGGCAGCAGCGTGACATAGAAATTGGCCGCTTCCTCTGCCTGGCCGTCGAACCATAGGCACGGTTTGATCTTGGACACGGCGACCTCCAGTTGACGAGTCGTGTTTGCCGGTCCAGCCTGACACGGATGCCGAAGTACCGCGTAAATCATCGCGCTGTGAACCGCGCACCGCCTGCTTCGGCACCTGGACAAGAAGCTCGGTCGGACTGGGGGACTCACACCAGGCACATTGGCATTCGAAAGGCATTGCCTGTCGTGGCGGCGACGGTCGCGCTAATCGTTGCGGCCTGTTCCAGCTCGCCCACGACGCCCTCGGCGGCAGCGCCGGGCTCGCCCCGGTCAACCAATGGGCAGACGACTCCGCCGACGATCGGCGCTGCCCAGCTTCCGCAAGGGCCGTCGCGAGCGAGCCTCATTCAGCAGGCCGTCGATGACGGCCAGCTAACCGAGCTTTCGGGTCTGCTCTACCGGGCTTACGCGGCCCTGAACCTTCCGGAGCTCCTGCCGAGCCAATTCCAGGTAGGCGGTCCGGGCACCGACGACGGAGTGCTTGCCGATCTGGCCGACCTGTCCTCGTCGCTGTCCCCGTCAGACCTGGCTCGGGTGACGCCGCTTCTCGTTAGGCCCACGGATCCGCGCAGCATTTTCGCTGCGCAGCCGAGCGCGTCGCTGCAGATGGTCGAGGACCCGAACCCATCAAAGTGCGCCAACTGGGACGACTCTGGCACGCTCGATGCGCGCTTCAAGGTCTGGGCGTGCGCGGACCGGGGCGCGGACGACGCAGAGCTGGATATCGCGACGGCGGTCGCGTTGATCAAGGAGATCTGGGATCCGATGACCGTGGCCGAGCCCAACGGCATGGGCCCACCCAAGCCCGACGGCCCAGACGGTGGTGGCACGTCGCCTGAATACGGTGGCGACTCGCGCATCGATTTCTACCTGCTCGACTTGGGCCAGATCGTCTATCGCGAGGGCAACAACGAGATCCCCGAGGATGCCGCGGCCGCCGCCCAGGTATCTGCGCCATACCTCGACGCGAGTGGCCAGGTGTTGAACAGCTCGAGTGGTTTCGTGCTGCTGAATCGGTCGCGACTCGACAGCAAGGAGATGAAGCAGGACATCATTCACGAGTTCTTTCACGTCCTGCAGATGGCGCACAACCGCCGCGCGACTCATGACCACGGCCTGAGCCACTGGTTCGTCGAGGCAAGCGCGACGTGGGCAGAGACCTGGTATGACCGCTCCGAGAGCGAGGTGCCCCATGCACGCTTTCCGACGCAGTTCCAGTCCTCGCCGGCGGGACTCGAATCAGCGGATATCGATCACCAGTACGCGTCCTACATCTGGCCTTTCTTCATGCAGCAAGAGCTCGACGAGAAGTCGATCTTCGACGCCTGGCAGAGCATCGACCCGTTGGCGCCCGCCGATTTCGCGGGTGTGACCGCGGCAATCAACGACGAGCTGCCCTTCGACAAGAACTTCCGCGAGTTCGCGGTGCGCAACCTTGACCTCGACCAGGTCCTGACTTCAGCGCAGGTGCCGACCTACCACGAGGCCGACTCGAACTTCTATCAGAACAGCCCACCTGCGGGGATGATCGAGGCTTCGATAATTCCAGGCGAGCCGTACGAATCGCAGCCGGGACCGGCCGTGCCACTCAATGCGGCATATTGGCATTTCACGATCGCGCCAACGGCCAAGCTGGTGACCGTCTCGATTGCCAACGTTTCGCCCTTTGCCGACATGGATGGCGACGTCCTGCTGCGCCACAGCAGCGGCAAATGGGAGCGACGCAAGTTCAACGGCAGTGAGGTCAAGTTCTGCCGGGACGATCCGGGTCAGGACATCGACGCCATCTACCTGGTCGTCTCCGATCACAGCACGACGGATCCGCTGCTCGGTTACGTCGAGGCCAGCGCCAAGGAGGCGTGCAGCGGGGCAATTCACGTTGGCGGGACGATTGCCTGGGATGCCACGACCACCAGTACGTACGGCGATACGCCCACCACGGACACTGTGAGTGGCTCGATGCACATGATCCTCGCGAGTGAGGATGGCGGTCCATTCACGCTCGAACAGGGTCCCGACAGCTCATACAGCTACGACTACGACACGAGCGGCTGTTCGCCGACCGGTCATTTCGCGGGCGTGCTCAAGGCTCTGGACGCGCAGACCGAGCCGACCACCGGCATAGGAAAGGTGATTCCCCAGGGCAAGCCAGGCCAGGATCTGCCGCTCACGGTCTACTTCGGCGACAAGTGGACTCGCTCTTGCAACGGCAGCGATCCGTACGAGGACGGGGCGCTGCACGCCTTCCCGGGTTGTGCGCCGGCAAGCTTCATCACCGGTCTCTTTGACTCGAACTCGAACAGCTACAACTTTCGCTGCGAAACCCTGCAGGACGAAGGCGGATACCACGTCAGCGGGCACATCACCGGAACGTTCACGCTGCTCGACAGTCAGTCCCCAGCGCCTTAGCGCGCTTATTTGAAGGTCGTTTCCTTGACGACGTTGCCGTCACGGTCGAACGTCCGCCACGTGCCGATCTGCCGGCCGCGATCGAACGATCCGGCGCGCATGAGCGAGCCGTCCGACCGAAAGAACTCCCACGAACCGTGCATCTGGCCCTCGAGGTTCGCCCCGCGAAATCGGACGTTGCCGTTCGGGTAGTGATCCACGGCAGGCTCGATCCGCTCAGACTCTTTCGGCATCGTTAAGGCTTGATGTTCTGGTTGAGCTTGAAGATGTTGTCGCGATCCCATCCACGATCCGAGTGGCAATAACCAGTTCGTTGTCACGGCCAAAGAGGACGGCCGTCGCCACGTCGTCAGGGGTTCGCGGCCTGACCACGAGCGCGGGCCTGCGATCGATTGCTCCGTTCCACACCCGTCGTGCCGTCTCGTAAGCCCCATCCGCGCGCGTTATGACCTCGCCGCCGAAGCGACGCCGCAGACTCTCGATCGCTGCCGGATTGAACGTCATGAACGGAGCCTAGCGGCGCGAGGAACCTTTCATGCGCAGGAACTCAGTGACGCGCAGCAGGCCCAGGAACTGCCGAACCGGCGTCGGCATCTGGCTTCGCTTCGGGTCGACAAAGAGCCGCGGTTCGGTCAGCTCGTAGGTCTTGCCGCGGCTCGTCAGCAGGCAGTGCCCCGAGGCCATGACGTTCTTGACCCACTGGACGTCCGCGCCGTAGGTGAGCGCGAAGACCCAGTCGTTGCCCTGGCGGAAAACGTTCATCGGCGTCCGATAGCGCTTGCCGCTCTTGCGGCCGGTGTACTCGATGATCCCGAACATGGGGGCATGTGCCGCAAATCGACGCGTGATCGGGTTGACGAAGCGAACGGTGAACGGGCGCATCCGGGCCAATCTCGTCGTTGCCACAGAAATCAACCCTCCATGCGTAGCTCTTCGAGGTCGAGCTCGCGCTCGATCTCGCGCAACGTCTCGTCGTTGATCTGGCCACCGTCGCGCAGCTCGATCACCGCGTTGCGCTGGGCCGAGATGACCGCGAGCTGGATCTGCTGGTGCTCAGCGTGCTCCTTCTGGCGTTCGGCCGTCTGCTCGTCGTCGTCCGTATCGATCGCCAGGTGCTCTGTCCGATCCTCGAGCGACGCTTCCAGCCTGTCCATCAAAGGTTGGTGATCCGGCCACTTATCGCGCTGCCGCGCGACCTCGATCAAGCCAGCCTCATAGGCCGTGGCGCGGGCCATCGCCCCCTCATCGCCTCCCAGCTCGCGGCCGTCCCAACCTGCCCAGCGCACGACCGCAGGCATCGTCAGCCCCTGGCCCACGAGCGTGACGAGGATTACGCCGAAGGTGATCAGCAGGATCAGGTTGCGCTCGGGAAAGCCGATCGGCAGTGCCAGGGCAGCGGCAAGTGATACGCCGCCCCTCAGTCCGGACCATGCAACAACGAAAACGAGCCTGCCCGCCAACCGAGGGTTTGACCGGGCGATGATGCGCGCTGGCGAGTTCGGCAGCCGACTCGATGCGTAGACCCATATGAAACGCGCCAGGATGACCACCGCACACACGGCCAGGGTGTAGGTGGCCAGCTCGGCCACATTGCGTCCGGCCAGTCCCTCGATCACGGACGGCAGCTCGAGCCCGATGAGCACGAACAGGAAGCCGTTGAAGACGAAGTCGATCATCTTCCACGTGCTCAACCACAGCACCCGACTTTGCGCGCCAAGGATCTTTCCCAGCTGGCTGCCCACGATCAGCCCGGCGGTCACCGCGGCGAGCACGCCAGAGAGTCCGAGGTAGTCGGCCGGCAGGTACGCCGCGAACGGGATGACAAGGCTGAGGATCACCTCGACAGCCGGTGAGTCGAGCTTGCGAAGAACGTAAGCGGAGCCCCAGCCAACGAGAAGCCCTATGACTATTCCGCCGACGGCGGCGATCACGAAGGTTGTGGCCGCATCGACCAGGACGAACGCGCCGCTCGCAACCGCCAGGATGCCCGCGCGATACGCGACGAGGGCGACCGCGTCGTTGAACAGCGACTCGCCCTCGACGAGCGTGATCGCGACGCGCGGCAGACCCAGCCGTCTGAAGACGCTCGTGGCGGCGATCGCGTCGGTCGGTGACACGATTGCGCCCAGGGTGAATGCGGCCGCCCAGCCCAAAGCCGGGTCGAGGCCCTGCGCGACGGCCGCGACCACGATCATCGTGAACAGGGTCAGGCCAAGGGCGAGCCTGATGATCGGAACGCGATTGGCGCGCAGCTCGCGGATCGGTGTCCGGGTCGCCGCGATGAAGAGCAGGGGCGGCAGGAAGAGCAGCAGGACAAGATCTGGCTCGAGGTCGATCTTGGGCAAGCCGGGGATCGCCGCGAGCACGAGCCCGCCCAGCACGAAGATCGTCGGATAGGGAACTCCCAGCCGACGCGCGACTTCGTACAGGATCGCGACCGCGACGAGCGTGCCCAGGATCGCGACGAGAATTTCCACGGTGGGACGTTAGCGGGTGGCGCTAGCCATCCGCACGATCAGCCCGGTTCTTCGTCGCTCTTCGAGTCCTGTTTCCAGCCGAGATGCTTGCGCAGCCAGCCGACGGAGGCGAGGTGGTATGTCGCCGTCTCGTCATATGCCGGCAGGTCGGCAACCTCTGCGGCGCTCATGCTCGTCGTCACGGCCGAACGGGTCATCGCCGCGATCTCAGATGCCGGGATCATCACGTCGTGGTGGTTGCTGGCCGCGAGTCGGACGCCGTGGAAGATGTCCTCCTCGTCCGCGCCGAGCATCTCGTGGACCGTGCCCACCATCGTGCCGTCGTTGGTCAGCACGGGCGTGCCATAGGTAACCGCGCGCCACGCGATCGCATCGTTGTCAGTCATGGGGCCACGGTAGTCCAAACACCGATGCGATGCGGATTCAATCCATAGACTCGGGTCCATGCTCAGCATTGGAATCGTCGGGTGCGGCGATGTCGCGTACCGACATTACGTACCTGCCCTCGAGTCCATGAAGGACGAGGTCCAGATTGCCGCGGTCAGCGATCCTCGCTCCGACGCAGCCCGGCAGCTGGCGCAGCGCGTCTCGACGTGGTCAGGCGAGCCGAGGGTATTCACCGAGCTCGACGCGATGCTTCGCTCCGTCCACCTCGACGGCGTCTTCAATCTCACGCCTGCGCCGGCTCACGGGGCTGTGAACCGGATGATTCTTGCCGCTGGAGTGCCGACGTACAGCGAGAAGCCGGTTGCCTCGACGGTCGCCGATGCGAACGAGCTCATCGATCTGGCCAGTCAACGGCAGACGCTGTTCTTGTGCGCGCCCGGCTCTGCCGTCAGCGGCCGCGTGCGATGGCTGCGTTCGATAGCCGAATCCCGCCGTCTTGGAAATCCGACCTTGGCCGTGGCCCATCACGCCGATCCGGGACCGGCTGACTGGCTCGAGTACAGCGGTGACCCAACGCCCTTCTATCAACAAGGTGTGGGGCCTGTTTTCGATCACGGCGTCTACCGACTTCACGAGATGACGGCTGTTCTGGGCCCGGTCGCGCTCGTCCAGGCGATGGGCGCCATCGCGCTACCCGAGCGTGAGGTGAGGGGCGGCCCGCTCACGGGCCAAACGATTGCGGTGACGACGCAGGATCACGTGCTCATGCACCTGAAGTTCGAGTCCGGCGCGCTGGGCCAGCTCCTGGCGAGCTTTGCCACGGCCGACACGCTCTCCCCGTGGCTCGAGATGCATTTCGAGCGCGGCGTCGTCAGCTTCGGGGGCAAATCGTGGGATTCCGAGGTGCCAATCAGCATCTTCGACGCCACTCTGGGGGCCGAGGGCGGTTCCTGGCAGCGGGTGACGGACATGCCGCGTGACGACGGCGACGTGGTCGAGGCGGGCGCAACTCATTTCATCCGCTGCCTGCTCCGTCAGCAGGCGCCGGTACTGACCGCAGAGCACGCACGGCACGTGCTCGAGGTGATCCTCGCGGCGTATCAGTCCATCGAATCTGGACGAGCCGTCGAAGTCACCACCAGGTTCTGAGCTAGCGGGCGCCGGCCATCAAGGCCTGAATCGCGTCGGCTACGTCCTTCTCGGAGACGGCCAGAGTCGCGTCGCCCGCGTAGAGCTCGACTGCTCGGTATCCGGGCACCTCGGAGGGGAAGGATCCGCCCCACGTCCACAGGCCGCGCTCAGTCGCCACGCGTCGCACGCCGGCGTTGAACGCCTGCTCCGTCGTGCGCATGTAGATGTGCATCATCGGCGTCTGGGGCGGGTCGGGTGTTATCTCAACGCCTTCGAGGGCCATGAGTGCGGTGGCGACAGACTGGGCCTTCTCGCAGTAGGTCGGCATCAGGGGCAGCCTGATGCGCAGGCCCGCGAGTGCGGACGCCGCATAGGGCCACAGGTTGAACAAGGTGCCACCGTGGCGGTGGCGCCACTCGCGTGCTTCGGCGATAAAGTCCTCATCGCCCAGCAGCATGCCGCCGGCTGTGCCGCCGATGCCCTTGTAAAAGGACACGTAGACCGAGTCGAAGAGCGCCGCGATCTCGGCATACGAGCGGCCGTAGAACTGGCTGCATTCCCACAGTCGCGCCCCGTCCATGTGCGCGGCGGCACCGTGATCGTGCGCCCAGGCGACTTGTGCGACGAGGTCGTCCCACCCGGGGAGCCGGCCGCCGATCTCGCGTTGCGGGAGCTCAAGGAGCAACGCCGCAATGGGCTCGTGGATGCCCTGGAGGTCTGACAGCTCGACCAGCTCGCGTGAGTCGCCAACCGCCAAACCGATGAGGCCATGAAGACGCTGGTAGGCCTTGTCCTCGTGCAACTCGAGATGACACGTGGGATGGAATGCAATCACGCGCGAACTGCGCCGGTCGGCGTGGATGCGCAGCGCAGCCTGCTGGATCATCGTGCCGCTGGGCATGAAGACGGCCGCGGGCTTGGCCAGGAGTTGGCGGACCTCGTCCTCGAGGACTGCGACGCTGCCGCCGT
>DATBFJ010000038.1:0-13309 GCA_036558545.1 Candidatus Limnocylindrales bacterium
GTCATTCGATCTGCTGCTGACGATCGCCGCGGACCTGGTCGAAGCAAACGCTGACGCGGGCGTGGTCGATCTGACAGAGGAGCTGGATCGGCGCGACGCGGCGGAGGCCGCCGCACAAGGCCAGGGCGTCAATTTGCTGACGTACCACCGAGCCAAAGGACTCGAGTGGGACGCGGTCTTCCTTCCGCAGGTGGAGGAGGGCACGTTGCCCATTCGGCAGGCCAAGACGGACGAGCAAGTGGCAGAAGAGCGCAGGCTCCTTTACGTGGGCATCACCCGCGCCCGGAGACACCTGGCTATCTCGTGGTCGCGCAAGCCGTCGCAATTCCTTGCGGAGATCCGGCCGCAGACCGTGCGCATCATCCCGTCAGTCGATGGCCCTCGGCCCCGCTCGGACTCCTCGAGCGGCGCGCTGCTCGAAGCCCTCCAGTTGTGGCGTCGGGACCGGGCCAAGCAGGACGGCATGCCCGCATACGTGATCGCCCATGACTCGACCCTCTACGACATCGCGAGCGCCAAACCCACCAACCTCGCCGCGCTCCGGCGCGTCAAAGGCATGGGCCCGGTCAAAGTCGACCAATACGGCGCCGAGATCCTGGCCGTCGTCGCGAACTCGACTGGCTAGGGAGCGCTGGTCGGCACAGTCGCTTCAGGACACATGGCGCATGCGCTGACAGGCGCGACATCGGTCGAATAAGCGCATGAACGCACCCACACAACCAGTGAGAAAGGGCGTGACGGGCATGCCGACGACGTTCTCATTCCTTCTGGGCAGTGCCGGAGTAATTGCCTGCGTGGCAATCGCCTGGCTGGCACTGACATCGGAATCCGTGCCGATCGTGGGTTCGCCGCGCGGCGCAATCATCGCGATCGCGGTCGTGGGCATGGCCGCCTGCATGGTCGCCGGGATCGGGCAGGCACCGATCATCGGCTGGACCCACCCGCTGTCCATCTTCGGCATCGTGTTCGGAGTGTTGGCTCTGATCGTGGCCGGCGCAGGGATTCTCGGATGGGACGGCTTGCTTCAGCCTGTGGCAGGTTTTGTCCCGACCGCGAACGGCATCGCCGCGACAACAGAGCGTCTGGCGATCGGAGTCCTGACCGCGATGATCGTCCTTAAGTGGATCGCCGGGATCCCGTTGGCACTCCTCGTATCCGGGGCCGCTACTCCCTAGTTTGCTGAAAAGTCCATACGACCACCGTTGCGCAGGCTCATATTTGCGCCGTAATTCCTTGACAGGGAGTGCAACGGATGCCTGGACTCGATACCGGCAACACGGGCTTCATGCTGCTATGCACGAGCCTGGTGATGCTCATGACGCCGGGGCTCGCGTTCTTCTACGGCGGCCTCGTGAGCCGCAAGAACGTCCTCGCGATCATGATGCAGAGCTTCGTCTCGATGGGCTGGACCACGGTCATCTGGTTCGCCGTGGGTTACTCGCTGTGCTTCTCGGGCGGCGAAGGCGGGGTCATCGGCAACCTCGACAAGGTCTTCCTAAGCGGCGTCTCGCTCAACAGTCCATCCGCGCTGAACCCTTCGATCCCAGAGTTCGTGTTCATCGCCTACCAGATGATGTTCGCGATCATCACTCCGGCCCTAATCACGGGCGCGTTCGTCAATCGTGTCACGTTCAAGGCATACCTCGTCTTCCTGACCGCGTGGCTCCTCTTCGTCTATTTCCCGTTCGTCCACATGGTCTGGGGCGGCGGCCTGCTGGCAAAGTGGGGAGTCCTCGACTTCGCGGGCGGCATCGTGGTCCACAACATCGCCGGCATAGCCGCGTTGGCGTCGGTCCTTTACGTGGGCCGCCGGAAATTCGCAGATTCTGGCCCGCACAGCATTCCGCTCGTCGCGCTTGGCACGGGCCTGCTGTGGTTCGGCTGGTACGGCTTCAATGCCGGCAGCGAGTTCCGCGTCGACTCGGTTACCGCCGTCGCCTTCCTCAACACAGACCTCGCAGCCTCGTTCGCGGCCATTGTGTGGCTGGCGGTCGGGTGGTTCTTCGACAAGCGACCCACCTTCGTCGGACTGCTTACCGGCGCGGTTGCGGGGTTGGCGACGATCACGCCGGCGGCCGGTTACGTCTCGCCGGTCAGTGCGGTATTGATCGGAAGCGCCGCGGGACTCGTCTGTTTCGGAGCCGTGGCACTGAAGAACAGGTTTCACTGGGATGACGCACTCGACGTCTGGGGCGTTCACGGCGTGGGCGGTTTTCTGGGCATCGTGATGCTCGGCGTCCTGGCCACCACAGCATTCAATCCCAACGGAGCGGATGGGCTTCTCGCTGGAAACGCGGAGTTCTTCTTCAAGCAGGTCGCGGCTGTTGTCGGCTCGACCATCTGGGCGTTCGCGTTCACCTACGCGATGCTGTGGTTGATCGACCGGGTCACAGCGGTTCGCGTCACGCCGGGGGTCGAAGAGGCCGGCCTGGACTCAGGCCTGCATGGCGAAGAGGCGTATGTCGGGGCCCTCTGAGGACCGGCTCCAGAATCTGTAGACCGGACTCACAGACGACGTCTAACGTCGCAAGCCCGCCCATAGTTTCTGGCAACCTCCGCCAGGAAAATGCGCGGGCGCCAAGGGCATCACGCCATCGGCGACCCATTCCTGGCTGCGGAGGCTCCAGTCGCCTCGGCGAAGGTGTCGAGCGCGTTGGCCTGGCGCAGTTGATCGGGCGAGCCTGGAATGACGTCCAGCAAACGAGGATTCGCGACGACGATGGCAAGCGCCTTGGCGCGTGAAGTCGCGACATTGAGCCGGTTCAGCGAGTAGAGGAAGCTCATGCCTCGCGGCGCGTCCTCAGGTCGAGAGGTCGCCATCGTGTAGATCGAGATCGGCGCCTCTTGACCCTGGAACTTGTCGACCGTGCCGATGCGCGCGGTGGGTCCAAGCTTTGACTGGATGAGCAAGCGATGGGCGTTGAACGGCGACACGATGACGATGTCGTCCGATCGGATCAGCCGCCGCCCGCCCTCGCGGTCGACCCACGTCCTACCGATCAATGCGTTCCAGATCTGGCTGACACGATCCGCCTCCTCCACGGATTCGTTGGTGTTGCCGTCATGCTCGACAGGCACCCAGCGCAAGCCTGAACCGCTGAATTCGTCGTCGCCGAGGACAATTTGCCGCTCCAGCCCCGGCACGGACAGAAGCTTGCCCTCGTAGAAGAGGTCGCTCGTGAACTCCGTGATGCGCGGGTTCATGCGCCACGTCCGCTCGAGGAACAGCCCGCGCTCGGGCGGCACGGTTTCCGACTCTCCGAGAAGGTGGCCGAGTGATGACGCTCCAGCGCCGTCGGGGTGCACCCCCTGGACCGGCTGTTCGAGTTGTTGCGGGTCTCCGAGCAGCACGATGTTCCCTGCGCAGCCGCTCATCGCGATGACGTTGGCCAGCGACATCTGGCCAGCCTCGTCGACAAAGAGCGTATCGATTGCGCTCTCCATCTCCTCGCGCGACCACAACCAGGCTGTCCCGCCGACGACGTCCACCATGCCCCCGGCCAGAGCGTCAGCGACGCGGCCGTTGTCCTTGACGCATTCGACAAACGACATCTTGCAGCCGTCGTCGCCATCGACCTTTTGCATACCGCGGACGGCCATCCTCGCCTCGACTGCCGCGTCGCCGACCGCATCCAGCAGGTTCGAGATGACCTTGTGCGAGTTGGCCGCGATCCCGACTTTCTTGCCCGCAGCGACAAGCTTGAGGATCATCCGGGCGCCGCTATAAGTCTTGCCCGAGCCGGGCGGACCCTGAACTGGAAGCGTCGTTCCATCCAGCTGCGTGGCCAGTCGGAGAGCGGCGGCAGATCCGGACTCGCCCGCGCCCGCAAGCGGCTGCCCGGCTTGCTGACCGGCGCGCGGGGCCATTCGCCGGAGCAACTCGCGGCCGGCCTGGTACGCGGACGAGTCGGACTCCATTCCGTTGTCCGCGATCCACTCGCCGATCCGCATCAACGCGTCTTGCTGCGCCTTGGCGCCCCAGTAATTGAGCGCAACGATCGCCTCCGGGTGGTGGCCGTTCCAGCCCTTCTTGCGTCGGATGTCGATGGTCCGGGCTTCGTCGTCCAGTCCAACGACCGAGCCAGTTCGTGTCTCGCCCTCTGTGATCTCCGGGTCGTGGACCTCGTTGCCGACCTCGATCTTGAACTCCTGCGTCGGGAAGCGGTACCGGTAGTCGTAAGACTGTTTTGTGCCGCCGCCCTCGACGATGCCCTGAAATTCGAGCTGTCCGATCGGCTCCGGTTCCTCAACCAGATCGTCCTCTGACAGACCCATCAGCTCGAAGAAGCGCCACCACGCGCTCTTGTTCTCGCGCCGATGCCAGTCAAGGAGGTGGCTCATCAGCCAGGTGGCCTTGTCCGCGTCTGATTGCTCCGCCGCATCCTCGGGGATCGAGGCAGTCAGGCGTTGCTCGAGGTCGCGCACGGCTTGTTGTCGGGCGGTGAACTCCTCTGCCGGAGGCTCGATTTCGCCCGGCGGGCGCGGCAGCTCAAAGCCAAAGGTCCGCGCCGCCTCGACGCGTCGGAGCTCCAGCCAGTCGCGCAGCTTTTCCGTCGAGATGCAGTCGTCGCGGTTGTAGAGCCGGATCTTCTCCTTGATCTCGCCGCCTGGGTCGCCGTCCTCGAGCAGCTGCTCGAATTCGACAATGCTCGAATTGGCATCGCGCAGGTCGATTTCGCGTTTGTACGCGTACAGGTCCTCGAGCTTTTTGATCGAATAGCTCTCGGCTCCGACCCGCACACCCTGTCTGACTGCCCTGTACAGGTCGACGAAGACCCGGCCGCGGAGCAGCTGATCGAGCTCTTCCTCGCGCGTCGCGTGACGACCGACAAGGGCCTTCAGGTGCGACGGCTCGTATGCGCCGTAGTGGTAGATGTGCATGTCCGGGAACTTCGCGAGACGCGCACTGAAGAAATCCATCAGGTCCTGGAATGCCCGCTTCTCCGCCTCCCTGGTGAAGGCACGCGAGTTTTCGTCGTACGCCCAGAAGCTGCGATAGCCGTCCTGATCCCAGAGCGACTCGCCCTGCGGGCTCTCCCACACGCCGAACAGGTACTCGAGCCCCTCCCAGAACGCGAACGGGTCGCCCTCGATGTCGAAGAAGAGGTCGCCAGCGTTGGGTGGAGGAAGCACCGACAGCCCGCGATCCGGCACGAGCGAACCCTGAGCATCCCGCTCCGGATCAAGGATCTCGTACAGAGTTTTGCCCTGCTGGATGCTCTGCAGCTGGAGCCGCGCCTGCTCACGGACCTTCTCGAGCTTGCTGTCAACCGTGGCCCCGGCCAAGGCTCCGCGCGTCTCAATCCCCAGTCCGCGAAGCGTCTGCCGTTGTACCCGCGTGATGCCGGCGACGAGCGGCAGTGCGTCATCTTCGCGCCAGGTGCGCCAGCACCAATCGCCGTACCACTTGCACACCGAGCAGTGCTCGACCGGATCCGGGTACGTCGCCTTCGGATCGATGTCTCTGGCCAGCGCCTCCTCGAAGCGCTGCTTGGCGTGGCGGTAGTAGGCCATCATCTCGGGCGTTCGGAATGCGTGCTCCTCCGGGATCGCGCCGCCCGTGACGACGTATACGCGCTCCGGCTCGCCGCCCTGGATGCGCGCGACCTGTTCGACGTAGCTGGCGATCTGGATCAGCGCACTTGCCTTCGCGGTGTGGGCAAGCTTGGTGTCGGCTACTTCGTAGTGGAAGTCGGTGCCCAGTACAGCTGCTCGCGGCGAATCTCCTCCATCCGTCCCGTTTGAGTCCGGTCTAGAGATCCGCACGCCCTCTGATCTGTAAAGCCGACTCACAGGTGGGGGAGGACCTTCTTTGCGCAGGAGGAAGTCCGGAAAGCCGAGCCAGCGACCGTCGAAGACCGTCGCCTGGTAGATCACGTCGGCGCCTTGGCGCATCAATGTCTTGGTGACTTCCGCGCGGTCCTCGTAAGAGTGATCCCACTCCGTGTCAGCCTCGACCACTTCGCGACCGCCGGCCCGCAACAGCTCGATGTAGCGCGCCTCATGCGCATGTCCACGGCGCTGGAGGAGCTTGACCTCGGGATCTTCGCGGTCAGTCGGAGGCTTGTGGATAAGTCCCGCAACCGCCTGCATCTCGAGGTTGGTGAGGTGGCCGCACTCGAGGAAGCCCACCAAATCGGTGGCCGCAACGATCAGCTCGCCGTTTGGTCCCCCTCGCCGATGCACATTCTGAATCTAGCGATTACGCGGGTTCCAGATACGTGCGCAGGCCCTCGTCGAGCGGCGTGAGGCGACGGGGCATTCGCTGGAGTAGCGGCTTGTTGTCGACCGTCGCGGGCTGGTTGATGAAGTCGACCGCGTCGGGAGTCAGGGGCGGCGCGGGCAGCCAGGCAACCATGGCCGCGGCAAGCTTGATCAGCGGAGTTGGGCCCGGGATGAGCGGTCGGTGGAGACCAGCGACATCCTCGGCGCGTCGGATGATCGTGTCCATGCGCAGGTTCTCCGGTCCGCCTATCTCGAAGATCTGGTTCGTCGCCGCGTCGTCCGTGAGTGAGTCCGCGGCAAGCCGGCCGATGTCGTCGATGAACACTGGCGCGAGCAGCTGTCGGCCAAAGTTGGTCATTGGCACGGACAACAGCTGACGGGCGAAGCCAAGGAAACGGTTGAGCGACACGTCGCGCGGTCCGTAGATCCAAGTTGGCCGGAGGATGGTGTATGGAATGCCGGTTGCTCGAATGGCGGTCTCGGCGCGCCACTTGGCGCGGAACCAGTGGCGGTCGGCATCTGGCGCGGCGCCCGCACCACTCATGTAGAGCAGCCTCTTGACGCCGGCCTCTCTGGCCGCTGTGGCGAGGCGCTCCGTGCCCTTCGCGTCGACCTTCTCGAATGTTTGTCCGCGGCGTGGCGCTTCAATCGGCAGGTTCTTGAACGCCAACGCGATGACGAGCGCGTCGACTCCATGCAAGGCGTCGGGCAGACCGTCGCCGTTCGAAACGTCGACCTCGCGCATCTCGACGTCGTCGGGCAGCCAGCCGCGCGAATCGGAGCCGCTATGTGACAGTGCGACCACCTTGTGGCCGCGCCGGCGCAGCTCGGCAGCGATCGCGCCACCCACGAAACCGGTTGCGCCCGCCACGGCGACCGTCAGCGGATGTTCGTTGATCCCGGCTGGTTCGAGGATCGCGGAGATGGCCTGCTCGCGGTACTGGAATATCCACTCGAGCTCGTGGCGAACGACCAGCTTGTTGGCCAGGTTGCCAAGGAGCCCGACGGGCAGTGAATAGGTGACCTCGTCCTCGACGAGCGTTCCACCATCGACCGCAGCGAACGAGTGGCGGTGGTGCCAGCTCCTGTACGGGCCGGCGGTCTGAATGTCCTCGAACGATCGTGGCGGATCGTAGTTCTCGATCCTGCTGCGCCAGGTCATGGGTATGCCGAGGACCGGCTTGATGCGGTATTCGATCTCGAGCCCGCTGCGCATATCGCGATCGCCTGACCGAAGGTCGAAACCCATCGAGTCTGGCGTGATGCGGCCCAGGTTCTCTGGTCGGGCAAAGAATTCGAACGTCTCTTCGACTGAGCGCGGAACGAGGAGCTTGGAACGAAGCGTGTGAGCAGTCATTGCAATAGGAAGTGTGAACCCGGGACGAGAGAGGGAGGTTCGTCCCGGGTTCTGGAGTAGTTCGAGCTAGCGGGTGGCGACAGCGGCGCTGTTCGAGTCGCCAGCCATGATCCAGCGCGCCAGAACCGGCAGCAGGATCAGGCCGGAGATGCCGACGAGGATGTAGATGACGCTCGACACGATGTTCGTCTCGCCGAATGAATTGCCGGTCAGCGCGGCGACGAGGTCGAACTTGAAGAGTCCAACCAGCAGCCAGTTGACGGCTCCGACGATGACCAGGAGAAGAGCTACGGCATTCAGGTAGCGCATTCGATGGAACTCCTTGTGTTTTGGTTTGTGCTCGGACACGTTGTCCAAGGTCTGTGCAGACTTTAGACGAGTTGTCGAATGTTTGTCAAGCGCTCGTTCCACTGTTATGCTCGACAAACCTTGTACACGATTAAAGAAGCCGCAAACCGCTCTGGAGTCGCGGTGCCGACCATCCGCGCCTGGGAGAGACGCTATGGCGTCATCGCGCCCGCGCGGACCGATTCGGGTTACCGACTGTTCGATGAGGAGGCCATTCGGCGCCTGGATGCGATGCGCCGTCTGGTCGCTGGTGGCATGTCACCTGCGCTTGCTGCGGCCGAGATCGCGCAGGGCGGCATCGACATGGCGCCTGCCGGTGCTCCTCCGGTCGCGACCCAGCGGGACGATTTTGTCGAGGGGGCAGCCGCGATGGACGAGCAACGAATCGCGGTTGCAATCGACGAGATGCTCGCGCGCGGCTCGTTCGAACGTGTCGCTTCAGATGACCTGCTGCCGGCGCTCCAGCGGATGGGTGATGCATGGGCCGACGGTCGGGTCAGCGTCGCCGGTGAACACCTGGCCAGTCACCTGGTTTTGCGTCGGCTGGGCCAGTTGCTTGACGCCGCGGGTCCGCCGGCGAGGAGCAGGGGCAGGGTGCTGGTAGGTTTGCCGCCGGGCAGTCGCCATGAGCTCGGTGCTCTGTCCTTCGCGATCGTGGCTCGCAGGGCCGGGGTCCCGGTCGCTTATCTTGGAGCCGACATCCCGATCGAGGACTGGGTGACGGCCGCTCGCTCGGCCCGAGCCGCGGTAATGGCCGTGCCAACGCATAAGGACGTCCCCGCGGCAACTGACCTCGCGTTGCGCCTCAGGACTGATTTGCCCGGTCTGATCGTCGCCGCCGGCGGCAGCTCCGCAGACGAAGTCCCCCTCGCCATCCACCTTCCCGACCGGCTCGACGCGGCCGTCTCCGTGCTCAAACGGGAGCTGAACAGCCGCTGACCGCTGCAGCCGGCAATGGATTCGATAGCGCACGGTGCCGCCGGTGGATGACGGACGATGCACGAGATCAGCGACGATCCGCCCGTGAAGTCACTTGATCGCATCCCGTATGTCGACGAAGAGGGCATTGTGCGGGCGGTCATCGAATCGCCCCAGGGTTCCCGGCACAAGCTCAAGTACGAACCGACCGAGCGCGCGTTCCGTGTGAGCACGACCTTTCCCGCGGGCATGAGCATGCCCTTCGACTTTGGTTTCTTTCCGCGGACCAAGGCAGCCGACGGAGATCCGCTTGACGTCCTCGTCTTGATGGACGGTCCCGCGCCCGCGGGCACGATCGTGAACGTCCGACTGCTCGGCGTGATCGAGGCCGAGCAGTCGGAGGACGGCCAAAAGCCGTTTCGCAACGACCGATTGATCGCCCTTGCCGAGGGCTCCACGGAGCGCGGCGAGCTGCGCAGTCTGGCCGACCTGGATAAAGGACTAGTCGGCCAGATCGAGGCTTTCTTCGAGACATACAACCGGCTCAAGGGCCGGACCTTCAAACCTCTGAGGCAGCGTGGCCCGCGCGTCGCGCGCAAGCTCCTCGATGGCGCGGCGATCTAGATCCACTGGCCGACTCAGGGTTGGGCGGAGGACTCGTCGAGCGCGGCCAGTTTCGCGCGAGTTCGCGCGGCCATCACCAGATTTTCCTTGGCTTCGTAGAAGGCGAGTGCCTTCTGATAGGTCAGCTTCGCGTTTGTTCGGTCGCCCAAGATCTCGTAGGCCAGCGCCAGATCCAAGGTCAGGTCGCCAAGAAGGATCGGACTGTGCGTCGTCTCCGCCAAGGCGACGTTGTCCTTGAGTATCTGAACGGCCCGCGGCGCGTCGCCGCGTTGCGCAGCGAGAAGGCCCTTCACACTCGTGACTATCAAATTGGTCAGCTTGTCGTCCGGCGCGCCTATCTCTTCGGCTCGCTTGACCCAGGTCGCGGCTTGATCGAAATCTCCAGCCTCGAAATAGGCACGTGCCAGGAGTCCGGCCGACGTCGAAGCTACTCCAACTTGGCCTGTCTCGATCAGCAGTTTCGTTCCACGTTCGCCAAGCTCCACGGCCTTGGGGATGTCGCCTGCCCAGTACTCGATGCGTGCACCGGCGAAGCCGAGGATTCCTCCCACCGCCGTGGGAAGCAAGGACTCTGCGATGCGGAGCTCGCTGTCCAGGAAGGCGCGCGCTTCGTCGAAACGGCCCGCCATGGCCCATGCCTCTGCCCTGTGTTCGTCGACAGTGGCGTGATGGCCGGCCGCGACAGTGTTGAACCATTCGATGGTCTTGCTGTTCGGTTGATCTGAAGCGATCAGCCAGTTCGAGAGCGGGCCGATGAAGTCGTGCTCGAAACCGATCTGGCGCGACAGTTTTGTCGCTGCCTCGAACGCCGCTACGACCGCGGCTGCGTCACTGCGCATGTTCGCCACCTGGGTCCTGGCGAGCTGTGTGGCGTATAGACCCGCGACGTTGTTCGTTGCCTCGAAGTACGCCTGCGCCTCATCCGTCAGCGCGGCCAATTTATCGGTCCGCGCGACGGGTTCCAGAAAAGTGCCCATGCGCTCGAGTTCCATTCGCGCGCATATCTCGCCGGCTCGATCTCCCGCCCCAATAGCGCGCTCCAGGTGGTGCCGCGCGACCTCGAGGGCACGAGGACCTGGCGATGCGAAGTAGACGGCCATGACTTCATCGCTTTGCAACGCGACATCGGCCGGAAGGGGTAGTTCCACGGCTCGTTCCATCAGGTTCGCGCCGGCGTGCCAGTCACCTCGTTCGTTGGCTCGACGTCCCGCGGTTGCAAGCCGCTTTCGGGCTCGCGTCGCCACATCGACGTCGACTGGCTGACCGAGTTCCTGTGTGTACTTGACCGCCTGCTCAAGGTGATAGCCCAGGATTTCGTCCAGCTCGGGCAGATCCACGCCGAACTCTTCCAACCAGCGTGCAAAACGCTCGTGCAGCTCCGCCCGGGCGGACTTTGGCAGCGCCTCATACGCGGCGTCGCGGATCAACAGGTGGCGGAAGCGAAATGCGTCCTCGCCGGGCAGCTCCGGTTTGTCGGGCCTGACCAGGTCTTTGCGCACAAGGGCCGTGAGCCGCGAGGCGACGTGCGTCTCCTCCGGGTACAGCGCCTCCACAGCCCCGCGATGGAACAACCGGCCCTCGATTGAGCCACGCTCCAGCACCTGGCGCTCGTGCTCTTCCAGCTGGTCGAGGCGCGCCGCCAGCAGAGCGTGGATCGTCGGCGGAATGGAGAGGTGCTCATCGTTCGATTCCCGAACGAGCGCGACCATCTCTTCGACGAACAGCGGGTTGCCTTCGGCGGCTTCAACCACGCGCTTGCGCGCATCCTCCGAAAGGCCGCCGACCAGCGCTTCGACCATTTGCGTGGAGTCGTCGCTGGAGAGAGGCTCGAGCAACAGGTTCGTGGCATTGAGCTTGCCACCGGCCCAGGTTGGGCGGCGGTCGAGCAAGTCTGGGCGCGCCATGCACAGCAGCAGGATCGGAGCGTCGCGCGACAGGTCGGCGACGTGCTCGATCAGGTCGAGCAGCTTGGGTTCCGCCCACTGGATGTCATCGAACACGACGACAAGGGGCCTGGCCTGGGCTTGAGTCTCGAGCAGCTTGCGGAACGACCAGGCGATCTGGTCGGACGGTGCCGTGAAATTCTCCTGGCCGAGCAGGCTGCTCAGGTCGTCGTCGAGCTTGAGGTCGGGACTCATCCGCTGCAGCTGGCGGATGACATCGACGACGGGGAAGTACGTGATGCCGTCGCCGTAGCTCAGGCACACACCCTGGACCACGGTGGCGCTGTCGCCGAGTCCGCTCAGGAACTCGTGGATGAGCCTCGACTTGCCCACGCCGGCGTTGCCCAGGACGGTGAACAGCTGGCACGAGCCGTCGCGCAGGGCCTGGTCATAGGCATCGCGCAGCCTGCGAAGCTCGGTTGACCGGCCGACCATCCGCGCCTCATTGCGCCTCGCAGGGGAGGCCACCACGCTGACGAGGCTGTACGCGGCAACGGTGCCGGCCTTGCCCTTCAGGCTGAGTGCCTCGATCGGTTGCGCATCGACCACGGTCGCAACGAGGTCGCGCGTCGATTGGCCGATCAGGATCTGCTGTGGCGCGGCCATCTGCTCGAGTCGCGCCGCGACGTTGACCGCATCGCCTGTGGCCAGTCGCTCGCTCGTGCCCGTGACCACCTCGCCGGTGTTGACGCCGATGCGCGCCTGGATGCCCAGCTCGGGGAGGGCGTCGCGCATCTCAACCGCGGCGCGGACTGCCCTTAGCGCGTCGTCTTCGTGGACCTGTGGCACGCCGAAGACGGCCATCACGGCATCGCCGATGAACTTCTCGACCGTGCCGCCGTGTGATTCGACGATGCCCTTCATCCGGTCGAAGTAGCGCGCGAGCAGCGCACGAAGCGCCTCTGGGTCGCTGTTTTCGCCAAGCGACGTTGAGCCAGTGACATCACAGAACAGGACCGTGACCGTTTTGCGCTGCTCGCGCCCGGCGGTGGTTTCGGCGAGCGCGTTTCCGCAATTGCCACAGAACCTGAACCCCTCGGGATTCTGTGTGCCGCAATTCGGGCAAGTGATCACAGCGCGATGGTACCGGCGCGGATGACGGTTCCTGCGCGTCCATGCGGCCGCGACGTCTGGTCTTGCGAGTCGGATCTACAGATTCCGCCGCGTGCGCGCCAGCCCCGGAATCTTTGCGGCCGACTCAAAGGGGGGCCCGGCGCGCGACCTCCACTCGATAACCGCCCCCGGAATCTTTGTGGCCGACTCAGGACCGGTTGCCAGGCCACTTTCGCAAGCGGCGAATCTGTAGACCGGACTCACAGCGGCGGGAGGCGTGCGGCCCCCGGGTGTGGACACTGACCCGACAATCTAGCGACAAGGAGGTTTGCTGTGAGGGATCTGACCGTCAATCTCCAGAACAAGCCAGGCACTGTCGCCCAGGCGGCCGAGGCACTGGGCAATGCCGGCATCAACATCGAGGGCGTCTTTGGCATGGCCATGGGTGACCGCGGCGAGCTGCACCTCCTGGTGGCAGACGCGGCCGTCGCGCGCAGTGCGCTGCAGGCTGCCGGTGCCGACTGTGGCGCGGACCGCGACGTCGAAGTCGTGTCGCTCGTCGACGAACCGGGCGAGCTGGGCCGTCACCTGCGGCGCATCGCTGACGCAGGCGTCAACCTCGACATGGCCTATACCGCCACGAACACTCGACTTGTCGTGGCCGCCGCGGACATGGACGCGCTGCGCCGCGCCATGCACGGATAGTCGATATCACTGATTGATCGGCGCCCGCGTGCCCGCGTAGGGTCGGCGCCTACATAGCCTTAGGCCGACGCGCGGCCGATGGTCCTCGGACGCCGCCGGCATGAAGGAGGGTGGTCATGCCGCACATGCGCCGTGT
>DATBFJ010000039.1:0-43541 GCA_036558545.1 Candidatus Limnocylindrales bacterium
CTCGATCTTGGCCAGCTGGGCGGCGTTGTTGATCGCCCCAACGTCAGTGTTCTTGTCCAGCGGGTCGCCGACGCGGAGCGTCGAAAGCCTGTCCTTGAGGCGGTCGATGAACGGCTCGGCGATGGACTCCTGGACGAACAGCCGGCTGCCAGCGCAACACACCTCGCCCTGGTTGAAGAAGATGCCGTTGACCACGCCCTCGATGGCCTGGTCGATCGGCGCGTCGTCAAAGATGATGTTGGCGGCCTTGCCGCCCAGCTCGAGCGTCAGGGCCTTGTCGCTGCCCGCGACCGCCCGGCCGATCTCTTTGCCCACGGACGTTGAGCCGGTGAAGGCCACCTTGTCGACATCCGGATGTTTGACGAGGGCAAGGCCGATCTCCCCGGGTCCGGTGATGATGTTCACGACGCCCGGCGGGAGCTCCGCCTGCCGGCACACGTCGGCGAAGAAGAGGGCGCTGAGCGGCGTGGAGCTGGCCGGCTTGAGCACGACCGTGTTGCCGGCCGCCAGCGCCGGTGCGATCTTCCAGGCGAGCATCAAGAGCGGGAAGTTCCATGGAATGACCTGCGCGGCAACGCCGAGCGGCTGCGGATCGCGGTTCGGGAACGCATATTCGAGCTTGTCCGCCCAACCCGCGTAATACCAGAAATGCGCGGCGGCCAGCGGCACGTCGACGTCGCGCGATTCCTTGATGGGCTTGCCCCCGTCGAGTGACTCGAGCACGGCAAACTCGCGACTGCGCTCCTGGAGAATTCGCGCGATACGGAACAGGTATTTGGCGCGTTCGCTACCGGGCAAGGCGCTCCATTCGCGTTTGAACGCGCGGCGCGCGACGCTCACGGCCTGATCAACGTCTTCGACAGTCGCCCTCGCAACTTCCGCGAGTGGCTCCTCGGTCGCAGGATCCGTCGTCGTGAACCACTGCTCGCTGCGCGGAGCGATCTCCTTGCCGCCGATGAACAGCCCGTATCGAGATTTGAGCTGGACGATCTCCCGCGACTCGGGGGCCGGAGCGTATTCCCAGGGAATCTGCTGTCCGTCGCCCAGTCCCCAGCTGCTCGGAGCCGGCGTGCCGCGACCCACATCTGCCGACTTGGGGCGGATAAGCGCGCGGGCATCGTCTGTGGCAGAACTTCGTTTGGCAGCCATCGACGCCGAGAATACACCCGACCTGTGCAAATCGCTATCAATGAGTGACGAAATAGTCACGTACATTGCTCGGCAGGTCGTGGCGTACAGTTCGGACGTGAAACGAGCGAGCCACGAGCCGGAGTTGCTCGACGGCCCACTGGACGCGGAGTTGCTCGCAGGCAACCTGCGCGATCTGGCTCGAGTGAACCGCTGGCTGGGCGGCGCTCGACTCTCCGAGTGGGCTGTCGCGCCCTTCGGATTGGGCGCATACGTGCTTTCCGTGCTTGATGTCGGGACGGGCGGCGCGGATATTCCCGTCCAATTGATGTGCAAGGGACGATCGATCACCGCGACGGACGTTCGACCGGAGATAGTCCGCGCCGCCCAGCGCAACGCCGCTGGCCGGGACATCGCGGTTCGCGAAGGCCGGATCGAAACAGAGAAAACAGGGTCGTTCGATATCACTCACGCATCGATGGTCATCCATCACCTTGAACCGGCAGAGGCGGTCACGTTCCTGCGCGAAATGGCCCGCGTCGCGCGTCAGGCAGTCGTGATCAACGACCTCGATCGCGGTCGCAGGTGGCTGTTGGGGGCAAAGGCGATGACTCGCGCCCTGACGCGCAACGAATACACGCGCAACGACGCGCCGTTGTCGGTCAGGCGCGCCTACACGATCCCGGAAGTCGTCGAGATGGCGCGCCAGGCAGGGCTGCGACCCGTGGCGAAATACACGACAAGACCTGCTTACCGCTACGCGCTGGTCTTTATCCGCGACGCCGGTGACTAGCCCGGTCGATGTCGCCATCGTCGGCGGTGGCCCGGCAGGGGCCGCCACGGCCATTCACCTTGCCCGCCTCGGATACCAGGTAACCGTCTTTGAACGCGATCGCGCTCCCGTCTGGCGCGCATGCGGGGTCTTCGCGTCGCCGCTCGTCAGGCGGCGGCTCGCGAATCTCGGCTTGTCGCGTCAAGAGATCGACGAGCTGCACGAACCGATATCGAGGATGGAGCTCGCATCGGCCAGCGGCGCCCGCTGCACGCTCGAGTATCGGCACGGCCTGGCGTGCGGCTTCGACCGGGTGGCTCTTGATTGGTCACTCGTCGATCGTGCGCAACGTTCAGGCGCGGATATCCGACGTGGGATGGTCGTGCGCGATGTACGTGTTTCAGGCGAGGGCGGCGATATCCAGCTTTCAGTGCTCGATCACGAGCCTGCGCCAACATCTGTCCGCGCCCGAATCGTGATCGGCGCGGACGGCGGCGGCTCGCGCGTGGCGCGTGCGGCCGGAGTCTTGAGCGAGCGCAACTGGCTGGGCCGATCTGGCATCACATTCCACATCCGGGACGACGAGCGACCATCGACCAGGCCAAGGACAGGCCGCTTCGTGTTCGGCCGCGGCTGGTATGTGGGCGTTGCACCCGTACCCGGAAATCGACGCAACGTCGGCATCGTCGTGCCGGCTACTCGCCTAAAGGAGGGGGTCCGCTCGATCATCTCGAAGACGCCACCCGCGTCCGCGGATCCGATCGACGAGCCGCAGGTCGCCGGTCGGCTCGAGCATCACGTCAGGCAAGCCGCTGGTGAGGGCTGGCTTCTTGTAGGCGACGCGATCGAATTCATCGATCCGTTGACGGGAGAGGGCCTGCACCGCGCGCTGGTTACCGCCGAGCTCGCCGCCCACGCGGTCGATCGGTGGCTGCGTGGCGACCGTAACGCGCTGGCGGTCTACGATCGCCGAGTTCGATCCCGATTTCGGAGCAAGAACGTGCTCTCCTTGGTGCTGCAGGCCTTCATCGCTGAGCCAAGCGTGCTCGACTACTCACTGCGTCGGCTGGATCGGCGAGCCGCACTGCGCGACGAGCTGACCGCGGTCCTGGCCGACCAGACCAGTCCAACCAGGGCCCTCGATCCGCGCTTTCTCGCCCGGCTTCTCGCTCCGTGAGCGATCCGCTGGCCCCCATGACTCGCGTCGCGGCGTATGGGCTCTGTTTCGACGATGCGCGGCGAATGCTGCTCGTTCGGATTGCTCCCGGATACACGCGCGACGCGGATGGCAAGTGGACGCTGCCGGGAGGCGGCCTCAAATTTGGCGAGGAGCCGGCGGTCGGCGCGGTTCGCGAGCTCGAGGAAGAGACGGGCTACATCGGCGAGATCGAACGCCTGGCATTTGTCAGCTCCATCGCCCGCCTACAGGCGGTCGATGGCCTCGGCCCGTACCACGGGCTGCGGATCGTCTATCACATGCGCATCACGGGCGGCGAATTGCGCCACGAACGGGAAGAGTCGACTGACATGGCCGCATGGATCGCCCTCGACGAGCTGCACGACATCCAAGTGGTCGAGCTCGTCGAGAAGGCCCTCGAATATCTCAGGACTCAGAACGTTGCGGTCGCGGATTGACATCGATGTCGACGCGCCGGGTGAGGTTGTCTTCGACCTCGCTCGCGATGTCGCGGCGTGGCCCCGACTGCTGCCCCATTACCGTAAGGTGACCATTTTGTCACGTAGTGGGCACGTGGTTGTGGCTCGCATGAGTGCGATGCGCCCGGTCGGCCCGATCGGCATTCCCGTCGGCTGGCGAGCACGGGCCTGGTCGGATGCGTCCGACCCAAGCGACATGCAGCTGCGCTTCGTCCATACCGGTGGCCCAACGCGCGGCATGGACGTGACATGGCATATCACGGCGCGCGAGGCGGGCGGAACAAACGTGGCCATCGTTCATGACTTTGTGCGGCGGCTGCCGGTCATCGGAGGAGAGCTGTTTCCCCGTCTCGTCGATCGTCTTTTCGTTCGTCCGATCGCTGGTCGGACACTGGCGACCTTCAAGCGCCTCGCCGAAGCCCGGGTCAGCACGTGAACGGTGCTGGCTCGCGAGCTGCCGGACGCGAAAGCCGGCGTGTCTGGATCACCGGCATGGGCCTGATCACCTCGATTGGCATAGGCCGGGAAGCGTTCTGGGACGGCCTGCACGCTCAAAGATCGGAGGTCAAGCGCATCGACCGCTTCGACGCCAGCCAGTTCCGCTCGCAGGTCGCCGCACAGGTCGACGATTTCGAGCCGACCGACTACATGGACGCCAAGACGGCGCGCCAGACGGACCGGTTCAGCCAGTTCGCTCTGGCTGCCGGGCGAATGGCCATCCTTGACGCGGGCTTGACGGTCGGATCAAAAGGTAGCGCTCGGCCCGATCGCTTCGGCGTGTACATCGGCTCGGCGTTGGGCGGCATTGCCTACGCCGAGGTCCAGCACGAAAGGTTCATGGAGCGTGGCATTCGCTCCGTGGCGCCCAACCTCGCGCTGGCCGTTTTTGGCGGGGCCGCGCCCGCCAACCTTGGAATTGCGCTGGGCTTGCACGGGCCGATCCTGTCGACGGCCAATTCGTGCGCCGCGGGAGCGGTCGCGCTTGGCGAGGCTCTCCGGCTGATCCGCAGCGGCTCCGCCGATGCTGCCCTGGCCGGCGGCGTGGAGGTACCGCTCAGCCCGCTTGCGTTCGGCGCCTTCGACGTGATTCGCGCTCTGAGCGCGCACCACAACGACGCTCCGACCAGCGCGGCGCGGCCGTTCGACGCGGATCGCGACGGCTTCGTCATGGGCGAAGCCGCGGCGCTGCTGGTCCTCGAGAGCGCGGACGTCGCGCAACGCCGCGGAGCCCGGCCGTACGCCGAGCTGCGTGGATTCGGCGCCACGAGCGACGCGTTTCACATGGTCCAGCCTCGGCCCGATGGCAGGCAGGCAGCCCGCGCAGCTCGGATTGCCCTCGCCGACGGCGCGATGAAGGCTGCGGAGATTGACTACGTCAACGCCCATGCCTCATCGACGCCGCTCGGCGACGGCGTCGAGGCCGCGGCCATTGCACGTGCCCTTGGGCCGCGATCGCGGACAGTTCCGGTCAGCGGGACGAAGGCGTATTACGGGCACCCACTCGGAGCATCCGGCGCTATCGAAGCCGCGATCGCGGCCCTCGCGATCAGTCGCGGCTGGGCTCCCGGCACGGTCAACCTCAGTGAGCCCGATGTCCAGGCCGTGGAGGCGCTGCCTGGTCTGATGTCGGCTCCGCTGGAAGGCGACTTTCGAGCGGTGCTCTCGACGTCGTTTGGCTTCGGCGGACTCAATGCTGCGCTGGCATTCTCGGCTGTCGATGGCAACTGACGGGTCCGGGCAGCTGCCCATCGAAGGCGAACTGGTGCGCCTGCGAGGCGTCGAACTGGCAGATGCAGAGCTCGTCGACTGGCTCAACGATCAGAAGGATGCGGGCGGCTTCAACGACTTTGGCCTTCCCCACCAGCCAACCCCGCGCGATGCGTTGTCACGCGGTCCGCTGCGCAACGACTGGAACGGAACCCTGATCATCGAGCGATTGGATGGTCAACCGGTCGGCACCGTCCAGTGGCGCGCCGTGCACTACGGACCGCCCGACGACTCGCGCGCGTGGAACATTGGCATCGAGATCGAACCGTCAGCCCGCGGCCAAGGCCTCGGCGCAGACGCACAACGCCTGCTCGCGGCGTGGCTCTTCGCGGCCACGGATGCGAACCGCGTCGAGGCTCAGACGGACGTTGACAACGTCGCGGAGCAGCGTTCGCTGGACAAGGCGGGGTTCGTTCGCGAGGGCGTAAATCGCGGCGCGCAATTCCGCCAGGGCGCATTCCACGACCTGGTGATGTATTCGAGACTGCGCTCTGACTGAACGCAGACCCAGCCCCACGAATCAGTCGATCGTGAAGTAGTCGGGTCCCTGGTAGGCGCCCGTGCGCTCCTTGCGAATCTGCATCAGGACGTCGTTGAGCAGGCTGCTCGCGCCAAATCGGAACAGATCCGGCGTCATCCAGCGTGGTCCGAGCGTTTCGTACAGAACGACCAGGTACTGGATGGCTTCCTTGGCCGTGCGGATCCCTCCGGCAGGCTTCATGCCGACGACTCGGCCAGTCCGACGGTGAAAGTCCCGAATGGCCTCGAGCATGACCAGCGTCACCGGCAGAGTCGCCGCGGGCGTGACCTTGCCTGTAGACGTCTTGATGAAGTCAGCGCCGGCGGCCATTGCCAGGATGCTCGCCCGCCGAACGTTGTCGTACGTCTCCAGTTCGCCTGTCTCGAGGATGACTTTCAGGTGAGCATTTCCGCACGCTTCTTTGATAGCGACAATCTCGTCGAATACGTGCCGATAGTCGCCTTGCAGGAATGCACCGCGGTCAATGACCATGTCGATCTCGTCAGCTCCGGCCTCGACTGCCTGCCTGGTCTCCAGCAGCTTGACGTCCGTGTAGGTCTGGCCCGACGGAAAGCCAGTCGACACGCTCGCGACCTTGACCGACGTACCGGCCAGCGCCTGCTTGGCGGTCGGGATCAGCGCCGGGTAGATGCAGATCGCCGCCACGCTCGGAATTGCGGGATCGGATGGGTCGGGACGGATGCCTTTCGCGCACAGAGCTCTGACCTTGCCCTCCGTGTCCTTCCCCTCGAGCGTGGTCAGGTCGATCATGCGGATTGTCAGGTCAAGCGCCCATAGCTTCGAGTCGCGCTTGATCGACCGACGCTTCAGGCTTTCGACGCGCTCGTCGATCCCAACCTGATCGACCCCGCCAACCCGCTCGACCGCGGACTGTATGCCGTCGGCCCGGCCAACCCACGCCCGAACGAGCGAACTCGCCTGGCGTTCCGCCGAGATGCCCATGGCTTTGTCCGCGAGCTGTGTCATGTCCCGATGTTACGCCTCAACCGATGCTTGCGGCCAGTCTTGGCTGGCCCACATTTGACAGCCGAGCGAAAAGTGGGTGACTATCTACTCACATGTCGCCGAAACGCAACATCGACGAAGTCGACGCGGTGCTGGCCGCCCTCGCGGATCCCACTCGGCGCGCCGTGTTCGAAGCGACGCTTCGGACACCCGGATTGACGACCTCGCAACTGAGCGATCGTGTCCCGGCGATGACGCGCTGGGGAGTAATCAAGCACATGGCCGTGTTGCGCGATGCTGGGTTGATCCAAACCATGGCGAACGGGCGCCTGCGTCGCCATTACGCGGAACTTGCGGCCCTCGGCCCGCTGCGCCGGTGGCTCGACGGGATCCGCGACAGCTGACGCTCTGTCTCCAGCAGATCAGGCGATGAGCTCATCGAGCGAGTCGAGCCACGCGTCGCGCGCCAGTGACGCGATGATTGCCCCATCGCGAAGGCTCGCCTCGCTCACTTCTGCCTGGCCCAACAGGAAACGATCCAGGAGCGCCGATACGATCGCAACGCCGGCGGCGAGCTGGCGAGCTCGCCGCGGCCTGACGGCGAAATGCGCGGTGACCTCGTCGGCACTCATCTGGGCCAGCGTCTTCAGATCCTCGTTGAGGTGCGCTCGATCGAGCATGCCCAGGCGCGCGACGTTGGTTGCCGTTCCGCCGACGAAGATTGCCCTGTGGATCGCCACTCCCGCATGCTCGGGCCAGATCTGTCCGTCGACGATGTCGCGCGCCGCTGCCACCAGGGCTGCCAGCTCGTCGGCTGTGGGCGGGTCGCTGTTGACTATGGCATTGGTCAGCCGGGCCGAACCCAACGGCAGCGGCACCACGTCGAGCTCCATGCCAGGCACGTATATGACCGCCTCCGTCGATCCACCGCCGATATCCACGACGGCCAACGCTTCCTCGGGCGACACGCCTCCAGTCACGCCAAGAAAGGTCAGCTGGGCTTCCTCGCGCACCGTCAGGACGTGCACAACATGGCCCGTGAATCGGCTTACGGCCGCGATCAGCTCGTCGGTGTTGCTGGCACGCCGCAGCGGCTCCGTGCCGACGATCGTGACGCGCGATGCACCAACGGATTCGGCAAGGGCAATCTGGCCCTCGAGCGCGTCGACCACCGCCTGGAGCGACTCGGGTGGAATGCGCCGGCCACTGTCGACCACATCGCCCAAACCGATCAGCTCGCTCGAATCAGCCAGCGGCTCGAGGTCAGTCCGAACGCCTGCCCGAACAGCGCGCGCGGTTCGCGCCGCCATCACGTGGACGCTGTTGCTGCCGATATCGATGGCGGCCGCAACGCGCGGCGACGGCTTCACGGGCACACATCAAGTGTCGCCCCTGCAGCGCCGTCGCCGCTCAGCCGAATTGGTTAACGTTTGGCCGTGACCCCATTCCCATCGCGCAGTCGGCGCCGCAGCCTGCTCGTCGCGTGCCTGGTGCTCGCCGCGTTGCTGGCGGCGCCGGCCGCCCCGGCCGGCGCCGCGGAGTGGAACGGCCGCTTCAGCATCTGGCGCAATGGCGCGTTTGCCACCCAGTACCTCGATGCGTCGTGTGTTGGCGCCACGATCCAGATGACGCTCAACCTGATCAAGGGCACACACGATCATTCAAAGGGCCACCAGCTGTCATTGCTGGCTTACGCCGCCGCGCACTCGAAGTACCCGGTCGAGGATGGCGGCGCCGATCCCGAGGGATGGACCCAGGCACTCGTCCATTTCGGTGCGGGCGAGAACTACGGCTGGACGACCAACTCGACGATGCAGTCTGCCCTCCAGACGGCGGCGTCGCAACTGCGCGAGACGGGCAAGCCCGTGGGCCTGCTGGTCCACTTCGGCCGGCACGCCTGGCTGATGACCGGCTTCACCGCGACTGCGGACCCCGCGACGACGGACGACTTCCAGGTCACCTCTGCCGAAGTGGTCGGGCCGCTATGGCCATCCGGCACGCTCAACGGCGAGCACTTCGACCCCGGCCCAGGCACATGGATGGACACGAGCGACCTGGCGCGCAAGTTCAACACCTATGTCGAGCCTGACCAGCCGATCTGGTACGGCAAGTACGTCACCGTGGTTCCCGACATCAGCAAGGCCAACCAAGGCGGTCAGCCTGGGGATCAATCTCCCGACCTGTCGTCTGCCACGGGCTGGATCTACGTCTACGACTTGCTGAGCCGCCGATTGGCGGTCCGCGACTTCCTGTGGCTGCCGTAGGCTTCCGGGATGAGCTCCTTCACGTCGGGTGGCGAGTACCTCGTGCCCAAGCGCGTCCACGCCGACCGCGGCCAATCGGTGCTCGAGATCGAGTGGCCAGATGGCCACGTCAGTCGCTATGACTTCGAGACCCTGCGCTGGCTTTGCCCGTGCGCGTACTGCCGAGGCGAAGCCGGCATCCCCGGCTGGCTCGACTCCAATCCCACGCTCACCCAGGCGCAGACGCAACTGACCGACCTGCAGCTCGTCGGCACGTACGCACTGCAACCGACATGGGCCGACGGCCACCACACGGGCTTCTACACGTTCCAGCGACTGCGCGAGGAATGTCCCTGCGCCGAGGACGTCGCTCAGCGTGGCGGCGCGGCCGGCGTCGCCAAACGGGCGCGGCTGGGCTGACGAAGTACGGCCGAGTACTATCGAGGCCTTGTCGCCGGTGCGTTTACGCACCACCGTCGCGAGCGTTAACGTCCCCTCGGTAGACTGACCCGTCCCATGGCCGCCATTCGCCAACAGGTAGACAACGCCAACGTCGTTCCGGGCACGACCGTGCCACGGCGCCTGTCGCCAATTCGGACGAGGCGACGCGTCCGCGACATCCCCTACATCAATCGCGAGCTGTCGTGGCTCGAATTCAACGAGCGCGTGCTCCATGAGGCTGTGGACGATCGCAACCCGCTCCTCGAGCGTGTCCGCTTCGTGGCCATTTTCGCCAACAACCTGGACGAGTTCTTCCAGATCCGCGTCGCCGGCCTGAAGCAGCAGCTCGCGGCCGGCCGGTCGAACCCGACGCCTGACGGCATGAGCGCGGCACAGACGCTCGATGCGATCCGAACGCGTCTGCTGCCAATGGTCCAGCTCCATTCCGAGACGTGGTCCCAGATTCGTCAGGCGCTCACTGACGAGTCGATCCGCATCGTCCGCTACGAGGAGCGACCGGAGCGTCACGTCGAGATGCGCGCCCGCTTCTTCGACGAGATCTTCCCGGTTCTGACCCCGCTTGCGGTCGATCCCGGCCACCCGTTCCCGTACATCAGCGACCTGTCGCTGTCGCTCGCGGTCACGGTCCGTGATCCGGTCACGGACGAGCGTCTGTTCGCCCGGATCAAGGTCCCGCCGGTCCTGCCGCGGCTCATGGAGGTCGGCGAGAACACATACGTGCTGCTCGAGCAGGTCATCGCCGCCAATCTCGACGCTCTCTTCCCCGGGATGGAGATCCTTGAGCACCATCTCTTCCGGGTAACTCGCAACGCGGACCTCGCGCTCGAAGAGGAAGAAGCGCCGGATCTGCTCGAGGCGATCGAAGAGGAGTTGCGCAAGCGCCGCTTCGGCAACGTCGTCCGGCTCGAGATCGAGCGTTCGATGCCGCATGCCACGAGGACGCTGCTGATGCGCGGCCTGAACGTCGATGCATCGGACGTGTACGAGATCAGCGGCATGCTCGATCTCAATGCGCTCAACGCCATCGCCGACCTGGACATCGCGGCCCTGCACTACCCGTCCTACCAGCCCGTCGTTCCGCTGCGGCTTCTGCCCACCGATCCAGACGAGGAAGCCGACGCTTTCGCCGCGATGCGCGCCGGCGACATCCTCATTCACCACCCCTATGAATCGTTCGTTGCATCGGTGCAGCGCTTCATCGAGCAGGCGGCCGAGGATCCCGACGTGCTGACGATCAAGCAAACGCTGTACCGCACGTCGGGCGACTCACCTATCGTGCGCGCGCTCATCGACGCGGCCGAAGCCGGCAAGCAAGTCGTGGTTCTCGTCGAGCTGAAGGCGCGCTTCGACGAAGCCGCGAACATCGTTTGGGCGCGTGCCCTTGAGCGGGCCGGAGCGCATGTTGCATATGGCGTGATGGGCCTCAAGACGCACTCCAAGGTCGCACTGGTCGTTCGTCGCGAGGGACGCGGCCTGCGTCGTTACGTGCACATCGGGACCGGCAACTACAACAGCAAGACGGCCCGCGGCTATGTCGATCTCGGCCTGCTCACGTGTGACCCGGACATAGGTGCCGACGTCACCGACCTGTTCAACGTCCTGACCGGGCACTCGCGCCAGACGCGGTATCGCAAGCTGCTCGTAGCCCCGGCGATGCTGCGCTCCGGGCTCGTCGACATGATCGACGCGGAACGGGAGCGTCACCAGGAGTTCGGTGACGGCCGCATCGTCGTCAAGTGCAATGCCATCGTCGATCCGGCATCAATCGCCTCTCTTTACCGCGCGTCGGCCGCGGGCGTGCCAATCGACATCATCGTCCGCGGCATGTGCTCGGTCAGACCCGGCGTGCCCGGTGTTAGCGACACGATCAGCGTCCGCTCGATCGTGGGCCGCTACCTCGAGCACTCGCGCATCTTCGTGTTCGGCACCGGCGAGCGTGAGCGCTTCTTCATCGGCTCAGCGGATCTCATGGAACGCAACCTCGATCGGCGCGTCGAAGCGCTCACGCCGGTCACGGACGCGGACAGCCAGGCGCGCCTGCGCACGATCATCGAGGTGATGCTTGCCGACGATCGGCGAGCATGGCAGCTTGGCGACGAGGATCGCTGGCGGCGTGTCGAGGAGACGACCACCGACAAGCGTGGCGTGGACACGTTCGAGACGTTCATGAATCTCGCCCGCTCCACGGGCGTGGGGTGACCGCGACAGAGCCGCACGAGATCGAGCTGAAGTTCGCCTTCGACGACGCGGACGCGCTGCGCGACTGGCTCGACGAAACCTTTCCGCTGGCGCGCGGTGACGGATGGAAGACTCACGAGATCACGGATGTGTATTTCGACACGGCCGACCAGGCGCTCAAGGACGCTGGCTACGGCGCTCGACTTCGCACCATTGGCTCGCTCACAACTCTGACGCTCAAGTCCAACGTTGAGGTGAGCGGCGGGCTGCACCGGCGCCTCGAGCTCGAGGCCCCGGCGACGAAAGCCCTCGACGCGGAAAAGTGGCCCGACAGCGAGGCGCGCTCGCGAGTCATCGACGTCGTCGGCGCACGCCGGTTGATCGAGAGCTTCGTGATCGGTCAGCAGCGCCGCGAGCGCTACGTCACCTTGGGCGATTCGACGGCGGTCGCATCGCTCGATCAAGGCGAGGTTGAGTACCTGGGCATTGCAGCGGGTGAACTGCAGCACCTCGAGATCGAGCTGCGCGAGGGTGAGCCGGCCGCATTGCGCGCCGTGGCCAGGCAGGTGGCCAGGTCCGGGCTGGCCACAGCAGAGGACCACAGCAAGCTCGAGCTCGCAAAGGAGATGGTCGAGGCTGTGGCGCGCGTCGCGCCGGATGATTCGTGGGCTGATGCCGCGCGCAAGCTGCTGCGCAAGCACCTCCTTCGAATGCTCGAGCGCGAGGGGGCGACGCGCGCCGGCGACGCCAACGCGCTGAAGCAAATGCGCGTCGCCACGCGGCGCATGCGCGCGACGTGGCGTGTCTTCGGAAATGCCTTTGCCGGGGCACACGCACAGCATTTCGACGCGAACCTGCGCCACGTCGCGGAGCTGCTCGGTGCCGTGCGCGACCTGGACGTGCTGCTCAACACCGTCGGAGCGCGTGAAGACGTGGCAGCCATGGCCGCGAGCTGGCGCGCCAGGCGCGACGCCGCGTTCGACGAGCTGATGCGTCACATCGACAGCCGCGCATACGAGCGCTTCGTCGACGATTTCCTGGAGGGCACCGGAGCGCGCGCGTTCTGGCACACCGGTAAGCACGCCCACGACAAGGTCGCGGAGCGTGCGACACCCAGTCTCGAACGCGCGCGCGATCGGATGATGGCCGCGGCGGATGCCGCCAGTGACTCAAATGAGGCGGCGGCCTGGCACCAGCTGCGCATCGCGGCAAAGAAGATGCGCTACTCGCTCGAGGCATTTCGCGACGTCCTCGACGAGCGCGCGGCGACGGACTTCATCGAACGCCTGCGCGCCATCCAGGACAACCTTGGCGAGATGAACGATGCCTCGGTCGCCGCGCGCGAAGCCGCCTCGTGGTTGACCAGTGCCGCCGGCGCCGATGCTCCGCCTGGACAGCGCGTGGCCGTGGCACGGTACATCGGTCAGTCGGAAGGTGCCGTGGCCCGAAAGCGGGCTGACTTTGCGACTCTGTGGCCTGCCCTGGCGTCATCCTCCGTTCCGCCGCTCGTCCACAACTAACGGAGTGTTAACGCCGCGCTAACGAGCCGTAGACCAATGGCCGGGAGTATCCGGACATGGCGGTCTTCGACCCTGCACATGTATCGACGCTTGCGCTGTCACCCGGCAGTGTCGGGTCGTGGCTCGGCTCAGCTGCCCCCGGCGTGCACGTCACACCGGACCGGGCTGCGTTCCGCCAGCTGCTTCGCGCGTCGGGGCCCGCAGTCGTCGTCGTCTGGGTTCCGCCGGCCACGGCACAGGAAATCGGCGATGTCGCGGCGGCGCGCAGGCTGCGCCGTGATCTGCGCGCGATCCTCATCGACAAGCCAGCCGCAGGCGGCGAGCGCGTCACGGCGCTCCGGTCGGGCTTCGACGAGGCCCTCGATTCCCGAGTCGGTCACACGGAGCTGGCCAGCCGTATCGACCTGTTGAGCGAAGAGATCCGCGAGCAGATCGCGGCTCGCCGAGTTCAGCTCGGTGGAAGCGTGTGGCTCGATCGTGAGCGTCGGCAGCTCGTGGTGGCGGATCGGCCGATTCACCTGCGTCCGCGTGAATACGCGCTGCTCGACGTGCTCTCGAGAGAGCCCGGCCGGACGTTCAGTCGCGAGGACCTGCTGAACGCTGTCGGAGCCGACCCAACGCACGGCGACCTGCGCTCGGTAGACGTTCATGTCACCTGGCTGCGCGAAAAGCTCGAGCCGGTCGGCGTGGGCGGACCGGTGCTCGAGACCGTCCGCGGGGTCGGATATCGGCTCGAGCTGGGCGAGCGTTAACGAAGCGTTAACAAGCCGCGAACGCGGCGTTGACGGACGGCTCGGATGTTTGAGCCGTCACATCAGAAAGAGGAGAGGAATCCTGTGAGCAAGCATTTGAGCTTGGCTGCCGCCGTCGTGGCGATCGGCGCCTTCGTTGTCGCGTGTGGCGGCAACGGGTCGACGCCGGCACCGGCAAGCCAGCCGGCCGGCAGCACGAGCGCGAGCTCGCCGGCAGCGAGCGTCATGACCCTGCCCGTCGCGGACTGCCAGACCGGCACCGCAATCGCCGGCGGTTCGACAGCGATGCAACCAGTCGTCGAAGCGGCGGCTGAATCGTACGCAGCCGGATGTGCCGGCGGGTCAGTCCAGGTCCAGGGCGGCGGTTCAGGCACTGGCCTGACGCAGGTCGCGGCAGGTGCCTTCCAGATCGGCAACTCAGACGTCGATGCGTTCAGCAAGCTGGCGACTCCAGATGCCAGCGCGCTGGTCGACCACCAGGTCCTCAAGCAGGGTTGGATCATGGTCACCAACACCGACGTTACCGGCGTCACCAACCTGAGCACCGACCAGGCCAAACAGATCTGGACGGGCGCGATCACGAACTGGAAGGATGTCGGCGGGAACGACGAGGCGATCACGTTGATCATCCGTCCCGAGAGCTCGGGCACCCGGGCGACGTTCAAGTCGATCGTGCTCGGCGGAGCAAGTGAGGCCCAGGGTCAGGCGCTGACCGAGGACTCGAACGGAGCGGTCACACAGGCAGTTACCTCCACGCCTGGCTCGACGAGCGTGATCGGGTTCGCCTACTACCAGTCAAACAAGTCACAGCTCAATGGGCTGCAGCTCGACGGAGTCGATGCCACGGTCGCGAACATGACCGCGGGCACGTACAAGCTGGCCGCCGTCGGCCACATGTACACCAAGGGCGATCCGAGCGGTCTGACCAAGGCGTTCCTCGAGTTCATGATGAGCGACGGCGTTCAGCACCAGCTTCTGCCCAGCCTGTTCTACGCACCGGTCCAGTAAGGACGGATTGCGATAAGCACGACCCGCTGCGGGCACTCCCAGCCCGCAGCCGCTCCTCCCCGCGATCAGGGCCGGAAAGCCGGCCCTGATCGTTCACGTCTTGGAGCACGATCGCCATGGCAGTAGCGGCGACAACGCCCCGCTCGTCCACGTTGCGCGGCAGCGAGTCCATGGCGCAGCGACTCGATCTCCCGCGGCGCATCACGTTTCTCGCCGCGGCAGTCGTGATCCTGCTCGTCCTGCTGCTCCTGACGTTCATCACCTGGAATGGCGTCCAGATCTTCTTTCACTCGAACGTGCCGCTGTCCAACATCCTCAGCACGGACTGGGCGCCGTCGGACAGTCCCGCTCAGTTCGGCATCTTTCCGTTCATCGCCGGAACGCTCGGGGTGATGGCCCTGGCTGCCGTCATCTCGACCCCTCTGTCCGTGGGCCTCGCGATTTTCATGGCCGAGATCGCACCCGGCTGGGCAAAGAACATCGCCCAGCCGGCCATGGAGGTCTTCGTCGGCATCCCCAGCGTTGTATGGGGCTGGCTGGGCATCACCATCCTTGTGCCCTGGCTGCGCCAGAACCTGAGCTGGGCGGGGTTCCACCTGGGCTTCTCGTGGTTTGCCGGCTCACTGGTGTTGTCGCTGATGATCCTGCCCACGATCACGTCGATCTCATACGACGTCATAGCCACGGTTCCGCGCGACATGCGCACCGGCTCGCTCGCGTTGGGCTCCACGCGCTGGCAGACCATCCGCCACGTCGTCCTGCCGGCCGCCACGACCGGCATCGTCACCGCGATCGTGCTCGGCATGATGCGAGCCGCCGGCGAGGCGCTTGCTGTCCAGATGGTCATCGGCAACCGTCCCGTGATGCCGACTGGACTCACCGATCCGCTGACGACCCTGACCAGCCAGATTACCCTCGACATGGGCAATACCGTCGCGGGCGAAGCCTGGAACGAGGCGCTCTGGACGATGGGGCTTGTCCTGCTGATCATCTCGTTCGCATTCGTGGCCTTCGTGCGCCGCCTCTCGCGCAAGAAGAGCTACGCATGACGCGCTCACTCGTTTGGGATCGGGTCGCCACGGGCGTCTTCTGGGCGATCGGCGTTTTCGTGGTCCTCGTCCTGGGCGCGATCATCCTCCACTTCCTGCTCGCCTCGATCGGCACCCTGTCGCTTGACTTCCTGACGAGCGACCCAAGCCGGACCGAGCTGGGCGGAGTGGGGCCAATACTCTGGAACTCCTTCTACATCCTTGTGCTGACGATGCTGATCACCGTGCCGCTCGGCACGATCGGCGGCATCTACATGGCCGAATACGCCGGTGACGGGCGCATCCCCAACCTCATCCGGCTGAGCCAGGAGCTGATCAGCAGCGTCCCGTCGATCGTCGTCGGGCTGTTCGGTCTCGCCCTGTTCGTAACGGCGTTGGGCTGGAGCTTCAGTGCGCTGTCCGGCGCGATGGCGCTGACCGTGTTCAACCTGCCCTTGATGATGCGACTCTCCGAGCAGGCCATGCGCGCTGTTCCCCAGGACGAGCGCGATGCCAGCCTCGCGCTGGGTTCGACCAAGTGGCAGACGGTGCGCCATGTTGTGCTGCCGCTGGCAGTCCCCGGGATCATCACCGGCATCATCCTTACGGCGGGCCGAATCTTCGGCGAGGCCGCGGCCCTGATCTTCACCGCGGGCCTGTCAACTCCGATGCATTACGACTTCACGAACTTCGACCTGACCGATCCGCAGTCACCCTGGAGCCCGTTCCACCCAGCGACGACGCTGTCCGTTTACATCTGGAAGCTCAACTCGGAGGGTCTCGGTAACTACGTTCGCCAGATAGCCGACACATCGGCCGCAATCCTGGTGATCGCGGTTCTGCTCTTCAACCTCGGCGCACGCACCTTGGGCAGTGTTCTGCACCGACGCACGACCGGGAGCCGATGATGACCACGGAGGAGAACGTGTCGATAGCAGAGCCACCGACCACCCAGGTTGCCCCGGCAACACCTGTAGCCATCCGCGTCGCGGTGCGGCCCGAAGGCGCCGAGCAGGTGGTGGATAACGAGGTTCGCATCAAGGTCGAAGACCTGAACATCTACTACGGCGCGCGGCGTGCTGTCCGCGGCGTGACCATGGACATTGCAGCCAACGCCGTGACCGCGTTCATCGGGCCTTCGGGCTGCGGCAAGAGCACGATCTTGCGCTGTTTCGACCGCATGAACGATCTCATCCCAGACGCCCGGGTGGAGGGCAAGATCGTTCTCAACGGCGAGGACATATACGCGCCGGGCGTGCTGCCCGTCGAGGTCCGGCGGCGGGTAGGGCTCGTCTTCCAGCGGCCCAACCCGTTCCCAATGACCATCTACGACAACGTGGCCTACGGGCCGCGGCGCCATGGCCAGAGTGACAAGAAGGCGCTCGATCAGATCGTCGAGAATTCGCTCAGGCGCGCCGCGCTCTGGGAAGAGGTAAAGGACGACTTCCGCAAGAAGTCGGGACTGGCACTCTCGGGCGGCCAGCAACAGCGCATGTGCATCGCCCGCACGCTCGCGACAGAGCCTGACGTGATCCTGATGGACGAGCCAGCGTCTGCCCTGGATCCCATCTCCACGCTCAAGATCGAGGACCTTATCCATGAGCTCAGGCAGCGCTACACGATCGTGATCGTGACTCACAACATGCAGCAGGCATCGCGCGTGAGTCAGATGACTGCCTTCTTCACCCTCGGCGAGGACCGCGCTGGATACCTGGTGGAGTACGACCAGACGGCGCAGATCTTCACCAACCCAAAGCAACAGCTGACCGAGGATTACGTCTCGGGGAGGTTCGGATGATGGAGCCCGATCGTGACGATATCCAGGCCCAGGTTGAGGTCATTCTCGATGACCTGCGCCGCGAGAATCTGAACAAGGAAGAGACGGCCTCGTTCCTGCATGCCAGTCGCGAAGGGCTCGACCGGGCCGAGCGCGAGATCAAGGACGAAGTCCTGCGCATGGGCAGCCTCGTCGCGGCCCAGATAGAGGCTGCGATGGCATCGCTGATCGCGCACGATGCGGATACGGCCACGGCCGTGATCATGGGCGACGTCCGGATCAATGAGGCGCAGCGTCACGTGTCGTCACTGATCCAGCTGACGATCGCTACGCAGACGCCCGTGGCGCGTGACCTGCGCTTTCTGCTGGCGCTCGATCACGTCACGTACGAGCTCGAGCGCATTGGCGACCACGCCGGTTCAGTCGCGAAGCAGGCTCGCAAGCTTGCCCCGGAGCCGCCCATTCGCGAGTACGTCAAGCTGCCGCGCATGGGCCAACTCGCCGCCGACCAGGTGCGCCAGGTACTGCGTGCAATGGTCGATCTCGACGAGGCCGCGGCGCGCGTCGTGGCTGCCCGTGACGACGAGATCGACGATCTCTACCACGGCATCTTTGCCGAGATCATTGACCTGATGCGCGAGGATCCAGGCAATGTCGAGCGCGGTACGCGCATCCTGTTCGCCTCGCACTACATCGAGCGCATCGGCGACCGCGTCACGAACATCGCCGAGGATGTCGTCTTCCTGGCAACTGGCGATATCGAGGACCTGAACCCCTAGTTGCGGGCCGCGAAGGCCTTGACACGCGACGCGATGTCGTCTCGTACCTGGCGATAGACGGCCAGCCGTTCCTCTTCGCTGCCCTTTGCCTTCGAAGGATCGGGCAGGCTCCAATGATCGCGCGAGGTTACGCCGGGAAAGACCGGGCACGATTCGTTCGCGTCGTCGCAGACGGTGATGACGTGGTCCCACTTTTCGCGCAGATAACGATCGAGCGTCTTCGACTGCTGAGCGCTGATGTCGATGCCCAACTCGCGCATCACTGTGATTGCGTCCGGCCGGACAAAGGTGGCTTCGGTTCCCGCGCTGAAGGCATCGAAGCGGTCGCCCGCGGTGGCCCGGAGCAAGCCTTCGGCCATCTGGGAACGTGCGCTGTTGTGGGTGCACAGGAACAGTACGCGTTGGCTCACGGAGTGGAGTCTGACACGGCGCGCGATCGTCCGGCTGAGCCCCTACGCTACGGCCAATGGACATGCCCGAGGATGGCGCCGAGTTCGAGCTCTACCTGCTTCGCCACGCCCACGCAGGTGACTCGTCCAAGTGGACCGGTCCCGACTCAGAGCGCCCACTGAGCCAAAAGGGCAAGCGCCAGGCCGAACGACTCGGTTCGTTTCTGGCCGAGCGCGGATTTGCGCCCGATTCGATCATCACCAGCCCCAAGCTCCGCGCTCGGCAAACGGCCGATCTCTTTGCTGACGCCATTGGCATTGCCGTGGCGGTCGACGATCGGCTGGGCGGCCCGCTCGACGTCGACGATGTCAATGACATCGTCGAGCGGGCCGGTGGCACGAGCGTTGTGCTCGTTGGCCACGACCCGTCCTTCAGCGATCTCGCCGCCCAGCTCACTGGCACCGAGTACCTGCCCATGAAGAAGGGCGCGCTGGTGCGCATTGACGTGTCCTTGCCGCTGGCAGCAAACGGTGGCGTGCTGCGCTGGCTGCTACCGCCCGAGCTCGTCTCCGACCACAGCTGAGTTGCTCCAGGCGGCTATCGCCGGTGCCCTGGCCGGCTATGCAATCGCGATCCCGGTGGGCGCGATTGCCGTCCTGATCATCCACACCGGGCTGACGCGGGGATTGCGCGCGGGCCTTGCCGCGGGCGCGGGCGCAGCAACCGCGGACCTGATCTACGCCTCGATCGCGGCGCTGGCCGGCCTGTGGGTAAGCAGCATCATCGGCCCGCTCGAGACGCCGCTGCGCATCGTTGGGGGCGCGGTCCTGATCGCGCTGGGCATCCGCGGGTTGTTGGCGCTACGGTCGGCGCGAGAGACGGTAGAGCCAGGTGCCGTGCTCCAGGAAGCGCGCCGACCGCACCACATGACCTACCTGGCGATGCTGGCTCTGACGCTGCTCAATCCAGCGACCGTCGTCTACTTCGCTGCCCTCATCGTGGGGCTGCCGTTCCTGGGTGATGTGGGCGATCGGCTGGCGTTCGCCGCCGCGGCCGGTATGGCCTCACTGTCCTGGCAGTGGCTGCTCGCGATTTTTGGTGCTGCTCTGGGCCGCGGCGGCGGTCACCGCGTGCGCAGCATTTCCGCGGCCCTGGGCAACGGCGTAATCGTGGTCATGGGCGCGTTGATCATGCTGGCGCCGCTTTCGGGAGGCTGACGAAGAAACTCGAGCCGGAGCCTTCCTCGCTCTGGACCCAGATGTGGCCGCGATGACGGTCGACTATGTGCCGCGCGATGGCGAGGCCAAGCCCGGTGCCGCCGCGGCCGCGGGACCGAGCTCGGTCAACCTTGTAGAAGCGTTCGAAGACCCGGTTCCGGTCCGCGCTCGGAATTCCCGGGCCGTGATCCTCCACCTCAACGAGGACGTTTTCCTTGTCCCCTCGAACGTGGACGACGACCTCGCCACCTGGAGGTGAGAACTTGATCGCGTTGTGAATGAGGTTGGCCAGCAGCTGGCCAAGGCGGTCCTCGTCGCCAGCAACCACTGTTCCGGCGTCTTCCTCCACCTCCGTGCGCAGGCTGACGGTCTGTCGGTCGGCGTACACGGTCAATCGGGCGATCGCCTCTTCGACCACGCGCACGACGTCGACGTCATCGTGGCGCATCGGCGCGTCGCCCTGCTCGATCTTCGCCAGATCGAGCAGCTCGTTGACCATCTGCACGAGGTGGCCCGTCTCGACGTCGATCTTCGAAATGGAGTCCTTGACCCGCGGCGGTAACTCCGTCCGTTCCGACTCGAGAGTCAACGACTCTGTCAGCAACCGGACCGTGCTCAACGGCGTGCGCAGCTCGTGGGAAAGATTGCCCACGAATTCCGTTCGGATGCGGCGCAGCCGATTGAGTTCGGAAACGTCAGTCAGCGCGATCCAGACACCGCCGTCGTCGGCCTGCCAGACGTGCAGCGAAATCGTCTTCGGCGGCTCGCCAGAGAGCACGTATTCACCGGACACGTGGCCTTCGAGGCGCGCGTCCTCGACCATCTGCTCCACTCCGTGGTCGAGAAAAGCCTCGAGCATCGACTTTCCCACCAGCCCGCGCGGGCGCCAGCCCAGCAGGTCCGTCGCGGATCGGTTCGCCGACCGCACAATCCCATGCGAGTCAAGACGGACCAGTCCAATGCCCAGCTGATCGGCGGGTTCGAGCTGCTCGCCGAGCTGGCCGACGGTCGTAGCCGGCCGCGTGGCCGGCGGAGCCGACGCTTCGGCGAGTACTGCGTGAGAGCGCGCCTGGATTATCGAGCGACGCCCGAGCCAAACACCGAGGGCAAGACCAATGACACCGGCCACCGCCCCCAGTAGCCAGAATTCGGTCGGCACGCGGGGAGTCTAAGTGGGGCGGCGAAGCACGTAACCTACGCCGCGAACGGTCTCGAGCACCTTTGGGTTCTGCGGGTCTTCCTCGATCTCGGCTCGCAGCCAGTGCACGTGGACGTCAACGGTGCGCGTCTCGCCTGCGTAGTCGTAGCCCCACACGTCAGCGAGCAGCTGCTCACGCGAGAACACCTGGCCTTGATGGCGTAGCAAAAAGGAAAGCAGGTCGAACGCCTTCGGCTTGATCGGCCGCACTTCTCCGTCGCGAAGTAGCCGGTGGCCCGCCAGGTCGACAGTCGCGCGGCCGATCGTGGCTTGGTCCGCGGAGCCATCACCGTCATTCGGCTCCGCAGGTCTGTCCGTCCGGCGCAGGATCCCGCGGATGCGCGCCTGCAGCTCGCGCAGGCTGAAAGGCTTCGTGACGTAGTCGTCGGCCCCCAGCTCGAGGCCGACAACCTTGTCCACCTCGCTGTCGCGCGCGGTCAGGATGAGGATCGGCACGTTCGACTCCCGTCGAATCACGCGCGTCACCTCCACGCCCGACATCACGGGCAACATCAGATCCAGCAGGATCAGGTCTGGCTTCGTGCTCCTGAACCTACTCAGCGCCTCGCCGCCATCCGCAGCGGAAACGACGCTGTAGCCCTCCTGCTCGAGCTGGTACGACAGCTCATCACGAAGCGTGTCCTCGTCCTCCACGACGAGGATCGTTTGTGCCACTTAGGCTGGCGCTTGGGCGGCTTGCATGTCCGCGATGCGCTTGGCGACCGTCTCGTCGATCAGCTTCTTGCGCATGTCTCGACTCTGGATCCAGTACTCGGTGAAGGACGTGCACTCGCCGGAATCGTTGAAGCGACAGATGTAGACGTTCCAGTACTCATCGCGCATCGCGCCGCCCGGAGTCTCGTAGTAGCGACTCCAGCCATTCGCCACATGCGTACCGTCCGGGTCGATCGCAACCGGTTGGTACCTGGCGTCGTAGGTGCCCTCAGCATCCTTGGTATCCAGCCAGTTGCTGACCAGCAGCTCGCGTCCGACTTCAGGCTCGTCGTTGGGGTGGTAGCGATACTCGATGCCCTCGCTGAAAAGGGAGGCGATCTTGTCCGGGTCGTAGGTCTTCCATGCCTCGACGTAGCGATCGAGCCACGCCTGGAACTGCTCGTGAGTCATCCCTATCCTCGCTGCGCTTGTTTGGCACCGTCATAGTAACCGCTTAGTGGGCTAGGTGCGGTTACTTATTCTTGCGACCGGCGAGTGTCCTGCCTTCGACTGGCTATTGAACTTGATCCGTGTAAACGCGTCGTTAACGGGTGCCGCCGGCGACCACGAGTTTGCACTTGAAGTGAACACAACTTGGCGTTATGGCAACCGACCGCGGTGCCGGACGGCCATTTGACCCCTCGAGTTTCGCAACTTTGCACTTGAAGCCACAAAGTCGTCGACTACACGTCTTGAAAAGCCGCCCAGCCACTCGATTCATGCCTTAGGTGTGCACATGAAGTGCAAACTCGCACGGCTTGCCCGCGTCCGAGCCCTGACGTGACGCTTATTCGGGTGTCGCGGTCGCGACCGGCGTTGCCTGGGTGACGAACACGCTCATGCGGCAGGCGAATTGCGCTGTGTCGACCGGCGCTTCGTCGAGGGAGAAGGATCCCGCGTTGCCCGGTGCCCAGCGGCAGTCGGTCGACGATGGATCATTGAAATGCGCACTGAGCTGGACGACGCCATCGAAGCCTGGTCCGACAGTGCTCGGGTCGTAGAGCGCGGTCACGGCCGGTCCGTAGAGCGCCAGGGCCTGGTCGATGTCGCACAGTGTCTGGTCAGTCGTCCAGTCCGGCCCGGTGATCGATATGAACTGATTGACCACCGGTTGTGCGCAGCGAACATCGCCGCGTAGCTGGAAATCGTCCGTGCCATAACAGGTCGATGCTTCCATCACGCCCAGCGCCAGGAGTTGATTGCCGGTAATCGGCGTGCCCGGGTCCGGGCACGCCGGGTGAAAGGCCTCGATTGCGAGGACGTCCTTCGAGCTGAACTCCCTGACCCAGCCGAACGGTGCGCAGCATCCGGGAAACGGGTCGTCGGCGACGCGCCAGTAGACCTCGCTCGATGGGTTTGTCGGGCCACCGACGACCAGCACATGCTCCGATTCGCCCAGCGGTTGCAACACACGACCAATCGCACTGGCCGGACTCTCGAACGCCCGACTTTCGGGGTGGTTTGGATCAGCCACCTGGCGCAGCTCGCCCGCCTTGACGATGGCCATCCTTCCTACCTGAAGACCCGATGGATCGATCTGCGCCGTCGAGGGCGGCAATGTCGCAGTCCGAGTTGGTGGCGCGGGGCCGGCGCACCCACAAGCGAGCACTGCCAGTGCCAAGACGCTTGCTTCGATCAGCCTCACGAGGTAGAGACGTCGGTGACCACGTAATCGAGACGGCAGGTCAAGATCGCCGTCTCGCTTGGCCCACCCTCGTCCGGGACGAAGTTCGCGTAGTCACCCTGGCCCCAACGGCAATCTCTCGACCTGGGATCGTCGAAGTGGCCAGTCAGGGTCGCTTCACGAGCAACACCGGTTCCATCGACCCATGGCTTGAAGATGTCGCCGTCGAGGATGAAGTTGTCGTTGCCATCTAGCGTGCACGAGTACGGCTGGTCAGGCCTCGTATCCCACGGTGCGTTGACGAAGGCTGGGGCATCGACGATCCACTGGGCGCAAGTCATCAGCCCGTTCACTTTCAGGTAGCGACTGCCGAAACACGCCAATCGCTCAAGCGGGACGATCGCAACCAATTGTGCGACGGACAAGGGCTCATCCGCGGACGGGCAATCGGGCGTTGCGGCGGCCATGGTTGCCGACCCGTCGCCAGAGGCACTGACCCAGCCGAAAGGTGAGCAGCAGCCCAGGTTGTCACCAACCGCGACCTTCCAGTACTGACTGCCGTCGAACGTCGACGCGTCAGCCAGGTAGACCAGGTCTCCGTTCCTCAGCGGACTAAGCGTCGTACAACCCATCCCGCACGGGCTGTGCCAGGCGTTGTCGTTTGGCCGAGACGGGTCGGCGATTTGGCGCAGGCGGTCGGCAACGACCGTCGCCAGACCGCCGATGTGGACGCCGGCAATCGGACCGGGCGTAAGGGTCGGCGTGGGAATGCTCGGCATGGTTGCGATCGGTGGCTGGCTTTGTGTCGCCAACGATGCAAGGGAAGGCGTGAGAGGTGGCGCGATGCTTGGCGTGGGCGGCACCGGGCTGGCACAGCCGACTGCCACAAGAAGGAGGACGGCGGTGAGGAGCGCGCGCATCAACCGGGCGGAACGGCCTCGATGAGGGCGCGTGCGGCGTCGAGGCGCTCGAGGGTCCGCTCATAGCCGAGCGCCACAAGCGTGTCGAAGAGCGGTGGCGTCGCGGTCTTGCCGGTCACGGCCACGCGGATAGCCATGAACAGGTCGCCCGGTTTCCAACCACGGTCCTCAGCCAACTGGCGTAGCGGGCCCTCCAGCTCGTCCGCCTCGAAGCTGACCTCGCCGACATTCGCGATTACGCGTCGCGCGGCGGTCAGCGCCGCGAGCGTGGTTGCAGCATCCCATCGCTTGGGAACCAGCAGCTCCGGGTCCACGCGGAGCTCTTGGACGAACAGGAAGTCAACCAGCGGACCGACCGCGGACAGGATGGGAAGCCGCTCGCGAATCATGGGCAGCAGGGCGCGAACATCCTCCGCGGCCGGCATTCGCACACTCACCCCGTTCGATTCGAGAATCGTCAAATCAGCGACCAGGAAAGGCAATACCCGCTCGATCAACTCGTCGTCGGGCAGCTTTCTGATCCACTGGCCGTTGAGCCATTCGAGTCGCTCGCGGTCAAATATGGCTCCGCCCTGGTGGACCCTCTCGAGTGAGAATCGGTCGACCAGCTGGGCGAGCGAGAAGATCTCCTCCTCTGTCCCGCTCGACCAACCCAGCAGCGCGAGAAAGTTGTCGAATGCCTCGGGGATGTAGCCCTGCGTTCGATAGTCGGACACAGCTGTCTGCGACTTGCGCTTGCTCATCTTCGTCCGGTCTGGATTGAGGATCAGCGGCAGATGCGCGAACTGTGGGACGTCGGCGCCCATTGCGCGGAACAGCAGGATGTGTTTCGGCGTGTTCGACAGGTGGTCCTCGCCGCGGATGATGTGCGAAATCGCCATGTCGGCGTCGTCAACGCACACGGCAAAGTGATACAGCGGGGTGCCGTTTGATCTCACGATGATCAAATCGCCACCCAGGGCAGTCGTCGAGATCTCGACGTGGCCGCGGATGATGTCGTCGAACGCCACGACGCCGTTTCCTACGCGGAAACGGATCGTCGGTTTGAGTCCCTGTGCCTCCCGCTCGGCGCGCTCGGCAGGCGTCAGATGCGCGCAGCGGCCGACGTAGTGAGGTGGTTCGTGGGCGGCCTCCTGCGCCTTGCGATCCGCGTCAAGCAGCTCTGGCGTGCAGTAGCAGTAATAGGCCTTGTCCTCGCTCAGGAACTGCTCGGCGACCTGACGGTGGCGCTCGATACGCTGCATCTGCCGGTACGGCCCGTACGAGCCCTTCGCTGGTTGGCCGGCAATCTCAGGACCCTCATCCCATTCGATGCCGAGCCAATGCAGCTCCTCGAGGATGTCGCGCTCGAAGTCGAGCGTGGACCGAGCCTCGTCCGTGTCCTCCAGACGCAGGATGAAAGTGCCGCCCACGCGCTTCGCGAACAGGTAGTTGTAAAGCGCGGTTCGAGCAGTCCCAATGTGGAGAGGACCGGTTGGGCTGGGCGCGATCCTTACTCGGACGCTCACTGCGCCGACCATGGACGCAGCGTCGACGGACCGAGCACGACCGCGGCCGCGGTGCCGACGTAGCCGACCAGCAGCAGGACCCCTACGTAGAAGGCCAGTCGCTCAAGCGACGGAGACGCTCCGGCGAATAGGGCGCCGCCGATGAACAGGCCACCGATGACCAGTACGAGCACCGTCGCAACCGCCCCGATGTAGGCAATCCGCGGAAGGACGACAAGGAGCACGAGACTGGCCGCCATCAGAGCGCTGGCGAGCGCCAGCTGAGTGCCATTCGCGAAGCCGGCCGCGATGACCGCCGCCATGGGCACCCAGGCAACGAGCGCATACGCGAGACGCTGTGGAACGTTCGGCCACGGTGCGGGCAGTGCCCTGCGGACGATGTGGGTCGTGCCCTCGTGCGGTCCGGGCGCGGCGTGCGACATCGTCTGCGGCGTGGCGAACACGTCATCCATTTCCGCCGCGGCCGCTGCGGCGGCCGCGGCGCGGCGTCGCGCCTCAGCCTCGGCCGCCATGCGCGCCCTGCCCGCGGTCACGACCTGGGTCCCCTGTTGGCGAAACGAGCCGCGCCGCGGCAGATCTGCCTCGCCCTTTCGGAAGTAGGCCCGTGCCGCGGATGACCAGGCCGCGCCGCTCGATCGGTTGTAGACGTCGAAATCCTGCGGGTTGAACGCAGGCCCGTCGGGTGGCGGAGGCGGCGGCGCGGCCTTCGAGCCACTCTTCGGCCTGCGCTGCTTGCCCGATTTCTGCTTATCGGCCGTTGTCCGCGATTCCTCCCACCAGGGCACTTCCGACGCGGACCACGTGTAGGCACGCGACGAGCGCGGCCTGGTGCGCGGGTCGGCGTATGCCTGGCCACCGGAAGTCGTTCCGGTCGATCGCGGCGGACGTGTGTGGCTCTCGGCGGGCTCTGCCTCAGGGTGTGGGGCGGGGCGCTGTCGCCGGCGCGTGGGAGTGGCGGGTCGGTCGGCCCTGATTGGACCGGGTGCGTGCTTGAGGTCCCACTCCTTGCGCAGCAAAGGATCGGATAGAACCCGGTAGGCCTCCTGGACTCGTAGAAAGCGGTCAGTCTCGGATTGATTGCCGGCGTCGGGGTGATAGCGCTTGACGAGCTTGCGGTGTGCGGCCTTGATCTCTGCGTCGGTCGCGCCATGCGCCACGCCCAGGGCTCGATAAGGGTCGATCAGCTGCTGCATGAACGACGCTGCTTCAGCTCAGCTCGGAGAAGGGTGCGAGCTGGAAGACTGGCACGGTCCGTGCGATCTCGACGCCGCGCGGGTCCTTGACCGGTGGCGTATGCAGATCGTTCAGCCGCTCCAGGTGCTCCGCGTCGAATACGCCCAGCTGGCCAAGAGCCTCGACGCTCACGGACATGTTGGCGCGTGCTGACCGGTCGCCATCCTCGATCTTGACTGCCAGCCCGGCCGCGGGCGATTTGGCACCGCGCCCGCCCGCCAGGATGCCGACTCCCCTGAGACCCTCGGCACCACCCTTTGACACGAGATACGCCGGGCGGGCACGCATGATCCGCGTATCACTCGCCTCGCGCGACCCGCCGACCATGTCCGGCGCCGCTTTCATTGCGTCGCGCACACGCGTCAGATGCGGCACGAGCGAGAGCTGTGTCACGTCGGCACCTCCGTCCGGGTCGGCCAGCAACGCGAACGCCCGCGCGATCGAAGCCATCGGGAACGCATAAGTCAGGACGCCGCAGTTGTCCACCGCCGTGACCAGGTCGCTTCGCTTCACCCTGAAAAGTCGGGCAACCGCGTCTGCGACGGCAATCTGGCTGGGGTGCTCAGGTCGCCAGTAGTCGGGCAGGCTCCAACCCGCAAGTCGGGACAGGAGCAGGCTCGAAGTATGAAAGCCCGAGCAGTTGTGCCTGATCGGCCCAGGCGCCTCTCCCTCACGGGCCAGCCGCGCGGCGGTGAGCGTATCCGCGGGGGCACCGTCGGAGCCGCACGCGAGCAGCGATTGCGACAGACCGGCGCGGCGCAACATGGCCTGGATCGTTCGGACGTGAGCATCCTCGCCATGATGTGACGCGGACATGACGGCAATTTCCTGGTCCGTCAGGTGGAATTGCTCGGCCCCGCCGGCTTCGAGCAGCGCCGTGACGCCAAATGGCTTGACGGCCGAGCGAAGCGACGTGACGTAATCAGGGTCGCCCACGCCACGCTCGACCTTGCCGGTGATGTCGACCTGGACGATGTGGCCCCTGTGCCGGCTCTCCACGAACGGGCCGCGGCGCAGTTCCGCAAGCACAGGCGCGGCGGCACCGCGCGGATACCGCGCGCGGGGCAGTGCGGGTCGTACAGCTGCCCTACCGGTCGAGATCGAGGCGTCCACCATGCCGGTCGCAGCCCTGGTCGGGGTCCTCGCCATCCCAGCGATGGTAGCGCGTGTCACGCCGCCGTCCTCCTTCGCGCGGAGGAAGTTCTGTTGCATCCCCGGCGTAGACTCCCGTACGGTCAGGGAGCGTTGTGGGAGGTGGTATGACACGACGAGTTCTATGGCTGTACGCGGTGGTCGTCGCGATGGCCTTATTGCTGATCGGAGGGGCGGCACCCGCGGCTGCGTCGGGCGATTGGTATGCTGCGATCGCCGTCGAGAAGCCAACCCGCGCAGTCGGTTGGGCGTGGGGCTACGCCAAGCTATCCAAGGCGAAGTACTGGGCCTTGAAGGAATGCAAGGTGGAGGCCACGAAACCCAGCCGTTGCCAGATGATGGTGACGGTCAAGAACGGTTGTGCGGCGGTCGCCTACAAGACGACGGCCAGCGGATACACGTACGGGTCGGCGACGGGGCCATCGAAGAACGCCGCCAAATCCGCTGCCTTGCAGGCCGCGGGCAAGAACGCAAAGCTTCTGAAGGCGGTCTGTACGGACGGCAACGTCCCCTAAGGCGGCCGGGGCGGTGCAGCGAACCCGCCCCTCATACAATCGCCCGCGATGCAAGAGTTTCCGGGACTGCACGTCTCGCAACACCCGGCCGTTCAGCACAAGCTGTCATTGCTGCGCGACTCGTCGACCGATCCGAAGCTGTTTCGCGAGCTTGTGCGCGAGATCTCATGGCTTTTGGGCTACGAAGCGCTGGAGGACGCCCGAGTCTCCGCGATTGATGTGCCCACCCCGCTGGAGGTAACCAAGGGCGCACGACTGGCCGACCGAATCGGCCTGGTGCCGATCCTGCGCGCCGGACTGGGGATGGTCGATGCGATGCTCGAGCTGATGCCCACGGCTCAGGTCTGGCACCTGGGCCTGTTCCGCGACGAGCGGACCCTCCGTCCGGTCGAGTATTACAACAAGCTGCCGGACTCGGCAACGGTCGAGCTGTGCCTGATCCTCGATCCCATGCTGGCGACGGGCGGATCTGCCACGGCCGCCATCGAGGTACTGAAGCGGTGGGGGGCCGTGTCACCCGTGCGCATCAAGCTGATCAACCTGATTGCCGCTCCGGAAGGTGTCCGCGCGGTCCAGAAGGCACATCCGGACGTGCCCATCTATGCGGCCGCCCTGGACAGGCAGTTGAACGAAAAGGGCTACATCATGCCCGGACTGGGCGACGCCGGAGACCGCCAGTTCGGAACGGGCAAGTCCAGCTAGGTCAACAGTCGAAGACGAACCAGCAGACATCGTTTCGGCGCCGCTGATCTTCGAGCACGAGATCGCGCAGTCGGGCCGGCAGCTGATCGCGCTGCCATTGGCACTCGGCACGCCCCGCTGACTGTGCCTGTTCGGGCGGCGCGGCCGCTCGCACGGCCTTGATCGCGTAGGCGGCCGCGCCCAGGTCGTGCTCGGCGACATGGGCAACGTTCGCCGCCTGCGCCGCGGCGTAGGCGGCGAACCGCGGCGCCCCGGTCAGGTCTCTGGCCGCGCCGTTGGCGTGCCCGGCCGCGGTCCGTGCCACGGTCATCGTGACCTCGCCGCGCGCCCATGCCCGGCCCAATTCGATGGCACGGCGAGGCCGCTCGTCGTCCGGGCGCTCACTCTCGAACAGTCGCAGCACGTGTTCGGCACATTGCGCGGCCCACAATGCCAGCAGGTGATGATCCATGTCGGTGAGCGTCCCGCCGCGCCGGACCGTGACGAGTCGCGGGTCGCGATCTTTGCTCAGGATCATTGCTGCCTATTCTCGTGATCGTGAGTGACGTGGTGATCGTTGGTGCCGGAATCGCTGGCATAGCCACGGCCTGGGCGCTGACGGAACGCGGCATCAACGACGTGGTCATCGTCGACCGACGCAAGCCGCTGACGCTGACGAGCAACCGCCCGGAAGCCAACTATCGAACGTGGTGGCCACATCCAGCCATGGTCGACCTGGCAACGCGGAGTCTCGAGATCGTGCGCGACCTTATCGACGACGGGGATCACATTCCCATGGACCGACGCGGATACCTGTACATCAGCGAAAGCGAGGCGGGGGCGCAGGCGCTGGGTGGCGTCGTCGCGCGACATCCGGCTACGCGCCTCAGCCGCGCTGAGGCGCTTGACGAGCGAGACGTCCGCCGTCGCTGGCCGCACCTGGGACCGAACGTACTTGGCGGCATATTCGTCGCCAATGCCGGTGGCCTCGACACCGTCGCCCTCGGCCGGGCAATGCTCGACCGGGCAGTGGCTCGCGGCGCGCGGGTCGTTGAGGCAGATGGCAAAGACATTCGCCCGACCGGAAGCGTGCTTGTCGACGCTGCCGGTCCGTACGCCCGCGCGCTGGCTAGGTCGTGGGCCGCAGACCTGGCGCTCGAAACTGTCCTGCGCCAGAAAGTCGTCGTCCGAGATCGCGCTCAGGTTGTCCCCCGCGGAGCGCCGTTCACGATCACGCTCGACGGTCGCTCGCTGGCGTGGACCGCCCGCGAGCGCGAGCGCCTGTCCGCCAGTGCGGAGGGTCGGCGCCTGCTCGCTCCGCTTCCGCCGGGCATTCATGTGAAACCGGATGACAACGCGGGGCCCGATGCGCTCAAGATCGGTTGGGCGTGGGATCAACGCCCCGTGCCGCCTTCCGATGACCCCCAGATACCGCCCGACTTTCCGCGCATGGTTCAGCTCGGAGCTTCCAGCTTCATCCCCGCGCTCTCCGCTGAGGAGCCAGTTATCGCCCACGAAGGAGGTTTTTACGCACGCACCACGGATGGCCGGCCGCTGATTGGATCTTTCGGAGCCCGGATGTTCGCCGTCGCCGGCCTGGCGGGCTTTGGCGCGATGATGGCATGCGCCGCCGGCGAGCTGGCCGCGGCGCTTATCACGGGCGCAAAGGTGGACGCCACCATGGCCGCCGCGTTCGATCCGGGCCGTTTCGACGACCCACGATATGTCGAGCAGGTCCGCAACGGCGGCGTTCCGACCGGGGAGCTTTAGACTCGGAGGAGATGTCGACGCGCGGTGAATGGGCACGGCTGCCGCGCACAGCTGCCGTCGTGGCCATGGCGCTGGCCGTCACCTTTATCGCCAGCGGCTGCCTCATCACCCAGTACGGCGCGACGGGCATCGTCATTGCGGCGACCGGGCCGAACGTGGCGTCAGTCACTGACTTCACTCTGCGCACCGCTTACGGAGAGACGATCCAGTTCAAGGTCGGCGTCCTGGACGTGAACAACGGCCTCCCGGCTCCGCATCTCAGGGAGCACCTGCAGAGCGGCATTCCGATCTTCGTCACGTACCACGTCGACAACGGGGTGAACATCGCCACGCGCTACATCGACGCGGTCTTGCCCACTTCGACGACGCCATGACCGCCGACGACGTGTGGGCTATCCTCGCGGCGCTGTGACCTTTCACGTCGGCCGGGTCGCTATCGCTCGCTGGCGCACGCTGCGCCATATGGCGCTGGTGATCATCGCTCTTGCTGCCGCCCACGAGGCCATCTACTGGAGCGAAGGCCAAGCCTCGCTCGTGCCCCAGGACGGCGACCATGCCTATTGGCCGCTGCTGCTCCTCGTCGTGGCCGCATCGGCCGCAACGCTCACCGCGTGGTCGATCTGGCGTCTTGGGCGAATCGCGGTATCGAGGACATATGAACGTCCGCTGCCTACGAGTTTCGTCGCGGAATGGCGCTCGATCCTGATGCGCTTGTTGCCGGTGGTGTCGGTGACATATCTCGTTTTGGAGAATGTCGAGCACCTGCTGGGGCACGGTCACCTCGAGGGCATCGACGTGTTCCTGACGCCGGGTCACCTGCTGTCCTTCCCGATCCTCGTCGCAGTCATCGCGTTGGTCTCAGCGGCGGGTGCCCTGTTCCGCTGGCAGGAGGCGGTTATCGCGCGTGCGGCGCGAGGCCACAGGGCTGTGCAGAAGCCGCGCCGGCCAATGAGCATCCGGCTGGTCTGGTTCCATCTCGCGGAGAGCGCACGCAACGCGAGGCTCCTGTTCTCCGAGGACCTGGGGAGAGCGCCGCCAACCGCCTCCATCTGAAAATCGCCGGCCGCACACGGCCGACGATCGCGAACCACAGGTGGAGGTTTCACATTTTGTTTACTTCGCGGCGCCGCCGCGCCCTTGGCGCGGTCGGATTCCTTGGCCTTCTCTTCGTGCTGGCCGCCGTTCCCGTGCTCGGGCACGAAGAGCGGACCGTTGCTGGTTACGACATGGAGGTCGGCTTCATCGACGAGCCGGTATACACCGGCGAGCGCAGCGGTCTCGAATTCTCGGTGATGAAGGACGACCAACCCGTCACCGGCCTGGAAAGCACCTTGCAGGCAGAGGTCATCTATGGCGATGCCCATCGAGACCTGCCAGTCAGCGCGCGGGATGACGCGCCCGGCTGGTACGAGTCCGTCTTCATCCCCACGGCAGCGGGGCCGTACACGTTCCATATCTACGGTTCGATCGAAGGCCAGCAGGTCGACGAGAGCTTCACGTCAAGCCCAACCGGCTTCGACGAGGTCAAGGACCTGGCCGGAGGCCAGTTCCCCACCACGCTTCCGTCACTGGTCGACGTTCAAGCAGCGGCCCAAAGGGGTGCAGCCGCCGCCGACCAGGTGACGATTGCCCTGGCGCTGGGCGGTCTTGGTGTCATCCTGGGGCTCATCGCTCTTGGCCTGAGCCTCGCCACCGTCATGCGCCGCAGAGCTGCGTAAGACGGCCATGACCAGCGCGGCCGTATGGCTGCGCATCGTCGCTGCCGCGGCGCTGGCTTTCCTGATCTTGATCGGGGCAACCAGCGCCGCAAGCGCCCACGCGCAGCTTGTTGCCAGCGTTCCGGGCGCGGGTCAGCGTCTCGACTCGTCGCCGTCGCAACTCACGCTCATCTTCTCCGAGCGCCTCGACCCGCTCGGCTCCGGCATCGACCTTCTTGATTCCACGGGGAAGTTGGTCGCAAGTGGCGGCGCTGTGGACGTCAACAATCCAAGGTCAATGTCGTTGACGGTGCCCCAATTGGCGGACGGTCTGTACAGCGTCAACTGGCGTACTTTGTCCGCCGACGACGGCCACAGCACTACCGGCTTCTTCAACTTTGGCGTGGGTGACGTGGCCGTGCCAGGCGTTGGCGCCCAGAGCGGTGGAGGCGTTCACGCCGGCCATGGATTGGTCCAGTCAATTCTCGAGACGGTTGGACGTATCCTCAGCGAGTTGGGCGTGATGCTCAGCGTTGGGCTGGCTGTCGTACTCGCGCTGGTGGTGATTCCAACGAGCCCAGAAACAGCCTCGTGGCTCAGATCCTGGGCCGGCTGGGCCCTCATCGCCGGGGGCGTGGGCGCGATCGCCGTGCTTGTGACGGCAGCGTCATCGGCCGGGATCGATCCGGTGGCGTACGCGGAGTCGAGCGGTGCCAGCCAGCTGCTCGTGGCGCGAACGGTACTCGGCCTGGTCGCGGGCTCAATCACCCTCTGGCTGGCCACGCGTAATCAACGCCTGATGCTCGTTGTGGGCGGCCTATCCGGGCTCGCCGCCGCGGTCCTGCTTTCGTCGTCCGGTCACGCCGCCGGCTTCGATTCGCTCGCGCCGATTGCCGTCAGCGTCGTCCATGTCGTATCCGCCGGGGCGTGGCTGTCCGGCCTGGCTGTCATGTCAGCGCTGGCCGTTTCCCGACGAAACGAGTTCAGGTCAATTGTCCGGCCAATGATCCCGCGCTTCTCGGCCGTGGCCCTTGTCTCCGCGGCCTTGTTCGTTGTCAGCGGCATCTACCTGTGGTGGCTGGTGAACCGCACGGTCATCGATCTGTCGACTGACTATTCGACGCTGCTCGTGATCAAGGCGCTGCTCGTGATCGCGGCGCTGATGATCGGCGCGACCAACTTCCTCGGCTGGCGTCGCGACGGCCGCATTGGCCCGCTCACGAGGATCCCGGTGGAGATGTCACTTGCTCTTGCGGCGGTTGCGGTGACGGCGCTGGTCGCGAGCGGCTCTCCGCCTGGGCCGACAAGTCCAACGCCAATCCTGCGCGAGGCATCGAGCGCGGCTGGCTCGATCAACGCCGATCTTGCGATCGTGCCCGCGCAACCCGGGCCAAACCAGATCGTCGTCACCCTCCCCGACGGCGTTCCGACCGGTGAAACGGTGACTCTGATCCTCGACCGCCTCGACCAGGTTTCCGAGTCACATCTCTCGCCAGCTCCTGTCGCCGGAAGCGGCCCGGGCGCAACCTTCACCACGGACGCCGTTTTGCCAGCCAACAGCCAATGGGACGCCTCTGTCGTCCTGAGTGACGGATCAAGCGAGATTGGCCGGGCGAGGTTCGGCTTTTCCTTTGCGGCCGACGGCAGCTTGATGGGCGCCTCACGGCCGCCAGTTGACCCGTTGCTCGTGCTCGCCTTGATCTTTGGCGCCCTGTCTGTGGTCGGGCTGACGATCGCCATCGCCGGCGGTTGGCTGCCGCGTGCGGATCACCTGGCATCTCGTCGAGCACTTTTGTTGGGCAGCGGCGCAGCACTGACCGCGGCTGTCCTGTGCCTCGTCGCTGGACCTCGGCTGTAAGGAGTCGGAGATGGTCGTCATCTTTCCGCCAACGATCGATATCGGGTTCGCAGTTGGCCTCGTCGGGTTGCTCGTCGGCCTGCTGGCGGTGGCCTATCCGCGCTGGTTCAGGCGTTGGCGCTGGAGCCGGCTGGTGAGCACCCTGCGATTCCCGCTGATCCTGCTCGGATTCGTGCTCGTGGGTTCATCGTTCTTCGCCAATACGCCTGAGTCACAGCTGGCGAATCCGGTACCGGCGACTGTCGACTCGATCGCCGCGGGCAACGCCGTCTATCTGAACAACTGCTCGCGGTGCCACGGCGTGGACGCTCGCGGCGGAGGGCCCGACGCGGGAACGACCGAGCTGCGGCCGCCGGCCCTGACCGGGCCCGGCAGCCACCTTGGCCAGCACTCGGACGGCGACCTGCACTACTTCATCAACAACGGACTGCCGGGCGGGATGCCAGCCTGGTCGAGCCAACTCACCGACCAGGAGGTTTGGGAAGTGATCGATTACCTTCGGTCAGTCCAGTAGGCGCGGCACGGAGGCAAGAGTGACAAACGGCAGAGAAGATTCCGCCCCCGCGCCGATCGATTGGCGGGTGTGGCACGAAGGCTACGAGTCGGACACGCCGTTGCGCCGAAGGCTGGAGATAGTCCAGCGCCGCATCGGCGAATTCCTGGATGGGTTCGGCGGGTCGCCGGTGCGCGTCGTGAGCATGTGCGCGGGCGAGGGCCGCGACCTGCTCGGCGCCCTGGACCGCCGAGAACGCCGAGACATCACGGGCAGGCTTGTCGAGCTGGACCCTGAGCTCGCTGACCGAGCCCGCCTGAACGTGGAGTCGCTTGGGCTGAGCGATATCAGCGTCGTCGTTGGCGATGCCGCCGACACGCGCCTGTACCGGGACTCCGTCCCCGCCGACCTGGTGCTCGTGTGTGGCGTGTTCGGGAACATCAGCGACGAGGACATCGAGAAGACCCTGCGCGCCTTGCCTATGTTTGCCGCACACGGCGCAACTGTCATCTGGACGCGTCACCGCCGCGAGCCGGATATGACGGTCAAGATCCGGCGATGGCTCGAGGAGTCTGGATTCGAGAACACCGTGTACGAGCCCGTGCCGAACAGCGACACGCTCGGCACGGTTGGCGTGGCCCGGTTCGTCGGCCAGACCCAGCCACTCGTTGACGAGCACCTCTTCACGTTCAACCGCAAGACGCTCTAGCTGGGTTTCGTCAGAGCCAAATAACTAGACACCCGTCCACAAAATCGGCGATATTGCTCATATGAGCGAACTCCCGCCCAACCCTGAGATGCGCATCGGCGAAGCGGCCGAGTGGCTGGGCGTCTCCGTGGAGACGATCCGACGGTGGGGCCGCGAGGGCCGGATAACCGTCTCGCGTACGGCGGGCGGTCAGCGCATGGTCGCGCGTGACGAAGTCGGTCGGCTGATGGTCGAGCGACGTCGCCCGGGCAGCGAGCGACCGATCGTCGCGCGGTCCGCGCGAAATCAGTTCGCGGGTGTCGTGACACGCATCGAGAAGGACCGGGTCGCGGCCGTGGTCGAGATCCAGGCGGGACCGCATCGGCTTGTCAGCCTTATGACCGCCGAGGCAGTTGATGAGCTGAGGCTCAAGGTGGGCGATGACGCAGTCGCGGTGGTCAAGGCCACCAACGTCATCGTCGAAATTCCGTCGCGCCGGGACAAGCGGCCGTGAAAAGCGCGGCGCTGTTCGTCGGCGCCGTCTCGCTCGCCGCAGCGATGGGCTGCAGCGCAACCGCTCCAACACCACCGCCCACGCTGACGATCCTGGCAGCTTCCTCGCTCCAGAGTTCGCTGAGCGACCTTGCCGCCGCCTGGAAAAGGACCCACCCGACCACCGCCCTGGTGACCTCGACCGGCGCCACATCGGCGCTGCGGACGCAGATCGAGCAGGGCTCGCCCGCCGACGTTCTGCTGGGTGCCGACACGACCAATGCCCAGGCACTCGTCGATGAACAGGATGCGATCGGCCCTGTGACCAGGTACGCGACGAACGAGCTAACGGTCATCGTCCCCGCCTCAAATCCGAAAGGTATCCAGACGCCGGCAGATCTGGCCAAGGCGGGCGTGTGTGTCATCGCGGCAGGCGCCGACGTGCCGATCAACAAGTACGCCGAACAACTCGTCGCCAATCTCGCCCAGCGACCTGAGTACGGAGCCGCATTCGAGGCGGGCTACGAGGCCAATGTCTGCTCGCGCGAGGACAACGTCGGCGCGGTGGTCAACAAGATCAGCCTCGACGAAGGAGACGCGGCAATCGTCTACGTCACTGACGCCGAGGCAGGCTCGAATCTCCAACAGGTTGCGGTGCCAGCGGACTCGAACGTGCTCGCCACGTACGGTGGCGTTCCGGTCAAGGCGTCTGCCAACGCCAGCGCCGCGGCCGATTTTCTGACCTGGCTCACGGGATCCGACGCTCAAGCCGTCCTCAAGGCACACGGCTTTGGAGCGGCGCCGTAAGCAGGCGCACTCACTGGGGCCTCCTGCTGGCAGGGGTTCCCGCTCTCCTGCTTCTCGGACTGCCTGTGCTCGTGCTTGTCCTGCGTGGCATAGCGTCGGGCTCGGTGCTCCAAGCACTCACGTCGCCAGCGGTGCTCGACGCTCTGACCTTGAGCGCGATCACCACTGGAATCACTGTCGTGGTAGTGCTGCTGCTCGGTCTTCCCCTGTCTCTCGCAATGGCGCGCGGCCGACTGCCCGGTCGGACCGCGGTGGAAACGATCGTCGACGTGCCGATCGTCCTGCCGCCCTCCGTCGCCGGCCTCGCGCTCTTGCTGGTACTGGGCCGGAGCGGCCTGCTGGGTGAGCCGCTGGCCGCCCTTGGCCTGACGTTGCCGTTCACCACGGCGGCCGTGATCGTTGCCCAGTTCTTCGTGGCGGCGCCGTTCTTCATTCGCTCTGCAAGGACCGGCATTGCCGCTGTGGAGCGCGAGATCGAGGACGCGGCACGCGTCGACGGCGCCGCCGAACGCAGCGTGTTCCGATGGGTGACTGCCCCGCTGGCCGCGCCCGCGATCGCTGCCGGCCTGGTCATGTGTTGGGCCCGGGCGCTGGGCGAATTTGGTGCCACGATCATCTTTGCGGGGTCGATCGAGGGCAGAACCCAGACGTTACCGCTGCTCGTTTACGGCGATTTCAACTCGTCCGACCTCGACTCGGCCATTGCCGCGGCCGTCGTCCTGGTCCTCGCCGCCGTCATCGCCCTGGCCCTCGTCCGCGGCCTCAATTGGTCACGCGTCCTCGATACGCGGGGCGCCGCGGGCTAACCAACCAGGACGGGCGTACCCGGTCGCACGGGCGTCAACGTCTTCGCGCGCGGATTGCACCACATGATCCCCATCCCGCGGGGTGGTGCGACTCCCGGCGACGTCAAGCACCGCACCCACTCGGACGAGTTGATAAAGGTGGTCCGGAAGATCTCGGGATATCGCTCCACGACGGCGCGGTTGCGCGGCGCGTCACGAACGATCCAGCACGCGGCAGCCCGGTACGGGCCTATTTCCCCACCGACGGCGATGGCGAGCTCCTCCATCTCAGCATGCTTGCGGCGAGTGCTTCTGACGCTGCCTCCCAGGTTGCCGAAGGTGTTCCAGCATTCCTCGAGCAACAGCACACGCTGAGCATCGTCGCGCAGCCCGACATCCACCGAATACCCCGGCGACGCCTTGACGGTGAGCTCGAACGACCGACTTCGACCAGTCTGCCTGCCCAGCTCGAGCATGAACTCCTGCAGCTCGAGGTGACCAGCGTCCTCGAGCTCCTGCAGTGGATCGCGGCCAAACTCGAAGCGCAGCGGCATTCCCAGTGCGTCCGCAATGGCAAACCACAATTCAGCCGGCACGCCGCCGCCCAGTCCGGCTTCGATTTGACTCTGTCGCGAGGGTGCGATGCCCAACCTTTGCGCGAGCTGACGCTGCGACCAACCGCGCCGCCGCCGAGCCTGAGCGATTCGATCGCCGAGAACTGCCAGGGCCACGCTTGCCTTGCGCCGGCCGGCGACTACGGACCGGGTTGGAGTGCGTCTGCGCCATTGATCGGACATCAATGGAATTGTTCGATTCGGCGCTTATCGGGCGCTTATCGACTGATCCGGCCTACTCTCCAGCCCCGATTGCGCCCTCGGAGCGGAAATACGGCGCCCGCGCCCTGCGCTGAAGAATTTTGGGGCGCAACTCGCCTGATTCGGGTCCGGCCCAGTCGGAATCATCCAAAAGGAACAATTTGGTTGAACTCGATCAGCGGCGATTGGGCGACCGCCCACGAAAAGGAGCGAGGCCGGTCCCTGCGGACCGGCCTCGCGAAACTGCCCTGGAGCTTCCGGCGTTACTTCCCTCCGGCCGTCACCGTAACGGTCCCCTTCTGGAAGTTGGCGCCCTTGGTATCACCGCTTATGCCGGTGAGCGCGGCCTGGGCGAGGTCGGTGCGATAGGCACCGGCGTCGGGATCGGCCGTGATGATGCCCGCGCCCTTGGTCACGGACACCGTCTGATTCCAGGTGTTGACCGGCATGATGCCGATGCCATCAGGCGACGGCCAGACGAGCGGGTTGATCTCGTTCATCATCCACGCCTGGTGGCCGGCACCCAGCGTCGAGCCCGCGTCCGTCGTGTACTGGACGCAGTCCGCCGGATGGTCGCGGCAGTAGATCCAGCCCTGGAAAGACGCGCGCAGGAAGCGCGTCGCGACGTCCGTATTGCCCGGCTGAGAGAGCCAGGCGGCGCGCGAAAAGACCGCGTCCTGGAGCATCGCCGTGCCAACCTGGTTGTAGTCGATGACGTTCAGGTCGGTCGGCTGATAGAGCGCATTGGTCTGTGGGTTGGTGGCCTCGAGAACCTGCGCGTACTCGTTGTAGATCATGGCCTCGGCGACATCGATCTGCCTGCTCAGCAGGAGGGTCATGTCGAAAGGTTGGATGACCTTGGTGTAGTCGGTGCCCTGCGTCAGGCCCGCCTTCAGCGCGCCAGCGGTGACTTCGTACTCATTGCCGAAATCCCACACGCCGACGTTCTTGCCGCGGAACATGGACGGGTCGGTGATGTTGTCCGTGCCGGTCGGGGCCGGGCCCTTGCCCGACGCCCACGAGACGGAGCGCGTGCCGGCGCGCTGGAAGACCTGCGCGATGTCGACGAGGTCCGACTGACCCTTGGCGCGCACCTCCAGCACCTTGGGCACCCATGAGATCGTGAACTCGGGACCTGCGGGATCCGAGCCGACCGTCTGGGGGACGACGTCCGGGCCGCCCGGGATGAAGTTGACCGTCAGGCCCTGGGCCGTGTAGTAACCCTGCTTATCTGCCGCGAAGTAGCCCGCGAACTGAGCCTGCGGGGCCCACTGCAGCTGAAGGCTGACCGTGGCTGCAGGGGCAGTCGTGGCGGGCGCGTTCGAGTTGCAGGCCGCGGCAATGACGGCGATCACGGCTACGGCAGCCGCGGACAGCCAGAAGTTCCTCATGAGACCTCCTCCACTCCCCTTGGGCCGTCGACCAGGCGGCCACTCCACCTCCTGCTCTGGTCGCCACGTCTCCCATTACGCGCTTGACCATCGCAACGTTCGAGGCACGATAGCGGATGCAGCCATCCGCGCATCACCCAAATTTGACGGGCTGTGGACTACTCCGCGCGCAACGAGCTGTGCCACGGAATGGCGAAGCGCTCGACTGTCGAGATGACCAGGAAAAGCACGATTGCGCCGACTGCCCCGATCAGTATTCCCGCCCACGCCAGGTCGTAGCTGCCGCTGCTCATCGCGGTCAGGACGACGCGGCCCAACACGTCAGATGTCCCGCCGAAATACTCACCGACGATCGCGCCGATGAACGCGAGGCTGGCGCCCACTTTCAAGGCGGTGAACAGGAACGGCAGCATGTTCGGCACGCGCAGCTTGCGCAGCACCTGGAGCTCCGTCGCAGCGTACGAGCGCATCAGCTCGAGGCTCGCGGGCTGGACTTCGACGAGGCCGCGGGTGACGTTGATCATGACCGGGAAGAAGCACAGCAGCGCGGCCATCATCATCTTGCTCACCGGGTTGAGCACGCCGAACCAGTTGTTGAGGATCGGCGCAATCGCGATGATCGGAACGGCGCTGCTGGCAATGGCGATGGGCATCAGTACGTCGCGCGCGGTGATCCATCTGGCCGTGGCAAACGCGACGAGGATGCCGCCAAGCGTTCCGATAACGAGACCGCCTATGGCTTCGTAGATCGTCTGCAGGGCCGAGCGCTGGAGATAGTCGAAGTTGTTCACGGCCGCGTTGTAGATGGCGCTGGGAGCAGGGAAGACGCGCCGCCCGGGTCCACCGGCGATGAGCTCCCAGGCAACCACGACCACGACGAAGACGACCAACGGCGGCGCATAGCGGGCGACGAGCTGGGAGCCACGGGGTCTGCTCGACCGACCCATCGCGGGCGCCGCAACACTCACCCGATGCCGCCTTCGACGCGGGTGCGCTCGTCCGACGCGATCGCGCCGGAAACGCGCTTGCCACGCAGGCTCTCGCGAACGTCCGTGACGAGCTCGAAGTAGCGGTCCGTTTCACGGGTCTGGTCGTTGCGTGGCTGGGGCAGGTCAATGTCGATGACATTGGTGATGCGTCCGGGTCTTGGGCTCATCACGACGACGCGCGTCGATAGGAAGACCGCCTCAGGGATCGAGTGCGTGACAAAGATCACGGTCGTGCCGGTCTGCTGCCAGATGCGCAGGACCTCCGAGTTGAGGCGCTCGCGCGTCATCTCGTCGAGCGCGCCGAATGGCTCGTCCATGAGCAGCAGCGTCGGTTCGAGCGCGAGCGCCCGCGCGATCGCGACGCGCTGCTGCATGCCGCCGGAAAGCTGACCGGGGTAGTGCCGGACGAAGTCGCCCAGCTCGACGAGTCGCAGCATCTCCCGGACGCGCGCGTCGCGTGTCGACTTGTCCATGCCCATCAGCTCGAGCGGTAGTCGGACATTCGCTTCGACCGTGCGCCAGTCGAAGAGCACCGGCGCCTGGAAGACCATGCCGTACTCGCGGCCCAGTCGGGCGTCGTGGGAGGACTTTCCGTTGACCTCCGCAGTGCCGGAGGTCGGGCGAATCAGGTCGCCCACGATCCGTAGAAGGGTCGATTTCCCACATCCCGAAGGGCCGATCAGGGAGACAAACTCACCAGGCTCGATGGTCAGATTGATGTCCTCGAGGGCCGTCATCTCGCCATCGTGCGACTCGAAGACCTGGCCGACGCTTTCGAGGTGGACCGCGGCCGTGGGGCCCGGGGGTGTCATGCGCCAGCCTGTCGCTGGCCGCGCCTGGTCACGGCAGTTATCTCCACGACGCGGACGACGATAAAGAACATGATCCCGACGAGCGACGCGACCAGGATCGTCGCCCAGAGCTTCTCCGGCCCCGTGATGTACTGCTGGTTGAAGGTCAAGATCGCGCGACCCAGGCCCTGCTGGACGCCGCCTGGACCCTCGCCGATGATCGTGCCCACGATGCTCGCGGCAGCCGCAATCTTCAGCGCCGTGAACAGGTACGGGACGCTCGCCGGCAGACGCAACTTCCAGTAAATCTGCCATTTGCTGGCCGCGTAAGAACGCATCAGCTCGATCGCTCTCGGATCCGGCGATCTCAGGCCGCGGACCATGGCGATAGTCACCGGGAAGAAGGTCAGATACGTGGCGATGATCACGATGCTGGTCAGGCCGCGGCCGAAACTGACGACGATCAGCGGCGCGAGCGCCACGATCGGGATCGTTTGGCTGGCCACCACATACGGCACGAACGCGCGCTCGAACAGTCCAAAGTGGACGAACACGCTGGCGAGCGCGATGCCAATGAGCGCGCCGAGCGAGAAGCCAATGATCGCCTCGGCCCACGTGTACAGCGCCTGGTCGACCAGATAGTTGCCGAGCGAGTAGTCGGCGTTGCGCTGGAAGGGCTCGGTGAAGCTCGCCGCGATTGCCCACAGATGGGGCAGCTGAAGGTCGCTGAATTGCGGGATGGAGAACGGCGGCGTGTGCTGGTAGCCGATGGCGTCGAGATGCCACGGGTCACCGAACAGCCACTTCCCGCCTTCCCAGATGATCACCAGCGCGACAAGGAAGGCCCCAATGCTCAGCAGCCGGCGGGCTAATGCCCGGCCTCTGCGCTCCCTCTCCACGGATTCAGACTATCCGGCCGGCGGCGGTCTGGCCTCGTCGCCTCGCGAACAACCTGCGCGCAGCCAAGTCGCACCAAATCAGACCTGGCGCTTTCGGCATTGTGGCGCGGGCCGCTACGGTCGCCAGCCAACCCGTGCTCGAGCCGGGCAACCTCGTGTCGAAAAAGTTCGGGTATCGAGCGATCAACTCACGGTTGGCTTTGGTATCGCGAACGATCCACACGAGGCCGACCCTGAAAGGCCCGCCGCCGCCGGCGATCGCGACAGCCCGCTGCTCCTCATCCCTGATCTTGCGATCGCCGCTGCGCGCCGCGGCCCCCAGGTCGCTGAACGTGTTCCAGCACTCGACGATCACGAT
>DATBFJ010000040.1:0-11998 GCA_036558545.1 Candidatus Limnocylindrales bacterium
AATCCGTGTCAGTGCCGGTACGGGCCTCAGCGTGGTGAATGCATAGTCGCCGGTCTTGATCTGGATCTCGGAAAGGGCTTGGAGGAGCGACGACTTGCCCACGTTGGGCGGGCCGACGAGCGCGATCTGAGCCGCGCCTTCACGGCGCACTGCGATCGAATCGCGATGGACCTGTTTCGATCGCACGCGGGTGTCCTCGATCTCGGCGAGCAGCGATTTGCGCAGGTCCGCATACGGACCGTTCTTGTAATCGGGCAATTCCGCGATCAACGCGCGAACCTCGCGGATTCGCTCGCGACCCTCTTTTCCGACCAATCGACGCTTCGCCAACTGGGCGAACGTCCTGTGTGGCATCGGCATGACCGACCCTTACCTCTCGCACTGCAAGGCGAGATCGCGCGGCAACGCACACGCCGTCGTCGCATGCGTTGACACCGCGCGCCTGTCTCGCCCCTTCCTCCGACGCTGTTACGGAAGGGGCTGATCAGCCGTTCTGCTTGGTCCTGGTCACGTACCAGGCGCGCATCGCGGGCGCGCTGTGGGGAGAGGTCATAGCGCGACTAGATTAGCGCCCGCGCACCATGTCGATCAGTCGACCGAGGATCCTGTCACCGTCGACACCCAGGCCGTTGTGCTCGTATTCGTTCGTGATCCAAGGCTTCAGTCCGTGGACGGCGGCTGCGGTCTCGCGGGCGAACTCTTCGACGACGTACGGATCGTTGACGTAGATCGTCGCCGCAACGGGCACCTCATTGTGTGCCAGCACGTCCGGGTCATAGAGTCGCGGCCATTCGCGCTGGGCGAGCAGCTCGGCAGCTTCCTTGTGCGGCCGCAAAGCTCCGTAGTCGTCGAACATCCACGGAAAGATGTGCTCGCCAGTCAACCAGCCGTTTTCGTCGAATTCGACCGGGTAAACGCGCGACGACGACCAGCGCGTGGCGCCGCCGTCGGCGTAGCAAGATTCGTGCAGCGTTGCGTAGATCGGGTTGCGCTCGAAATGCGAAGCTCCGAGCTCGGCGTCGAACATGAACGCGTTCGAGCCGAACGGTAGCTCGAGGACGTGGTGGAGCAGCTCGAGACCGTTCGAAAACCCCATCCACATTCCCATCTGGCGAAATCTGCGGGCTGTCAGTCGGTCGCCACCGGGTAGTCGGACATCTTCGTCCTCCAGTCGGTGGACGATGTCGTCAACGCGCTGGCGGTCGTCCGGGTAGCGCTCGAAGTACTCGCGGTTCTTTTGGGCCATCCTCCAGTACGTCGCCGAATAGACGTCGTCGACAGGACGGCCGATGGGCGACAAGCCGCCGGTGATGAACGCCTCCTTCAGAGACCCCGGCGCTACCGAAAGGTATGTCAGCGAGCAGAAGCCGCCGAAGCTCTGGCCCAGGATGCTCCAGCGGTCGACGCCGAGTTCCTGGCGAATGAGCTCCGCGTCGCGCACGATCGAATCGGCCCGGAAATGGGCCAGGTAGTCGGCCTGCTCCTGCGGAGTATCACCGGGCAGCTGTGAGTTGACCGGCGTTGAACGGCCGGTTCCGCGCTGATCCAGCAGCAGAACGCGGTAATCCTTGAGCGCGCGCTTGATCCAACCGCCTGGCGGCGTCGTGGGCCGGCGAGCCTCCATCCCCGGGCCGCCCTGGAGGTAAAGAAGGTACGGCTTGTCGAGCCCGTCGGGATCGGCCAGCTCGCGCGTGAAGACGCTGATCGTCTCGCCATTGGACGCGTTGTGATCGAGCGGGACCGTGTGCTCGCGCTCGGTCAGGACACTGCCGGGAAACCTGTACGTAAAGCTCATTCGTGAACCCTATTCGCTGCTTGGGCCGCTTCAAAGCGCCGATCCGGAACAAACCACATCGCCGCAACCACGGTGAAGATAACCACCGATATGTAGGGAGCGATCAACGCAATTGGAATTGAAATTGCATACGACAGGATCGACAGCTTGCCCTTGAGGTCGCTGCCGAGCACCTGCGCGATTGCGGGGTTCTGCCCGGGCGCGCGGACGAGTGCGCCAACGAGGATGCTGAATGCCACCGCCGGCATGAGCAGCAGGAAGCCGTAGATCGCGACTGGAGTTGGGGCGAAGCCCGTGTCGCCGATCCATGCCGTACCCACAGGAACGAGCGACAACCAGAAAAGCAGATGCAGGTTGGCCCACAGGACCGCGCCGCTGATCGTCTTTGCCGCGTGCATCAGGTGGTGGTGATTGACCCAGTAGATGCCCAGGTACACGAAGCTCAGCACGTAGGCCACCAACTTTGGCAACAGCGGGGCAAGCGCATCGAGCGTGGCGCCCTCCGGCGGCCTCAGCTCGAGGACCATGATCGTGATGATGATGGCGAGCACGCCGTCGCTGAACGCTTCGAGACGGCCTTTGGTCATACGATCAATAGACTGGCGAGCGTGGCATCGGCCAAGACTAAGACAGCCAACACCCGGGCCAAGGCCAAGGTGGACAAGGCCAGCGAGGAGTCGCCGGTCGCCGTCATCGGCGCGCTGCTCGCGAACATCGGGATTGCCGCGGCCAAATTCATTGCCGCGTTCCTGACCGGCAGCTCGGCGATGCTCGCAGAGGGCATCCACTCACTCGTGGACACCTCGAACGAGATCGTCCTGATCGTCGGCATCCGCCGGGCCCGGCGCCCAGCAGACGATCTGCACCAGTTCGGCCACGGCAAGGAGATCTACTTCTGGACGCTCGTGGTCGCCGTGCTTCTCTTTGCGGTCGGTGGCGGACTCGCGTTCTACGAGGGCCTGACCCACCTGTTCGATCCGCATCCCATCGACAACGTGCTGGCCAGCTACGTGGTCCTCGGCATCTCGTTTGCCCTGGAAGCCGCGTCCACTTTCGTGGCGCTGCGCGAGCTCGAGCCAGCCAAGAGCTTCTGGCGCGCGTTGCTCGACACCAAGGACGCCTCCGTGCTCGCGGTGCTCGTCGAGAACGTCGCCGCGATGATCGGCCTCGTGTTTGCCTTCATCGGCCTGTTCCTTACCGAATTGACGGGCAATCCGCGCTTTGACGCGTTCGGCTCCCTGGCCGTCGGCATCGTGCTCATGGCCGTGGCCGTCTTCCTGGCGGCTGAGAGCCGGGCGCTGTTGATCGGTGAATCGGCCAGCGGAGAGCTGGTTGATCAGGCGCGCAAGGCTATGGAAGCCCAGGCCGGGGTAGCGGCAATCGAATCCCTGCGCACGATGCACCTTGGCCCGGATCACGTGGTGGTGACCGCCACCGTCCGGTTTGATGCAGGCCGTGACGACGTGCCGCAGATCATTGCCCGGCTCAAGGCGCGACTGATCGAGGTCGACCCGATGCTCGATGACGTCACGATCGAGCCAGCATCGCCGTGACGAGTCAAGGTCAGCCTGACGCTGACGTTGTCGACTTTCTCGATTCGCTCGCGCCGCCAATCGCGGTTCAGTGCCAACGATTGCGCGTCGCGATCAGAAGGGCGGTGCCGACAGCGATCGAAAGGCTCCGACCCGGCTGGCGCCTCATCGGCTACGACTTGCCCAAGGGACGCAAATCGACGTATTTCGCGTGGATCTGGCCGGAGACGGAGCACGTTCATGTCGGCTGGCAGACCGGCACGCTCATGAGCGATCCACAACACCTGCTGCGGGGCGCCCACCTCAAACTCAAGAGAGTTCGCTACCTGACGTACGCGCCGGGAGACCGAATTCCGGCCGCGCTGGTGCAAGCATTCACGAGAGAAGCTGCGCGCATCGCCACAATGTCGCGCGGTGAGCGCGAGCTCCTCGCGCTGGGCCGCTCCGAGCGTCCCGAGAACCGATAATCGCTCCCTGATGCGTATCGCGACCTGGAACGTCAACTCGCTCAAGGCCCGGCTGGATCGCGTTCTCGAATGGCTGGATCGCGCTCAGCCCGACGTGCTGCTGATGCAGGAAACGAAGCTGAGCGACGAAGACGCGCCGATCATGCCCTTCCAGATGCGCGGCTACAACCTCGTTCACCACGGCGAAGGTCGTTGGAACGGTGTCGCGATCGCCTCCAAGGTGCCCGCCGACGCCAGCTCCGTGATCACCAACTTTGGCGATGGCCCGGTGCGCAACACGGGTGCCGGGGCCACGATCAGCCTCGAGGAGGACGATTTCGACCCGTTCCATGAGGCACGCATGGTCAGTGCTGTGATCGATGGCATCCGGTTCGTGTCGCTCTACGCGCCGAACGGCCGAGTTGTCGGGTCGGCCTTTTTCGAGGGCAAGCTCGCGTGGTACGGCCGCCTCCTCAGGTGGCTGCAGGACAACGTCAAGCAGTCCGATGCGCTGGTGGTCGGTGGCGACATGAACATAGCGCCGACCGACATTGACGTTTGGGACGCTGCGGCCGTTCACGGCGGCACGCATGTTTCAGCCCCGGAGCGCGAGGCTTTCGCTGGGCTGCTGTCGTGGGGCCTCATCGACGGATACAGGTCCAGGCGGCCCGAGCCGCAGCGCTTCACCTGGTGGGATTACCGAGCCGGCAATTTCCACAAGAACCTGGGCATGCGCATCGATCATCTGCTGCTAACCCAGCCGATTGCGGACAGGCTTGTTTGGGCAGAGATCGATCGGGAGGCGCGCAAAGGCGTGCCAATTCCTTCGGACCACGCGCCGCTCTTCATCGACATCGATTCCGCGGGCGCGCCGCTCGATGCGGGCTGGGAAGGCGCTCTCGAGCGAATAGCCGCTCGAACAAAGCGCTGAGCATTGCCCGTGGCGGTGACCGACAATGCGCCCGACAGACGGCCGATCGGGCCGGGGGCATAGGGAGGCAACGATGCTCAAGGAGTTTCGCGATTTCCTCTTCCGCGGCAACGTCGTCGATCTCGCCGTTGCTTTCGTCATCGCGGCCGCGTTCGGAGTTGTCATCAAGTCGTTCGTCGACAACATCCTTACGCCACTGATCGGGTTGCTGGGCATCCCGGACATGTCGACCTGGTCTCTGAACGTGGGCAGTGCCCAGGTCATGTACGGCGTCTTCCTGCAGAACGTCATCTATTTCGTAATCGTCGCGGCGGCGCTGTTCTTCTTCCTGATCAAGCCACGTAACGCGCTGGAAGCGCGCCGTCAGGCCGGCCAGGATGAGGCGCCAACGACCAAGACCTGCCCGTTCTGCGCCACCGAGATCCCAACCGCGGCGACCCGCTGTCCCAACTGCACGCAGCCACTGCCGGCTTAACCTGTGCCCGAATTGGGCACATCAATTCGGCGCATCAGGGCAGATGACTGGGAGCTGCTGCGCGCGCTGAGACTGGCCAGCCTGCTTGACGCACCGGGAGCGTTCGGACAGACCCACGCCAATGCCGCGGCAATACCTGACGACGAGTGGCAGCAGACCGCGCGTGCCTCGGCCACGGGCGAGTCACGGACGTGGCTCATCGCATTTGACGATTCGGGCCAGGCCGCCGGGCTGGTCCAGGCTCGCCGGCGGCCCGCTCACGACTGCCTGATCTTCTCCATGTGGGTGGCACCCGGGGCGCGCCGTTTGGGCGTGGGCCGGTCGCTGTTGGACGCGGCCGGCGAGTGGGGTCGCGGATGGGGTGCGCAACGCCTCGTGCTATGGGTAACTGCTTCGAACGAGGCCGCGCATCGCTTCTACGACAACATCGGCTTCAGCGTCATCCATGACGGCCCGGACGCCGAGGCCGGTGCCACTTTTGGTGCCTTCGCCATGGAGCGGTCGATCGCCCAGGCGGTCAGATAGACACAGCCGGCCCCGGGGTGGATCCAGGGCCGGCTGCACGGCGGAATTCTTCGGCAAGACTGATTTGCCGTTGCGCAGGATCGATTTGGGATTATTAGACGGCGATTAACCCGTCAATCGGGGCCGTGCTAGGCAGCTACGGCGGTCAAGCCCTCGACGAACTGGCTCTGGTAGAGCTCGTAGTAGAAGCCGCGCTTCTCGAGGAGCTCTTCGTGCGTACCCGTTTCGACGATGTGTCCGTGGTCCATGACCACGATCAGCTCGGCGTCTCGGATCGTTGACAGCCGGTGGGCGATCACGAACGTCGTGCGGCCGCTCATCAGGCGCGACATGGCGCGCTGGATGAGCACCTCGGTGCGCGTGTCGACCGAGCTTGTGGCTTCATCGAGGATGAGGATCCTGGGATCAGCAAGGAACGCGCGGGCGATCGTCAGCAGCTGCTTCTCGCCCTGGGACAGGTTCGTAGCGTCATCATCGATGACCGTGTCATAGCCGTCCGGGAGCGTGCGCACGAAGTGGTCGACGTGCGCATTCTCGGCCGCCGCGACCATCTGCTCCTCGGTCGCCCCTTCCCTGCCGTACAGGATGTTGTCGCGGATAGTGCCGTGGAACAGCCATGTGTCCTGGAGGACCATGCCGAACTTGCGGCGAAGCTCCTCGCGCGTCATGTCGCGCGTATCGACACCGTCAACGCTGATCCGGCCAGAGTCGATTTCGTAGAAACGCATCAGCAGGTTGACGAGCGTGGTCTTGCCTGCACCGGTAGGCCCGACGATGGCGATCGTGTGACCTGGCTCGGCTGTCAGGCTGAGGTTCTCGATGAGCGGCGTATCCGGCCGATAGCGGAAGGAGACGTCGTCGAATGCGACCTCGCCGCGAACGTCCTTGAGGACCTTCGGCTGCGCCGGGTCGCCGCTCATCTCCTGCTCGTCCATCAGCTCGAAGACGCGCTCGGCGGAAGCAACGGCTGACTGCAGGACATTGGCAATGCTTGCCGCCTGGACGATCGGCTGCGTGAACTGGCGCGAATACTGAATGAAGGCGACGACGTCGCCGAGCGACATCTGGCCCGAAGCCACGCGCAAACCGCCGATGACGGCGATCGCGACGTAATTCAGGTTGGAGATCAAGTTCATCGCGGGCTGGATGATGCCGGAGATGAACTGGGCTCGATAGGAGGCCTGGTACAGGCGCTCGTTCTCGACCTCGAAGTTGGCCGCCGCCTCCTTCTGATGACCGAACACGGTCACGATGTTGTGGCCGGTGTGCATTTCCTCGACCTGGCCGTTCAGTGCGCCCGTCGAAGCCCACTGGGCGACGAAGAGACGCTGTGAGCGCCGAATGATGAGCACCGTGACGATCAGCGACGCCGGGATGGCGAGCAACGAAATGAGCGCAAGCTCCCAGCTGATCGAGATCATCATGATCAGCACGCCAAAGACGGTCAGCACCGACGTGATGAGCTGCGTCAGGCTCTGCTGGAGAGTCTGGCCGATGTTGTCGATGTCGTTGGTGACCCGGCTGAGCACGTCGCCTCGTGAATGGTCGTCGAAGTACTTGAGCGGCAGCTTGCCGAGCTTTTCGTCAACGTCCGTGCGCAGGCGGTAGACGGTGCGCTGCGTGACGCCGGCCATGATGTAGGCCTGACCCCACGCAAAGACGGCACTGACCAGGTACAGACCCACCAGGCCGATCAGGATGCTCGACAGGGCAGCGAAGTCGATGCCCACGCCGGGTGTCACGGTCATGCCGCCGAGCATGTCCGCCAGCTGATTCTGACCGGCAGCGCGGAGCCCAGCCTCGACCTGCGCCTGGCTCACGCCGGCGGGCAGCTGGCCGCCGATGAAGCCCTCGAAGATGATGTTCGTGGCGTTGCCCAGGATCTTTGGCCCAATGACGGAGAAGGAGACGCTGCCGACGGCCAGGATGAGCACGACGACGATGCGCGGCATCTCCGGCCGAAGCCGCCCGAGCAAACGCTTGAAGGACTTGCCAAAGTCCTTGGACTTCTCGGGCGGCAGACTGCCCATCATCATGCCGCCCGGGCCCATGCCGCCCCGTTGCGGACGCTGCTGCGGTCGTTGTCCCTGCGGGCCGCTCATGCTGCCTGTGCCTCAGCTTCCGTCAGCTGGGAGTAGACGATCTCCTGGTAGGTCTCGTTCGACTCGAGCAGCTGGCTGTGTGTGCCAACGCCGACGATCCGGCCCTCGTCCATGACGATGATCCGGTCCGCATTGAGGATCGTTCCGACGCGCTGAGCAACGATGATCACAGTCGATTCCGCGAGCTCGCGCTTGAGCGCCGCGCGCAGCAGCGCGTCAGTCCGGAAGTCGAGGGCGCTGAAGCTGTCGTCGAAGATGTACAGCGGCGCGCGCTTTACGAGTGCGCGGGCGATGGCCAAGCGCTGGCGTTGACCGCCTGAGACGTTGGTGCCGCCCTGATCGATCGGCGCGTTGATGCCGTCAGCCAGCTCCTTGACGAATTCGCTGGCCTGGGCGATCTCGAGCGCGCGCTCGACGTCCTCGTCGGTCGCGTTGGCGTCGCCGTAACGGACGTTGCTGGCGATCGTGCCGCTGAACAGAAACGCACGCTGCGGGATGACGCCGATCAGCTTCCAGAGGTCCTCGCGCAGCATCTCGCGGACTTCCACGCCGTCGATCAGGAGCGAGCCACTCGACGCGTCGTAAAAACGCGGGATGAGGTTGATCAGGGTCGATTTGCCACTGCCGGTGCTGCCGATGATTGCCGTCGTCTGACCCGGCTCGGCCGTAAACGAGATGTCGTGCAGGATCGGCTGCTCCGCGCCCGGGTAACGGAACTCGACGTCCTTGAACTCGACGCGGACACCAGGTCGAACACCGGGCAGTGGGTGCTTTCCGTTGCCGTCGTTAGTACCCGGATGGAAACCGTTTCCGTCGGTGCCATGTCCATTTCCGTCTGTCGCTGCGCTGGCCTGGAATACCGGCAAGCTGACCGGCGACTGCGGGTCGACGATCGATGGCTCCGTCTCGAGAACCTCGCGGATGCGTCCTGCGGAAACGACTGCGCGGGGCAGGAAGATGATCATGAAGATGGCCATCAGGACGGAGAACATGATCTGCATCAGGTAGGACAGGAACGCCGTGAGGTTGCCGATGGGCATCTCGCCGCTGTTGACCCGGAAGGCGCCGAACCAGATCACCGCGACCGACGACAGGTTGAAGATCAGCATCATCACGGGGAAGGTCAGGGCGAATAGCCGGTTTACTTTGAGGCCGGTCTGGAACAGGTCGACGTTGGCCTCGTCGAAGCGCTTCTCCTCGTGATCGACTCGGACGAAGGCGCGGATGACGCGGACGCCGGCGAGCGCTTCGCGCATGACCTGGTTGATGCGGTCGATCTTGACCTGCATTGCCCGGAAGAGCGGCACCGCGCGGCTGGTGATGAAAAAGATGAAGCCGAACATGATCGGCAGGATCACCAGCAGCAGAGCGGACAGCGGCACGTCCTGGCGAAGGGCCATGATCACGCCACCTATACCCATGATCGGCGCGAGCAGGATCACGGTCAGGCCCATGAACACGATCATCTGTACTTGCTGCACGTCGTTCGTGTTGCGCGTGATGAGCGACGGCGTGCCGAACTTGTTCATCTCGACCTGCGAGAAGCCTTCCACGCGGCGGAAGACGGCCAACCGAACGTCGCGGCCAAAGCCCATCGCGATGCGGGCGCCCAGGAATACGGCTGCGACCGAGCAGACGCCGAGCACGGCGGTCACAACGAGCATGAGCACGCCGACCTGAACTATGTAGCCCGTGTCGCCCTTGGCAACACCGTTGTTGATGATGTCGGCGTTCAGCTCGGGCAGGTACAGGTTGGTCAATGCCTGGGCCAGGAGCAGAACGAGGACGATCAGGATCATCATCCGGTACTTGCCCAGGAACTCGCGAAGAAGTTTGATCATGCGTGTGCCTTGGCTTCCTGCGCCTTTTGTGCCAGCCACTTGTCGCGAGCCTCACGCACGGCGCGGAGGCCCTTGAGCAGCGCTCTGAGGTCGCTCTCGGTGATGTTCGAGAGCATCTTCATCATGTTCGATTGGCGTTCAGCCTGCATCTGAGTGAAGACCTGTTCCCCCTTTTCGGTCACGTATACCTGCACGACGCGACGGTCCTCGTCGCTGCGGCGTCGTTCGATAACGCCCTTCTTTTCCATTCGGTCGACGATGCCCGTGGCACTTGCCACCGAGACATCGAGCAACTCCGCCAGGCGCGACATCGTCAGCGGGCCGTTGAAGCGGAGCAGCATCAGCAGGTTGAGGTGGACGAGGCTCAGGGCGCCCTCGTGAAAGCGCTTTAGCGCGCCCTGGAAGTCGCGAAAGCTGATCTGGTTGAGTTCGGCGAGCACCGCGTCCAGGGTTTCCTGGCGCGATTGGTCGCTACTCAATGACGGATTGACGTTCAATGCCACGCAGGAAGTATACGTGCCATGAAGTATTCGTCAACCCGTCCACAGCGGGCCCCGGATCAGCCTGCCACGCGAATGTCAGAACTCCCGATCCGACGCATGACCCACATAAGGAATGGTGCTCATGGTGCTCATGCTGGCGCCGGTCGGTCAGGACTGATCCAGCGCGAGTCCAGCTGGAGATGAAGCACCGTCGGACGGCCGGAGCCCAGCGCGGTGCGCAGGCACGCCTCGAACGCGGCGTCGTCGCTCACGCGCACGCCGTCTGCTCCGCAGGCGTGAGCGACGGCAGCAAAATCGATTGGGCCGAGCCCGGTAGCAACTGGGGCGCGCTGCTCATTGGCCTGATGCATCGCGATGGTGCCGTATTTCTCGTTGTCGAAGACAACGACGACCGGCGTTGCCCCGGTTCGGACGGCGGTTTCCAGTTCGTTCATGGTCATCGCCAGGCCGCCGTCGCCGCACAGGGCCAGGACCTGTCGGCCAGGTTTGGCCAGCGACGCGGCGATGGCCGCCGGCAGGCCGTAGCCCATCGCGCCTGAGGTTGGCCCGAGAAACACCTGGTCGTCGGCGAACTTGAAGTAGCGGGCCGGCCACAGGCCGAAGTTGCCTGCGTCTGTCGTGACGATCGCGTCGCCCGCCAGCACGTCCTGCATCACCCTCACGACGTGCACCGGATCGATGCCGGGACCGTCCCACTCGCGCTCCGGCAGCGCCGTGGCGGCGAGGAAAGCCGCGCGGTCCGCGGCGATCTGGGCGGCCCGGGAATTGCTCGGCTGTAATCCCGAGGCAAGCGCAGCGCGGAGGAACGCGTTCGCGTCGGCTGCGAGCGCCAAGTCGGGCGCGGCCAGGCCGGCGCGAGCGGTCAGCGGTTCGAGATCGACATGCGCCCAACGGGTTTGTGGCCCCGGGATCGAATACTCGAAACTGGCGACCTCGTTGAGCCTGCAACCGATCACCAGCAGCGCGTCCGCGTCGATCAGGCGCTGGCGCACGGTCGCGGGCGAGCCGTAGCCGGTCGTACCCAGAAAGTTGGGGTGATCGTTCGGAAAGGCGGTTGGTCGGCGCCAAGCGGCGAAAACGGGAACGCCAAGCTGCTCGCTGAACTGGACGAGTGAGTCACGAGCGCCGGATGCTGTGACTCCGTAGCCGGCAAGGATCGCCGGTCGCTCCGCCTGCTCGAGCAGCTCGACAACAGCCCCGATAGCGCCGCTCGTGGCGGGCGCCGGGGAGACGAGATCTGCGGCGTACGCTGCGCCCTGGACTTCGACGTCGAGCGTGTCCTCGGGAAGGGCGAACAGGACAGGCCCGCGGCGGCCAGCGAGCATCGAGCTGAGACCCTCAGCCATCAGCCGACCGACGTCGTCTGGATCATTGAGCTGGCCGGCCCACTTGGCGAGGCGTCCCGGTGACGCGACCAGATCTGCCTCCTGGAACGCCTCGCGCCCCAGGAACGGCCGCGGCACCTGGCCGAGCAAGGCCACCATGGGCGTCGAGTTCTGGCGCGCGGTATGGATGCCGATGCCCATGTTCGACGCGCCCACCGCGCGCGTTCCGAGAACTGCCGCGGGCGAACCAGTCAGCTGACCCATGGCCTCGGCCATGAACGAGGCACCACCCTCGTGTCGAGTAGCCACGACCTCGATGCCGGCCGCTGGCAAGGCGTCTAGCAGTCCCAAGAACGACTCACCGGGAACAGTGAAGGCCCAGCGAACTCCGGCTGCGGCGAGGGAGTCGGCGATCAGCCGTCCGACGGTGGTCAAGTCGCGACCGCGATCACGTGTGCGGAATGGCAGCCAGGAGCATGCCCACGACAACAACCACGACGAGCACCAACAGGACGCGCCTTAT
>DATBFJ010000041.1:0-13959 GCA_036558545.1 Candidatus Limnocylindrales bacterium
ACGCGCTGACGACCAATCGAACGATCGGCCTCACCTACCCGTACCACGTCTTCGCGCCGAGCGGTGATGCCGTGGGAGTCGCGCTTCTCAGTCGTTGGCCGATTCTCGAGCAGCAGGCGTGGCACCATCCGTCTTACATCCGCGCTGTTGTCCAGCCGCCGACATTCGACGAGGTGGTTGTCTACGTCGTCCATCCGGTGCCGCCGCAGGGCACGGGACCCGGCCCGCTGCCGCTGTCGTTCGATACGACCCAGCGGACCGACGATCAGAAGATGATCCGGGCTGCGATCGATTCAGATCTCGCTGCCGACCGGTCCGTCGTCGTCATGGGCGATCTCAACACAACGGAGCGCGAACCGGCTTACGCCGACTTCACGGCCGGGCTCAACGACGCGCATCTCGATGCTGGCATTGGCCCCGGCCTCACCTGGCGGCCGGACGAGCTCAAGTCGCTGCCGTTCGGCCTCTTCCGCATCGACTACATCCTTTCGTCGCCCGATCTGATGGCGAACCAAACCGCCGTCAAGTGCACCGCGCTCAGCGACCACTGCATGGTCGCCGCGGCCTATCCCTAGCCCCCGCGCGGTTTCTCGGCCCGGGCAAAGACGACAGGCGCGTGCCATCGGAAGTCGCGCTCATGCAGTGGTGTGAAGCGAGATCGGACATTGCGCTCGAGGTCGGCACGTTGTTCGTCCGTCAAGACTTCGATCAGTGAACGTTCGTCGTAGTCGAGCTTGTACTCGAGGTAGGATTCCATCGTCCACTGGTACTCGAGCACCTCTTCCCGCGCTGACGCCTTCGAGAATCCGGCACGGCGCAGCTCGCTCGCCGCAGTCCTCGCGGAGTGGACGTCGCCGGCATGCGGTTCGTCGGTGCCTTCCGGCTCATCGATCTCCAGGTCGTAGACGGCCTCGTCAAACTCGGCTGCTGGCAGAAACGGCTGGCGCGTGTCGCGGTCGAGCCACGTCAGGTAGGCAACCATCCCGGCAGGGCGCAGAACGCGGCGCGCTTCGCGCAGGGCCTCCAGCCGATCCGGTACCAGCTGCAGCACGAACGTTGAGATGACCAGGTCGATGGAGTTGTCCGGCACCGCAAGGCTTGCGCCGCTCGAGGCCACGAACTTCACGCGGCCGTCAGCAGTAACGTCCGATTCGAGGAGGCGTTGGCGCGCAATCTCGAGCATGGCCGGCGCAGGCTCCGTCGCGACGTAGTGGGCCTCGGGCCATCGCGTAAGCGCGGCCTGGAGCAGCGACCCAGTTCCGACGCCGACTTCGAGGATGCTGACGTGGCCATCGCGACGGAGGACGAAGCGGACGTAGTCATCGACGTAGTCGAGCAGCCGTCGCGCGGTGGCGCGCAGCACCGGCGCCCAGTAGCGTTCGTAGTCGGCAGCGTCGCGGTCGTAGCGGCCCACGATCGGGCTCATGGCGTCTATCGAGTTCATCAGCAGCGGCCGATCATACCTTCGCCCGCCGTACATCAGGCGGAGCGTCGCTCTAATGCGCCTTTGTTACCCTCGGCCGCGTGAGCGCACCAGCTCCGCCGGCCGCGACCCGACCGTCAACGGGACGACCGTGGTGGCTGCTACTGGGCATCGTCGCCGGAGTGCTGGCGGTTGTCGCCCTGGTCTACGCCGGCATCAGCCTTCTTTCGCCTTCGCCGCCCGCGCCGACGCCGATTGCGCTCGACCTGCAGGCGGCGTCCGCGCTCGACAGGAGCTGGGGCACGTACCTGGGTGAGCGCGAGTGGGGCACCCCCCGCGAAGCCGTCGGCGACAACGGATGGGGCTTGTCGTGGCACGGCGCCATCTCAACGCCCTACAAATACGGAGATGACGGCATCTGCGGCTGGTCGGACAGCTCCAACCAGTTCCGCATGGGCTGGGCTTTCTGGGATGGCACCCAGGACCACGTAACTGAGCGCTTCAACGGCCTGTCAAACCCGTCCGGCCCGGCGGGCGAACAGATCACCGACGATCGCGTCTTTCATGAGAACGGACCAACCCATGCCTACGACCGACTGACGTACATGTACCCGATGCCCGACGACTGGTTCTCGATCGACTGCGAGGCGGCACGATTCGACTCGACGTCGATGACCCTCACGGCCACGGTCACGAACACCACGTCCGATACGCGCAGCGTCGACGTCGTGTTCAAGGCGTGGACTGGCGACGGCGAGCAGGTCACGCCTCTGGCGAACGGTCTGATGCTGCCCGGTCCGACCTCGTACGTCGCGGTCGTCGGCCAGGCGCCGAGCGAGTGGCAGATCAGCGGCGACAAGGGTGCCCTGGACAACAACCTGCGCGGCGAGGGGCTCGACGGCGACCAGGGCGGCAACATCGGCGCGCTGGCATATCGGTTGGAGATTCCTGCCGGCCAGCAAAGCGTCATTCGCATCGGCGCGGCGCAGATAGCCTTCGACGACGTGACGCCGGCCGACACCGCCAAGTCGGAGGCAACATCTACGGCCGGCGAACGCCTCGATCAAAGCGACCAGCTCGTGGCGCTGCGCAGGACTGAGACCGAAGACGATTTCGTCGGCGACGTGACGCAACATGCGCCGCTCTATCAGCAGGCGCTCATGAGCATGCTCTGGAATGAGACCTACTACACCTGGGACGGCACGTCCGGAGTCAACCCCGCGTTCGACGGGAAGGTTGACGCGCACGATCTGCTGATCCTGCCTGACAAGTGGGAATACCCGTGGCCTGCGGGATGGGATATGGCCTTCAACGCGGTCACTGCCAGCCTCGTCGACCAGAAGCTGGCGCAAGATCAGCTCCAATTCCTGCTATCCGATCGCTGGCAGCAGCCTGACGGACACATTCCATGCAACGAATGGCAGATGGGTGACGAGTGCCCGCCGGTCTACGCCTGGGCGGTATGGACCGTCTACGAGCAGAGCCACGATCTCGATTTCCTGCAGGCCGTCTATCCCGGTCTGCAGAAGAACTATGACTACTGGTGGTCGCACAACGTTGTCGGCGACGCGCTGTTCACGGGCGGCGCGCTCGGCATGGACAACCTGCCACGCGGCGATGCCGGCGCCGCCCAGGCGGATGCCAGCGGCTGGATGGCTTTCTATGCTCGCGACATGGCGCGGATAGCGTCCGAGCTGCGTGACACTGCCGGCTCCGAACGCTATTGGGTCGACCGCGGCAAGATCCAGACGGCCATCAACTCGACGCTCTGGGACCCAACCACGAGCTTCTACTACGACGTGAACGACGACGGATCTTTCGTGTCCCAGAAGTCGTACTCAGGACTTGTGCCACTCATCGCCGGTGTCGTGCCGCCCGAGCAGGTGCCGCCAATGACCGACGCCCTGCGCGACCCCAACCAGTTCCTGTCGGTGGGAGGCATCCGGTCGTTGTCCGCGGCATCAGCGGATTACCTGCCCAGCACCGCCGGCCCGGGTGTCAACTCGAACTGGCGCGGCCCCGTCTGGCTGCCCATCAACTACCTGCTGATCCAGGAGCTCAACGACGTGGACCCGAGCCTTGCCGAGGATGTCCGGGATCGCGTCGTCAACAACGTCGAGGCAGACTGGAGCGCCACCGGCCGGCTTCACGAGTACTTCGATGGCGACACGGGCCTTGGACTTGGCGCTGACGAGCAGGCTGGCTGGACCGCGCTCGTCGCGAACCTGATCAAGCAGTCCTGGCCGGCCCCCGCCTCCAGCAAGTAGCTGCGGCGGCGCGCCCCGCTCATTCCGCACAACGCGCATCGCGTTATGCACCGAGGGCATCAGGTTTTGGCGAATCAGTGTCGAGAGGTCAACAAAGGCCCGAAATCTGTCTGGATGATGCCGGGACGGCATGGCGCGGTCAACGAATTGCGTCCAGGAAAGCGCTCTGGTCCGGAACGCACAAACCTCATTCTCGGCAGGAATAACTGGCAGCTAAGACGCTCTTGATCCGGAGGCAACTCGCACCAACCACTATCCCGAATATTTCAAGGAGTTGCCGAGATTGAAGACGGCAACGGTGCGGACTTTGCCCGAGCGTGGCGATCGCCCACCAAATGGCTGGGCGTTGATCCAGGGCTAGGGCGCCACGAGGGAGTAGACCACGCCGGAGCTGCTAGCCAGGTAGAGCTCGCCGGCCTCGTCCTGACCGAAGCTGGTGACGCTGGACGGCACTGTGCCCAACAGTTGAGCTGTGACCGGCGAGCCGGCCTCCGCCTGATCCGCGTCGAACCACCACACATTGCCGGAGCAGTAGTCCGCGAAGAAGTAGTGGCCGGCCAGCGACGGATAGCGAGATCCCCGGTAGACGTACCCGCCCGTGACGGAGCAGTTGCCACCGTCGTGTGAATAGGTGACTACGGGCAAGGTCATTTTGGTTTTGTCGCAGTTGGTGGCGTTGTAACAGTGATCGCCTTCCATGATGTTCCAGCCATAGTTGCGACCGCCCTGCCCGGCCGGCTCGACATCGACTTCCTCGGTTTGGTTCTGCCCCACGTCACCAATAAATAGGGCTCCGGTCTTGCTGTCGAAGGAAAACCGCCATGGATTGCGCAGGCCCCAGTCCCAGATCTCAGGACTGTGGATATTGAAGACCGATCCGGTTTCGCCAAAGAACGGATTGGTTGGTGGAACGGAATACGCGAAACCAGATGTGTTGGGGGTATCGACATCGATGCGCAGGATCTTGCCGAGCCAGTCGTTAACCAGATTCTGGCCGTTGCCCTGCGGATCGCCACCTGATCCGCCGTCACCAAAACCGATGTACAGATAACCGTCAGGACCAAACGCCAGCATGCCACCGTTGTGATTGGGAAACGGTTGGGCTTGCGTGAGGATCACCTTCTCGCTGTTCGGATCGACGGTTCCGTTGGTGGCCTGGTGAAACTCTGACACGACGCTGTTGCCGTTGATGTCGGTGTAGTCGACCAAGAAACGACCGTTGGTCGCGAACCGCGGATGGAACACGAGGCCGAGCAGGCCGCGCTCGCCCCCCGAGCTTATACGGCCGCTTATGTCCAGCCACGGGCTCCCGGGCGCCGACTGACCAGGTGACTGCCTGAATACCTGACCCGACTGCTGAACGACGTAGAGGTCGCCGGAACCGTCGCCAGCATTGGTCACGAAGGTCAGTGGTGAAAATCCTGAGGCGAACAGTGAAACAAAAGCTCCCGTCCCGGTTGCTTGTAACCGGGGGGTTTCGCCGGGAGTCGGGCTGCTGTTGGGAGTCGAGGCAGCTGGCGGCGTTTGCGGCGCTCCCGAGATGGTCGGTGTTATCGACACCGTTGGGCTGGAACACCCCAGCAGCACGGTCACGACAAGAGCCAACGTGGATCGGTACCGACTCACAACCGCGAGGGATCCTCGAGCCAGCGCTGCGCATCGCGCCGGACGGACCAGTCGCCGCGCAGCACGTCGTCGCAGAATTCGCGCAGATTTTCAGCAGCGCGATCCATGACGGTGCCATAGCCCGGCAGGTCGACATCGTCGAGGTCGCGCTGGCTGATCCACCGCTCGGCGGCGCCGCGCGCGGCCACGACCTCGTTCACGGACATCCAGTTCCGGTAGTCGGGATCGAGCGTGCCATCGGCGAGCCGCGGTGCAAGGTTGCACGCGAAGTAGGCGGCTGATGTGTCCCAGTTGAGCAGAACGGCGGTGCCGCGGCCGTAGTAGGCGACGTCGAACAGGTCATCGGTCCGCTCTTCGATCGTCGGCCCGCTGTAGCCGAAGTCACTTACCAGGAATTGAAAATGCGGTGTCGTTGCCGCTGCGAAATCGCGCACCGTCGGGAAGAACGGTCGCATCGGTGGGTTGGCCCCTACGAATACAGCGAGAACGGCGTCTCCGGATCGAGGCCCATCTCTTCGATCTGGCGCTTGGCGTCGCTCGGGTCGATGCGGCCGCAGCGCGCCAGCTCCGCAAGCGTCGTCGCCGCGATCGACTCAGCGTCGATCTCGAAGAAGCGGCGCAGCGCCTCGCGCGTGTCGCTCCGACCGAACCCGTCCGTGCCCAGCGTGCGGTACCAGCCGCCGGGGACCCAGCGTGCCACGAGGTCCGGCCACTCAGTGATGAAGTCGCTCACCGCCACGATCGGGCCCTGCTCCGCAGGCTCACGGAGCAGCTGGGTCACGCGCGGAACGCGCGGCGTCGCGTCCGGATGGAGCCTGTTCCAACGATCCGACTCGAGCGCATCGTTGCGCAGCAGCTGGTATGACAGCGCGCTCCAGACTTCGGCCGCGACGCCGCGCTCGGCGAGCAGCTGCTGGGCACGGAGAGCCTGCTGCATGATCGAACCGCCCGCCAGAAGCGTCGCGCGCAGCGGCGCCCGACCGTCGTTGGCAATTTCGGGCGCGGCCTTGAAGCGGTACAGCCCGCCGACGATTTGCTCGTCGGTCAGGCCATCCGGGCGCTCCGGCATCGAGTAGTTCTCGTTGTACAGGGTCAGGTAGTAGAAGACGTCGTGCGGGTTCGCGCCGTACATCCGCTCGATGCCATCCTTGACGATCGCGGCCGTCTCGTAGGCGAACGCGGGGTCGTAGAGGCGAATGTTCGGGATCGTCGAGGCGACGACCAATGAGTGCCCGTCCTCGTGCTGAAGCCCCTCGCCGTTGAGCGTCGTCCGCCCGGCCGTGGCCCCAAGCAGGAAACCGCGTCCGCGCGCGTCGCCAAAGGCCCAGAATTCGTCGCCCGTACGCTGGAAGCCGAACATCGAATAGAAGATGTAGAACGGGATCATCGGCTGACCGTGCGTTGCGTACGCAGTGCCCGCGGCCTGGAACGAGGCGGATGAGCCCGCCTCCGTGATGCCCTCCTCGAGCACCTGGCCGTCCTGAGCTTCGCGGTAGCTGAGCACCAGGTTCGAGTCGACCGGGTCATACAACTGGCCCAGGGCCGAATAGATGCCGACCTCCTTGAACAGCGGGTCCATGCCGAAGGTGCGCGCCTCGTCCGGGATGATCGGCACGATCCGATCGCCCAGCTCCTTGTCGCGCAGCAGGTTGCGCAGGAGCTTGGCGAAGGCCATCGTGGTGGACACTTCCTGCGGGCCCGAACCCGTCATGAACTCGCCGTATACCGAGTCGCCCGGTAGCTCGAGGGTCTTCGTGACGACGACGCGCCGCGGCATCGGCCCACCCAGCGCTGCGCGGCGCTCCTCGAGATACTTGATCTCCGGCGCGTCCGGGCCCGGGTGGTAGTAAGGCGCGTCCTTCAGCCTGGCATCAGATATGGGCAGCTCGAGGCGGTCACGGAAGACCTTCAGCTCCGCCTCGGTCATCTTCTTGGCCTGGTGGGTGATGTTGCGGCCCTCGACGTGCTCGCCCAGCGTCCAGCCCTTGACCGTCTTGGCAAGGATCGCTGTCGGCCGGCCGTGTGCCTTGGTCGCGGCGTCGAAGGCCGCGTACACCTTCTTGTAGTCGTGCCCGCCGCGACGCAGCTTGGAGATCTCCTCGTCGGACAGGTGCGCGACGAGATCCTTCAATCGTTGATCTGGGCCGAAGAAGTGCTCGCGAATGTACGCGCCGCTCTCGACGCTGAATTTCTGGTACTCGCCGTCGAGCGTGTCCTGCATCTTGTCGACCAGTACGCCGTCGACGTCCCGCGCCAGCAGGTCGTCGTACTCGCGGCCCCAGATGACCTTGATCACGTTCCAGCCGGCGCCACGGAAGACGGACTCGAGCTCCTGGATGATCTTGCCGTTGCCGCGCACCGGGCCATCGAGACGCTGCAGGTTGCAGTTGACGACGAAGGTCAGGTTGTCGAGTCCTTCGCGCGCCGCGATTGACAGCGAGCCCATGGCCTCCGGCTCGTCCGTCTCGCCGTCACCGAGGAACGCCCAGACGTGGTTGTTCGACGTGTCCTTGATGCCGCGGTGCTGGAGATATCGGTTGAAGCGCGCCTGGTAGACCGCAGCCAGCGGGCCAAGGCCCATCGAGACCGTCGGGAACTCCCAGAAATCCGGCATGAGTCGCGGATGCGGGTATGAGCTCAGGCCACGGCCGGGTTGTACTTCCTGACGGAAGTGGTCGAGATGGTCCTCGTCCAGACGGCCTTCCAAGAACGCCCGCGCATACATGCCCGGCGCGGCATGGCCCTGGAAATAAACCTGGTCGCCCATCCCATCGGCATCCTTGCCTCGGAAGAAATGGTTGAAGCCGACCTCGTAGAGCGTCGCCGCGCTGGCGTAGGTCGCCAGGTGGCCACCGATTCCAGGCGCCCGATTGTTCGCGCGCAGGACCATCGCGACGGTGTTCCAGCGGATCATCCGCCGGATGCGGTGCTCCATCTCCTCGTCGCCCGGGAACTCGGGCTCCTGCTCGGGCGAGATCGTGTTGATGTAGCGAGTTGCCGTCAGCGGCGGCAGGCCAAGATTCTGCTGGCGCGCGCGCTTGAGCACGCGATAGAGGATGAACTGTGCCCGCGCGCGTCCCTCGTTGGCGATTACCGAGTCGAGCGAATCGATCCAGTCGCCGGTCTCATTCGCATCACGGTCGGGCAGCTGCTGCTTGAATTCCCCGAAGTGGTCAAACATCTCGACTGAGAGTTTACGGGCAAGACGACCGGCGAGCCTCGGGGCCTCGTGACTACCAGAGCTACGGCAATGGGGCCCATTGCTCCCACAGCGCCAGCGGATGTGACGGATCGTCCCTGAAGACCCACAAGTGGAGATAGCCGCTGGGTGTCGCGAACCATGGGAACTCGGACCCGTAGTCGAGATCCGTCTCGTTGAGCGTGCCGGGTGCCACCACCGGCGCGTTGGCCAGGGTCACGGGCGCCGAGCCGTCTGGGAGCTGGCGCTCGAGGGCAGTCTGTTGAGTTGAATCCTGCAAATAGACGGCAGTCGGGTCACCGCCAACGACTCTTCGACCGTCGAGTGGCAAGTTCGCCGCCGAGCCACCGGGCGCGTTTACGTACACCGCGGCTTGGTCCTCCTCCGCCCAGAAACCGGTTCCGGCCGGGTAAATCTGGGAGTAGCTGCCGAGGTCGACAAACGCCGAGTCGGCGTCGGTCAAGCGCCACTCGTCGGAGTTACCGCAGTAGCAGAAGATTGCTCCCTGGGACTCCTTGCAGCAGCCGTCGAGCTGCGGCAACGGGACGGACTTGCCCGGGGCGTTCGTGCTCGGATCGATCTGGACGATCGAAGTTCCAGGCGCATCAACGAACCAGACCGAGTCACCCATCGAGTAGAGGTGCGGTGACGCGGCGCCGCTGGCGCACGGGATGGCGAAGTCCCCTTGGCTGGCCAGCGTCTGCGGGTCGTAGCGAGTGACAGAGCAATGCTGGCCGTTTGCGTCCGTTGCCTGGCCGGCTACCCAGACGGAGCCATCGCCATAGTGAATGTCGGACGAGGCTCGCAGGCTCGTGTTCGCCTTCGTACCGGCTGTAATCGGATCGACGGCCAGCAGACTCGGCGCGCCGGATGAGTCGCTGATGGCCACGTACAGGGTGTTATCAGGTCCGATCGCCGATCCATCCAAACTCTGGACGTCGGTGATCTTCAGCACGCCGGTTGCCGGGGCGATGCTGCCCTGCGGGGTTTGCGGCGGTGCTGTTTGCGGAGGCAACGTCTGAGTCGGTTGGCTGTTGTAGAAGCTTTGCTGGAGAGCGTACTGCTGGGCGAAGCCCGACTCTCCGGTTGCGAACACGTCGTATTGGCAATCGGATGCCAGCTCTGGGTCTGTGATACCTCCGCAGGCTGATTGAGCGGCAGCCTGGGCATTCGGATCAGGGCTCGCCAATGCCCCCGACAGCTCCTGGTCATCGGCCAGCGTCGGGAAGCTGCGATCCGTGTACGTCGCCGTGGACTTGCCCGGGTCATAGTCGAACAGTGACGTCGCGTCGGTTATTCGCCACGCGTCGGCGAACTGCCCGTAAACAAGATCGTGGCGAGTCGTGAAGTCCGTCGTGTCAGGTAGCTGTGATCCGTCAGGCAGCGCCGGCACGCCAAGTCCTCCTGGGGTGATAACGCCGAGAAGGCCCATGCCCTGCGTCCGAAGCGTGTCAGATGGCTGGACGATCGCGTTGATTCCGTACTGACCAAGAGAAATGGTCGACAAGACCGTTCCGTCCGGGAAATCGATCTCGTAGCCACTGTCGATTTGCTTGACCGCGGCCCCCGCGCCCAGGTCGGGCATGGCGCTTGAGTTGACGACCTGTCCGTCGACGTGCAACCCCAGACCCGAGGCAGTCTCGTAGACACCAACGACGTGGCCGTTGTCCCGAGCGGCAATGGCAGTGTTGATGCTCGTGCCCGTGAAGTGATGCGTTGCGGTATAAGGCTCCTGGCGCGCCTGAATCTCCAGATTGGCGTCTTTAACGAGTACAAACTCGCCAGCCGCCTGGAAGCTGTAGCGGTAGCCGTTGACGGACTTCATGTGTGGGTCACCGTTCGAATCAGGACAGGTGGCAGCACAATTCTGCTTCTTCTGGCCGCCGGTGGGTGCCGCCTCGCAAAATTCTTTTGTCTTATGGCCGGTCAGCTTTACCTTGGCGCCATCCAAGCCGCCCGTTAATCCAAACTCTGCCTTTGAATCACCGGCATTCACGTACTCGAGCGATGGTCCGTTATAGGTTTGGCCCGGCGGACATTGGCAGGAGTTTTGGTCGAAGCACAACCACATCGTCGTGGTGATCGGCTCGTCGATTTGACCTGCGTGGAGTCGCACATGACCGGTTGGCTCCACTTGGGCGATCTCGGCTGCAACGTCCGCAATCAGTAACGAGTTTGTCGCGTCGTAGCTGCCGATCGGTGCTGCGGTGGCGCTCAGCGTCCCGGTGGGCGCGAGTGGTGACTCGGTGCGATCGGGCATCTCGGTGGAATGCCATGGCGCCGACGCATTCCAATCTTGGCCCATGCTCTCGTCGCGAAACCCACCGGAAGACCAGGTGTTCAAGAACGAGTCTTCGTTTGCCGAACCGGCATCGTAGGCCGAGCCGCTGCTGGTCGTCTGGAAGTATGCCGCAAACATGCTGTCGAACTTGTGCCAGGGATCGATGCCGGCTTCCGCCATGTGCTGATAGAAACCGACCGCGTCGTAGTCGCGGGCGAATAGCGACCTGCCAAAGCTCGATAGGTACTGCGTCCACCAGTAATCGCCTGTAGGGCTGGGGCCCCCGAGCGTTTCGCCCACCCACTCGGCGGATCCCTCTGTTAGCCAATCCGGGGTGTTCTCCTTGGCCATTAGGAACCCGTGCTGGCGGGCCCAGTCAAACTGGAAGCAGTGGAACATTTCGTGGGCCATCGTGGCGCTCACGTCGGCGGACGTACCCTCAGCCTGGAGCTTCGGTTCGACGTGGATCATGCATTTGGAAAAATCCAATGTGGGTTCCGAATACGCGAACCATTCATCGTGTCCGGCTACCTGCGTTGGATCGATCTGCATCGTCACGGTCGTTGTGAGCTGCCTCCCGAGTTCGGAGGCAATCTCGTTCTCGTATTTCTCGGCAGTGTCCAGATACTGGCTGGCGGTTGTCGTATCGGCCAAGATGACCCGCGGCCCTAACGCGGCTGGCGTGATGGATGGGGCATTCGGATCCGGAGTCATCACGCGATCAACAACCACACGCTGATCGGATGTCAGTTGGTCCAGGAAGGGCAGAATCCAGAGCACTGCGAACGTAGCGTCGCTCTGCTCTGCCGAGTTGGCCGGTGCGCCGGTGGGCACCGTTACGCCCGGGAGCGGTGCGATTGCCAGCGAGAAAGCCTCCAGCGCCATCTCCTTGGTCACCTCGCCGTTCGGCCCGATCTGCGCTCGCAGCTGGTCGTACGGCGAGAGGTCGCTGGGAGAACCCGGGGCTGGGCCCGCACCACGCGGCAGCACGGCGTAGACACCCACTGCTCCGACGAGTAGCACAACGACAACCACGATGGCGACGAGCGCCCAGCGACGATCGACCGACGGCTGGCGTGTCTCGGGAGCTGGCGATCGGTTCAGTGACATGACGGCACCGTGATCGTCAGTCGGCGCTCGCGCCGTATCAATCGGTCGAAACCCTATGTTTCGGCGCATATCCTTGGCCGATGGAGCCAGCTGCCAACAACGGGAACGTCCCGCCTGAGGTCGGACCTAGTTCGTTGGGCCTTGGAATCGACTTTGGCGGGACGGGCATCAAGACCGCGCTGATCGACATGGCAACCGGCGACATGCTCACGAGCCGCGTGCGCGTCAATACGCCGAAGCCCTCGACCCCAGAAGCCGTCGCCCTGACCATCCAGACGATCGTGGCCCGGGCCGCCAAGGACCATGTCATTCCGGAAGGCATCCCAGTCGGGATCGGCCTGCCGGGCGTGATAAAGGGCGGCGTGTGCGAGACCGCAGCCAATATCGACAAGGCGTGGATCGGAACCTCGGCCGAGGTGGTGGTCGGCGCGGCGTTGGGCCGGCGCGTTTACGCGATCAATGACGCTGACGCGGCCGGCCTGGCAGAAGTCAGGCTGGGTGCCGGCCGCGACGTGCGCGGGACGGTGCTGATGCTGACCGTCGGGACTGGAATCGGAAGCGGTCTGTTCGTCGATGGAGAACTCGTTCCGAATACCGAACTCGGCCATCTCGAGGTCAATGGCCGCGATGCAGAGACTCGTGTCTCTGCCTCGGCCCGCGAGCGCCGCCGTCTCCGGTGGAAAACGTGGGCCAGTGAGTTCAACGAGTACCTAGCCCGCGTCGAGAGCTATCTCTGGCCGGATCTGATCATCTTGGGCGGCGGTGTCAGCAAGGTCATGGACAAGTACGGCGCATTGCTCAAGAGCCGCGCACCGATCGTGCCGGCTCAGTACCGAAACACGTCGGGCATCATTGGCGCGGCGCTGAATGCGGCCGACCGCGGCCGTCTCGATACACTGCGCGGCTTCGCCTCGGACGTCGCGGCGGCCGATGCGCTACGAGCAACGGGGGCGCCGGTCGTCGAAGAGCCTGTTTCGGCCAGCTGACGATTGCAGGTTCACCTTCTCGACGCGACCTACGAGCTCTTTCGCTCGCACTTCGCGCCCCGACCACAGGCGCTCGATCCGCATGGACATCCGATCAATGCGACGGTCGGCATCATCGAGTCGACGCTTTACCTGTTCCGCGAGGAAGGCGTCACCCATCTCGGCTGCGCAGCCGACCACGTCATCGAATCGTGGCGCAATGCGCGCTGGCCTGGCTACAAGACGAGCTACGGGGTGCCGCGCGAGCTGCTCGACCAGTTCACCCTTGCCGAGGACGCGCTGAGAGCCCTGGGTGTCGTCGTCTGGCCGCTGGTCGAATACGAAGCGGACGATGGCCTGGGCACAGCCGCAGCGCGCTGGGCGGCGGCGCGAGACGTCGATCGCGTCGTGATCATGACCCCCGACAAGGACATGGGCCAGTGCGTGCGCGAGGACGGCAAGGTCGTGCAGTACGACCGCCGTCAGCGGCTGCTCATCGACGCTGACGGCGTGCGCAAGAAGTTTGGCGTGTCGCCCGAGTCGATCCCTGACTACCTGGCCCTCGTCGGTGACTCGGCCGACGGCTACCCCGGCATTCCCGGCTGGGGCAAGGTTTCCGCCGGCTCAGTGCTGACTCGCTACGGCCACCTGGAGAACATTCCGGAAAGCGTCCGTGAATGGGACGTCAACATCCGTGGCGCAGCCGCGTTGGCCACCTCGCTGAGGGAACACCAGTCCGAGGTCTACCTGTTTCGTGAGCTCGCGACGCTTGTACTGGACGTGCCCGAGGTGCTGGCGACGACGATCGACGACCTCGAATGGAAGGGCGCCCGCCGAGCAGAGTTCACGGCGATCGCGGGCCGGCTCGGTCAGCCGCAGCTCATCGACCGCGTACAGAAGTGGGCCGACTAAGCGCGCTGTCGTCGGAGGCCAAGTCACGCAGGCTGACTGCGCCAGTCACGCAGGCTGACTGCGCCAGTCACGCAGGCTGACTGCGCCAGTCACGCAGGCTGACTGCGCCAGTCACGCAGGCTGACTGCGCCAGTCACGCAGGCTGACTGCGCCAGTCACGCAGGCTGACTGCGCCA
>DATBFJ010000042.1:0-3667 GCA_036558545.1 Candidatus Limnocylindrales bacterium
CGACGGCGACGGATCGATGGCGAAGACTCGTCCAACATGCAGGGCAAGAGGCAGGGCATATCGCCCACCACCAGCGCCAACGTCCAGCCAGATGTCGTCAGGACGAGAGAGCCGCAGCAGCGCGTTGACCGTTTCGTCGTCAACGCGTCGGGGATCCATGCGAAAGCGGTCACGCACCGGGGCGTAAAAATCGGCCGGATCGGGCTCTTCGCGCGACCTCTCGACCTGCTCCTTGTCGGCCGTGACCCGCGCACGCCAGGCGTCGAGCAGTTCATGGGCAGTCGGGTCGAGCACGTCCGGCATGGTCGCAGCGTAACCGCCGGGCGTGGTTCTCTAGTTGGCCGGCGACGCCGCGGCGCTCGGATCCGCAACCGGAGACGGCGGAGCCACGGGTTCAGACGCCGCGCTGGACGAAGGACTCGACTCGTCCGGGCTGGCTTGGGCGGGCCTGGCCGGGGCCAGAGGATCTGGCAAGGTGGTCGATTCACAGTTGAGAACAGTCGCGGGACCCCTGCCGGCAATGCAGACATCGTAGCCGTCACCGCCGTCGAGCAGCTCCGGGCCGTTGTCGCCGATCAGGACGTCGTCGCCGGGGCCGCCGAGCAGGACATCCGGCCCGTTATTGGACTCAAGGCGGTCGTCGCCGGAACCGCCAACCAGGCAGTCCTTGCCGTTGCCGCCGCTGATGGTGTCATTGCCGTCAAGGCCAAACACCAGCGACTTGCCGTTGCCGGCGTCGATGATGTCGTCGTCGTCTGTCCCGTAGATGACGTGCTTGTAGCCGTTACCGGCGCATTCGTCGGGGATGGCCGGCGATTCTGATGGCAGCACAAGATTGAGTCCACCGATCGAGCCCGGGTGGCTGTCGGTGAAGTACGCCTGCGTCCCGGACACGGTGAGCGCGATTGATACGGTCAGAGCGAGCGTCACCAAGGCGACGGCGCCGAGCAGCCATGGCGTGCGCCTCGCGAGCAGGTGCTTCATCGGGTCGTCGCTCATTGCGCTGATGCCCCAGGCTCCACCGGCTGGTTATCGTCGCGCTTGGAGTGCATCAGCTGCCACAGCAGCACGATCACAACGACTGCCAGGACAAAGCTGATCCAACCGAGCGGCTGCTGCAGAAAGACAGCTGCGTAGCCGACGTATGGCAACACGAAGGTGACCTCGCCGACGACCTGATCGCTCTGGATGCGACTGACGTCCGGTGTCGCGTTCGCGTCGCCCTTGGTCTCGATGCCGCTCTCGTTGACGTCATTAACGCGGTGAGTGGTGGTGTACCCCGGCGTGGGGTGGAAGGTGATGATTTGGCCTGGCTCGTAGACGCCGTCCGCGTGGGCCGGTGCAACGACCACGAGGTCGCCACTGCGGATGGTGGGCTCCATCGAGTCCGACTGGACGGCGAAGTAGTGGTAGCCCTGCACGAGCAGGACGATTGCCCCGAGGAGGACAGCGAGGAGCGCCAGCATGGCGGCGGCCGTTGCGGCGCGACGGACAAGCATGGCGCTCCTCATCTACTCAGATTCGCTCAGCGATCCGAGTTATGGCTGGATGTACTGATGGTTGTACGCGCCGTAGCCCGACAGGTCGAGCGGTACGATCGCGTTGACGCCGTTGAACGGGCTCGTGGGATCGACGCCGGCCTGGAAGGCCACGACCGAGAAGTTCAGCGGGCCGGGTGTGATCGTCGCAGTTCCGCCGATGTCGTTCTCGGCGGCGTTAAAGATGTCCTCACCCTGATGGTCGGTCATGCACTCGATGTACTGGAACGTAACGTTGAACGAGTGGCTGGCGCCGCTCCCCAACGTCGCAACCTTGATCGCGTGCGGCAGATAGTTGGCGTCGACACGCGGGACGGTTGAGCAGCTTCCGCTCATGTAGCCACCCGTCGGTGTGCCGGCGACGCCAGGCGTGCCGGGAACGTACTTGTTGCTCAGGTTGTCGTAGGTATAGCCGCCAACAATGAATTTGCCGTACTGGCCAAGGTTGTTGACGGCGCTCCACATGCCATTGTCATTGCTGAAGACGAGCCACACGTCCTCGCTGTTGGCCGTGGGATTACCGATATTGATGGTTGCCGTCTTGGCCTGGCCGGGCAGGATACCGCTGAAGTCGAAGTCCAGCTGGCCTGCGCCTGCGCCACCGTTGGCGTTGATGGTGACGGTGCCGTTCGTGCCGCTTATCTGGCCACCGTGCGAATCCGTGAAGTAGGCACCGGTTGTGGCAACAGCGAGAGCAATAACGGTCGTGAGTGTCAGAACGAGTCCGCCGAATAAAGCGGCTCGCTTCCTGGATGAAAGCACCAGTTCCCTCCTTGGATGATGTCCATAAGGCGCTGCGGCAAGCACGGGGTGCATGACCGCGTCGTGCGCAAATCACGTATAGGCAAGCCCCTTCGGCTGAGCGTGGCGGGGTGCCGGGCGCAGCCCGGCACCGCGCGTTCTGCGTCCCGACGCGCTAGGCCCGGGACGACCGCTTACTGGTAGAAGCCGGGAGCCAGAACCAGGTCGCTGACCCTGCCCGCGCCGTTGTGCGGGTCGCTGGGATTCACGCCGGCCTGGAAGGCCGCGATATTGAACTCCAAGGGATCCGAGAACGCCGGCTGGTTCTGATAGGCGTTGTTCGAGATGCACGCGCTGTAGCGGAACGAGAACGAGTAGTTCGCCGAGCCGCCCGGGGCGAGCGTGCCGAGGTAGTTCACGTGCGGCAGATACGCGATGGGCGGCGTCGGGTCGCCACAGGCATTCGTCTGCCCGGGGTTCGCCGCCGTGCTCTGCGGGTAGTTGTTGTTGAGGTTGTTGTAGTCGCTTCCGTTGACCATCGCCTCGCCGTAGGTGCCGAGCGTGTTGACGCCGCTCCATACGTCATTGGCGTTGGTGAACACCATGTAGATGTCTTCATTGGCCGAACCGGTGTTCGTGGCAGTGATGGTCGCTGTCTTCCACTGGCCGGGCAGCATGCCGGTGAAGTTGAACTGCAGGTTGCCTGGGCCAGTTCCAGAACCGTCCATATCGATTGCAACGCTGCCGAAGGTGCCATCAACCTGACCCGGATGCGAGTCGGTGAAATAAGCACCTGTGCTGGCAACGGTGAGGGCGAGCACCGTCGCCAGTGAGATGACGAGACCGCCAACCGCGGTCAATCGCCGCTTGGAAGATGAGAACACTAGCTCCTCCTCGATCTCTGAGTCGGCAAATTGCGATTTGCCGGCAGAGGCGATCGCGTTTGCGACCGGTAGGGCACGTTTCGAGAAAGGCGCGAAATAACGCGAAAATTCGCGAAATCACGCGTCAAAGCAGAGTGCTGGACGCTGTGCCACCTCCCCCCTCGCGAAAGCACTAGGAGGCTGCCGCCTGGAATCTTTTCTGCGGCGCGCCTTTTTCCCCTCGGGCTGGGTGCGAGTATCAATTGGATGCTAGCAACAAGTACTAGTCGTGAATAGTCCGAAAGTCACTTTTTTTGGCAGGTGATCGCACAACTGGGCAATCGGCGGCGCTTCCGGGCACCACGAGTGAAGGCCCTAAACTCCCACCGTGGCGTGTGTGTTTCCTGACCGGGTAACGAGTGCGGAGGCGACGCTGCGACGCCTGATGCGCGAGCGCATCCTCGTGCTGGACGGTGCGATGGGTACGCTCATTCAGCGCGAGCAGCTGACCGAGGAGCAGTTCCG
>DATBFJ010000043.1:0-41889 GCA_036558545.1 Candidatus Limnocylindrales bacterium
TCCGTCTTCGACCGAGTAAGCGATCGCGACCTTGTTACGGGCCGGGTCGTACAGCGCAATGCTCACATCGGGATTGCCGAGGATGTCGCCGACGCGCTCCCCGACGAGCTCGATGATTGCCTGGAAATCCAGCTTCTCGGCGAGGGCTGAGCCGATCTCATTGATGATCGCGAGCTCGCCTGCCCTCGCGTCAGTCTCGGCCAGAAGGTGTTTGGTTTCGTCGAACAGCCGAGCGTTCTCGAGGGCGACGCCAAGGCTTGACGCGATCGTCGTTAGCAGCCGCTCGTCGGCTTCATCGAAGGCGTTCTTGGGATTGCGCTCGATGGTGATGACGCCGAGTGCACGGTCGCCAGCAAGGATTGGAACACCAAGGAACGACTCGGCTTCGTTCGTCCCGTAGACGACTGCGCCCATGGCGTCTGACTCTGCAGTCGTCCCGAGCCTGACTGCTCGCTTTTCCATGACCATGGGACGCGTCAAACCATTTATTGGCGCTCGAGGCGGCTGGGCAAGCCGTTGTCCCTGATTGGTGATGTAGCGCATCTCGAACATCTCGGAATGCGCGTCAAAGAGCGATATTCCTGCCGTCGTAACCGTGAAGATCTGGCTGATCTTTTCCCCGACGGCATCGATGATTGCCTGGAAATCGAGCTGCCGTGCAAGTGCCTCGCTGATTTCGTTGATAACGGCGAGTTCTGCGTTGCGCTGCTCTGTCTCAGTCAGGAGATGTTTCGTTTCGTCGAACAGACGTGCGTTCTCGAGAGCAACACCCATGCTGGATGCGACCGTGGATACAAGTCGCTCGTCCGCCTCGGTGTACTTGTCGCGGGCGTTGTCGCCTAAGACGACGACGCCGATCGCTAGCTTCCCCGCAAAAATCGGAACTCCGAGCCAGGACTCACTTAGCGGCCCTAGTTCCTCTGCGTCTTCCTGATAGGTCGGTTGGACGAAAAATGGAGCGGATTCCGCCTGCTCCTTGACTGTGCCAAACCGGAGGGATTGGCCGTCGGTGAGAACACGAGTGGCAAGACCGGATCCAAAGTCCACGGGATCCCGATGAAGGCGGTTGCCCATCTCGATCTCGTACGGGTAGGTGATGAGGTTGCTGGAGCGGTCGTACATCGCGATGTACAGCGACTCAGCGTCGAACATCGCGGTGAGCCGATCGCCGACGAGCTCGATGATCGCCTGGAAATCGAGTTGCTCCGCCAGCGCCGAGCCGATCTCATTGATGATGGCGAGCTCGGAGGCGCGCTGCTCCGTTTCAGTCAGAAGGTGCTTTGTCTCGTCGAACAGGCGCGCGTTCTCGAGCGCAACGCCCATATTCGAGGCGATCGTGGCCAACAGTCGTTCATCGGCGTCGCTGAATGCATACCGGGGCATCCGGTCGATGAAGATCACGCCGTAGATGCGATCTCCGGCGAATACCGGGACGCCCAGCCAGGATTCGGCGTCGAACTTCGTGCCCACCTGTGCGGCACCGTGGTCCTCGGCTTCCTCGAGCGTTCCCAGGCGCAGCGGCTTGCGGGTTCGGATGACTTCGCCACTCAGACCGCGAACGGGGCCTCGAGGCACATCGAGGCGCTCGCCCTGATCGACGGCGTAATGGGGAATGAACTCCTGCGTCCCCTCATCTAGCTCTGCAATCACAACTGTCGAGACGTTGAATATCGAACGAATTCGCTCGCCGACGGCTTCTGTTATTGACGCGAAATCCTGTTGTTTGGCGAGCGCCTCGCCGATCTCGTTGATGACAGCGAGCTCTGCATTTCGCTGCGTCGTCTCGGCCAAGAGCTGGGCGTTGCGAAGAGATACTCCCAATGTCGCGCCGATGGTCGAGAAGAGAGCTTCGTCACCCGCGGTATAGCGATTGGCCGTCCGGTCGCCGATCGCGATCACACCGACCGCGTCAGTGCCCGCCACGATCGGAGCGCCGAGCCACGACTGAGTCGCGTTTTCGCGGTGGCCTTCGGCATAGACGGCCATGAAACCGCCCTGCTCGTCCTGTTCTTTTTGGGTATTTAGGCGCAGCGGGCGTCTGGTGGTGATGATCGTTGACGTCAGGCCTTGGCCGAACTCGATTGGCTCACCATGAACTCGCTCGCCGTTGTCCAACTCATATGGGAAGGAGACGACGTTGCTCGGCCGGTCATACAGGGCGATGTAGAAATCGGTGGCTTTGAAGATTTCGGTGAGTCGATTGCCCACCAACTCGACCATCGAGTCGAAGTCCGCCTGGGCGGCCATCGCCTGACCGATCTCATCGAGGATGGCCAGCCGCGCTTCGAGCTCGCTCGCCAGGGCCGGCGCCTTGCTTGCATTCGCGGGCGCACGACGTCGGTTCGAAGTCGCCTTTGGCACGTCGGCCTTGGGCGCTTTGGGCTTGGGCGCGCGCACGGTGGTCGTCATAGGTGCGGAAAGAATCCCCTCGAACAGGTACCCGTGCGGCGAGGATAGCGAGAAGCCGCAACCTATACTCGGCCGCGGATGGAGTACGCCGAGTCGATCATCGACCTGATCGGCAACACGCCCCTGGTTCGGCTCACGCGCGTCACGCGTGACCTGGGTCCAGCAGAACGACAGCCGCTGATCCTGGCCAAGCTCGAGATGCTCAATCCGGGCGGCTCCGTGAAGGACCGCATAGGAATGCCGATGATCGAGGCGGCCGAACACGACGGCCTGCTCAAGCGTGGCGGCACGATCATCGAGCCCACCTCGGGCAACACCGGGCACGGCCTCGCAATTGCCGCTGCCCTGAAGGGCTACCGCTGCATCTTCGTCATGGCCGACAAACAATCGGCAGAGAAGCAGGCGCTCCTGCGCGCATATGGCGCCGAGGTGGTGCTCTGCCCGACAAACGTCGAGCCCGAATCGCCCGAGTCCTATTACTCGGTCGCGCGGAGGCTCGCCCGAGACATCCCGGGCGCCTTTCAGCCCGACCAGTACTGGAACAAGAACAATCCTGACGCGCATTACCGAACGACAGGCCCGGAGATTTGGCGCCAGACGGAAGGCAAGCTGACGCACGTGGTAATTGCTTCAGGCACGGGCGGCACCATCAGCGGGACGGGCCGGTACCTGAAGGAACAGAACCCCGGCATCGTCATGGTCGGTGCCGATCCGGAGGGGTCGGTGCTCTCGGGTGATGTGGCGCGTCCGTACCTGACGGAGGGCATTGGCGAGGACTTCCTGCCCGGCACATATGACGCAAGCGCGGTTGATCGCTGGGTGCGCGTCTCAGACCGCGACGCGTTCGCGATGGCGCGACGGATTACCCGCGAGGAGGGGATCCTCGCCGGCGAGTCGTGCGGCACAGCGGTGGTAGCGACGCTGACCGTAGCCCGGGAGCTGATCGCCGCCGGCGAGGGGCACGGCAAGATGATCGTGGTGGTGTTCCCCGATGGCGGCCGGAACTACCTGTCGAAGCTGTACAACGACGAGTGGATGCGCGTCAACGGGCTGCTCGGTTCGGCCACATCCGCGAGTCGGGTCGCCGACGTGCTGGGTAACGGCCACCGACGACGCGACATTCCTGAAGTCGTCCTGGCCCGAACGACGGATCGCGTCGGCGCGGCCATTGATCTGCTTCAGCTCCACGGCATCAGTCAGATGCCAGTGTCGGAGGCGGCCGACGGCGATTCGATCGAGGCTGTCGTTGGTAGCGTTACCGAGAAGGGACTGCTGGATCGGACGTTTCGAGATCCCTCCGTGGTGCAACGGACCGTGGGCGAGGTCATGGACAAGCCGTTACCGACCATCGACGCGCCCGAATCGGTCGATAACGCATTCAACCTGCTGTCGGGCGGCGCGCCGGCATTGGTCGTCGTCGAGCGAGGGCGCGCCGCCGCCGTCGTCACGAAGCTTGACCTGCTCGAGTTCCTGGCCCATGGCGGAAAGGCGGGCTAATAGAGGCACCGGAGGTAATTCGCACAAACCATCTCGAGCTCGTGCTCATGTCCATACCGTTCATGGAGGCACTCCAGCGTCGCGACCTCCAAGCTGCGGATCGAGCCCTGGGTGCGCGAACGACCGCCTGGCTCGCCGACCAGCTCGTTGACTTCCTGAGCTACCGTCTCGGACAGCTCAAGGAGGATCCTTCGATCCATGGCTGGCTCGGTCGAGCGATCGTCTACACGGAGGGTGATGGAACGCGCGAGGCGATCGGGTCCATAGGTTTCCATGGCCCGCCTGATGACGAAGGTCGCCTGGAAATCGGCTACAGCATCGACCCGCGCTATCGCCGCCGCGGTTTCGCTCGGGAAGCGGCGACAGCCATGTATCGGTGGGCACATGACGCCCACGGCGTAACCACCTTCGTCGCGTCCGTGTCTCCCGACAATATCGCGTCGCTGAATCTCATCGAGGAGTACGGGTACACCATGATCGGCGAGCAGATGGACGAAATTGACGGCCTGGAGCTCGTCTTCGAAGCCCATTGGCCGATGGGTCTCTAGGATCCAATGTCAGTTCGGGCGATAGCTGTTCTGGGTCTTGTGCTGTTGGTTGGCTGCTCCACGACGCCACCGACGTCGAGCCAGAGCCCTCCTTCAACTCCCTCGTCAACGGCGACTGGGACCGCTTCCCTCGTGCCAGCAGGGTCATCGTTTCCTGCCTCGAGAGCCTTCCCGTCGACCGAATTGGGCATGCCGGTGCTCACCGTTGCAGCGATGAAGGAGCTTGCGGCCAGCGGAAGGCTGAACGGCCGTTTCGCGGCCGTCGGCGGGTACTGGATGCAATACGCGTTGCCGTGTGCATTCCAGCCACACGTCGCGCTGATCTCTGGCTTCTGCGCGGGTGGGCTCTTCGCCGATTCACGAGCCGATGTTGCCTCTTATAACGGCGCCGCGGGACCGGCACCGCTGGTAATGCCTGAAACGGCCAACGCTGACGAGCTGCGCACGGCGACGGGAAACGACCCGGCGGCCGCCGTACTCATCGTGCATGCTGCCGACAGCCGCTACTGGCAATGCGCGCCCAGCGAACGAGCTGATTGCACGCTGAATCTGGTCATAGACAACGTCGCGTGGATCAACGGATCCGACGTTCAACAGGCAAAGCCGCCGGCCAACCTTGTCGCGGCGGGCGAGCAGCTGGTCGTGGCCTACCAGACCGTCGCGACCTCGATGAACGATGTCGATCCCCGCTTCACCGGGGAGGGCAGTGGTCAGGTCTGGTACGGGCGGACGGCGTACGGCTCTCCGGACGCGGACGGCACGACGGCCGGTGTCTCGCGTGAGGTTGCGATAACTAGCTCAGCCGTCGTCGACGAAAGAACGCTCGCGGTTTCGGACAAATACGAGCCCGGGCGCGTCGTCCTCGATGGCTCTACGGGCAGCTCCGCGATCAGCGCCAGCCCTCAGTTCACAGTCCTCGATGGCACGACCGAAGTTGTCAGCGGCGCACTCGGCATGCAGACGCCGCCGATCACTCTCTACGCGGCGCCCTATTCGCTCGTCGCTTCGCTGGCGGGAACGAAGTGCACCGACCAGGTCACCATCGACGCGAGCTCGGACGTTTCGTTCGTGGCGACCTTTCGGGCAAGCAGCTGCAATTGGGCCGTTGCCGACCCCGGCCACTGACTAGAGCCAGGGCAGCTTGATGGGTAGCACGATGTTCAGGAACAGGCCCAGAGTCAGCAGGCCGCCGGCGAGGCGGACGTGGCGGAAGGCGAAAGCCACGAAGAACAACGGCCAGCCGCGCGGCGGATACCACGCGGGCTTTTCAGCAGGCTTGGGCTGGCTGTAGACCTTGAGGACGCTCCACAGAGTCGGAATCGCGAGGGCGGTGAGGAGGACCCACGGACCTACCCAGCCTGCGAGCACGGTGAGCAGGATCAACGGGTAGAACAGGATCATCAGCAGCTGATTGACGCGCCGCGCTCGCTGCTCGCCCAGGATCACTGGCACGGTGCGGATTCCGAGCGCGGTGTCCGGGACGATCTTGTCGATGTGCTTCCCGAAAAGGACGCTGGTAACCAGCAGCGAGTACGGGACCGAGAAGATCAGGACCCACGCCGGAACCGTCCCGGTAGCGACCAGGTACGTGCCGCCGATCATCAGCGGACCCCAGGTCAGAAAGACATCAAGCTCTCCGAGCCCATGGCGCTTCAGGTTCAGTGGTGGAGCGACGTAGAAGACGCTCAGGAACAGGCCGGCCAGGGCGAACGCGATGACGAGCCACGGCTGCTGGTTGCTCGCGGCAAGGATGAGCATGATTAGGCCGTCGATCGCGGTGAGCAGCAGGATGGTGTTGCGCAGCATCGCCTTGGTGATCCAGCCACTGAGCACCGGGTGCGGCGCGTACAGGGCGCGCACGTAACCTTCTGTATCGACGCCGCCGGTCATGTCGAAGTAGTCGTTGATCAGGTTGTTCGTCGCGTGGGCCAGGACGAGACCGATCACGGCGAGCACGACCGCCCAGTAATTGATCACCAGGGCCGGGTTCGCTCGGGCCGCGTCGACTGCCAGCAGCAGCCCGATCATGCCCGACCACAGCGTCATCGGAATGACCGCCGCGCGGGTCATGACGAGCCATTTGCCGACCGTGTCCAGCGGAAGTTCGAGTGGCGCGTTGGCGGTCTGCATGATCTCGGACCAGGCCGCAAGCCGGGTTCGAAGTGTGAGCGGTTGGGCCGGAGTCTCGTGGGCGGGCGTGGCGGTGGTCATGGGCGGAAGGCTAGCACTGGAAAGTCGGTATGTACAGATACCAAGTTTGCCGTCTATGAGTCTCAGGGCAACAGAGGCAGAGATCGCCGCCGCTCGCCAGTCAAGGCAAATATGGCGTTGGCGATGGCGGGTGCGATGGCGATGATCGGCGTCTCGCCGGCACCGACTGACGGCTCCTTTGGTTGATCGACAAGGATCACCTCAATGGCCGGAACATCGCGGAAGCGCGGAACCCTGTATTGCTTCAGGGATCCATTGGTAACGCGCCCTTTGTCGAAACGGATCCGCTCGAACAGCGCCCCGCCAAGGCCCATCACCAGCGCACCCTCGATCTGATTGCGCAGGTTGTTCGGATCAACTATCGCGCCGCAGTCATAGGCGGCCACGATGCGTCTCAGCCTGAACTCGGCCTCCTTGGCCTGCTCGATCTCAACAAGGGTGGCTATTCGCCCGTCCTTCTCGAAGCCGCAGGCGATGCCAAGTGCTCCATCGCCCGACTTTCCGCCCTGGTTCCAACGGCCACGGTCGGCGACCTGCCATAGCACGTGGGAAAGCCGATCGTCATCGAGGTGGCGCAGCCGGAAGTCGACGGGATCCTCGCCCGCCATGTGAGCGAGCTCATCCATCGCCGACTCACGCGCGAAATTGTTCGCGGTCGCTGCCAGGGCGCGGTAAGAGCCAGTGCGCAAGGGTGAATCGGCCGGCTGATAACGAACCCGGAAGTCCGGGATCTGATAGGGCGTGCCGATGCCCATCGGGCCGGAGTTGATATTGGTGTGTTGCCAGGCAGTAATGCGACCGTCGTCGCCAAGTCCCGCGCCGATGTCGATTACGGCCGCTGGCCGGAAATAGGCATAGCGGAACTCGTCGGCACGACTCCAGCGGACCTTGACCGGCTTGCCCGTGGCACGGGCCAGGCGTGCTGCTTCGATCGCGGCTTCGCCGGTGTGTTTTCCGCCATAGCCGGAGCCGGTGGGCGGCACGATCACGCGAACGCGGTCGGGTGACACGCCCAGTTCATCCGCCACCTGTTCGCGCACGCCGAACGGGCGCTGGGTACCTGTCAGGACAGTGACACGGTCCCCGCGCCACGTGGCAACAGCGCACCGCGTCTCGAGCGGTGCGTGCGCGATATAGGAGGTCGTGAACGTTGCCTCGTACGTCTGGGCGGCTCTCGTCAGCGCCGCGTCAGGGTCGCCGGAGCTGTCCTCGTAGGCGCCCTCCCAGCCGCGCTCCTCGATCGGATGCGAACGCAGATAACCCTGCAGGTCGGCATCCGACGGTCGCTCGGGCGAGTCCCACTTGGCGTGCATGTCGCTGAGCGCCTTCTCGGACAGGTACGCATCAGAGGCAACGACTCCCGCCAACGCATCTTCGACTACAAGGCGCGCCTCTGAGTCGCCAGAGTGCTGCGACGCGTCCGCACTGTCCAGCCTCGCTCCGTGGACTGGCGGGCGCAGCGCGCGGCCATCGACCATGCCGTCGACCCTGACGTCAGAGGTGTAGTGCGTGCGGCCGCTCGCAATATCGAAAGCTGAGCGGCGGTCAAGGTCGGCCGAATGGATTTCGGCGGTCGGGCGCGGATCGAAATTCGCGCTCGCATTGATCGTCGTGGCTGTCCCAGGAGCGACGCGGCCGCCATGACTGTCGATCCAGGCGCATGCCGCCGATGCCGCGGCCGCAAGCACGCCACCGGCATCTTCCGTTGAACGGCTGCCGAACGTGCCGATATCGAAGGGACAGAAGTCCGTGTCGCCCATGATGAGATCGACGCCTTCGGCCGGCGTGTTGAGCTCGCGGGCAACGACGGCCGTCAGTGCCGTGCGGTTGTCCTGGCCAACGTCGACCTTGCCCGTGAAGGCCGTGACGTGGCCGTCGGGCGCGACGTGCAGCCAGGCGCCGCCCTGGGTCGACCAGGCTCCGCCACGTTGCTCGTTGACGTGTTCTGCCTGATCCGGAGGCAGAACGACCATCAGCCCTTCGCCCAAACGTACGAACCAGTCGCGGTCGCCTGGATCAGCCATATCCCAGGGCGTGGGCGCGCCAGAGTCGAAGCGGAAGTCGCCATCTGTCGAGTCGGTGGCTCTTGCATCGCTCGGCCCCCAGGTGATCCGGCGGCCTGCACGCAAAGAGTCGGCTGCCCGGCTTATCGCGCGCAAGATCCTGGGGTACGTGCCACAACGGCAGATGTTGCCGTTGAGCGCGTCAATGATGTCGTCCGCCGAAGCGTCGGGGTTCGATCGCAACAGAGCACCCGCGACGACGACCATGCCCGGCGTGCAGTAGCCGCATTGAAAGGCGCGTTCGTCGGCAACTGCAGCGACGACCGTCGCCCAAACGTTGTCACTGCGCAGTCCTTCGAGCGTGTCGATGTTCCTGTCCGCCACGGACGTCGCAGAGGTCACGCACGAGCGCGTGACCGTGCCGTCGACGAGGACGCTGCATGCGCCGCACTCGCCTTCGCCACACCCCGGCTTGGCGGCTGTCAGGTCGAGCTCCTCGCGAAGCACGTGGAGCAGGCTGAATTCGGCTCGCGGATCGACAGTCTCGGACTTGCCGTTGACCGTCAGTCGCATCTGCCTAGCGTTGGTCCCCGACTGATTCAGGAATGCTCAGGACGCCACGCAGCCGCGAGGCCAACGAGCCCACAGTTTGTCGGTCTGTATTGACGAATGCGATGCCCGCGATGATCAGCAGGGTGCCAAGGACGAGTCCCGACTGGATGGGTTCGTTGAGGACGAAGAAGCCAAGCGCGATGCCCCACACCGGCAGCAGATAGGCGACCATTGTCGTCCGCGTCGCGCCCCATGCCCCGATCAGGCGGAAGAACGCCAGGTAGGCGAGGCCGGATCCGAAGAAGCCGAGCCACAGCACTGAGAAGATCGCGTCTGCCGGGAGCGTCCCGACCAGCGACAGCGGATTCTCGAACACGAACGCGCAGACGGCGACCATGAGCATCGCGCTGGCGACCTCCACGAACGCCGGGACCATCGGCCGCAGCCCAACGACGTACTTTCTGGCGAAGGCGGCGCCGAAGCCGTACGAGATCGCGGCTGCTACCAGCACGAGCTGGTAGGTCAGGTCCGTCTGGCCCAGCTGGGACGGGTCGAACCCCATCAGCACGGCCACGCCGATCAGGCCGACGACTACCCCGACAAGCTTGGCCGCCGTGATCCGGTCACCGAGCATGGGCGCGGCGAAGAGGACCGTGAAGAGGGGCACCGGCGCGGTCAGGGTCGCGGCCAGGGCCGACGGGGTGTGCTGCTCGGCAATCGTGATCAGAACGAACGGGAGCGCGATCGCGAAAACGGCGAGGATCGCGATGTTTAGGTACATGCGCAGATCGCGCGGCAGCTTCTCGCGCGATATCGCGATCACCACGCCAAGCAGGATCGTGCCCACCAGCAGGCGCAGCGTGACGAGCGTGAACGGCGTCAGGCCGCTGTCCACGCCGATCTTGATGAACAGGTAGCTGCTGCCCCAGAAAAAGCCCAGGGCGATGAAGACGAGCCAATTGGAGCGGGCAGAGTTCGCGGTCACGGACATCTAACCCGCGGAGTCTCGCACTGGTTGCGAAATCGCGGTTGCGCTCTGGCACAGTCCCGGTCGCTCGGGTCAGTGCGTACACCGCCCGCAACCCATCGCAACTGCTCGTTACCAGTCCGTCGTTAACCGATGCGTGTGGGCACGAATGTACGAAGGTCCCGCTGTGCGGCCGCCACTGCCTCCCGTAGGGATTGGCCAGGCGCACGAGGAGGGACCTGATGTCACAACCGCGGATCAATCGTCGAATGGGAAATCGAGCTCATGGGCCGCTCGCGGCAACCGCCGTGGCGGCGCTGGTCATTGCTGCCCAGGCGCTCGCGTCCGCGGCCAATGCCGCAGGGCCAATCGTCAGCTCCACGCTCACGGGCAGCACGGGTACGGCCGTGGTCGGCGGCACTCTCTACGCTCGGAGTGGGTCGGCCCTCAGCCTGACCGTCGTGACGGACGCGTCAACGTATTGCGTCGCGCTGTCAGGCACGCACACGGCGATGTCCGACGTATCCACCAGCCCCGACGAATCGACGAAGATGTGGTCCTTCTCCCTCACCAGCGTCGGCGGCAGCGATGGTGCGCGCAGCACGACCGTGACCGCCAGCTACAACTCGGCCTGCGCCACTGCCAACGGAACCACTTCCGTCAGCTACACCGTGGACAACACTTCGCCCACGACGATCGCCAGTCCGACAACGGGTGGTGGTGGATCAACCGTAACGGTCTCGCTGAGCGGCACGGACAACCTGTCCGGTCTCAAGTCGACCAACTTCCGCCTGGATGGTGGACCCACGAGCACCTACGACTCGGCTAATCCACCAACCTTCAGCGCGCAGGGAAGCCATAGCCTGGAGTACTGGTCGGTCGACAATGTAGGGAACACTGAATCGCACCATACGTTCTCGTCATCCGCAGATGGCACGCCGCCCAACGTCTCCGTCTCGCAGTCGCCACCAGCCAACGGCAACGGCTGGAACAACTCGAACGTCACGGTCACCTTTACCTGCACCGATGCCGGCTCTGGGGTCGCCAGCTGCCCCGTGCCGGTTGTGGTCAGCGTCGAAGGCGCTTCCCAGACCGTGTCCGGCACCGCGTTTGACAACGCGGGCAACTCGGCCTCGGCGAGCACGACCGTTTCAGTGGATAAGACAGTTCCAGCGGTGTCAGTCAGTGGTGTGACCCAGGGCGGAAGCTATCCGCAGGGCGGCTACTCGGCGTCGTGCTCGACGTCCGACGCGCTCTCGGGCGTGGCCACGAAGGCGACCTTGTCGACGACAGGTGGCCCGACAGGCCCGGTGACGCTCACCTGCTCGGGAGCGACCGATCGGGCGGGCAACGCCCAGGCGTCACCCGTCAGCGTCCAGATCACCGTGACCGACAACACCGACGGCGGTGGCTTTCGATTTGGCGGTTTCCGCCCACCTGTCGCAGGCAATGGCGCTGTCAACCGCGTCAGGCCGGGCATGATCATCCCGGTCCGGTTCACCCTCGGCGGTTACCAGGGGATGCATGTCCTTGCCGCTGGATATCCCGCCAGCGCGTATTCCCAGTGCTCCGGCACACCCGACCCGAGCACGCTCCAGCGTGCGAACTGGCCTTGGGGCGCGGTACTCAGATACGACAGGCGCACCGCAACGTACGGCTTCCTGTGGTTCACTTCTCCCCGCTGGACAGGCTGCCGCACGCTCGTTCTGAAGTTCAGCGACGGGAGCACGGCGCTCGCCTACTTCGACTTCGAGCGGCACCATCGCCACGTTCGACATCGCCATGCAAGTGCATAGTTGGCCGTGATGACCCGTACTAACGATCGTTAGGCAAGGTCAGCGCAGCTCGTCGTACAATTCACAGACGACGAACTGAGTAAGCCGACTCCCGGCTCTCGCCTCTCGCGAGATGTGTCCCGGGCACGCGCGGCCGGTCCGCCAGATGGAAGTGCGTGTGCGCCACGGAGCGCACCCAACCACTGAGCAAGGAGAACCGGCCCGTGGCGACCACTCTCGACAAACCGGCTAATACCAGCGCGACGACGAAACAGGCAGAGAAGCGCTTCGTCCGTCGCGCCAGCGATATGCCGCCTCTCGGCAAGAAGCGCCTGGCCAATCTGCCGCCTGCCGCGCTCTACGAACACGCAGTCGCTGATGATGAGGGGCTCCTTGCCGCGGCTGGCCCGCTCGTCGTCCGCACCGGCAAGCACACCGGACGGTCGCCCAAGGACAAGTTCATCGTCGACGAGCCGGATGCTCACGAGGGCGTCTGGTGGGGCGGATTCAACACGCCGATCAGCCAGGAGAGGTACGACGCGCTGCGCCAGCGCTTCATCGACCACATGAACGCGCGCCAGGTCTTCGTGCAGGACGCCTTCGTCGGCGCGGATCCGCGATATCGGCGCAGCGTGCGCGCCTATACCGAGACGGCTTGGGCGAGCATCTTTGTCGACAACCTGTTCATTCGGCCAAGCGCCGAGGAGCTGGTCGATTTCGTGCCCAACTTCACGATCGTCGACGCGCCCAGCTTCAAGGCTGATCCAGATCGCGACGGCACTCGATCCGAGACCGTGATCCTCGTCAACCTTGCCAAGCAGGAGATCTTCATTGGCGGCACGGAGTACGCCGGCGAGATCAAGAAGGGTGCCTTCGGCATCATGAACTACCGCTTGCCCGCCGAGGACGTGCTGCCGATGCACAGCAGCGTGAACGTCGGTCGCGATGGCGACGTTGCGATCTTCTTCGGCCTCAGCGGCACTGGCAAGACAACGCTCAGCGCCGATCCGGAACGTGTCCTGATCGGCGACGACGAGCACGGCTGGAGCGACGATGGTGTCTTCAATTTCGAAGGCGGCTGCTATGCCAAGACGATTCGCCTGAGCCATATCTACGAGCCGGACATCTACTCGACGACCCAGCGATTCGGCACGATCCTGGAGAACGTCGCGATCGATCCGAACACCCGCGAACTGAACCTCGACTCGGAAGAGCTGACCGAGAACACCCGCGCGGCGTTTCCGCTCAACTTCATCAGCAACAGCTCAGAGCATGGCGTTGCCGGCCATCCTTCGACGATCATCTTCCTGACCGCCGACGCGTTCGGCGTCCTGCCGCCGATCGCGAAGCTGACGCGCGATCAGGCGATGTACCACTTCATCAGCGGTTACACGGCCAAGCTCGCGGGAACGGAGGTGGGCGTCAAGGAGCCCAGCGCGACCTTCTCGACGTGCTTCGGGGCTCCGTTCATGCCGCGACACCCATCGGTCTACGCCGCGATGCTGGGCGAGCGGATGGACCGCTTCAACGTCCCGGTGTGGCTGATCAATACCGGCTGGACCGGGGGCCCGTACGGCGTTGGCGAGCGAATGAACATCACCTGGACGCGCCAGATGGTTCGCGCTGCACTTGGCGGCGCGCTGGCCGATGTCGAGACGCGGACCGATCCGGTCTTCGGTTTCGAGGTCCCGGTACGGTGTCCGGACGTCCCGACAGAGGTTCTCTGGCCGCGCGACACATGGGCCGACAAGGATGCCTACGACCGGCGGGCACGACAGCTGGCAGACATGTTCGTCACCAACTTCAAGCAGTTCGAGGATCGCGTGAGCGAGGCCGTTCGCGCAGCCTCGCCGAGTCACTCGTAGTCGAGGTGGTCGAGGAAGCAGCCTGGCGAAAGCGTTTTCGCGCCGCGCGCACGACCCTGCCGACCTGGGCTGAGGGCGCGCCCGACCGGCTCGTCTACAACTCGAACGAATCGGGTACCTGGGAGCTGTACGCCTGGGATCGTGACCGGGATGAAAGGCGGCAGCTGACCCAGCGCCGCGAAGGTACGTTGAGTGGCGCCATCGATCCCACGGGCAAGTGGGTCTGGTGGTTCGACGACACCGATGGCGACGAGTTCGGGCGCTGGATTCGACAACCCTTCGAAGGCGCCACGCGGACCACCGTTCTCGAGAAGCTCGGCCGTGCCTACGACGCCGGCTTGAACCTGGGCCGATCGCTGGCGGTGATCGGTCGCTCGACCAACGAGACAACATCCATCTATCTGGATTCCGGTGAATCGGAGCCCAGATTGCTTTATCACAATGCCGAGCAGGCGTGGACCGGCGGGATGTCGGCCGCGCAGGACCTGATATGCATCGCGCACTCGGAGCACGGTGACGCGCGCCACCCCGCGTTGCGCGTCCTCGATATCAAAGGCAATACCGTCGGCGACCTATGGGATGGCCCCGGACTCGGTCTCGAGCCACGCGGTTTCCCGCACATCAACGGTGACGAGCGCGTGCTCGTGATGCACGAACGCGACAACTTGAAACGGCCTTTGATCTGGTGGCCGACGACCGGCAAAACACAGGTGCTGAGCGTCGATCTGCCGGGCGATGTCGAGGCGTCGTGGTATCCCGACGGAAAGTCATTGCTCCTGGTCCACGAGCAGTCGGGCCGCTCGCAGCTGCACCGCCTGGATCTGGACAGCGAGAGGCTGCAGCAGATTCCGACCGAGACGGGAACAATCTCCGACGCGGCGGCACGTCCCGACGGCGAGATCTGGTACATGTGGAGCAACGCCTCGACGGCACCGCAGATCCGGTACGTCGATACAAGCGGCGATGGTGGAGTGTTGCTTCGCCCGGAGGGAGAGCCGGCGCCGGCAGGCGTGAATTACACGGACCTGTGGGTGGGAGACGTTCACGCTTTGGTGGCCGAACCGGAAACCGGCGAGCGGCCACGGCCAACGATCTTCGTCATTCACGGCGGTCCGGAGTCTCACGACCGTGACACCTACGCCCCCCCGGTCCAGTCGTGGGTCGACCATGAGCTTGCCGTAGTCCAGGTCAATTACCGCGGCTCGACCGGCTACGGCCGTGCGTGGCGTGATGCCCTGACAGGTAATCCGGGCCTGACTGAGCTCCAGGACATCGCCGCAGTCTGGCAGCGCGTCGTCGACGACGGCATCGCCGACCCTGAGCGAGTCGTATTGCATGGCAATTCGTGGGGCGGCTACCTGACCTTGCTGGGCCTCGGCCGGCAGCCACATCTCTGGGCACTCGGCGTCGCTGGTGTTCCAGTGGCCGACTACGTTGCGGCCTACGAGGACGAAATGGACCCGCTCAAGGCCTATGACAGGGCGCTCTTCGGCGCGACCCCGGAAGAGGATCCGCAGCGTTACATCGACCGTTCGCCGCTGACATTCGCCCACAACGTGAGTGCTCGACTAATGATCCTTGCCGGTGAGAACGACCCGCGCTGTCCGATCAGGCAAATCGATAACTACATCGCTCGGCTAAACGAGCTCGGACGCCCCCACGAAGTTCTGAGATTCGAAGCCGGGCACGGCTCGCAGCGCAACGACGAGCGCATCCGGATGCAGGAGGCGGAGATCGATTTCGTCTCCCGTCACCTTGGGACGACGCCACCCCTTTAGCCCTTGTTGGCTCCTGGCCAGAAATCGGCGCTTAGCCCATCTGGGCTAAGCGGGCCAAACGACCTACCGAGTAGGGCAACCAGTTAAGCGCTGGTAGGTTCGGGTGCGAAATGGAGACATCCCGCGCCACCGTCGTATACCTCGGCGTGTCCATTGCGTCGATCGTGGGCTACTTCACGCTCGGCGCGACGCTGGCGTCATTCTGCTACCTGACCATGTCCGCCCTCGCGCTCATCGCGGTGACGATCGGGCTGCGCCGCTTCCAGCCGCGCGATCCCATGCCGTGGGTCGTCCTCGCCGCCGCGCAGGCTGCCTTCCTGATCGCGGATACCGTCTGGTACCTGTACGACTGGTTCGATCCCAACGGCGCTCCGTATCCCTCGGGCGCGGACGCCTTCTATCTGCTGGGCTACCCGCTCCTGGCGATTGGTCTGCTCACGTTCATTCGGGCACGTCAGCCCAGGTACAGGTTGACCGCGGCGATCGACGCGCTGTTGATTGGCCTCGCCGCGGTCCTGGTGCTGTGGCTGGCCGTAATTGACGGCGTCATCCACGACGAGACAATTCCCACGCTGGAGCGCCTGGTCACAATCGCCTATCCGATCGGCGATGCCCTGGTCCTGGCAGCGGCCGTATATCTCGTGCTGACCGGTCGAGCCGGGCGGAAGTCGCTCTACCTGCTCGTTGCCTCGCTGGGTTTCCTGCTTGCAGGCGACGTCGTCGACACGGTCCTTGGTGTTGACAGTACGTATCCGGCCCCGTCCGACGTCTTTTGGCTGATCAGCTACGCGCTATTTGGCCTCGCGGCCCTCGAGCCCTCGATGGCCGAGATCGGAGAACCGTCTGAGCGAGCTGTGATCGCTGAGAGCTCGGGACGGTTACTGCTGATCGGCGGCGCGATAACGATGCTGCCGGTCTTTGCGCTTTACCAGAAGTTCTTCATGGACCACATCGATCTGCCGATCATCGGCATCACCGGCGTAGTCGTTATCGCCGCGATCCTTCTGCGCATGCACGAGCTGGGCGCGGTGTTGGGACGTTCCGAGCGCCGTTACGCGTCCCTGTTGGCCAATGCCTCGGACGCGTTTGCGGTCGTGTCAGTCGACGGCAGGTTCCGCTATGTGAGTCCGGCCTCGGAGCGAGTTTTGGGCTATGCCTTGAGGGACACGATGTCGCGAACCGCACTCGACCTGATTCATCCGCGAGCGCGTTCACGGGCGCTGGCCGTCCTGCGTCGCGTGGCGGCCACGCCGGGCGCCAAGGAGGAGCTGGACGTCCCGGTGCGCAACGCGGAGGGCAATTGGCGCTGGCTCAGCGTCACTGTCACGAATCGAACCGATGACCCGATCGTCGACGGCATCGTCCTGAACTACCGCGACATCACAGAGCACAGGGAGCTCGAGGAGCGACTTCATCGCCAGGCGTTCACGGACGGGTTGACGGGGCTTGCCAATCGACCCCTGTTCATCGACCGCCTCGATCACATGCTCGCGCGGCGTCTGCGCGATCCCAAGGCCACTGTTTCAGTCCTGTTCATGGACGTCGACGACTTCAAGACGGTCAATGACAGCCTGGGACACAGCGCCGGAGACAAGCTCCTCATCGCTCTCGCCGACCGACTTCGCGGTGCGCTTAGACCAGCCGACACGGCAGCGAGACTGGGTGGCGACGAGTTCGCAGTACTGCTCGAAAACGCGGGTGACGTCGAGGCGCGCCGTGTTGCCGAGCGACTGCTCGCGTCGCTTGCGGAGCCGGTTGCGATCGGTGAGCACGAGGTCCAGATCTCTGTCTCGGTCGGTGTTGCCGTGGACGTGGGCGGACGTGACGTAACGGCCGACGAGGTGTTGCGCGACGCTGACCTGGCGATGTATTCGGCCAAGTCGAGTCACCCCGGCACGTTCGCCGTCTACGAGCCGGCGATGCACCAAGAGGCCATGCGCCGCCTCGAAGAGAACACTGCGGCCACGCCGTCAGGGCACCCAGCGCGACGACCGACTGCCAACTGGACGCCGATCACCCACCCGACACTGAAGGCATCCTCCGCGGCCACGTAATCTTGGCGGGTGACCAGCCTGCCGAGCGGAACCATCGCCTTTTTGATGTCGGACATCGAGGGTTCGACGCGGCTCGTGGCCTTAGCCGGCGATAGGTTTCCCGACCTATTGAACGAGCATTTCGAAGTCATGCGCCGCGCGATCGAGGCGCATTCCGGAACGCTCGTCTCCACTGAGGGTGACTCGGTCTTCGCGGTGCTGCCCACGGCACGAGCCGCGGTAGCCGCCGCGATCGGTGCGCAGCGTGGACTGCAGGAACGTGCATGGCCAAAGGACCTGGCCGTCCGAGTGCGCATCGGTATTCATATGGGCGAGGCCGTGCTTGGCGGCCGCGACTACACGGGCATCGACGTGCACAAGGCGGCCCGTGTCATGGCTGCAGCGTGGGGCGGCGAGACGCTCATCTCGCAGGCCGTTGCCGTGCTGCTTGGCGACGGTCTCGACGAGGGTGTAACGCTGCGCGACCTGGGCACTCACAAGCTCCGCGACATTGACACCTCCGAGCGGCTCTACCAGGTAGTTGCGACGGGCTTGCGCGTTGATTTTCCGCCGCCGCGGACCGAGTCCGCGGCGGCGCGCACGAACCTTCCAACGCCCCTGACGCGTTTCGTGGGCCGTGGCCGGGAGCTGAATGAGGTTGAGCAGCTCATCGACGACGTGCGGCTGGTGACGCTGATCGGTCCCGGCGGCACTGGCAAGACGAGACTGGCCATCGAGGTCGGCCGCGCGTCGCTCGGTGCTTTTCCTGATGGTGTCTATTTCGTGGCTCTGGACGCCGTTCGGGACCCGGATCTGGTCGTGCCCCAGATCGCCCAGACCCTGGGTCTCGCCGAGGATGCGGCGACGCCCATCGCGGACGTGCTTGGCGCGTATTTGTCGGGCAAGCGCCTGCTACTGATCCTCGACAACCTCGAGCAGGCAATTGGCGCCGCACCGCGGATCTCAACCCTGCTCACCGCCGCACCAATATTCGTTGTCCTCGGCTCCAGTCGAGAGCAACTGGGCATCGCCGGCGAGACGATCTACCCGGTTCCGCCACTGTCACTGCCATCCGAGCCCGGCACCCCAACTGCCCGGCAGGTCGCCGGGCTCGAAGCTGTTCAGCTCTTCGTCGAACGAGCCCGCGCCGCCAGACCCGGCTTCGAGCTGACCGACGACAACGCCACTGCCGTGGCCGCCATCTGCCGCCGCGTGGACGGCCTGCCACTTGCGATCGAGCTCGCCGCGGCGCGTGTCAATGTCCTCACTCCTCAGCAGATCGTCGACCGTCTCGACCATCGCCTCACGTTGCTGTCCGGATCGCGCCGCGACGTGACCGATCGGCAGCGAACTCTTCGAGGCGCCATCGATTGGAGCCACGACCTTCTCTCCGACGACGAGAAGGCAGGCTTCCGACGCTTTTCGGTGTTCGCAGGCGGAGCTCAGCTGGAGGCGGTCCTGGCGGTCGTAGATCCCGACGCGGCGCTCAGCACCGACGCGATCGACCTTGTCGGAGGACTCGTCGACCGAAGTCTGATTCGATTGTCTGAAGACACGAACGGATCGCGTTTCTCGATGCTCGAAACGATCCGCGAGTATGCGGCTGAGAGTCTGAACGACTCAGACGAAGAGGACGTCGTGCGCAATCGCCACGCCGACTTTTTCTGCGCGATTGCCGAGGCCGCAACTGATGTTCTGCGAGCGCCCGATCGGGACAAGCAGCTGGACGCGCTCGACCTGGAGATGCCCAATTTCAGGGCGGCCGTGGAGTGGTCGATCGAGTGTGGCGCGTTCGATCGAGCGGCGCGGATGGCCGTTGGGCTGAAGGAGTTTTGGCGAACTCGCAGCCATATCGCGGAATCGCGCAGGTTGCTCGATCGGCTGCTCTCAGAGTGGCCGGCCGGTGAATTCCAGGCAGCGCGGGCTGACGTCCTTGGGGTTGCTTCGGAACTCGCTTCGTGGAATACCGATTACGCGCGAAGTCGCGAGCTGACCCAGGTTCACATTGACCTGCTCAGCCAGCTCGGCGACACCGCTGGGCTGGCTCAGGCATACAACAACATGGCGTGGGGCAACCTGTTGATGCAACCTGATGTCGCGCGGGAAATGTTTGAGAAAGCAGTCGAGCTTGCGCACGAGGTCGGTGACGCCAAGAATTTGGTGACGGGCAATCAAGGGCTTGCGATTGCGTTATTCCGAGTGGGCGAGCTCGAAGAGGCCCGCCGCACGGCGCAGATCGCTGTTGAGCTCGCCCACGAGTCCGGGGACGAGTACACGAACCTGTTCAACATCATGACGCTGGGAATCATCGAGCTGCGCATGGGCAATCGCGCTCGCTGTGCGGAGCTGTTCACAGAAGCGTTACATCGCGCGGATGCAGCATCGGCCGCGATGGGCACTATCCCGGCGCTCGACGCGATCTCGTTGCTGGCTTTCGAGTCCGGAGCTATCGGCGACGCAGCGACACTGGCACTCGTGGCAGAACGGCTCCGTGCGGAGATTGGCGGCGCGCCGGCCATGGACCTCGTGGGACAGGGCCGCATGCTCGATCGCATCGCAACTGCGGATTCGGCGGCACTCGAACAGGCGCGCACGACGATTGCCACCGTTACCACGGAAGACGCCATCGCGACGGCATACTCGGTGACTGCCGCGATCTCCTCTACAGCTGCTCGAACCGAGCCGTGAAGTGGCGCAGGGCCGCGGGGGAGCTGCTGATTCGATAGCCGCGCAGCTGATCTGCGCGGGCCGCGACCCACTTGACTACCTCGACCACGTAATCGACGTGTGACTGGGTATAGGTCCGTCGCGGAATTGCAAGTCGGACGAGCTCCATCGGAGCCGGATGCTCGGTGCCGTCGGGATGAAGGCCGAACATCACCGTGCCGATCTCGCAACCACGGATACCGCCCTCGAGATACAGCGCTACAGCCAGCGACTGGCCGGGATACTCGAGCGGTGGGATGTGGGGCAGCAGGGCTCGCGCGTCGAGGTAGACGGCATGGCCGCCGATCGGCAGCACGACGGGAACACCGGCGGCATCCAGCGCCTCGCCGAGGTACTCGGTCGATCTGATCCGATAGCGCAGGTAGTCCTCCTCGACGACCTCCTCGAGTCCCTGGGCGACGGCCTCGAGGTCGCGTCCAGCGAGCCCGCCGTAAGTTACGAAGCCTTCCGTGAGGATCAGGACGTTGCGGCACTTCTCGGCGAGCGCGTCGTCGTTCATGGCCAACCACCCACCGATGTTCGCCAGGCCGTCCTTCTTGGCGCTCATCGTCATGCCGTCCGCAAGCGCCGCGATCTCGCCGACGATGGCCGGGATCGACTTGTCGGCGTATCCCGTCTCGCGCTGCTTGATGAACCACGCGTTCTCGGCGAAACGGCACGCGTCCAGAAAAAGCGGCAGTGAGTAGCGATCGCATACCTCGCGAACCGCGCGCAGGTTGGCCAGGGAAACGGGCTGGCCACCCATCGAGTTGTTGGTGATCGTCATGAAAACGACCGGGATGTTCTCTGGGCCTCGTTCCGTGATGGTTCGCTCGAGGGCGTCCACGTCCATGTCGCCTTTGAACGGAGCGCGTTCACGAGGATCGCGTGGTGGCGTCAGATCGATCGCTTCGGCACCAGTGAATTCGACGTTGGCCCGCGTCGTGTCGAAATGAGCGTTGTTCGGGACGACCCGACCCGGGCCGCCGACGACCGAGAAAAGGATCTTCTCGGCGGCCCTGCCCTGGTGGGTAGGAATCACGTGCTTGAAGGGGAACAGGCGCTGAACCGCCTCGAGAAAGCGGTACCACGAGGGCGAGCCGGCATAGCTCTCGTCGCCCTGCTGGACCGCGGCCCATTGGTCGCGGCTCATCGCGCCCGTCCCTGAGTCGGTCAGGAAATCGATGATCACGTCGTCGGCATGGACGTTGAACAGGTTGTACCCAGCGCCCTCGAGAGCGGCCTGGCGCTGCTCGATGGTCGTTATGCGGATCGGCTCAACCGAATGGATGCGGAACGGCTCGATGATCGTGTGCCAGCGTTCCACTTGCCGACTCTATCTCTCCTGGCAATGAAGAGGCCCGGCCGCTCGCGCGGCCGGGCCTGTGATGTCCGTCGCGGCGAACGACTAGGGCAGGTAGTAGTTCGGATTGGGCATCTTGAAGGTCTTGGCGCTGAAGCCACCGATCAGGTCACTGAGCTGATCGCCGAAGTTGGCGACGATCGTGTAGCCCTGAGACTCGATGTAGGCACGTGTGCCGGACTTGTACGCGATGGTCGCGCACGACGTGCCGGCCGTTATCGCCGATGCGCAGAACTGTGCCTGGTTGAGGTAGGCCGGATATGAGCCCACCGCCGGCTTCGTGAACAGGCCATCCTTGAAGTTCACGTTGCCGTTGAACCCACTGTCGTGCCCCGTGTCAATCGATGTTGGCATGGGATAGCCGGCATCGACATCTGGGACCGAATTTGGGCCAATCGTCACCGTCGTGGCGTCTGAGTATCCAGCCGCGGTATCGCTGACCAGATTCGCGATCGTCTGTTGGTGCTGCGAATCGCCTCTGCCGGTGATGAAGAAGATGGCGTAACCGAGGTCCTTTGCCCGCTGGACCAGGGATAGCATGCCGGGCGTCGCCGGGAACGCGTTGCCGGTGAACGTGGTGCCGCTGCCACCAACGAACTGGGCGTTGGTCGTGGGGTTGTAGTCCCAGTTGCTGAACAGCTCGTAATTCCACGTCGTCAGCGTCGTGTCGTCCACATCGAGCACGATCGCCTTCATCGGATACTTGTGGCTGTTGGCCTTCTGGTTCAGGTAGTTGGTGCCGTCCTTGGTCACCTTCAGAGCCTCGGCTGCGTAATTGCTGTCGAGGTTAAGAGGCAGCGTCCAGCCAGCGACGGTGGGCGGATTGGGGTTGCCTGTCGTGGCATTGGACGTTCCGTAGTAGTTCTTAAGCTCAAGGCGCAGGACGTCCAGATTGGTTACCTGATCTTCAGTTTTGGGCGTCTTGATCTTGGGCGGGTTCAGGTTTCCCGCGGCAACGATGCCGGCGGTGGCCAGCGCGAGACCTGCGGCCAGCCCGATCGCGAACGACCGCGCAGGCCTAAGGCTACTGAGACGACGCATCAAACCTCCTCCACCGACCGGATCTGGGTCCGGGCGAGCCTCCGATGTCGTCCGGCGACTGGGGTGCCGGCCCGACGCTCCGAGGTTACTGCGACGTTTCGCTCGTTGCCATCCCGAGCACCGTTAACTGCTCGTTATTGGCTCATTTCCGCTGTCAGGTGGTGCGTTCAGGCACCACCCAATCAGGCCTGGTCGAGAGCGTGCATTACGTCGGCAACCAGGTCCGCAGGGTCCTCGATCCCGACCGACAAGCGCACCAGCGCGCGCGAAACCTCGAGTGGCGAATTGGCCACCGAGCCATGGGTCATCACCGCCGGGATTTCGACCAGCGACTCGACGCCACCCAGCGATTCGGCGAGGGCAAAGATGTGCGTGCACTCGGCGAAGCGGCGCGCGCGTTCCTCTGCGGATCGTCCGTCGCGCGCGGCCGGGATGAACGAGACCATCCCGGACGTGAATTTCATCTGACGAGCAGCCAGCTCTGCCTGCGGATGCGCGTGACGACCGCTGCGCAAGCCGGGGTAGTTGACCACTTCCACGTCGTCGCGTGCGGCCAAGGCTTCGGCCACGGCCTGCGCATTGGCGGTGTGCCGCTCCATGCGCAGAGCCAACGTGCGGATGCCGCGCAGCACGAGGAAGCAATCGAACGGACCAGGCACGGCGCCGATCGCGTTCTGCAGGAACTTGAGTCGTTCGTGCAGATCGGCGCGCGAGGTGGCGAGGACGCCACTGACCGTGTCCGAGTGGCCGGCCAGGTACTTGGTCGCGGAGTGGTAGACGACATCGGCGCCGAGCGACAGCGGTCGCTGGCCGAGCGGCGAGGCGAAGGTGTTGTCGACGACGAGGAGCGGCTTCTCGCCGCGTGCTCCGCTGAAGGACGCGAGCCGGCCAGCGACCGCCGCGATGTCGATGACGCGCAGGTGCGGATTGGTTGGTGTCTCGAGCCAGACGATGCGCGTCGTGGCATCGAGGACCTCGTCGAGAGCCGCGATCTCATTGCCGGCCAGCGCGACATATTTGGTCGCGACGCCCATGTCGTGGAGCACCCGCTCGAAATAGCGGAACGTGCCGCCGTACACGTCGTTGACGCACACGATCGTTTCACCAGGCTTGGCCAGGGTCGCGATGACCTGGGTCGTAGCGGATCCAGATGCAAAGGCGAGGCCGTGAGGCGCGCCCTCGAGCGCTGCGACGGCTGCCTCGAGTCGCGCCCGCGTCGGATTGCCAGTTCGGGCGTATTCCCAGCCACCGCGCGGCCGGCCGACTCCCTCTTGGGCGAAGGTCGCCGTCTGGTAGATCGGTGGCGCGACAGCTCCTGTCAGCTCGTCGGGCGCCGTGCCGGCGTGGACGGCGACAGTGGCCGGTCGCCAGGTCGGGTCGACATGTTCGACGGCGTGCGGCTGATCCCCTTCAAGCTCGCGGTCGGGAGTCGGTTGATCGGTCATCGTGAGGCAGGATACGCGCGCGGGCGTCTCAGCCCCCGCTCAGAACTCGATCCACCGCCTTGGCGTATTGCTCATCGGTCAGCGCGCCTTGATCGTGGAGCGCGCGCAGTCGATCGATCTCGTCGGCGACAGAATTCTTTGCACCCTTGATTTGAGGCGGCGACGCAGGGCCCGCCATTCCGGGCATCGCTGCGATACCCGGCACATCCGACAGATCGGGCATGCCGGGCGGCTGCGAGCGCTTCTTGTCCTTGTGCTTCTCGGCGTCGCGGGTCGCCCGCCGCGCATCGCTGCGCTGCATATTGGCCTCGATCTGGCGCAGCACACGTTGCTCGATCATTGGCCCAGGGTCGAAGTTGTCACCCTCGCGGATGGCGCGTTTGGCGATGCCCAGCCACGTTCCGATGTTCGTCGGATCCAGGTCCTCCTCTGGCTGCGCGGCGGGCTCGATGCCAGCGTTCGACATAGGCTCGACTTCCTCGTCGGCGTACACCAATTCGTAGAGCGGTTCCGGCCGATCGATGTCCTTGAGCGTGCGCTCGCCCAGCTCGCGCACGCCCACGCCCTCCGGCAAGTCGTCGCCGACGATCGCACGAGTCGCCTCGGACAGAAGTATCTGGCCGCCCTTCCCGTCCGCGGCAATTCGTGCCGCACGAACAACATCGAGCCCGGTGTAGCCCTCCTCGCCGACGACCGGCTCGCCAGTGTGAAGGCCCAGTCGAACGCGGACCTTGACGCCCTGTGGCCACTCTTGCGCCTCGTGGCGGCGCTGCACCTCGACGCAAGCCGCGACAGCCGCTCGTGCGCGGCTGAACGAGTAGAAGAAGGCATCGCCCTGCGTGTCGATCTCGCTGCCGCCGTGCTCGGCAAAGGTCTCGCGCACGAGCTGGCGGTGCGTGGCCAGCATCGCCGCATAGCCCTCGTCCCCGAGCAGCTTGAGCAGCTTCGTGCTGCCCTCGAGATCGCTGAAGACGAACGTTACGGTGCCGGTCGGGAGGTCGGGCATGGCCACCTCAGGATACCGGCCAACATGGGACGACCCGTTCAGCGGGTGATCCGTCCGGCGTTGGCTGAAGGTTGGCCGGATTAGATGCGTGAATTGAGAATGCAGCCTGGAATTGCATTGCCGAGCGGTCCAAATCCTTGTCCGACGGCTACTCGTCCGATCGTTCGCCCGCTCAACGGGACGCCGAGCCGCGCCGGCTCGGCGTCCTTTATGGCTACGACTTCAGGTCGCGGCGCTTGAAGCCCCAGGCACCGATTACGACACCCACTACTGCTATCCCGAGGGACAGTGCGATGCCACCCCAATCCCACACACCAACCATCGGCTGGCCGTAGTGGTTGGTCAGGGCGAGCTGTTGGACGAAGTCGGGCAGGTTGAACAGCGGCCCCAGGATCTGGAGAAGCCAGGTCAATAGAACGACGAGCGCCACCACCGGGGCGGCCAGTCTCGTTGCCCACAAGCCTCCGACCGCCACGCCGATGCCGATCAGCGCAGCGCCGTAGGCGAAGAGCACGAACGTACCCGTCAGCGGCGTCAGCAAGTCGCCGCCAGCCGTTGCACCACCGATAGCGATGCCGAACGCGGTCAGGACAACGACGAGCGCCATGTCAACGAGCACGCCGATTGCTGTATTGCCTGCCCAGCGGATGCGCGAAAGGGGAGTGGCAAGCAGGAATTCGAGCCTGCCGCTCGTCTCGTCGGATGCCCACCCGCTGGCCAGCGTTGCCGCCGCAAGGCCGATAAGCACGATGCCGATCTCGATGAAAAGCAGCTGCAGAAAGCCACCGACGCCACTGAAATCGACGTTCGGAAAAATCGTCTTCAGAAGGTTTGAAAAGTCGGGTGAGTTGTTCAGCGTGTCTGTGAAGCTGCCCGAAGCACCCGCCAGCAACAGACCAAAGATGCCAATGCCTACACCCCACGCGATCGCAGCACCCAGGTTGTGACCGATGGCCCGACTCGTTGGACCGCGCAGTCCGACGAGCGCGCGCGGCAGCCGGGGCGTTGGCACAGCCGTCGTGACACCAATATCCCGGCGACCGAAGGCGTACAGGCCAATGGCCAGCATGACGACCACGAAGATCGCCAGGAAAACGACGGAGGGCCAGTCGAACTGGCCGGCCAGCGGCAGGTGTGCACTGGTCCAGCCGAACCAGGTCAGATTGGCCAGCGGCGCGAGCGCGGGCACGGCCGCTTGGTAGCCGTTGAGAACGAAGCCGGCGATCGTGATGAACCCGGCGATGCCCGCCGCGGCGCCACGGCCCACGAACGGCGCCAAGGCGAAGGCAACGGCGCCGGCCGCGAGGGCCATCAGGACCATCCAGATTGAGTAGCCGAAAGCCTGAGTGACGCTGATCTCATCGCCTGGTAGTGCCGCGAAGCTTGCGCCGGCGATGGTGATCGAGATGAGCGTGACGACGAAAGCGATCGCCAGTCCGGTCAGGTGCCCGGACAGTTTTTCGAGCGCAATCTTGCGCCGCGACAGCCCGGTCGAGGCAAGGAACTCCATGCTGCCGCGGTGCATCTCCGAGGCCAGCGTGCCGGACAGTGCCAGCACCGACCACAGGCTCAGGATGATCGGGAAGAAGGTCCCGTACTTGTACTGGAGGTAGCCGCCCATCGTGCCCACGTTGACGACCGGGCCGGCCAGGCCGGCGAGGATCGGTGGCACGGAGTTGATCAGCGCCACCATCTCGGCGCGTGATTCGGGCGTGTTGAACTGCGACGCTATCGCGCCGGTTATGCCGATGAAGACGAGACCCAGCAGAACGGCTGCCGCGATGATCGCGCGGCGTGAGTCGCGGATCGATTTGCCGTAGACGCTGCCAAGGCCCCACAACCGGGATCTCAGTGATGGCTGGATGACTGGTCCAGCCAGTGCCGCTGCCGTCATCGCGCGCTGACCTCCGCGACTGGTGTGCCATCGGCCGTCCGGCCGTACTCGGCCAGGAAGGTCTCCTCGAGCGATGGCTCGCGGCTGACGAAGTCGGCCAGCTCGTACTTGGCCGCGGTGCGCACGACGTCCGTGATGTTGCCCGAGACGCGCATGCGCAGGACGTGATCGTCGGCGACCACGTCGCTGACGCCCGGCAAAGCCTCGAATTCGGCCGTCGGGACTGGCCCGCTGAAGACCAGCTCGACCTGGTGGTGAGCAAGGTCGCGGAGGGCCTCCGTTCGGTCTACGCGGGCCAGCTGCCCGCCGCGGATGATCGCCACCCGGTCGCATGTCTTCTCGACCTCGGACAGGATGTGCGAGCTCAGGAACACGGTCCGACCTTCTTCCTTTGCCTCGCGAATGACCGCGTAGAACTCCTGCTGGATAAGCGGGTCCAGGCCGGAAGTCGGCTCGTCGAGGAGCAGCAACTCCGGCCGGTGCTGGAGGGCGATGATCAGCCCGATCTTCTGCTTGTTGCCCTTCGAGTACTCGCGAAATTTGCGCGTCGGGTCCACCTCGAGGCGCTCGATGAGCTTCTGCTGATACGAGCGATCGACGCCACCACGCAGATTGGCGAAGTAGTCGAGTGTCTGGCCTCCGGTCAGCTTGTCATAGAGCGTGAACTCGCCAGGCAGATAGCCCAGGCGCCTGTGGATCGCGACTGGATCGGCCGTTGTGTCAATGTCGAAGATCGTTGCGTGCCCGCTCGTGGGCCGGATATGGTCGAGCAGCGTGCGGATCATCGTTGTCTTGCCCGCGCCATTGGGGCCCAGGAAGCCGAATGCCTCGCCCTGGATGACCTCCAGGTCGACGTCGATGATCCCGCGGTGCTTGCCGTAGTACTTGGTGAGCTTGTCCGCCTTGATGACTGCTGCCATCAGTTCTCCTTCCTTGGATTCGCGACGATCCCCTCGTCAAACCACATGTGGAGCGTCTCCTCGTCGAGCAAATGCAGCGTCCCGGCCTCAACTCCCAGCAGACGCTCGAGGGCGATTTGATAAGTGTCGAAGCGGCGTCGGACTGTATCGAAATCGATCGTGCCAGCCTGGCGGGCTACGAACATTTCGCCTGCCTCATCGCCTGCGTCCAGGATGAGCGAGAGCACAACTCGGGCCATCTGATCTGGATCCGCCAGAGTGAACGACCCCTCGTTAACGCCCTGGCGAATGATCGCCGCAACATGCGGCGTTACCCGGTGGATCTGCTCGTGGCGCAGTTTCTCGCGCACGAGCGCGTTGTCGTCCGAGAACCAGACCTTCATCAGCTGCAGGACGAAGTCGCGTCGTTCAGCCTTGAGAGCTGCGATCACCCGGAAGTAGTCGCGGAACTTATCGACTGCATGCAGACGTTGGTCGTTGACCACGCTCGCGACGCGACCAAGTGCGTCATCCACCAGCCGGTCGACGATTGCTTCGAGCAGCTCCTGCTTGGAGCCGAAGTAGTGGTAGAACGCGCCCTTGGAGGCGCCCACATCGTTGAGCAGGTCCTCGATGCTGAACTGCTCGTAGCCACGCGACTGAATCAGACGCTGGCCGGCGTCGATGAATTCGTCGCGTCGCGCCGCGTGCTTGTGCGGGTTGACCGCCCTTGGTGCCGTCTCTTTGCCTCTTTCGTGGCGCCGGTTCAATAACAAACCGACCGTCGGTCTAATAATAGATTGTCACGTCAAGGGGCGGTTTTGTGATCGAGCCTGTAGACATTTGACGACATCGCCCGGTGCCGGCTGGATGTGTCTGTCGCTAGCGTCCACCGGTGACAGCAACCGAGTTCGCCAGCTCTCTGGAGGGCTGGCATGACTTCTACCTCGCAGTCGCGGGCGCGTCCGCAGCATTGCTGGGCTTGTTGTTCGTAGGGATTTCGATCAATCTCGCCTCGATCACGGCCGACGAACGCAAGGATCTGCGCGCTCTCGCTGAGCAAGCCTTTGCAAACCTTCTCTACGTCCTCGTCATTGCACTGGTCATGCTCGTGCCTGAACCAAAGTCCGACAGCATCGGCATCAGCCTGGCGGTCATCGGAGGCGTCGGGATCCTGCGCACAGTCCGCAGCTTCCGGGTTGTGCCTCGCCTTGCGGCGGGCCGCTTGACTGCCGTGCGTCGGCTGAGCTGGACCTTCGTGGCTGATGTCCTGATCGGCTACGTCGCGGTGAACTTCCTGTTGTGGGCGGACGCAGACGCAGCGGGCCTGCTGATGATCGCGATATTCGTGCTGCTGGTGGGTGCAGCGGACATCTCGTGGAGCATGCTCGTCGAGGTCACGACTGAGGGCCCGACTGGCAGCTAGTGCAGATCGCTCGCGAGCAGCGAGTAGAGAAGCACGTCGCGGCGCTCGTCGTTCCATGACGCGTACGAGCGAAGCAGGCCTTCGCGCTGAAAGCCGACCTTTTCGAGCGTTCGTTGCGAGGCGACGTTCCACGGCTCGACCGTCGCCTGGATCCGTTCGATCCCAGTAGCGCTGGTAAGTGCCCAGCTGCACAGCAGCTTCGTTGCTCGAGTCGCAATTCCGCACCTGCGTCGGTCGGCGACCACCCAGATGCCCGGTTCGGCCGCGCCCGGAGGGTGTCGAAAGGTGATACCGGTACCGCCGACAGGCCGGTTGTCGCTTGCGTCGACGACCGCGAAGCTCCATCCTCGATCCTGCACAACCTGTTCCTGCTGGCGCGCGATCCACGACACTCCGCCCTCCGCCGAGTAGGGCGCAGGTATCCGTTCGATCAAGGCGATGTAGTCGTCCGCGCTGACCTTTTCGACAAGCGGCAGATCGTCCTCGCTCCATGGCCGCAATGCGACCTTGCCGTCAGACAGTGGCGGCTCCGGATATTCGAGCGTCACCCCGCCAATGTAGAGCTACTCAGTGACGCGGAACTCCGTTTCGTCGGTCGTGGCCCCGGGGCATTCGAGGACGTACGTGCCCGGTTCGACCAGGGCAGTGAACGAGCCGCTCAAACCGGGTGTCAGGTTTTCCTTCTCGGCGATCGTTGTCTCGCCGCGCTTGAGCTCGAGCTCGGAAACCGCATCGGCGCCCTGGTTGGTCACATTGAACGTCACCGTTCCTGCGGCCACGCCGGGCGGAGTGGCAGTGCACTTGTCCGGAGTCAAGATGACGGTCACGGTCGAGGCAGACTGGGACGGAGCGGCGACCGATGATGTCGGCGTCGTGGCTGCGGGACTGCCAGAGCAGGCCGAACCTGCGATGACGACGAGGGCAGCAGCAAACAGAGCTCGACGAGCGTTCAAACGGGGACCTCCTCAGTGGTCGGTTGTGGAACCGGCTGTTGCGGTTGTGACTTTTTGCGCATCCTGGCTCGGCCGTTGCGCGGCCGGCCACAGGACGATCAGCAGCATTGGGACCAGATAGAGCAGCCAGCCGACGAACTCGATTGCCACCGGCGTCGGCTGAATTCCCAGCACGCCAGTCAGAAGCGCCGAGACGATCGAACCGTTGGGCATGAACCAGCTGAAGTCGGCGACCTGCGTTTGACCGAAGCTGATCCAGCCGGCTTCGTGGGCCGTGTGGATTGCCGTGGCGACGAGGCCGGCAGCGACGAACACGAGAACCACGCCCGTTACTCGGAAGAAGCGTGCCAGGTTGATGCGCCGGCCGCCGTGGAACATGCCCCAGCCGATGAAGGCCGCGACGACGATGCCAATAAGCGCCCCAAATCCGGCAGCGAGAGGCGAACCGCTGGCGTTGAACGCAGCGAGCAGGAACACAGATGTCTCGAAACCTTCGCGGAGGACGGCCAGGACTGCCATTAGGACGAGCGCCCAGGCGGTGCCAGTGGCAAGCGCCGTGCTGGCAGCCTCCTCGAGATCGTGTTTGAGGCCGCGCGAGTGGCGGCGCATCCACACGATCATGTACGTGACCATCACCACGGCGACGATGGAGATCACCGTCTCGAACGCTTCCTGCTGTTGCTGTGGGAGGTTCGATGAGAAAACCTGCAGCGCGACGGCGAAGACGATGCACGCACCGATTGCGAGCGCAATGCCCAGCCATACGAGACGAAGCGCGTCCGTACGACCACGCTGCGCGAGAAATGCCGCGACGATGCCGACGATCAGCGCAGCCTCGAGCCCTTCGCGCAAGCCGATTACGAAAGTTGGGAGCACCCGCAGCAGCCTCGTTCCTGATCCGACTGGTTGACTCGGAACAGAGCCTAGTAGGCCGCGCCAGAATCGTCAAGCGCGCCTGACGATTTCCCGTAAGGCGACCTGAGAGCCTGAGCAGGATTACCTGCAAAGGGGCCGCCGGTTGTGTCGCGAGCCTGCCATTTGTCACTACTCATGGCGCCTTCCGTGGCTGAACGTAGCCGCATGACGGACTTGGACGGGGTGCCGCTCGGAGCACACGTGGTTGTGCTGTCGGTCTCTCCGGACGAAAGCGTTCGCCTTGCGCGCCATGGTTTGGTGCCGGGTGTCGAACTGGTGTGCGATCAGGACGCGCCGCTGCGCGGCCCGCGCATCGTGTGCGTCGGCAATCAGCGCGTATCTGTGCCGCGGGCCGTCGCCCGGCAGGTCGCAGTGGAGCTGATCCGAGGACAGCAACAGTGAGCGTCATTGCAGCGGGCGCGCCTATTGCCGTCGACGACGTCGTCATCCGCGACACGGCCGCCGTTGCTGCCGGCCACGTACCTGTTGTCGCCCTCGTCGGTCGGCCGAATGTGGGCAAGTCGACGTTCTTCGCCAGCGTCAGCGGCCGTTATGCCGAAACGGCCAATGTCCCGGGCACGACGATCGTCGCGGCACGCCGCGAGATCCATCTCGCCGGAATGAGCGCGGTGCTCGTCGACCTGCCGGGCGCACTGAGTCTTGGCGACGCGAGCGACGGCACCGCGCCGTTCTGGCAGATGCTCCTCGCGGCACAGCCCGACGCGTTGTTGGTGATCGTTGACGCCGGGGACCTGGGACGCCATCTGCCGCTCGTACTCGCGTGCCGCGATCTGGGCCTGCCCATTGTCGTCGCAGCCAATCTGTCCGACGAGGCCGCTGGCCGTGGAATATCACTGGACACGGGGCGCCTGTCACAGTTGCTCGTCGCGCCCGTGTTTCGCACCATCGGCCGTCGGAGCGTGGGAACACGCGAAGCCGTTGCCGCGGCCATTTATCGCGCAGCGGCATTCCACGCGCGGGCCCTGCGGACGACCCCATTCCCGCCTTACATGATGTCGACCGTCGCTGCTGTCAATGCCCTGGCCCGGGACCTCTCGAAAGGCTCCGCGGCACAGCCCGAGCCGGCGCTGATGAATGCTCTTGGTGCCAGGTCGCTGACTCCTGTCGCGGCCGCCACGATCGCGCTCGAGCAGCGTCTCGATGCGGAACGATGGCAGATCGCGGCCCACTGGACGGCGCAGGTAGAGGCGCGACACGACGTTCCGCGCCCGGTAAATGACCGGCTCGCCCGAATGGCGACCTCGCCCCGAATCGGGTTGCCCCTGCTTGCCGTGCTGACAGCGGGCGTACTGCTGATCACGATGTTTGTTGGAACGTGGCTCGCGAACCTGCTCGGCATGGCCTGGAGCAACTTCGTTTCCCCAATTGTGACTGGCGCGGTTGATCGCTCGGTGCCCATACCGGCGCTGCAGGAGGCGATCAAATGGGCATTGGACAGCGGCCTGCTGGCGATGCTGACAGTTGGCCTGCCGTTCGTGCTGATCTTTCTCGTAATCATCGCCGCACTTGAGGACTCGGGCTACCTGGCATCGACAGCCGTACTGACGGATCGTCTGTTCAACGCCGTTGGCCTGCCCGGACGGGCAATGATCCCGATCTTCACCGCGGCCGGCTGCAACGTGCCGGCGATCTATTCCACGCGTGTGCTCGATACGCGGCGCGAGCGCCTGCTCGCATCACTGTTGATCGTGATGACGCCGTGCTCGGCACGCTCGGCGGTCGTGGTCGCGGCGCTCGCGCCCTTCGTGGGCCCATTCGTGGCGCTGGCCGCCTTTGGCGTGATCCTTTTGACCACGATCGTCAGCGGTGTTGCCTCCAACGCGCTCCTGCCCGGCCGTCAATCGCCAGTGGTGCTCGATATCCCGCCGCTCCGTCTGCCTGTGCCTCGTCAGGTGGCGGCCAAGGCCTGGTTCCGCTTCAAGTCGTTCGTTCGAACGGCGGCCCCGATCATGATCGTGGGCTCGTTCGTCCTGGGCCTTGTCTACTCGTCCGGCGCCAATGATCCCATCGAGCAGGTGCTGAGCCCGGTCACGGTCGGGATGCTGGGACTGCCACCGGTCGTCGGTGTGGCGCTAGTGCTGGCCTTTCTGCGCAAAGAGCTGGCGCTGCAGCTGCTCGTCGTGCTCTCTGTGGCAGAGATCGGTCCCGCGGCCGCCAACCTGAACCAATTCATGAGCCCCGAACAGCTCTTCGTCTATGCCGTCGTGACCGCCATATCCGTGCCGTGCATCGCTTCGATGGCAAGCCTCGTGGATGAGTTCGGCTGGCGCTCGGCCCTGGCCATCGCCGGCGCCCTGCTCGGCATCGGCATCGCACTTGGCACCGTCCTCAACGTCGTCCTCTCTTGATCTAGGTAAGCGCAGCAGCGATAGGAGGTTTAGCGATGATCGAATCGAGCGAATTCGCGATTCCACACGTGGTCGCAAGTCACCAGCCAGATGCAGCCGTCGACGACGCCGCTCTTCTGCAGTCGACCCTGATCGAGCTGATCGATCTGAGCCTGATGGGCAAGCACGCGCACTGGAACGTCGTGGGAGCCGATTTCAAACCGGTGCACGAATTCCTGGACGAGCTCGTCGAGGAGTACCGCGACTGGTACGACATGGTCGCTGAACGCCTGACTGCGCTCGGTGCCAGCCCAGACGGTCAGTGCGCCACGGTCGCCGCCACGACCCACCTGCCACCCCTGCCAGGTGGGCCGTTGGCCGACAAGGCGGTGCTGGTGCAATTCAGCGAGCGCGTTCAGAGCGTGGCCGCCAACGTCCGGTTGCGCGCCGGCGCACTTGGCGACTCCGACCTGGCCTCGCAGGACCTATTGGTCGAAGTTCTTCGCGGCCTCGACAAGCAGGGTTGGATGCTCCAGGCGCACCTCCGCTGACGAGTCGCGACTGTAGAAACTAGGGCGGCGGGCTATCTACCGTCCGCGTTGGTAATCGATGGAACAGCGCTGGGTCGGCACGACCGGGCAGCACCAGTATCAAACGTGCTGGATGTAGCCCGAACGTGGCCGACCCGCGCGGTCCTTCGACCGTGATTGCATCGAGCGAGGCGCTGCTCGCGAGAACGGTTATCTCTGCCCCTGGGCGCAGACCACGCGCCTCGAGGTAGGAGAGCAGCCCGGCGTCCTCCTCGGCTTCCTCGGTGATGCGATAAATCGTGGCCCGGTCCCCTGACGCCAGCGAGCTGAGCGGCACGCCCGCCGGCCGTCGATTGGCCGCGGCAACATCGATGGGATTGCCATGTGGGCACGTCTCTGGATTGCCGAGCAGCTCGGCAAGACGCAGTTCGACATTTTCCGAGATGGCGCCCTGGAGGTGATGAGCTTCGCGATCCGATTCGGCCCAGCCCATGCCAACGACGCCAGTCAGCAGCCACTCGACCAGTGCGTGTCGTCTGAAGATGGCGTCCGCCACGGCTCGTCCGCTCGTCGTTAGGTTGAGCTCGCGGTTGTCGCCGACGTCCACGAGCCCCTCGGTCTTGAGCCGGCTGACCATCTCCGAGACGGCCTGCGGGCTGACGTTCAGGCGGCGGGCAAGGGTGGCGACGGTCGCCTTCTGGTTGCTCGCAACGAGGTTACGCAATGCGGCGAGGTACTCCTGTGTTGCCGCAGTCCGCGCGTTTCCGGTCGAGGCCATGAGCGGGAGCATAGTCGGACCGTCAGCCGGCTGGTCCCCGATACAATCGGAGCAAGGCCTGAGAGCCACCAATCTTCACAGGAGAGCACGCCGCGATGGCACGTCCCCAGGTAACAGTCATCGGCGCCGGCAACGTTGGCGCCTCTGTAGCCCAGCGCGTCGCTGAGGGCGGATTGGCCGATGTCGTGCTCATCGACATCGTCGAGGGTCTGCCGCAAGGCAAAGCGCTCGATCTGGCCGAGGCCGCCCCGGTCGTCGGCCACGACATGAAGGTCACCGGCACGAACGACTATGCCGACACTGCCGGTTCGGACGTCATCGTGATCACGTCCGGCCTCGCCCGACAGCCGGGCATGAGTCGCGATGACCTGCTGGCCAAGAACGCGGGCATCGTCCGCAGCGTGGTGGAGCAGAGCGCTGCACATTCGCCAGACGCGGTCCTCGTGCTCGTTACGAACCCGCTCGACGCCATGTGCCACGTGGCACTCGAGGCGAGTGGATTTCCACCGGAGCGCGTCGTGGGACAGGCCGGCGTCCTTGATAGCGCCCGCTTTCGCACCTTCATCGCCCAGGAGCTGGGCGTCAGCGTCAACAGCACCAGCGCATTCGTCCTGGGCGGTCACGGCGACACGATGGTCCCGTTGCCGCGTTATTCAACCGTGGGCGGCGTGCCGATCACGAAGTTGTTGAGTGCCGAACGGATCGAGGCACTCGTGGATCGCACGCGCAATGGCGGTGCCGAAGTCGTCGCACTGCTCAAGACCGGCTCTGCGTACTACGCACCGGCGGCCAGCACGACCCAAATGGTCGATTCCATACTCAACGATCGCAACGAGATCATGCCCTGCGCCGCGTACCTCAGCGGCCAGTACGGCGTGAAAGGACTATTCGTCGGCGTGCCCGTCAAGCTCGGCCGCGGCGGCATCACCGACATTATCGAGATCGAGCTCGAAGCCGAAGAGCAGGCTGCCTTCGATAGATCGGCAGGCGCGGTACGCGAGCTCGTCGATGCGATGACCAGGCTCAACGCGCAACCTGCCTCGTAACGCAAAAGGTCGAACAACAGACGATCCACTTACTGGGGACGGGTACATGCCCGTCATAACCATCTCGCGCCAGTTCGGAGCCGCCGGCATCGCCGTAGGCAACCTGCTGGCAGATCGCCTGGACGCCGAGCTCCTGGACAAGGCGATCATCGCCCAGGTTGCCGTTCGCTCCGGCATACCCGAGTCTGAAATCGAGTCGTATGACGAGCGGATGCCGTCGTTCTGGCAACGCGTCACCAGTGCCCTGGCCTCCAGCTCTCCCGAACCGATCCTCGTCGACCTGCCGTACCTCGAGCAGGTTCCGTCCGGGACCATGCAAGAGCGCCTCGCGGCCGTAACGCGCGCCGTGATCGAGGAGGCAGCCGAGCGCGGCAATGCCGTGATCATCGGCCGTGGCGCCGCGTGGATCCTGGGCAAGCGGCCCGATGTGCTCAACGTTCAGCTGCACGCATCAATCGAGGCGCGCGTCAGATACCTGATGGCCCGCGTGGAGGAGATCCCACCGGACGCGCGGCCGGAGGAGAAGTCGCTGCGCGAGCTATGCCAGTCCGTTGACGCGGCGCGCGGCGAGTACGTCAGGCGTCTGTATGGCGTGGACTGGTTGGATGCTCGGAGCTATGACCTCGCGGTCGACGTGGGTCGTCTGGGCATCGACAAGTCGGCCGAGCTGATCGAGGCCGCAGCCAGGTCGCTCAAGAAATGAACCTGCCAACCGGCCTGTCGCCGTTCCGCCACCGCAACTTCCGCCTCTTCTGGACCGGCATGCTCATCTCGCTCATCGGCACGTGGATGCAGAGCGTCGGCGAGGCGTGGCTTGTTCTACAGCTGACGCACGATCCCGTGGCGTTGGGCATCGTCGCGGCGTGCGCGTTCGGCCCGGTTCTCGTCCTCGGGCTGTTCGGCGGCATCGTCGCCGACTCCGTCTCGAAGCGGAAGGCTCTGTACGTGACGCAGGTCGTCGCCGGCCTTCTCGCGCTGACGACCGGCACTCTCGTTGCCACCGGCGTGGTGCAGGTCTGGATGATCTACGTCATCGCCCTGCTGCTTGGCGTCAACAGCTCATTCGACATGCCGATACGACAGTCGTTCGTGGTCGAGATGGTCGGCCGGGAGGACGTCGCCAAGGCAGTGGCCCTGAACTCGGCCGTGTTCAACATGTCGCGCATCGTGGGTCCGGCGATAGGTGGCCTGACAATCGCCGCGTTCGGGATCGCGCCGCTCTATTACCTCAATGCGTTGAGCTACATAGCCGTGATCTACAGCCTCTGGCGCATGCGGCCGGAAGAATTCCACTCAGTCCCGCACATGGAGGTCGTGCGAACCGCGCGAGGCATCATCGACCGTCTCGTCGAGGGCTTGCGCTATGTGCGCAACAACGAGCAGATCCTGCTCGCAATCTCCATCCTGACCGTCGTCTCGACATTCTCGATGAACTTCAACGTCCTCGGGCCGCTGCTCGCCGCGAACGTGCTCCACGGCGATGCCGACACGTACGGCTTCCTGATGGCCGCGAGCGGCGCAGGCTCGCTTGCGGGCGCGCTGCTCATCGCGTTCGGTTCCCGGCCGACGATGTTGAGACTGATCACCGGCACGTTCGTCGCCGGCATCGGCCTGGTCCTGCTGTCGCTTTCGAGCTCGTTCGGACCGGATCTCGTGCTCATGTTCGTCATCGGCTGGGGCACGATCTCGATGGCCGCAACTTGTAACACGATCATCCAGCTCAACGTGCCGGACGTTCTTCGCGGCCGCGTCATGAGCGTGTACACGACGCTGTTCGCGGGCACCACTCCGATCGGCGGCCTGTTCTCCGGAGCTGTCGCCGCCGCGGCAGGAGTGAGCGCCGCGCTGGGCATCGGTGGGATCGTGGCCCTTGGATCGTCCGCGGTCGGCTACTGGCGAATGCCTCAGCGGCCGGAGATCCGGCCGATCGCCTTGCTTGCCGACCGAAACGCGCGACACCGCTAAGCACAAACTGGAGCACATCATCCATCGCGCGGTCGCCATTTTGCTGACCCTCGCAGTCGTGGCGGCATGTGCCTCGACGACCTCGCCCGTGGTTCCAACGCCCGGCCCGACCCACGGCCCCGCGACATCTCAAGCGCCGTCCAGGGCGCCATCGCCGCTTGCGAGTGGGACCGCAAGACCTTCTCCAACGCCAACTGTTGCTGGCCTGACCGTGGACAGCATCCTCGGTCAGATGACGACCGACGAGAAGATCGGCCAGCTGTTCGTGGTCTCGTTCTACGGTGACGCGGCTGGCGAAACGAACCCGGCTCAGGCCTCCAGCAACCGGCCACTCCTGGGAAGCAACGACATCGCCGATGCGATCGCCAGATATCACCTGGGCGGCGTCATCTATTTCGACAACCTGGGGAATGTCGTTTCGCCTGCACAGCTCGCTAAGCTGTCGAACTCGATTCAGGCGATGGGTGCCACGCAGTCGCCTTCCGTGCCGCTTTTTGTCAGCACCGACCAGGAGGGCGGCTCGATCGTCAGGCTGCCTTCGCCTGCGACTCCGTTTCCCGGCAACATGGCCCTTGGGGCAAGCGACGACCCGACCCTGGCTCGTTCAACCGGCATGGCGCTTGGCCAGGAGGTGCGCGCCGTGGGCATCAACCAGATCCTGGCGCCAGTTGGCGACGTCAACGTAAACCCAGCCAACCCGATCATCGGGCTGCGCTCTTTTGGCGCCGATCCGACCTCCGTCGCGTCCATGACCGCGGCCATGGTCCACGGCTTTCAGGATGACGCCGGCCTTGGTGCCACGGTCAAGCACTTCCCCGGGCACGGCGACACAAACGTCGACAGCCATACCCAGCTGCCGATAATCAACCACACCGCAGCACAGTGGGTGAGCACCGACAAACCTCCATTCAGTGCGGCAATCGCAGCCGGCGTCGACATGGTCATGGTCGGCCATCTCGCTTTCCCCGCACTCGATCCGACGCGCACCCCTGCCAGCCTCTCGCCGACGATCGTAACCACCGTCTTGCGCGGGCAGATGGGCTTCGACGGCGTGGTCATCACCGACTCGCTCCAGATGGGGGCGCTGACCAATACGTACGGCGACAGTCGAATACCGGTCATGGCCATCGAAGCGGGCGACGACATGTTGCTCATGCCACCGTCACTGCCCGTTGCCTGGAATGCCGTCAAGGCGGCCGTATCGAGCGGGGAGATCCCGATGTCGCGGCTCGATGAGTCCGTCCGCCGAATCCTCACGCTGAAGATGAATCTCGGCTTGTTTGCCGCGCCGCCCACGTCGGTGACCGCAGCGGCAACCGCGTTGGGTACCAAGGCACACAAATCCCTCGAGCAGCGCGACGCTGAGGCGTCGGTGACACTCGTCGCCAATGACGGCGCTGTCCTGCCACTGAATGGAGCGTCTGACGGGTCCTATCTCGTTGTCGGCCCCACCTCGGCGAGCGTGTCGGTCGTCCTTGATGCAATCGCGGCGCGAGGCTGGATCGTTGGCGGCACCGTCACCGGCACGTCACCAACGTCGGCGGCGATCGACAACGCACTCGCGCACGCGGTCCATTACGGCACACTCATCGATCTGACACTCAATGCCGATACGGACGCTGGCCAGCAGACCCTTGTGCGAGCCCTCGCACGCTCCGGCAAACGCCTCATCACGGTCTCGATCGGTCGGCCGTACGACCAGGGTTACTACCGTGCCGCGGTAAACATCTGCCTCTATTCGGACTCGACGGCATCGCTCGATGCACTTGTTCGGGTCATCTTTGGCGACATCGCGCCTGCCGGACACTTGCCCGTGGCAATCCCCAACGGCAGCAGCTCGAACAGCACGCTTTACCCGCTTGGCTTTGGATTGGGTTACTGAGCCCGGGTAACATTCAGCAATGACCGAGATCGCCGAGCGCCCAATTGAGATGTCCAATTCAGAGACCGAGATGGGCCGGATCTCGCACTGGATCAACGGCCGGATCGTCGAGGGCACATCCGGCCGTCACGGCCCGGTTTACAACCCGGCCACTGGTCGCCAGGAAAAGACGGTCGACTTTGCCTCAGTCGAGGAAGTGGACGCCGCCGTGGCGGCCGCGGCCGGGGCCTTTCCGGCGTGGCGCGCGACGTCGATCTCGAAGCGTACGGAGATCATGTTCCGCGTCCGCAACCTCGTCGATCAGCACCGCAAGGAGATCGCGGCCCTTTTGACGGCCGAGCACGGCAAGGTCCCATCCGACGCACTGGGCGAGGTCGCGCGCGGTCTCGAGAACCTCGAGTTCGCGACGGGCATCCCCCATCTCCTGAAAGGTGGCTACAGCGAGCAAGTCAGTGGCGGAATAGACGTCTATCAAATCCGCCAACCGCTCGGTGTCGTTTCGGGCATTACCCCGTTCAACTTCCCTGCGATGGTGCCAATGTGGATGTTTGCCAACGCCATTGCGTGCGGCAACACTTTCATCCTCAAGCCGTCGGAAAAGGATCCTTCCGCTTCGATACTCATCGCGGAGCTGCTTGCCGAGGCAGGCGTCCCGGAAGGCGTGTTCAACGTTGTCCATGGCGACAAGGTGGCGGTCGATCGGATCCTCGAGAACCCCCAGATCAAGGCCGTCTCGTTCGTCGGCTCGACGCCGATCGCCAAGTACATCTACGAGACCGGTACCAGGAACGGAAAGCGCGTCCAGGCGCTGGGCGGCGCCAAGAACCATATGATCGTGCTGCCCGACGCTGACATCGACATGGCGGCTGACGCTGCGGTGAGCGCCGCTTACGGCTCGTCCGGCGAACGCTGCATGGCCATCTCCGTCGTCGTGGCCGTGGGTGATGTCGGAGATCCACTCGTCGCCGCGATCAAGGAACGCCTGCCAAAGATCAAGGTCGGTCCAGGTGCCGACTCATCGTCAGAGATGGGTCCGCTGGTCACCCGCGAGCATCGAGACAAGGTGGCCTCGTATCTCGACAAGGCGGCCGATGCCGGTGCGACGGTCGTCGAGGATGGGCGAAAGGCATCGATTTACGGCGAGGACGGCTTCTTCCTGGGCGTCTCGCTGATCGACAACGTTGAGCCTGACCACGAGTCGTACCGCAACGAGATCTTTGGACCGGTGCTCGAGGTCATGCGCGTCGCCAGCTACGACGACGCGGTGAAGCTAGTGAACGAGAATCCGTACGGCAACGGCACGGCCATCTTCACCCGTGATGGCGGTGCTGCGCGCCAATTCCAGTTCGAGGTCCAGGCGGGCATGGTCGGCATCAATGTCCCGATTCCGGTGCCCGTTGCCTACTACAGCTTCGGGGGCTGGAAGGATTCGCTCTTCGGCGACCTCAACATGTACGGGCCCGAGGGCATCCAGTTCTACACACGCTCGAAGGTGGTCACGTCGCGCTGGCCGGATCCGGGCACTTCCAAGGTGGATCTGGGCTTCCCGCGCACGCGCTAAGCCCGGCGCTCCGTTTCGGGACGCCTGAGAGCCTTCGTAACCTCCGCGTCGAGATAGTTCCAACCACGCGGAACGTCATTGCCGAGCTGGCACTTCCGAGAACAGCTCGCCGGTTGAGTCGCGAGCCTAGTGAGCGAACTGAAACGTTTGCACGACAGTGCCCGCCGTGCTGAACCAATCCTTGGCGTCGCTGCCGCCCTTGTCGACGTCGGTGATTTCCACGGCAAGCGTCTCAGCGCCATTGCGCAGCAGCGCAATGCGCATCCTCATAGCCGGCAGCGCGCTATGGACCAGGCTGCTCGGTCGTTGCCCGACGTAGATATCGACCCAGACTCCTTCCGGACAGCCATCACCATCGCCCGACTTCATTCGAATGTCCATCTGGGTTCCAGTGAGCCCAGCGATCGTGACGTCGCTGACGTTGGTGACTTTGAGCAGTGCGTTATTGACAGTGTGGTCCACGAGTGCTTCGAATGTATGCGCCACGGTCGTG
>DATBFJ010000044.1:0-36415 GCA_036558545.1 Candidatus Limnocylindrales bacterium
GGGATGACGAGGCGGCCGACGACTCCGGCGTCGCTCAGCGACGGATCGAGCGTACTACCGGGGATCGGCGTCGTTGCCGGCCCTTGGCTGGAGGCAGTCGAGGATGATGGCGTGGCTGCTACCGCCGCGGTGGAGGTTGGAGTCGGTGTGCCCACTGATGTCGTGCTGGGCACGGCCGTGACCTGCACGGGTGCCGTCGTGCTCGTGGGCGCAGGCGTCGAAAGGGGCGACGATCCACACGCTGCGAGAGCGCCGGACGCTGCGAGAGCAACGACCGCTAAGACGGGGACGCGACGATTCAAGGACACGGATCTACCTCGATGCGAAACGTTCAGGCGGACAGCGGTGGCGCAAGCGGCCGGGGAGTGACTAGATTTTAGCGATGGCCCTGGTCGACCTCCTGATACGCGGCGGCACCATCGTTGACGGCACAGGTGCGCCAGGCCGCCTCGGAGATGTGCTCATCAGCGGCGACCGCCTGCGACTGGTGATGGCCGACGATCGGGTCCAGCCGGTCCGCGAGATCGACGCCACGGGCCTGGTCGTTGCGCCCGGCTTCATCGACCTTCACTCGCACTCGGGTCTGATCATCCTGGCCGAGCCACGGCACGAGCCCAAGGTCCGCCAGGGCGTGACGACTGAGATCGTCGGTGTCGACGGCCTTTCGTATGCGCCCATGCCCTCGTCCGCGGATCTCGACGCGCTGATCGAGATGAACGCCGGCCTCGACGGTTCGCCTCGCGCAGGGACAGCCGACTGGACGTCGGTCGCTGGGTACCTCGCGCGGATGGACGGCCACGTCTCGGTAAACATCGGGCTGATGGTCGGCAACAGTGCGCTTCGTATCTCGCGCCTCGGCTGGAACAACGTGCCTGCCGATTCCTCAGCGCTGGCCGACATGCGCGCAGTCCTGGCCGACGCCATGAGCGCCGGGGCCCTTGGCGTTTCGAGCGGTCTCGACTACCCGCCCGGCGCGTTTGCCACGACCGACGAGCTGGCTGCGCTGACCGGCGAGGCGGCACATCGTGGGGGCTTCTACCACACTCATGTTCGCTACCCGCTCGGCGACCGCTATCTCGATCCGTTCCGCGAAGCGATCGAGATCGGCCGGCGCGGCGGCGGGCCGGTTCACATAACCCACTTCTATCACCGCCAGACGCACCCGGGGGGCCCTCAGCCGTTGCTGGCGCTCGTGGATGACGCCCGTGACGAAGGGCTGGACGTGACTTTCGACACGTATCCCTACGAATGGGCCTCAACCCGGCTGCTCATCCAGATGCCGCTGTGGATCCAGGAGGGTGGGCCTGGGCCGCTCAAGGAGCGCCTCGCCGATCGCGCCGCGCGCCAGCGACTGCGCACCGAATTGCGCGCGCGCGGCGCCGCCTACACCTCGCCGGAGGGTTGGGCAGATGTTCGGCTTGGCGCGTTCAGTCGGCCGGAAAACCTCCACTGGGAGTCGCGGACGCTCGCCGACGTGATGAACGAGCGTGGCGTGGACGCGATAGATGCGATGTGCGACCTGCTGCTCTCAGAGGATCTGCGCGTCAACCAGGTCACGAGCGGACCATGGCACGAAACGATGCATCACTTCGTCGTCCATCCGGTGGGTATGTTCGGGACTGATTCCACCTTCGTCGGCGCCAAACCCTCTCCGCGAACGTACGGGTCATACCCGCGCGTTCTCGGCGAGTTCGTGCGCGAGCGACACCTGCTGGGTCTGGAGGAGGCAGTGCGCAAAATGACGTCAGCTCCCGCGACTCGACTGGGTCTTTCAGACCGCGGCCGTCTAGCTGACGGTTACTTCGCGGACGTGGTCATCTTCGATCCACAGGCCGTGGCGTCAAACGCGACGTACGACGAGCCGCGCCGCTATCCCACCGGAATCGAGTACGTGATCGTCAACGGCACGCTCGTAGTGGACCGCGGCGAGCATACGGGTGCGCTGCCGGGACGGGCAGTCCGGCGCGCCCAGCACTTCTAGAAGAAGCCGTTGGATCCGAGCACCATCAGGATGATGATCAGGACGATCAGCACGCTGAGTGAAATGCCGCCGATCTGAATGCGCCTGCCCAGCGCCGCAATGTGCGGTGGCGGTCCGGCTGGGGGAGTCGCACCGGGCGCTGGAGGAGGCGGTGGAGTACTGGTCGCTTCGATCATCGCGTCGACCGCGGGCCTCTGCCAGAAGAGCGAGATACCCAGCGCGATCACGTAGAGAATGATGGCAACGTCGAGCCAGATCGCCTTGGTCAGATCGATCGGCACGAGCCAGATCAGGGCAATTCCGGTAATGCCCTGAAAGATGGCCAGCGGGATGACGATGCCTTTGGTGATGCGTGCGACTGCCCGCAGAGCAAAGTTCCCGTGTGCTGGCTCTGCCGCACCCATCGAGCCAATGATCGGGAACGCGAACGATGGCCCGAAGGCGATGATCGCTCCGCCGATATGCAGCAGCAGAACTAACAACGTAAAGCCCGTCATCCGCTACCTCCCTCGACCGCGGTCATGCGTGCGCGGCACCGGGCGCAACTTAGCACTCGCTGAAGGCCGAAACAGGTCGGTTCGGCAGTTACCATCGCGGAAATGACCATCACGACGCGGCCAACGCGCTCGCGGCCATCCATTGCCCAGCCTGACGTCGCGACCCCGCTGCGCGCGCCCGAAGGTGGTGAAGTCGGCGTCGGCCGGGCGCGCGCCTTCCCCACCCGGCGAGAAGGCCCGGCCAAGCTGACTGGCACGGCCTTGTACACGGACGACATGGTCTTTCCGGGTGCCTGGTACGGCCACACGATCCGCTCGACAGAAGCGCACGCCAAGCTTCTGGGCATCGATCTCGATCCGGAGTTCGACTGGTCGAAGGTCATCGTGCTCACGGCCAAGGACATTCCGGGTGACAACCTGGTGTCGCTGATCGCAGATGACCAGCCAGTGCTCGTCTCGGACGAGATCCGCCACCATGCGGAGCCGGTCGCATTGCTGGCCGCGCCGGACCGCGACACGCTGCGCCGTGCCAGGGAGCGCATCAAGCTTCGAACTTCACCGCTCCCGGCTGTCTTCGACCCGCTCGAGTCGACGCAGGAGTTCTCCCATTTCGCGCTCGACAAGGGTGACGTCGACGTTGGTTTCCAGGAGGCCGAGCTGGTACTCGAAGGTGAGTACCGCGTGGGTCACCAGGAGCAGCTGTACATCGAGAACCAGGCAATGATCGCCGTGCCACGGCCAGACGGCGGAATCACCATCCATGGATCGCTCCAATGCCCCTATTACATCCACAAGGCGATGAAGCAGGCCCTGAAGCTGTCCGATCAGCAGGCCGTGGTCATCCAGGCGGAGACGGGCGGCGGCTTTGGAGGCAAAGAGGAATACCCGTCGATGATCGCGCTGCACGCCGCATTGTTGGCGCAGCGGCTCGCCAAGCCGGTTCGGATGATCTACGACCGCCACGAGGACATCGCCGCGACAACCAAGCGCCACCCGGCAATCGTTCGTCACAAAACCGGGGTGACGCGCGATGGCAGACTCGTTGCCCAGGACATTGAAGTCATCTTTGACGGCGGCGCCTACTGCACGCTGACGCCCGTGGTGTTATCGCGCGGCACGCTGCATGCCGGCGGTCCCTACAGCTGCCCGCACGTGCGTATTCGCGGCCGGGCCATGGCCACGAACACTCCACCGAACGGCGCGTTTCGCGGATTTGGTGCCCCTCAAACCGAGTTCGGTGCCGAGATGCAGGTCAACCGCATCGCCGAAGCGCTCGACATGTCGCCCCTGGAGCTTCGTCGGCGCTGGGTGTATCGCATCGGCGATGAGACTCCGAGCGGCCAGGTGCTCAAGGAGAGCGTGGCAGGTGAGGAGGTTCTCGAGCGCGCCGCAGAGGCGTCCGAGTTCGAACGCGTTCGCACACTGACGGCACAACAACGCTCGACTCGCACCAAGAGCAAGTCAGTCCCTCTTGCGTCACCGAAGGAACGAACCGGGCGCGGAATCGGTCTTGCGCTCGCGTGGCATGGGGCCGGCTTCACGGGCAGTGGGGAGGTCCACCTGGCCAGCATCGCCAGTGTCGAACTGACGAGCGCGGCGGAGATCCGCGTGCTGACCGGTTCCACTGAGATGGGCCAGGGCACCAAGACGATCTTTCCACAACTCGTGGCAGAGCAGCTGGGCGTTCCATACGAGCTGGTGATCATGGCCCCGCAGGACACGTCGATCGTTCCCGATTCTGGACCCACAGTGGCGTCGCGCACGGCAATGGTCGTTGGTGGGTTGGTCATGCAAGCCGCCGCGAAGCTGCGTTCGACAGTCATCAAATCAACTGGCAAGCCATTCCCGGAGTCCTACCGCGATTACGCGCGCGAGCACGGCGGTTTGCGCATCGACCAGCAATTCGAGCCGTACCCGGGCGTCCAGTTCGATGACGAGACGTACCGCGGCGACGCCTATCCGGCATACGGCTGGGCTGCTGCAGTTGCGGAAGTCGACGTCGATCTCGACACGGGCGAGGTCTCCGTGCGCGACGTGGTCGCGGCGGATGACATCGGCCATGCCATCCATCCCGTACTCGCGGAGGGCCAGGTCGAGGGCGGCACCCTCCAGGGAGTGGGCTATGCCACGATCGAGGAGATCAAGCTGGCCGACGGCCGCTATCTGAACGATCGGTTGGCGACGTACCTCATCCCCACCTCGCTCGACGCGCCACGCATCACGTCGATCCTCGTCGAAGAGCCGTACAGTGGCGCACCGCATGGTGCCAAAGGCGTAGGCGAGCTGCCAATGGACGTGCCGGCGGCGGCCGTGGTCGCAGCAATCCACGACGCCACGGGGGCTTGGGTGCATGACCTTCCTGCGTCGCCCGAGCGCATCCTGGCTGCGCTCCACGGGATCAAGCCGCCGCCACCTCCCGGCATCTCGACGGCAAGCCCGCGAAGTGCCGACATCGCGCCGTCCGCGAGCAATGCGGGTGTGGTGGATTCCGCGCTCGATCCGGCACCCGAAGCGCACACCGATCCCCAACCGACGCGCGGGCCATACGACGGATGACCTACCAGCTCAGCGTCAACGGTGGCGACGTCTCGCTGGAAGTGCCGGGCATGCGACGGCTGCTCGACGCTCTGCGAGAAGACCTCGGGCTGACCGGGACGAAAGAAGGCTGCGGCGAGGGCGAGTGCGGCGCATGTTCCGTACTGGTGAACGGCAAGGTCGTCGACTCGTGCCTCGTCCCCGTCTGCCAGGTTGAGGGCGCCAGCGTCATGACTGTCGAAGGACTCGCGCCGGCCGGCACTGATCTCGGAGTTCTGCAACGGTCGTTCCTGGAAGCGGGCGGCGCCCAATGCGGCATCTGTACGCCCGGGATGCTGATGGCGGCACAGGCGTACCTGGATGCCGGCGGCGGCACGGACGAGGAACAGATCCGGACGGCGATCGCCGGCAACCTGTGCCGTTGCACGGGCTACACGAAGATCATTGACGCCATCATCCTGGCCGCATCACAATCGGCCACCAACCTGCCCCAGAGCTGATGCCAGCACCGTACGAGCCCCCCGTTGTCTCGCCCAGGTCAGTGACGGAGGCGCTTGGCTTGCTCGCGGACGGGGACGGCCTGCGTCCGATCGCCGGCGGCACGGACCTGATGGTCCAGATCACGGGTGAGTTGGGCCCGCCGCCGGAACGGGTCATCGACATCTGGCACCTCGACGAGTTGCGCGGCATCTCCCTCGATGACGGAGTGCTTACGATCGGCGCGCTCGCGACGTATGCCGAGATCCGCACGTCAGATCCGGTGCGTGCGACGCTGCCGGCGCTCGCCGAGTGCGCAGCCACCATCGGCGCGGCACAGATCCAGAACCGGGGCACGATCGGCGGCAACATTGTGAATGCCTCCCCGGCCGGCGACACCCTGCCCGTGCTGCTGGCAGCGGACGCCCAAATCGTCCTGCAGTCGACGACGGGGACGCGAACTGTCGTTGCCTCCGATTTCTGGCCGGCGTACCGCCAAACCGCGCGCAAGCCTGAGGAATTGGTCACCCAGGTCCGCATCCCGCTCCCTCCGGGTCGACAAGTGCGCTTCCGGAAGGTCGGTACCCGCAGAGCACAGGCAATCTCGAAGGTCGTGATGGCTCTCGCGTGGCGCGAGGACGGCGGCGTCTGGCGCGATGTGCGCGTCGCGATTGGCTCGGTTGCCCCCACGCCGGTCCGTGCGCGGGAAACTGAGCGCGTGCTCGAGGGCGCTGCGCCGCGAGAGACGACTGCCGACCACGCCGCGAACACGATCACGAACGAGATCCACCCGATCGACGATGTCCGATCGACCGCCGACTATCGGCGCCTCGTCACGGCGCGAATTCTGCACCGCATGCTCCGGGAGGCAGGCGGCTGGTGAAAGGAACGATTCGGGTGCTGAAGCTGATTCCTGTTCTCGCGCCGGTGTTGCTGTTAGCCGCTTGCGGCGGCACTGAGCCGACAACGCCTCCGACCGCGCCGCCGCCGACGGCGGCGCAAAGCACCAATCCGGCTTTGGCGGCGGTCAATGCGCTCAAAATGCACGGTTCATGGCAGTTCACGGTTACGACGTACGAGTCGGGCTCGCCTAACTTCTCCAACACAATCACTGGGACCGAGACAACCGCGCGGCCCAGTGGGGAGGGCTTTACGGTGACTCGGCCCGGAAAGCCGACCATGAAATATGTCCGACTCGGCACGGATGTCTGGTACGACTCGGGCACCGGCTCGTTCACCCAGACGAAGTCGGACGATAGCTACGTCAACGCCGACTTTCAGACGTACTACATGGACAGCATGGTGGCCGCCGCCGAAGCCCAGGGACTCGAGTTCGACCAGGTTGGCGCGGAAAGCGTCGGCGGAGTAGCCGCCACGCACTATCGGCTCGCCGACGCCTATGTGCAGGCCATCGTCGCCAACATGCCCGGTGTTACTGCCGCCGATTGGGCCGCCGACATCTGGACCTCCGACGCCGACGGGTCGCTCCTGCAGCTGCAGTGGGGTCCGCAGTCGCTCGACAAAGTGCAGGCCCAGACGGGCTTTGACTATGTCGTGACCGCGGTGGATTGCGACTGCCCGGTCAAACCGCCGACGACCGCCCGTTACTGAGCTCGAGTGAAGCCGGAGAACGTCCTCTTCTTCGATTCACAGACTGACCTTCGGGCTTGGCTCATGGCAAACCACGCGAGGAAAGACTTCCAGTGGATCGGCTTCCACAGGCGAGCCGCACAACGTGGAGGGCTGGAATACGACGAAGCGGTCGAGGAAGCGCTCTGCTTCGGATGGATCGACGGCCAGGGCGCGGGCATCGACGACATATCGAGAGCAATCCGCTTTAGTCCGCGGCGCAAGGGAAGCATCTGGAGCAACGTGAATGTCCGCCGGATGCAGGCGTTGATCGAGGCTGGTCGGGTAGCGCCGTCGGGTCTGGCCGCCTTCGACGCTCGACGCGCGGATCGAACGGGAATCTACTCGTCCGAGAACCCTCCGCTCGAGTTCTCGGACGACCTGGAACGGCGATTTCGCGCGAATGCGCCGAGCTGGGAGTTCTGGAACGAGCAGCCGCGGGGCTATCGTCGGCAGATGACGTGGTGGGTCATGAGCGCGAAGCGCGATGAGACGAGGTCGAGGCGAATGGACGCATTGATCGAGCATCACGCGACCGGTAAGCGGATCGAGCCGACGCGACTGCCCAAGATGAGCGAGCGATGACCGGCCCAGCCGTCGTCCTTGGCCCGAGGGTTGACGCGATCGATCGCGTGCTGACGCCTGACGCACTCGACTTCCTTGGCCGCCTCGCGCGCGAATTCGAGCCGCGGCGCCAGGCCAGCCTTGCAGCGCGCCGCGCCCGCGCGGCGCGCGTGGCAGCGGGCGAGCAGCTCGGCTATCTGGCCGAGACCGCGCACGTCCGGGATTCTTCCTGGCAGGTGGCTCCCGCACCGGCGGACCTCGACGATCGACGCGTCGAGATCACCGGTCCCGCCGAAGCAAAGATGATGATCAACGCGCTCAACTCTGGCGCGAAAGCCTTCATGGCCGACTTCGAGGACGCGCTCTCGCCGACCTGGGCGAATGTCGTCGGAGGCCAGGCTGCGCTGCAGGATGCGGTTCGCCGAACGCTCATTTTCATATCGCCCGAGGGCAAGGAATACCACCTCAACGAGGACCTGGCGACGCTCCTCGTCCGCCCTCGCGGATGGCATCTGGTCGAGCGTCACGTCGAGGTCGACGGAGCGCCGATCTCCGCTTCGCTCTTCGACTTTGCGCTGTATCTGCTGCACAACGGCGGCGAGCTGCTGCGCAGGGGATCCGGCCCGTACTTCTACCTGCCCAAGATGCAGTCACATCTCGAGGCTCGGCTCTGGAACGACATTTTCGTGTGGGCACAGGACGTGGTCGGTGTGCCGCGCGGCTCGATCCGGGCGACCGTGCTGATCGAGACGATCTGGGCCGCTTTCGAGATGGAGGAGATCCTGTACGAGCTGCGTGAGCACGCCGCGGGCCTTAATGCCGGCCGGTGGGACTACATCTTCTCGATCATCAAGGCCTACTCGTTTGATCCCTCGCGCTCGCTGTTGCCCGACCGCGCGCAGGTGACGATGGCCGTGCCATTCATGCGCGCGTATGCACAACTGCTGGTAAAGACATGCCACAAGCGGGGCGCACATGCCATCGGTGGGATGAGCGCGTTCATTCCCAACCGACGCGAACCTGAGGTGACACAGAACGCGCTGGCCAAGGTGCGTGAGGACAAGCAGCGCGAGTCAGGCGATGGCTTCGACGGTACGTGGGTAGCCCATCCAGATTTGGTCCCCGTCGCGATGGAGATCTTCGACGGCGTTCTGGGCGACCGACCGAACCAGAAGGATCGCCAGCGCGACGATGTGGTCGCGAACGCGGCGGATTTGACGAACTTCGAAGTACCCGGCGGGCAAATTACGGAGGCCGGATTGGCGACGAACGTGTCGGTAGGAATCCGGTACATCGCATCGTGGCTCGATGGAGTGGGTGCCGCGGCGCTCGACAATCTCATGGAAGACGCCGCGACGGCCGAGATCTCCCGATCACAGGTGTGGCAGTGGGTCAAGACCGGCCATTTCACCCGCGACCAGGTCCTCGCCGCGATCGAGCCGTGGCGTTCCCACGACGCGGACGCTGCAGCGCTCTTTGAACAGGTGGCCCTGTCAGACGACTTCGTCGAGTTCCTTACCCTGCCGGCATACGCAGTTCTGGGTTAGCGCCAGGTAAGTTGGCGTTCCTGGAACTGGCCGAATCCGCGACGGCCGACGAAGTGGCCGTCGCGGATCACGTACTCACCGCGAACCAGCACCGATCTCACGATCCCAGAGGCGGCCATCCCCTCGTACGGCGTGTAATCACTCGTGTGATGCAACTCGGACTGGCTGATCGTCCGACGTTCCTGCGGATCGAAAAGGACGAGATCCGCGTCCTTGCCAATTTCGATGGATCCCTTCGAGTTCAGGCCGAAGAGGCGCGCGGGCGTGGTCGACAGCAGGTCGACCATCCGCTCGACGGTGATGCGCCCGCGCTGAACACCTTCCGAGTAGACGACGGCGAGCAAAGTCTCGATTCCCGGCGCCCCGTTGCTGATCTCGGGAAAAGCTTGTCCCGTCAGCTTCTTCTCGATGGCCACGCGATCGGGGACATGGTCGGTCGCGACGAGATCCACGAGACCATCACGCAACGCTTCCCACACAGCGTCACGGTCTTCCACCGATCGGAGTGGCGGCGAGATCACGTACTTGGCACACTCGGCGTCCGCTGAGGTGTAGCGCGACTCGTCCAGGGCCAGGAAGTGCGGACACGTCTCGGCAAAGACGGGCTCGCCTGCGGCGCGCGCGCGGGCGATATTGGCCAGGGCCTCTCGACACGACACGTGCACGAAATAGACAGGGGCGCCGGCCGCGCGCGCCAGCTCGATCGCATGATTGGTCCCGCGAGCCTCAACGTACGGCGGACGTGACTCGGCATGAAACCGAGGCTGCGTCTTGCCTCCTGCCAAGAGCCCGGTGATGTTCGCTTCGAGCGCCGCCTTGTCCTCACCGTGGATCTCCAGCAGCCCGCGGTGGTCGGCCGTGGCGCGAAGCGCCCGCACGAGCGCAAGCTCGGGCAACGCGAAGTCGTAAACCATGAACGCCTTGAAAGTCGGCACACCGGCACCGATCGCCGCAGGGATGTCGTGCTCGAGGTCGTGGTGGTGCGGTTGGAGTACGAGGCTGACGCCGTGGTCAACCGCGGCGTCGGACTGTGTTTGGCGCCGCCACGCGGCTACGTCGCCGGGCAGGGATCCAGTGTGCTCAGCTCCCGTCCCGGGGTTGTTGAACGCCAGGAACGTCGTGGTGCCGCCGAACGCGGCGGCCACCGAGTCCTGGAAGAACCGATCGGGCTCATCGTCCGAGGCGACGCGTGTGTGAGTGTGGACGTCGATGACACCGGGCAAAACCAGCAGGCCTGCCGCGTCGACATCGCGCGCAGAGGAATCCGCGGGCAGCGACGGAGCGACGGCGGCTATGCGGCCCCCTGAAACTGCAACGTCAGCGGTGGAACGTCCGGTCGCCGAGACGACCGTGCCGCCGCGGATGATCAGCTCGGCCACGAATAACGCTCGATGAACTCGTCCCAGATCGCCAGTGGCAGCTCCAGCTCGATCTCGTCGCGAATGGGGATTCCGTGCTCGCCGATCAGACCGATCTCCGGCTTGAGGTCGCGCCGGGCGAGGGTGACAGCATCGCGATGGACCGCGACCAAAACGAAGCCGCGCCGCTGGTAGTAGCGAACAGCGTCGACGTTGTCATTCGTCGAGATCAGCCAGAGGCGCTCCAGGTTGGCTTCGCGAGCTACCGAAACGCACGCTGCCAGCAATGCACTCGCCACACCCTGCCCCTGGGCCAGTGATTCGAGCGCAACGATCTCCATGGCGGACCCTTCGATCTCGTAGTTGGCGTAACCAAGCCAGTCGGGGCCCGAGTCGGATTCGGCTACGAAACCGCGCGCCCCGCGCAGGTCGACGAGCCGGCCACGCGTAGCCATGCGCGTCGAGCCCCACGATTCCATGAGCACATCGACCATGCGCGGTCGGTCGGCATCGGTAAGGAGACGGATTCGGTTCAGCTCAGCTCCTCGATCGAAATGTCCTGCGCGCCGTCCCACAGCACGCGACGGCCCATCTCGCGCAGCGCCTCTCTGATCGAGTCGTAATCGGACTCGCCACCGGCGGAAACGATCGTGGCGAAATGATTGCCGGCTAGCTGGCCGAGCTTGGATGAGAAGGCGACGCCGCCATAAGCGATGAGGATCTCGCCCTCCGAGAGATCGCCGCTGTAGACGATGATCTCGCCGGGTGCTGGATGCGACGTGTGATTCTCGAAGCCGACCTGCAGCTTCTCGTCGCCGAACGGGATCCAGCAGCCCTCGCCACTCCAGCGGCAGTGGATCAGCCGCGATCGCAGCGGCAGCAGATCGCGGATCGCGGCGCAGGTCTCGGGTGCGTCAGGTTCCCATCGGGCAGTAAAGTTCAGGTCACCCACTCGGATCGACAGGTCTGTCATGGCGCGCAGCGTAGCGAGGCACACGGTGGTCGACCAGCCAACGATCTCGACCCACATTCTTGATACCGAACGCGGCGTCCCGGCCGAGGGCGTCCACGTTCTGCTGTACCACGTGGCCCCCGGCGGAGACCGTGAGGTCGGCCGCGGCGTTACGGATAACGACGGCAGAATTCGCCGCCTTCTCGAGACGAACCTGGAGCGCGGCGACTATCGCATCGAATTCCGCGTTGACGGCACGTTCTTCGTCAGGGTAGCGATGGCCTTTCGTGTGACCGATCCAACGCGGAATTACCACGTGCCCCTGCTGATAGCGCCGTACTCGATCGCAAGCTACCGCGGCAGCTGAGGAACTGCCGCAGTGCGCGCGGCGCGCGAGACGCTGAAAGATTTGTTCGAGGGCGCGCCGCGCTTCATCGACCGTCTGGCGGAGATGGACGCTGACTCCTGGGACGACCTCTTCTACCAGGCCGAGTGGACGGCACTGACGATGCCCGAAGGTGAGCAGATCGAGCTGCTCAACTCGCATCCGCGGATCGGCGCCGCGCCCGCCACGGTTTCGGCGGCGTCTTTTCGAGAGCAGGGCTACGACAGCGATCCTGGCACGGCCGCCCAGCAGGAACGGCTCGACGAGCTGAATGACGAGTACGAGGGCCGCTTTGGGTTTCGCTTCGTCGTCTACGTGAAGGGCCGAACTCGCGCGGAGATCGCCGAAGTCATGGAGGATCACCTTGACGCGGATCGGACGGCCGAAAAAATGCGAGCGCTGCGTGACGTGATCGCGATCGCAAGGTCGCGCGCGGCGAAGCTCGCTCAGGAGGAGTCGTGACCGCGCGCGATCCGTATGCGCCGCTCAAGGAACGTGCCTGGAAGGAAGTCGCGGAAGTCGACGACCGCCTGGCACGCGGCGAAATCGGTGAGGACGAGTGGTTCGCCGCGATGTCCGAGATGGTCACCGGGCCGTACCTCAACGCGCTAACACCATGGGCCGGCTCGGGCAAATCTGGGACAGCGGCCGACTGGGAGTACTCGCGCAGTCATGTCGCGCACGCAATCGACAGGCCTGGGTCGTTTCTCGACATTGGCTGTGCCAACGGCTACATGCTCGAGTGCCTGCCGCGCTGGTCGCAACATCCGCTGACCCTGTACGGCCTCGACATCTCGCCGAAGCTCGTCGAGCGCGCTCGTGATCGACTCCCAGGCTTGGCGGGCCAGCTATTCGTGGGCAATGCGCTGACCTGGCAGTCGGGCGTCCGATTTGACTTCGCTCGCACCAACCTCGACTACGTGCCAGCCCATCGCAAGAGGGCGCTTGTCGAGAATTTGCTGTCGCAGGTCGGTCGACTGATCATCGGTGTCTTCAACGAGCAATTGGATGAACGTCCAACCGAGCGGCTCGTCGCCAGCTGGGGTTATCAAATTGCCGGCCGCAGCGAGCGACACAACCTGCGCAAGACACAGGTTGACTACAGGGTGTTCTGGGTGGACAGCGAGGAGAGAGGGTGAAGGCAGAGATCTACTACGGCAAGGCCGACGTCGCGACGTACCGCACGTACGGGACGCCGCTGGAGGGCGTAACGCCGATTCCAGAATCGTCGTTCCACGGCAGATCCAACACTCTCCTCGGAGCGAGCATCGAGGTCCAGGTCCTGGGCACCGCCTTCATGGCGGCGTACACCCAGGGCGATAACAGACTCGTCGTGGCCACGGACACGATGAAGAACTTCATCCACCGCGAATCGCTCGCATTCTCCGGCGCGACGCTCGAGGAGTGGCTCGGATTCATCGGCCGGCGATTCCTTGAAACCTACCCGCACATGGAGCGGCTGCGCGTTTCCGGAGTCGAGATTCCCTTCGAGCCAGCAGTCATTCCCTCTTCTGATGGCGACGGCTGGGATGCATCCGACGTTGTGTTCGAGCGCCAGCACGGCGACCGATCAACCGCGGCACTCGAGCTCGACCGCACGGGGGACGGCGAAATCGTCGTGACCGACTTACGCGCCGCACGCGTGGGCCTGCAGATGATGAAGGTCACGGGTTCGGCCTTTGCCGACTTCGCGCGAGACTCGTACACGACGCTGCCGGAGCGCAAGGATCGGCCGCTCTACATCCATCTCGACGTGGGTTGGAAATATTCATCGCCGTCGATCGGGCTCGAGCCTTCGCACTCTTCGTACGTTGCCGGTGAGCAGGTCGCCGACCTGGTCGGGACGGTGTTCCACCGGTTCGTGTCGTTGTCGATCCAGCATCTGGTGAACGAGATCGGAGTTGCGATGCTCGATCGCTGGCCGCAGCTGTCGGAGGTGTCGTTCGAGGGCCAGAACCGGCTCTGGGATCTATCCGTCACGTCAGAGACGGATGAGCGTGTCAAGGTCTACTGCGACCCGCGGCCTCCCTACGGCCGCATCGGCCTCGTCCTTCGCCGCGACTAGCACCAATCTGCCCTAATCCTCGCTGTGGGAGCGCTATGTGCAGTCCGATCGTCTGAACGGTGCGAATCCTGCTTCTCTGAGTCGTTTCTGAGCGTGAGCGCGCGGCTAATCGGTCAGAGCCCGCGTCGAATCGGCTATGTGGTCGACTTAGTGCTCTCCCGTCGAGAATTAGTCCAACTTGGCCAGGTCTCCGGGGGTGTCGATGTCGCGATTGGTGCCCGGAACGTCGACATATGTGACGAGGTTCGGGTAAGCACTGAAGACCTGCGAGAACCCCCGGTCGCCTTCGATACGCGCGGCAAGTTGCCACGTCGATCGGTCCAGCACGACAGGATTGCCCGGCCTGCCGTCGAAACGAGGCACGACGATCTGGCCAGCGGCGGCGAGCACGACACGAAGCTGATCAACCGTCAGGAAGGGCTCATCGCCGAGGAGCACGACGACCCGCTGAATGGCGTTCAGACGCAGTAACGTCCATAGACCGGTCTTGACTGAACTGGCCAAACCCTGCTCTGGGGTGTAGTTGCGGACGCGAAGCTCGTCGCGCCAGCGGCAGTTGGCCTCGATCACCTCCGCTTCTCTACCCAGGACGATCACGACGCGCGACAGATCGGCGGCCGCGGCGAGATCGAGAACATGCTGGAGCATCGGCTTGCCGTCTATCGGCGCCAGCAGCTTGCGACCGCCGAAGCGCGTGCCAAGCCCCGCGGCGAGGATCAATCCGGCAGTCGACTCCACGACAACGAAGATATATCGCGCCCAGGCTGTTTTCAGATGTGCATCGCAGCCGAACGCAGGATCGTGGACGTGCGGGCGCCAGGGGGCCCGGCGCGGCCATGTTGTCCCTGAACTCAGGCGGTTGTGGCCGCCTCCTTGCTCCTGATCAGCAGGTCGTATGCCTGATCGAACGTCAGGCCCGTCGCCCAGATCGACTCGAATGCCGCCTTGAGAACCTTGGCCAGCGATTGATGCTCGACGACGACGATGGTCAGCTCGGCCGATCCCGCGACGGGGTCCTCCATGCCGAACATCACGATCGTTTCGTCGATGATCACAAGCTTGAGCGGCAGGCTGGCGACGAAACGAGCGTCCTCGCCGCTGTCGACGAATCGCTGCACGCCGCGCATCACCGCTGGGTCATCGAAAACTGAGAACTCGTAAAGCGAGCGCGCCTCGTGCGACCTGGTCACGGCCAGTCCTTCGAGGTTCTTCTGTGGCGGCGTGGCGTATGGCGGCTTGGTGAACACGAGGATTTCGCGCTTGACCTGACTCTGCAGCTCGGCAAAGCGCTCGTTGATCGCCCGGCGATCTCGCAGAACCTCGATGTACTCGAGCGGATCCGTGTGCTCCTGGCCGGCCTCAAAGGCCGGCTTCAGGTCGCTGACCATCAGTGCCGCGTCGCGCTCCATGCGCGACAGCTGCTCGCGATGCGAAGCAAGCAGCAGCTCGATCGCCAGCTCCGGCGGAGTCGCGGCGTATTTGACGACAGTGCCCGGCCGTGCCGCGGCCAGACCCTTCTGCACAAGGGAGCCGAGGACGTCGTAGATGCGCTGCCGGGGCAGGCCGGATTGCCGCGCCACCTGGGCGGCCGTAAACGAGTCGCGCCTGATCAGAGTCAGATATGCCTTCGCCTCGTAACTGGTCAAACCCAGGCGGGTCAGCTGGGAAACGAGATCGTCGCTATCCACGCAGGCACTATCACCACCATTCAGTGGTGGTGTCAAGGAGCGGAGCGGCCTACTTTCGGTCGCGCAGCCTGATGACCGCGCGCAGCGCCGTATGCGTGTCCGAGAACGACACGACCTTGTTGTCGACCAGGCCGGCATCGATCGAGGCGGCGATAACGTCAGTGTCCCGAATCGTTGCCTGCTTGCCTTTGCGCGAGACGATCCAGATCGCGCCCTTGCTGACGATGTGATCACGCAGCTGTTTGAGCCGGCCCAACTCCTCGACCGAGTCCGCCGTTACGAAGATCAAGTCCACCGACTCTCCCTCGACGCCTTCCACGACGGATTGGGTACGCCCGCACAGCATCTTTCGGAAGTCTTCAGCGAAGGATCCGACAAGCGCAACTCGCGAGTCAGGCCGAACCCCGAGCTTGTCGATCAGCGGCTTTGTGTAGATGCGATCGGTCGACGGGCTCATCTCGGCACCGACTGTACGATCGACGCGGATGGAGCGCCATACGAATCGCCTCGCGGGAGAGACGAGCCCTTACCTGCTCCAGCACGCGCACAACCCCGTGGACTGGTATCCGTGGGGGCCGGAGGCGCTCGCTCGAGCCCACGACGAGAACAAGCCGATCTTCCTGTCAATCGGCTATGCGGCTTGCCACTGGTGCCACGTCATGGAGCGCGAGTCGTTCGAGAACGAGGACACCGCGCGCTTGCTGAACGACGGCTTCGTCGCGATCAAGGTTGATCGCGAGGAGCGTCCCGACCTCGATGCGATCTATATGGACGCGGTCCAGCAGATGATCGGCAGCGGCGGCTGGCCCATGAGCGTGTTCCTGACGCCCGATGGCAAGCCGTTCTATGGCGGCACGTATTTCCCAGACACGTCGCGCCACGGTCTGCCTTCCTTTCGCGACGTACTCGACGGCGTGAGCTTGGCATGGCGCGAGCGCCGCGACGAAGTCGAGCAGTCCGGGGCGGCGCTCGCATCCGCGATCAGCGCAAGGTCCGCGATCGAAGCAGCGTCGCATCTTGAAGAAACCATCCTCGATGCAGCGCTCCTGGAACTGGAGAGGGAATTTGACGCGCGCCACGGAGGCTGGGGCGGAGCACCGAAATTCCCGCAGCCGATGACGATCGAATTCCTGCTTCGAGTGCACGTGAAGACAGGGGATGAGCGGTCAGTTGCGATGGCTCGTCGAACCCTGGACGCGATGGCCGCGGGCGGCATATACGACCACCTGGGTGGTGGCTTCGCACGCTACGCGACGGATGCCGTCTGGCTCGTGCCGCACTTCGAGAAGATGCTCTACGACAACGCGCAGCTCGCTCGCGTCTACGTCCACGCCTGGCAGCTGACCCACGAGCCTCGCTATCGCCAGGTTGCCGAGGAAACTCTCGAGTTCGCGGCGCGCGAGTTGCGCACGGCGGAAGGCGGCTTCGCCGCAAGTCTCGACGCCGACACGGAGGGTCAAGAGGGTGCGACGTACGTTTGGGACAAGGCTGAGGTCGACTCGCTGTTGGGATCGGCGGCGGCCGAGTTCGAGGCGGCGTACGACGTGACGGACAACGGCAACTGGGATGGCCGAACAATCCTGAGGCGGCCCATCGGCGGTGCCGATAACGACGCGCTCGCGAGCGCGCGCCGGAAATTGTTCGAGGCGAGGCAATTGCGACCGCAACCCGCGCGCGACGACAAGGTCCTGACGGCGTGGAACGGGCTGATAATCGGCGCGCTCGCGGATGCCGCCGCCGCCTTCGGCGAGCGACGCTGGTCGCGGCTCGCGCGCGACGCGGCAGAACTGCTGCTCGCTAATGTGCGTGACAACGAAGGCCGGCTGCGCAGATCCTGGAAGGACGGCCGAGCTCTTCATCAGGGCGTGCTCGAGGACTACGCCAACTTCGCAGACGGCCTGCTGGCGTTGTACGAGGCCACATTCGAAGAGCACTACTTCGTGGCCGCTCGCGAGTTGACAGAGGTGATCCTGGAGCACTTCGCTGATCCTGCCGGTGGCTTTTTCGACACGGGCGACGACCACGAGGCGCTCATCGCCAGGCCCAAGAGCGTGCAGGACAACGCCGTCCCATCTGGCGGGGCCATGACCGCGAGCGTGCTGCTCCGACTCGCCGCTTTCACCGGCGAGAGCCGCTACGAGGACGCGGCGAGCCGCGCGATCGCGTCCGTGGTGCCGCTCGCCCAGCGTTATCCCACGGGATTTGCCCAATGGCTCAACGCGATCGCGTTTTCGCTGTCGGACCCGATCGAGATCGCACTGAGCGGCGAACCAGATGCGGCCGACATCGGCGCACTCCTTTCAGTGCTCCGCAGGACCTATCGACCCTTTTCGGTCGTGGCTGCCGGCACGTCCCCAGGCACATCCGTCGCGCTCCTGGAGGATCGGCCGCAACGCGACGGCCGTGCCACCGCGTACGTCTGCCGCCACTTCGCGTGCCGCGCGCCGGTCGTTGAACCCGCAGAGCTCGCTTCCCAATTAGCATCCGGCGGATGACAAAAAGGTTTGGGCTGGCCGGCGCTGTCGGGTCGGCGCTCGTCATGCTTATCGCCACGGTGGTATTGGCTCATGCTCCACTGGACAGTTCCGACCCAGCCGATGGCGCGACGATCAAGACGCCCTACACGCTGACCGCGACGTTCGCGGAGGAGATCACGCCGAACGGCAGCTCGATCGTCGTCCAGAGCGCGGGAGGCACCCAGGTCGCGAGCGGATCGGTGAGCACCACGGATTCGAACCAGATGACGGTCGATCTGCCGGTCCTGCCCGACGGCCAGTACACGGTGCTGTGGGTTTCGGTGACTGCAGACGACAACGGCATACTTCGCGGCACATACCACTTCAACGTTTCCGCCACCGGATCGAGCAGCTCAGCCGCTCCCGTCGAAACCCCAGCTCCGACAGCCAGCGCCGATTCATCCACAAGCCCCGGCGCGCTGGTCGCTGTAGCTGTGGCCGTTGTCATCAGTCTGGCCGTCGTGCTCTTCGTTCTGTATCGGAACCGACGCTGACGGCCCTGTCCGCGCTTCCCGCGCCGGAGGCTGTTGTCTTCGATCTGGACGGGACGCTTGTCGATACCGTCACGACGCGCATCGAGGCGTGGCTGCGCGCTTTCGAGGATGAGGGCATACCGGCCGACCGCAACCACGTGTCCGAGCTCATCGGCGCGGACGGCAAGAAACTGGTTCGCGAGGTGGCCGAGCGCGATGGAAGGACCGTCAGCAGGGACGATCAGGAGCGCATCGACAAGCGCGCCGGAGAAATCTACGACCAGCTGAACACGAACCCCAGGACCACTTACGGTTCGAGATCCTTACTGCTCGCCCTCGAAAAGTCGACGCTCAAGTGGGCCATCGCGACGTCCAGCAGAGCCGAGCAGACAACCGTGTCGATCCGTGCCCTGGCTCTACCTGAGCGTCCCGAGCTGATCGACGGCAGTCACGTCGAGCACGCGAAACCCGCGCCCGACCTGCTGATCCTGGCCGCCGAGAAGCTTAAGACACGCCCGAATGCGTGCTGGTACGTGGGCGATTCGACATGGGATATGCGTGCGGCGACGGCCGCCGGAATGGTCGCCGTGGGCGTCGCCTACGGAGCTGCGCCCGACTCGGAGCTTCTCAGTGCAGGTGCTGACGTGGTGACAACCCTTGGCGACGTCGAGTCAGATCTCCGCGAGCGAGGGCTGCTCAGCGCCTGACGGCTCTATCTCGATCAGTTGGGTGGGCAGGCGTCGCCCGGCTGCTGAGGTTCGGGATTCGGCTCCGGCTCGCTGAAGATGTTCTGCACCTTGGCCTGCATGCCGGCCATGCTGCCGAGCGGCACGAGGTGGGCGGGCGCGAAGTCGTACTGGTAGAGGCGATCGGCGTCGACACGCGACGCAACCTGGGCCAGATACGGGAAGTCGTCACTCGAGAAGGTCATGAACAGATTGGCCTGGGCGGCGTTGAGCAGTCCCGGTATGTGCGGCAATAGCGCCAACGGATCCAGCTGCTTCCGGATCGAGGTAAGCACGAACTGCTGCCGGCGTTCGCGCTGGTAATCGGAGTCCTGGTGTCGGGAACGGGCATATGCGAGCGTGTCTTCGGGATCGAGGAACTGGCAGCCCTTCTGGAAGTTGACGGGATACAGCTGCTGCTGTGAGTTGTAGTACGCGTCGTCTGACAGTGGCGCGGGAATGTCCAGCCAGACGCCTCCCCCGGGCAGGTTCTCGACGAGATCGACAAAACCTTTCAGGTTGACCGCGACGACGCCGTCGACGTTGACGCCCGCCATCTGCTGAATCGCATATGTCAGCGCGCGCCATCCACGCTCGCATCCAAACTGGACCTGGCAGTCCGCTCCGCTCACGCCATCCGATCCGGGAAACTCGCCTGGACTGGCCGCGGCTTGGCGCCACAGGCCGAAGAGATATCCGTTGTATGACTGACCGGATTCCGTCGGGATGTAGAGCCAGTCTGGATAGCGCGTGATCGAGTCGGCCGGGACGTCCGTCATGTTGCGCGGGAAGCTGAACAGCGCGGCTTTGCAATCCGCGATATCCACGCTCAACAGCAGCATCGAGTCCGTGCGCAGGCTCGCCGCGCTGACGCCGTCGTCCGACCGTGAATCGGACCCGACCAACAAGATGTCCAGCCTCCCGTCGGCGCCCGGCGCCCAGTTCGACATGTCGGGTGCCGCCGGGCAAGACTTGGGCTTGAACGTGGAGTTGGGATCACGCGACGGCGGCGGAGTATCGGTCGGCTCCGCGTCCTCGTCGGTGGGCTCGCCAGTTGCTCCCGGACCTGTTGTGGCCGGAAGCGTGCCAATCGGCACGCCCGTGGATGGCACCGGTGTCTGGGGCGGCAGCGACTGGTGTCCAAAGCTCGCCTGTGGAATGACGTCGGTCGAGTCGCCGGTGAAGCTCGAGGCGAATTGGAAGTAAGCAAAGCCGTACGCACCGGGCAGCCCGTGCAGAACGATGGCCAGTGCGATCAAGGCCGCAAGGGCGACGGGAGCTGTCTGAATGCCGGGACCCCTGGCCATCGTGGGCTGCGTCTTCCGGGCGACGAGATACGCGTCGACCATCGCCGCGACGTGGTACAGGAAGAAAACGAGGTCGAAGACAACGAGCGCCAGCGTCGCGTCGGCCGACAGGAAGGCCGTGAGCGACTTTGACCCGCCGGCGAGCAGGAACAGAGCGCCCAGGATCACCACGATCATCGGCACGGCCCAGATCACGCCGCGGCGACTCTGTCCTGCGTAGATCTGCCCCAGCCCCGGGAAGATGAACGAGAGGAAGGCCGCGAGGACCGGCGACCTGCTTTTCATCAGGCCGTCAACGCTAACCCTTTGGCGGGCAGGGATTGTTCTGTTGCTGCGGCGCTGGCTGTGGCTCTGGCTGGCTGAAGATGTTGGTCACGAAGTCCTGGATGCCCTGCATGCTGCCCAGCGTGGCCACGTGAGCGGGTGCGAAATCCTCTTGGTACAGCCGATCCGCATCGACGCGTGACGCCACCTGCGCAAGGTACTGGACGTCCGTGTCACTGAGGGTCGTGAACAGGTTGGCCTGGGCGATCTGGAGCAGCGAAGGGATCTCCGGAAGCAGCCCGATGGGATCGAGCTGGCGCCTGACCTGCTGAAGAACGTATTGCTGGCGACGCTCGCGCTGATAGTCGGAGTCCGCGTGGCGCGAGCGGGCATAGGCCAGCGAATATTCGGCGTCGGTGAAGAAGCAGCCCTGCTGGAAATTGACCGGAATCTGGTCCTGTTGCGAGTCGTAGTACGCATCGTCCTGGAGCGCATCCGTGTACAGCCAAAGTCCCCCATAACAGTTAGCCGTGCTCGGTAAGGCGACACGTTGCGCTGCGGAAGGGCACTGCGCTGGAAGAGCGTTGACCAGATCGACGAAGCCGTTGAGGTTGACCGCGATAACGCCGTCAATCTGTTGGCCGGTGAAGTTCTGGATCGTGCCCACCAAAGCGCGCCACGCCCGCTCGCAGTCGAACTGCACCTGGCAGTCCGAGCCACTGACACCGTCGGAGCCCGGGAAGATAGATGCACAATACGCCGCCACATGCCATAGCGATGTCAGCAGGCCGTCCGACTGGATTCCGGCGCATGGATTGCCCGTCGTGAAGTTGCCATTGGGAAACGCCGTCTGACCCTGTTGTGACTGCGTATCTTCGCCGGGCAGGCGCAGCTGGAGCCAATCCGGATATCGAGTCCCGTCGCCGCACGACCCGTCGGTTGCCGTACACAGGTTTCGAGGAAAGCTGAATAGAGCTGCCTTGCAGTTGGCGACGTCAACTGAGAGCAGGATCATTGAGTCGGTTCGGAGACTCTTCGCGTCGAGGCCGGTATCCGAGCGCGAATCGCCACCAATGAGCAGGAGATTGACTCTTCCGTCTGCGGCCGGCGCCCAACCCGAGAGGTCCGGAGCAGGCGGACAGACAAACGGCGCAACAGAGCCTTGCGGTCCCGGCGAGCCAGTCGGAGTGTTCGATCCGCCAGGTGACGTGCTGGGCTCGGTGGTCGCGCTCGGGGTGTCGGTCGGGGCTACATAGCTTGGATTTGGAGTCGCCGGTTGAAAGCTCTGGAGGACCCCGCCGTGACCGTTATCGCCGGTGCAATCGACGATCGCGCAGTACGAGTTGTGAGCCTCGTAGCCGTAAACCTCGGGGAAGCCGTGGAGCATGATCGCGATCGCGATCAGGGCCGCGAGCGCGATCGGCGCGCCGCGTGGCTTGGTGTAGCCAAAGCTCGTGGCGCGCCGCGCCACGTCGTATGCGTCGATCATCGCGGCGATGTGGTACAGGAAAAACGCGATGTTGAAGATCAGCAGCGCGATTTGGTTCTGAGCGTCTGTAGCGAAACCGATCAGCTTCCCGCCGATCACGAGCCACAACCCGAAGACGATGACGAGCAGCATCGGGATCGCCCATATCACGCCCTTACGGACCTGGCCGGCGTAGATCTGCCCGAGTCCCGGGAAGATGAACGACAGCAGCGCGGCGAGCGTCGGCGATTTGTTGGACATAGAAAGAGTCAAGCCCCTGCGGAATGATGGTTATCGGCCAGCGAAAGACTGACCGGCGGAACTATTGGTTCCCGCATCCCTTGGGCACGACGGCGGGACAGCAGCCGAGAGTCTACGCCTGAGACGATTAGAGCCTGGCGCCTGCGACGTCGTGCCGAACGGTTTTCAGTTAGCCCGTCTGTGACTTATTGGACGTGCCAGACGCCCTTCATCGCGTTCTGGTGAACGTCGCACCAGAAGAAATAATCGCCCGGTGTCGTGGGCGCAGTGAAGGTGACGGTCTGAGCGTCATTGGGACCCGTGCCAACCGTGCTCGCCCCCAGCGACGGCGCGGAACTGTCCGGGCCATTGAAGAAATGAATGTTGTGCGGCAGATTGCTGTTGTTCATGTAGTTGACGGTTACGGTCGCACCCGCCGGAACGGTCAGATCGTTCGGGTTGAAGGCCAAGGGCTGATCAGACGTCGTCTCGACGCTGATCGTGGTGCCCGCTCCGCCTGAGCCGCTCGGACTGCCTGGTGCGCCCGATGGTGCACCTGACGCGGCTGCCGATGGGTTTGCGCTGGGACCCAACGGAGCGTAGGTCCAGCCGGCCTGAGCGCCGCCAGAGCAGGCAGCTATCAGCAGAAGGGCGCCGATTGGCAGCGTGAAACGGCGAATCAGCGTTGGGATGTGCATAAGCCCAATTCTGGCCGATTCTGCCGATTGATGTTGTTGCGGCCGTCTGTGCGGCGTTACGTCAGCGCGTAGATCTGCCCGTGGAGACTGCCAGCCTGGGATCCTCGGGAACGAGCCCCAGTCTGATCGCGACACCAGCGGCCTCGACGCGTCCGCTCACACCAAGCTTGGACAGGATGCGCCGGACGTGGACGGCGACGGTGCGTTCCGAGATGAACAGCCGATCCGCAATCTCACGATTCGTCCGACCCTCGGCGAGGACCAGAAGCACGCCGTATTCGCGCGGGCTGAGGCCAAATCGAGCCACGGCCGGCGGTTGCGCGGCCGAGAACCTATCGGCCAGGCTGGCGGCAATCTGTTCCTGAGCGGCTCCGTTGGCGCCAGCTTCCTCCTTGCCCGGGCCGACCGCGACCAGATCTCGCTCGGGTTTGACAGCGATGGCAACGAGCTCGTCGGCCGGAAGGGTGATCCGCCCGCGCTGTGCCAAGTCGCGCAATGCATTTCTGAGCGGGGCGGCCGGGAGCTTTCCGGCAATACGCCAGGCCTCTGTCAGCGCGCGCCGCGCTTCGCCGCGGCGCGCGCGCGTTGGCAGCGCCGCCTGTGCCTGCCACCATCGGGCCTTGGCGACCTGGTACGGAACAGGAATCTTGGCCCACGCCTCGGCGAGTGATGCATATGTTTCCGGCTTGGTTCGCCCGCGAACACGTTCGTGATGGGCACGTGCGGTAGCCATGAACAGCTCCGCCTCGCGGCGCTGGCCGATCGACGCGGGAAGTGAATGCCGCGCGAGGCTCTGCTCGGCGGCAGGCAGGACCTCGTTGGCCAGCGTCGTGGCCTCTGCGACCATCGACCACTCGCGCTTGAGCCTGCCCGCGTCGGCGGCCGCGGCGCATGCCTCGAGGACCGTCGCAGCTGCGACTACGATCTGCGCCGGATCCTCCGTTTCGAGCACCCGCCGCCAACCCTGTTCGGCCGCGGTCTGGGCATCTCCAAGGTCTCCGCGCCAAAGTGCCAGACTGACGGCCGTGCGCAGCACGAGCGCCGACCACTGACCCGCCGGCACAGTTTCCAGTTGAAGCAACGTCCGTCCGACGAGCTGTGCAGCTTCTTCATCGGCGCGTGATTCGACAAGCACCAAACCCAGGTACAGGGTCGGACTGAACCACGCGAAGCCGGCCGGGGGAAATTCCATGGCGCTGCGGCACTGCGCCTCTGCCTCGCGCCACCGGCCAAGGTTGAAGAGGATGTCTGCGGCATTGCCGCCAAGGAATGCTCCGTAGGTCATGCCGAGGCCATTCCTGGCGGCTTCGGCGATTCCTTCCTGGACGGCGGTCAGCGCCTGTTCGCGCCGAAGATCGAGGTCGAGGAGTGTCGTCTGGTTGGCATAACAGCGCATCACCTCGTCGAGTTCGCCAGCCTGGCGGGCCGCTTCGAGTGCCTCGTCAAGAAGCTCGAGGCCACGGTCGATCCTGCCCAGGAAACCGGCGTCCACGGCGGCTGTGTCCGTGGCGTGCGCGAACTGGCTCAAGCCGGCCTTGCCGGCCGCGCTCGCCGCGCGGCGAGCTTGTTCGGCGCACGTCATGCTCTCGTCGAACTCCCCGGCGAGCATGAGCTGCTGGGCGAGCGCGGCAAGTGCGGCCGCTCGTGCCGGAGCCGCCTCCGGCGCAACTGCCACCGCCTGTTCAAACGCCTGTCGCGCGCCGTCCGAATCGCCACTGGATCGCCGATAACGGCCAAGCTGCTCGCACAGCGCCGCCGCGCGCTCCCGCGCGGCGGCGTCGGCGCGCGAATTCATCAAGCGTTCGACACGCCCGCCGGCAACTCGTTCGATTGCCTGTGCGCACAGTGAAGCGGCTCGTCGGAACGAGCCCGCCGCATCGGCGGCCTCCGCGGCCGCGGCCAGGATCTCTGTGTCGGCGTCGTCGGCCCCATCGCTCAACTCGAGCGCCGCGACGAGATGCGACAGCGTCGTGCCGCCAGGATCAAGGTCCTCGGCTTCTTCGGCCGCAGCGAGGTGCTCCTGGCGTGCCTCTGTGACCTTGCCTGCGCGAACGAGATGCCAGGCGGTCTCCGCGGGCTCGTCGGCTTCCAGCTCGGCCAGGGCGAAATGAAGATCGTGGCGCTCCGCCGGCAGCAGCGATGCCTCGATCGCCTCTGCGAGGAGGACGTGCGAGATGCAGGTGCCGGCGGCGGAAAGAGTCACCAGACCCGTGCCTTCGACGAGTGCAGCGGCATTTCGCGGCAGATGGCCACCGGGCAATGTCAGCCGCGCGAGCTCGTCGTCCGTGAGCCTCCGCCGCGCAACCGCCAGCACTCGCAGAACGCGCAGCTGCGCGGCGTCGACCTCCTCCAGCCGCGCATCGACGATCTCGTCGAGAGGCGCCGACAGGCGCGAGCCCGCAAGACGCTGCTGAGCCGCAACGAGTTGTTCGGCGATCAGCGGATTGCCGCGTGAACCCTCCTTGAGCGCGGCGAGGAAAGCCAATGTCGGCCTTTCGCCCAGGGCCTCTTCGGCGAGAATGCCGATCTCCTCCGCGCTCAACGGCCCAAGCGCAACCTGTTCAACAGGCAGCGACTCATCGGCAAATGCGTCCACAAAATGGCGCGCCGGGTGCCCGCGCCGGATCTCGTCCGGGTGATAGCCGATTACCAGCGCCACTGGAAGCCGCCGGCCGGTTCGGATCAGCGTGTTGATGAACTCGAGCATGCCGGGGTCGCCGTGCTCGAGATCTTCGACGATCAACAGCACCGGTCCTGGTCCGCCGAGACGCGCCAGAAGCCCAAACAGCGCTTCACGAACGCGTGCGCCACGCTGACCCGGTGCCTCCAGCTCGGGCGCGTCGAGGTTCACCTTGCGCCTCTGCAGGCGTCTCCCGATCTCGGGCATCAGTGCCGCGATGTCGTGCGCCCCCGGGCCGACTATGTCTACCAGCTCGGAGTCGGTGGCCTTCTCAAGTGCGGAAGCGAAGGCGTCGCGCAGTGCACCGTACGCAATTCCGGCACGCGGCTCGGTGCACTGGGCACGGCAAATGGTGACGCCGTGGATATCGCGGACGCGGGCAACCAGCTCATCCATGAGCCGTGACGAGCCCATGCCGAGCGCACCTGTGACCACGACGCGTGCCGGCTGACCCTCTGCCGCTCGCTGTATAGCGGACCCTAGTACCGCCAACTCGCGTTCACGCCCGATGAACGCCATTGACCGAAGGATAGCGGTGGTCTTGTTGATACTGAGGTCCTAATGGAACCCCCTGACAAACGTTCGGTGCACCCCGACAACACGCTCAATGAGCTCACCGGCGAGGAGTGGCTGTACTTCACCAAGTCGCTGTGGACCACCGCTTACCCGTCCGAGCTGGGGCACGCCGAGCGAAAGGCGCACGGAGCCAACAAGCCACCGAGACTGATGGCGCGCCTCATCGAGTTCTTCACCAAGCCGGGCGAGCTGGTCCTTGATCCGTTTGCCGGCGTGGGCGGGACGCTCCTTGGTGCGGCGATATGCAGGCCGCCGCGGCGTGCGATCGGGTTCGAGATCGACCAGCGCTGGGCCGACGTGTATTCGTTCGTGCGTGAAAAGTACGCAGGCCATGTCCTGGAGGATCTGGGATCGGCCGATCCCGGCGGAGCGCGCAAATTTGACGACTCAGGCTGCCGGCTCGTTGTCGGCGACGCGCTCGAACTATTGCGCGAGATCGAGTCGTCGTCCGTGGACTTCATCGCCACGGACCCGCCTTACAACCCGCAGCTCAAGATCACGATGTCCGGCGGAAAACTGTCCGAAGAGCACAGCAATCGGCGAACGGACTATTCGATGGTCTCGCAGCTGCCGGGCGACCTCGCCAACTCGGCGTCCTATGACGAGTTCCTTTCGCGGATCGAATCCGTCTTTGGCGAGTTGCGACGCGTGCTGAAGGAGGGGCGCTACGCAACGATCATCGTTCGGGACGCGTATCAGGAAGGCCACTACCGTTTCACGGGCTCAGATCTCGCCGCGCGGGCTGAACGCGTCGGTTTCGTCACCAAGGGCGACCTGATCTGGTACCAGGCCGGAACTCGTTTACGGCCTTACGGCTACCCGCGCGGCTTCGTCCCGAACATCGTCCACCAACACATCCTGGTGCTTCGAGCGGGCTAGTCGCGGGTCAGCAGACGCCGGCGGAGATCGGCATCTGCGGCTGCGTCGATTGCGGTCCAGGCCATCGCGACCGCGCCGTCGTAGATCGCCTGGTCGGCTGCAGGTGAGATCGTCGCAGCGGTGAACTCCGGCTGGTGGTTGACCGCCGGCGCAGAGTCGATTCCCAGGATCGGATGGATCGACGGCGTGACATACGAGACGTTGCCCATATCCGTCGAGAACCTGTTCATGTCGAGGCGTTTTGGATCGCCCGGCCGGCCCTCGAGCGACCGCCCCAGTGCCGCCATGTTCTTCGCGTACAGAGCGGTCAACGCATGGTCGTGGCGCACATCGGCATAGACGGGCCGTTCGACGATGTCGAGTTGGGCGCCAGACGCGAGCGCTCCCGCCTCGAAGCAGCGGCGAACCTTCTCGCGGACTTCGGCTAGACGGGCCGCAGTCGTGGCGCGGATCATCCATTCGGCCGTGACGCGGGCAGGAATGATGTTGAGTGCCTCGCCGCCGGACGTGACGATGCCGTGGACCCGATCGCCGGGCAGCAGGGACTGGCGGAGGAGGCCCATCGCGACCTGGGCGATGACCATGGCATCCGATGCGTTGATGCCGCGCTCGGGGAAAGACCCCGCGTGGGCCGGCTTGCCCATGTAGGTGATTTCGAGCGACTGCGCGGCAAGTACGTCTGGCTCGAGCAGGTCACTCGGGCCCGGATGAACCATCAAAGCCAGATGAACGTCGTCGAATACGCCCCTTTCGACCATGATGATCTTGCCTCCACCACCTTCCTCGGCGGGTGTGCCGATGACGCTGACCTGCATGCCAAGGTCTTCGGCGACGGCCGCCAGGGCAATGCCCGCGCCAATCGCCGATGCGGCGATGACGTTGTGGCCGCAAGCGTGACCAACTTCGGGCAGCGCGTCGTACTCGGCCACGATCGCAACGTGCAGCCGACCCGTGCCGTACGTACCGACGAACGCGGTGTCGAGATCGGCGACGTTTCGCTGGACGTCAAATCCGGCCTTTTCGAGCCACTCGACGAGCCAGCCGCAGGCCATCGTCTCTTCGAAGTTGAGCTCGGGATTTGCCTGGATCCAGTGCGACAGGCCAACCAGAGCCTCGTGCGCCCGCTCGACTCGTTGACGGGCGATTTCCTTGAGGGCGTCGGTGGCGGCGACAACGTCAGTCATACATCGATGGTAGGGGAGCCAGGATTCGAACCTGGGACCGGACGGATATAAGCCGTCTGCTCTAACCGCTGAGCTACTCCCCCTCGCAGACAGCGTACACCGAGACGCGCACTCGGCGGGTCACCTTCCCAGGAGCACCTGGAAGACGACGACGAGCACGATGTACGCAATCGGGACGGCGGCGAAGAAGCCAAGCACCCCTGACCAGGCTGATCGGTTGCGCTCGCCGGACGCGCCCGATGGCAGCTTGACCCACAGATAAGTCGCTAGCGTGCCGGCGACGAGCACCACAACAACGTAGAAGACGATCCACGGCGTCAGGTCTGCCGAGGGCGCGACCAACGCCAGAACGAACAGCAACAGGCCGCCGACGATGGCCACGGCCAAATTCACGGTCACGGCCCTGAAAACGGGCTGAGGCGGGTTCTTGAACTGGCGCCAGCGTACCTCGAGCCAAGAGCGTTGAGTGGGCGGCAGATCGCTCATTGGCCGAGCAGTGGCAGACGGCGCGGGATCGAGCCTGGTGTGCTCGCCGCGATCTCGCGGACCGCTCCGACGAAGGTATCAATCTCTGCCTGGGTGTTGAACCACCCGACGCTTGCCTGAACCTGCGCCTCATCCCTCGTCACGCCAACGATCGCGAACACCCGACGACGGAGCTCATCCACGGTGTCGGCGAGCGACCAGCCTTTGACCGCAAACGTCACCACGGCCGGCTGCGTTCTGCGCGCGCTGATTCCCGGAATCTGTAGAAGAGACTCGAATAAGGTGGAGACGAGCGCTTCCGTCCGCGCATATGCCCAATCCAGCCCGACGTACATCTCGATCCAGCCAACGCTCCGCGCCAAGCCGAGCACAGCGGTTCGAGAAAGACCCGACGATGGCGAAACGCCAAGGGCCGACCCGCCGACTCGCGGGCTGACCCACAGCGCCGCGGTCTGCTCTGGCCCCAAGAGCCATTTGTCGCAGGCGAACGCGATCATATCGGCGCCCAGTGCATTCGCTTCGAGCAACTGCGCGCCAGCGATGTAGGACGCATCCAGGATCGTGACGTCTCGACTGTTCGTGAGGCGGCCTGCCAACCCGAGGGCGGCATCAACGCCCGGTGTCAGGACGATCTCTGACGGATCGGCCACAACAAGGGCGGCCAGAACCGCGCGCGCCTCTTCGACGCGCTGCTCCATGTCCTCATCGCGACCGACTGTCGCACGCCCAACCTTGAGTTCCCATTCGTCCGCCTCGCGCATGGCAGCGGCCGTCTCGGCGGGCAGTGGCCCAAACGTGGCCGTGTCGAGATAGATCCCCGCGCTCGTGGCGGGCAGCAACTCGCGCAGCCGAGATAGCTTGGCGTCGTCCTCGGTGATCATGCCGGCGGAGCCGCGCCAGTGTGCGTCTGCACGCTGAAACGGCGCCCGCTCTCAAGTCGGCGGAACAGGATTTCAACGTTCGAGATCGTGTCGATCTCGCGCGGGTCTTTGTCGGGGCGCAGCCGGAAGATGCGCGGAAAACGCAGCGCGAAGCCGCTGTCGTGGCGGTTCGAGCGGTGTATCACGTCGAAGGCTATCTCCACGACGATCGATGGCTCGACGACGTGAAAGCGCCCGATCTGCTCCAGCGTGTGATCTCGGAAGTAGACCGTCATATCGGCGATCTCTTTGTCCGTCAGGCCGCTATACGCCTTGCCGATCGTTACCAAACGGTCGCCGCTGCCTTCTCGATCGTCGCGCACGGCGAAGGTGTAATCCGAGAGCACGCCGTGACGCTTGCCGTGGCCAACCTCGACGCCTACCACGACGCAATCGAGAGTCGCCAACGGACGCTTGAGCTTGAGCCACCCGTAGCCACGGCGGCCGGGCGTGTAGGTTGAGTCAGGGTCCTTGGCCATCAAGCCCTCGTTGCCGCGGTCCTGCGCCTGGTCGAAGACGTCCGACAGCTCCTGGGCCGTGGATGCCGTCAGGAGATTGCCCGTGGCCATGCCAGGGACGTCGGGCAGGTGCAACGCGTCGAGCCTCGCTCGACGCTCACGGAGGGGAAGGGTCAGCGCCGGTTCGATACGCGCGCCGTCGCCGCCGCCGTGGGCGAGAAGATCGAAAGCAACGTAGATGACCGGTACTTGCTGCTGCATCTCTTTCGACGGGTTCTTCCGACCCAGCCGCTGCTGCAACTGGATGAATGGCAGGGCCATTCCGTCGCGAAAGGCCAGGATCTCGCCGTCGAGGATGCCGTCCCACGGTTGCGACTGAGCAGTCGCAACAACTTCTGGATAGCTATCGCTGATGTCGTTCAGGTCACGGCTGAAGAGCTTGACCTCCGCACCCTGCTTGTGCAGCTGGGCGCGGATGCCGTCGTATTTGTCCTCGACCCAGACCGGCGAACCGAGACGCTTGAGCACCTCATCCTCGTCCGCAACAGGCGACGCGAGCATGGATTTGAGCGGGCGAAACATCACCAGCTCGGCACCGGACAGCGCACCGTCGCGCGCCAGCTCCGCGCTGTGGCCCAGGTCGCCGGTGAGCATGCCGGCCGTCTGCACGTCCGTCAGTGGCTGTTCGAAGGCCGCGGCAATGGCCGCTTCGAGATGACCTTCTCGCAGGCCAATGCGCAGGTCGCCGGACAGGATCTTGACCACGAACTTGGCGCATAGCGGGTCGCACCGCTCGAGCAAGGCACGCAACGCTGCGCCTTTCGCTGCCGTGCCCCGCGCGCCAGCTACTGCGCTGAATGACGCATCGACGTCGCGAAGCGCCGGCGGATGGTTCGTCGGCCTGAACTCGTGCGACTCGAAGAGGTCGAAAACCGCTTGGCCGAGGTCGGACGACTCGTTGTACGCAGCTCCGAGCGCGCCAGGCTTGGCTCCCACCAACTCCTGCGCCACCGCGGCGATTGCAGCCCAGCCGATGCCGGTCGTGCGGGATTCGCGCTCCGCGAATGGCCGGCCCGTCATGTACCGAACCGCCAGCGGCAACTCTTCGGCGTTCAGCGAGCGCAGGTACGAGGCGAGTGTCGCGACTTTCTCGCTGGTGCGCGATGTGGCTGAAATTCGGGCGGCAGTTTCACTCCAACGGTGCATTCGGGGAGATGGTAGTGGCGGTGTACGATCGGCCGCGGGAGCCGTGGAGGAAGGATGGCGGACTACTCGGAGCGGGATCTTTGGCATCCCACGCAGATCGTCGGACAGGGCGTGGCGCTTCGTCGGCCGCGGCCTGACGACCTGGCCGGCGTCGTCCGCTGGTACCGCGATCCTGAGATTGCCCGGCTGACGCGCTATCAGACCCGGCCGATGACCCAGGCAGAGGTCGAGCGCTTCTTTCAGGTGCGCATGTTGGCCTCGGACGCGTTGGCGTACACGATCGTGGAACTTCCTCAGTGGCGGCAGATTGGGTTCACCACGTTCTCCTCACTCGACCCTGACAACGGATCAGTCCTGTTTCACATCACGATCGGAGAACGGGACGCGTGGGGCCGGGGCCTTGGCACTGAGACCACGTCGCTGATGCTCGCTCACGCGTTCGAGCGGCTCGCCTTGCACCGAGTCGGTCTGAGTGTCTTCTCGTACAACCTTCGTGCGATTCGGGCCTATGAGAAGGCCGGCTTCCGCATCGAGGGCCGGCTGCGCGATGCGATTACGCGCGATGGCCGCTACTTCGACGAGGTCCAGATGGGTGTTCTCGCGTCGGAGTGGCTCGAGGCGCGCTACGCGCCGCTGGCCATCACCGACGATTCCTTCGCAGCCGACGAACCCGTCGCGGGCTGAATGGACTCACGCGCCGCCGAGGTTCGGGCCGAGCTGCGCACCGTACTCGGCCAGCAAGGACACTCTGTGGACAATGCGCGCGAAGCCATGGAACTCGTCGAATCGGCACTCTCCGAGGGCGTTTTCGAGCGGACGGCCGAGATCGACCAGGTGCTGGCCGACCTTCGCCTGGCTCTGGAGCAGGACGACGGCCAGAAACTCGGTGGCAAGAGCGCCGAGGCGGCGCGCTTCATCACGAAACGCCTGTCGCAGCTGCTCGACGACGCCTGAATAGACTGGGCCCATGAGCGGTTTCCTGGCCCGCGGGCCGAAAGTCAGCGACGAACAGAAGAAGCGCATTCCACCGGGTCAGTACTTCACCGAGAAGTGGCCGGTGTTGCACTACGGGTCCGTTCCGCGCGTCGACCTGAAGACGTGGACCTTTAAGGTCTGGGGCGAGGTCGATGACCCATTCGAGTTCGGCTGGGCCGAGTTCAAGCAGATGCCACGCAAGTCGCTGCACACGGACATCCACTGCGTCACGCGTTGGTCCCGGCTCGACATGGACTTCGAAGGCGTCGCGATCCAGACGATCCTCGAACGAGCGAAGCTCCGTCCGACAGCCCGTTTCGTGGTGATTCACGCCGAGCAGGGCTACACGACCAACCTTCCAATCGAAGTGCTCGATGACGACGACGTGATGCTGGCCGACATTGCCGACGGCGCGCCACTCACGCCTGATCATGGCTATCCACTCCGTCTCGTGGTACCGAAGCGCTACTTCTGGAAGAGCGCGAAATGGGTCCGCGGCCTCGAGTTCACCCAGGTCGACAAGCCTGGCTTCTGGGAGCGCTACGGCTACAACAACAACGCCGACCCGTGGAAGGAAGAGCGCTTCACGGACGACTGAGCCGCTTTAGCCGAGCACCTTCGGAACTCGGAATTCGTCAGAGCGTGTTCCGCAAAAGTCCGCTTATGGCCCCGGATCAAGTCGGGCGTCCCAGAAAGGTTTGTCGTGGTCTTCTTAATCGGTCAGCGTTTCCAGCGCGATCAACTGCTGACCCACGCCTTCGCCTCGTCTCTCTCGTCGGTTCCGAAGAGCCTGACTGCGCCGGGGATCATCCAGCCGAAAAGATGCATCGCCCCACGAACCGGTCCTGACTCGGTGACCACGGCTACCTTCTCGAACGACGAGAAATTGGTATCGAGCAGCTTCTCGTCCTGCCAGAGCGCTCCTGCTGTGAAGCCAGTGAACTCATCTCCAAGCAAGACCAGCAGACGGACTTTGCCGTGCTTCTCGCGTAGCTCCCTGATGGCCGGCGCTAGCGTCTCCTTATAGTCGGCGCTCGTAACCTCGCCTGTCGCCTCCAGCCCGAGCACGTTGTCCGGCAAATCGTGCAACCTGGTGATCACGATCCTGTCTCCTTCCTCGGCGGCGGCCGCCGCCGCGAAACAACTTGTAGAACTCGACTTCTAGGCGACGGAAGGACTCGCGGCGGAGCCGACCCGATAGTTCTCGAGTTGGAACGGCGGGACGGTGCGACCCGCGACGACCTTGGTCATGCCGGGCAACGCCGCGAGTCGGGTCACCATGTTGCGGGCGATGACGCCCATCCGACTCGACGGAACGAAGAACGATCTGAACAACAGCGCTCCCTTCTGCTCGCCGGCAACGAAGGACCGCAGCTTCTCCTCGTAGCGACGGAATGCCAGTGCAACGTCGCCGCCCGCGGCGTGGAGTTCGCCGGCGAGCACGTAAGCCTCAGTCATGGCGAGGCCGGTTCCTTCACCCGCGAGCAGCGACGGGCAGGCCGCAGCATCTCCAACCAGAGCGACGCGGCCCTTTGACCACATCGGCATCCGAATCTGGCTGACGCGGTCGAAGTAGACCGGTCCCTCGTCAAGGTACCCGAGCATCTCAGGAACCTCCCAACCGACACCGTCATAGACCCGGCGCAGGGCGGACTTGACATCGTCGGGCGCGGGCTCGTGATCGAGTAGCGTCGAGCGAAAAATCAGCAGAAACACTGTCACGCCATCCGGTCGCTGTATTCGGGCGGCCCATCGCTTCGCGATCGAGTGCGCCACGTACCAACCCGGATCTGCGTGCGGATAGTTCGCGCCGCGGTAGACAGCCACGTAGGCATCGAGGAAATGCTCGAACTCCGCGGCCGGCCCAAAAGTCATCGCGCGAATAGCCGAGTGCAGGCCATCCGCGCCGACAATTGCGTCGAAGCGTTCACGTCGGCCATCGGAAAGAAGTGCATCCACGCCATCGGTCTGTTCCTCGATGCCGACGATGTGCACGCCGAACTCCGAACGGACTTCGCCGCACGCGTCGAAGAGCGCCTGACAGATGGCACCGCGGGACACGGTGATGAAGCGGCCGTTCCATTGCTCGCGCACCTTCCCCGTGTCGAGGTGGGCGATCTCCTTGCCGCGCTCATTCACGAAGCTGAGCCGATCCTGCTCTGTTGCCTTCGCCCGGAGCTCGTTGATGATGCCGATGCGCTCGGCCACGTTGTAACCGAGGCCCCAGAAATCCACGACGTAGCCCTCAGTTCTGAGATGGTCCGACTTCTCGAACAGCACGGGCTCGTGGCCGTATTCACGTAACCAGTAAGCAAGAGTCGGACCGCCAATGCCGATGCCGTTGATGCCGATCTTCACCTTGTTCCTCCTTCCGGAGACCGCCGGTCACGCTGCCTGCACGACGGGCCCGTGGGCGCGCGCGTACGCATCCAGGCGAGCGAGCTCGTCGCTGTAAAGCGGGCCGAGCATTCGGCCGATGAATAAGCGCAGCAGAAGCCCGTCAAATCCCGGCTCGTCGAACTCGGTATCGAATCGGACGACGCATCCTTCCCTCACGGGTTCGACCGTGAACGTTGTCGCGACTCCATCGCCGCTCTCGACCAGCCGTCGACCTGGCTCCGGCTCGGCGACAGTCGCCGACATCCCGCGTATACGCCCGCGCCCCAGGTCCACTGTCCAAGTCGCCTGGGTACCGGCGCCAACTCCACCGCGCTGGATCTCGAAGTCCGAGAACGCGGGTGGCAAGAAGCCTCCCGGGCGATGGTGTTCGCGATAGTCGGCGAGGCAGTGGTACGCGACTTTCGCGTCGACTGCCATGGGGCGCTCCGTGACGAAGCGGCTCTTCATCTCAGGTGATTCCTCGTGGGCTCGCGTGTACCAAGCGGTACATGTACCGGATGGTACACTCGCTTCTGATGAGGCGTCAAGAACTGCTGAATGCCGTCATTGCGGATCTCATGAATCAGGGTCTGGGCGACCGGTCGCTGCGCGACATCGCCTCAGCGGTTGGGACCAGCCACAGGATGCTCATTCACCACTTCGGCTCGCGCTACGGCCTGATGACCGCGGTGGTCGAAGCCATCGAGGAGGACCAGAAGCGGTTTCTGGAGTCACTCGATGGCGAGTTGGGCGACGTCGTCCAGGTCATGTGGCAACGAGTTACCGAGCCAGCCCTGTGGCCCGCGGAGCGTTTGTTCTTCGAGTGCTACGCCCGAGCGCTGCAAGGCGAAGAGCCGTTCGCGCGCATGCTGCCGGGCGCGATAGACGACTGGGTCGATAGGACTGTTGGCATGACACCGGACTTGCCGCCCGCGGTCGCGCGCGCTCGTGCCCGTCTGGGCCTTGACGTGTTCCGTGGGCTCCTGCTCGACCTCGTCGGCACCGGCGACCGGGAGGGCGTCAACGCCGCGTTTGAAACGTTCGTCGAGCTGTTTCCGGAAACGCGCCGAGACGTCGACGGGTACGTGAGGACAGACTCGAGCCCGGCTGAAGGCGCCACGAACGCCGCGCGCGATGCCTAATGAGAATGCCCACCACGATTGGGTACACGCGTGGCTCGGCTATCCCCACCGTTGGTGCTGACGAGCGCTTCAGCGACGACTAGTCAGGTCGCTCGCCCTGCTGGCCGGCGGTCAGGAACTCGTCGACCAAAGCGGCTGTAGGGTCCGGTTGCTCGAGTTGC
>DATBFJ010000045.1:0-3649 GCA_036558545.1 Candidatus Limnocylindrales bacterium
GTCGCGCTGCCGGTGACCGACACCGGCGGCATGCTGATCGGCATTGTCACGATCGACGACGTGCTCGAAGTAGCGGAGGCGACGGCGACCGAAGACATCCAGCGCATCGGCGGATCCGAGGCGCTCGACGAGCCATACATGCAGATCGCATTCTGGCGGATGATTCAGAAGCGCGCGGGCTGGCTGACGGCGCTGTTCCTGGGCGAGATGCTGACGGCGACCGCGATGGGCGCGTTCGAGGCGGAGATTTCCCGCGCGGTCGTGCTCACCCTGTTCGTGCCGCTGATCATCTCGAGCGGCGGCAACTCGGGATCACAGGCCTCGACGCTCGTCATCCGCGCGCTGGCGCTGGGCGAGGTCGGGCTGCGCGACTGGTGGCGGGTGATGCGCCGCGAGATCTTCGCCGGGCTGGCCCTCGGCGCGATCCTGGCGACGATCGGTTTTCTGCGGATCAGCGTGTGGTCCGCGTTCTCGACGATTTACACGGAGCACTGGCTCCTCGTCGCGATCACCGTGGCGCTCTCGCTGATCGGGATCGTGCTGTGGGGCACGCTCATCGGATCGCTGCTGCCGCTGTTCCTGAGGCGCCTGGGGTTCGATCCGGCGACCTCGTCGGCGCCATTCGTCGCCACGCTCGTGGACGTGACCGGGCTGATCATCTACTTCTCGGTAGCGATGGTGCTGTTGCGCGGAACACTTCTCTAGAAGGCCGTGTCGGTCCGCCTGAAGGCGGACGCTACGTACCTCTTTTTCATTCGTAGTGTCCGGCTTTAGCCGGACCATGGTCGACGGCAGCTCAGCCAATTAAAGATGGCACTAATCATGCTCCGTTTCGAGCCCGGGAGCATTACGTCCACACGGCTGTATCCAGGGCGTACACACTGGGTGAAAGACCGACCGAACGAAGACACGCTGCGTATACAGCTCCGCGAGCTTGCCGAACAGTCCCGGCGTCTCCGCGCTGAGCTGTCAGAGATGATCGACGGGGAGGCACCAGCCTCCGGCCGGCGCTTTCTTCACCGCGAGTCCTGGTCGAGAGAGCACGCCCGGCACGCCAACGATCGATCCGTGAAACGCGATCGCACGTCAGGCAGGAAACCGAAGGCCCGCTAGCTGCCAGTCTGCGCGAGGCCGACTTTGAACGCGAGCCGCGCCTTCTGAAGCAGCCACGTGCCCAGCGGATCCTCGAGGCTGACGCACACGTCGGAGTGCAGCCGGGACACGCGCTCGAGCTGCGCATCGCCCGGAGCGGACACGAAGTGGGCCGACGAGTAGCCGCACATCACAGAGACGGAAGTCTGCTGGACGAGCGCATCCCACAACATTTCGAGCGTCAGCGCCGCCGAGAAATTTCCCTCCTCCGCGAGCAGATCGACCATCTCTCCGAAGGCGACGAGCCCCGTGCCGCCGAGTCGTCTCGTGAGGCGGCCGACCAGCTCGTCGAAGCGTTCCCTGGCTGGACACTGGTCGCGGCTGATCGCGCGCAGCGTGGCGCTGGCGTCGAGCACCACGATGCGGTTCTCGTGCAGCCCCTTGGCCGCGTCGCATCCGCGCGATCGGAGGGCCAGCTCGATCGCTTTCCAGTGCTTCGGCCTGGCGACGATCAACAGGCTCGCGCCCGCCTCGTAGCCGCGGATCAAATACGCCGAGACGGACTCGGCGAGCGATTCGGCGGTGTCGAAGAGCTGCGCCGCATGCTGGCCCTGACTGCGGGCCGTGACGCCGCGTTCGTTGTCGTTCATCCTGCCCTCGGCTCGTCCCGTGGTTGCCCATACTACCCCTGCGAGGTTCGATCTGAACCTTCGAAACCCCAAGCCCAACCGTAGTTTGTAGCGCAGCCCTTCGGGGCTGCACCGACGCAGGGCTGAAGCCCTGCGCTACGTGATTTTGTCATTTTGCAACCGTAGCGCAGCCCTTCAGGGCGCACCGGGGGCTACGCGGTTTTGCAACCAGTTTTGCGGTGATCGATAACGATCCGGCGACGACCGCGTCCTCCCCGATGACGCACGTGAGATTCACGGTGCGCATTGCAGGAGGTTCACCATGCGTGTTCAGTCGATGGCCATCCCCGCCGTGATCGCCGGCGCGCTCACCATTGCAGTCCCGGCGTTCGCGGGGCCGCCGCTTCTCTGTCATCCGTTCGATATCGGGCAGGCGCAGTCGCTTCCGTGGAACGGAACGACCAGCTGGTCCCAGGGTCAGGCGGGATACGACGTTCAGCACGTGATTGCGGATACGGACGCCATCCTCACCCCCACCACGCCCGTCATCGTGCGCATGGAAACGCTGCGCCGCGCGGTGATCTACGCGAGCCAGGATGGCAAGGTCGCCTCGTCCCTGATCGCGCACGTGCTGGGTCGCGTGAAGGCAACCGAAACCGCCGGGCATCCCGATGCGCTCGCCTACCTCGACGCCGCGTACGTGGCCGAAGCCATGCGCGAGGTGGCGATGCTCGGCCAGTCGTCGGAATTCCGCGACCGTGCCAACAACGTGCGTCCGCTGGTGCAGGAGGGCCGCGGCTACGCGCTGATCCAGCGCGGCCTCGCGCTGCGGCCCGACGATCCCGCGCTGCACTTCGCGGCCGCGCTCATCGCCGCGGACGGCAATCGCTCCGCGTACGTGACCCACGCCGCCAAGGCGCGGGCGGGCGCCTCGGGAGACCCGCTGCTCGCCCGGAATATCGACCATGTATCGTAAGAAACGGTGCTAAGGGTGCTAACGGTGCTGGACGGTGCTAAGGGTGCTGGTGCTAAAGGTGCTGAAGGTGCTAAAGGTGCTGAAGGTGCTAAAGGTGCTAGCGGATGCTGAAGCTGCGGCACGGCCAGCACTCTCAGCACCATGAGCACTCGCACTGTCAGCACTCCAGCACCTTCAGCACTGTTAGCACTACGCGTCAGGACTGCCAGCAGTCCTGACGCGCAGTATTGCCGCTGCCAGCGCGTTCGGGGTCACCGGCTTCGTCAGGTGCAGTCGGAAGCCGGCGGCCAGCGCCCGGGCCCGATCTTCGGGGCGGCCGTACGCGGTCACGGCAATGACCGGAATCCGGCCGCCTCGCGAGGCCTCGCGGGCGGCGAGCTTCTGCATCAGCCGGTAGCCGTCCTCGTCGGGCAGGCCTATGTCGGAGATGATCACGTCCGGCGGGGCGCCTTCGGCAATCGCCTCGTCGAGCGCGTCGAGCGCCTGACGCGACGAACGGGCCTCGCGGACGATCATGCCGAACTGCCGCAGCACGGCGGTGAGAATCTCGAGCGCGTCTTCCCGGTCGTCGACGAGGAGCACCCGCGCGCCCGCGAGCGACGCCTCGTTCGAATCGGACGGCCCCTCGGCGAGCATCCCCTCCCCCGTCCCCGGATGATGCGACGGGAACGTGACCGTAATCGTCGTGCCGACACCGACCTCGCTCTGCGCAGAGACTTGTCCGCCATGCAGTTCGACCAGCTGGCGGACGAGCGAGAGCCCCAGCCCGAGACCGCCGTGCCGTCTGTTGGCGGACGCATCCTGCTGCCGGAACCGTTCGAACATCTGCGGCAGGAAGTCCTGGGGAACGCCGGCGCCGGTGTCAATGACTTTCAGCACGAGATCATCGTTCGCGCGCGTGATGACGACGGTGGCCGAGCCGCCCGGTTCGGTGAACTTGACCGAGTTCGAC
>DATBFJ010000046.1:0-14940 GCA_036558545.1 Candidatus Limnocylindrales bacterium
CTCTTGCATCAGGCCTCACTTCCACTCTGAGTCACGCGCCGCTCGGAAGCTTCCCGGGCCTCGACGAATGTTGGCTGCTTGACGAGCGCGGACGGCCCGCCAACCAAGCAACAGCCAGCACGCGATGGCGCCGGCGGAGAGCACGGCGGACAGCAGATTGCCGACAAGAATCGACGCCGCCGTGGCACATCCGAATGCCGTGAGGTTGGCCGCTACGTCGTACGCGGGAGCAATGAAGCGGCGGTTCAGGACGTGCGCGACAGCGATGAACAGCCCACACGCAAAAGTCACGGTCAGGAGAATGCTCAGCACGGCAAGATCTCAGGGACCGCGCGGAGACGGCGCGAGGGGCCGTGGTTCGTCGGAGCGACGAGCCAGTTCGACGGCCCGTGCCAATGCAAGAAGCTCGAACCAGGCCAGTGCGTCGCGTGACTCACGCGCCTGTGCCACACGGGCGGTTGCGAGCTGCCTGATAGCACGCAGCGTGGCACTCGGCTGGCCGGCGTCCATTGCGAGCGAGGCGGCCCGTCCCAAGTGGAGCTCCGGCGGAGAAAAGTGGCGGTGTCCACGGTCGTCCGGGCCGCGCTCGGCGTAGATGACGCCCTGCTGTTCGAGGTAACGGACCATACGCGGCGATAGCCCCATCGCCTCGCCTGCAGGGCCAATGCGCGGCTGTTCGTCAGGATTAGTTGGTAAAGACGCCCGCGGCATTCCGGGAATCTAACACATAGTTGTCAGATTAGGCTCCAATACGCGACTGCCGGCCGTCGTGCCCGACCTCGATTACTCGATTGGACGACGCGTCCCCAACCGTTGCGTCTACGAACGCCTCGCAATTCGTGGCACCGCATTCGCACAAGAAGGCTCTGACAACGGCCTCCGGGTCGCCGGCTGCCCACGGTCGGGCGTAGTAGCCGCGAACCTGGTTGACGATGTCGAGGTTCGCCTCACGAACCAGGTGACGGCACTTGGTGACGGTCGTGGCGAGTGGCCCGCGCGCGAGCTGCCCGGCGAACGAATTTTCGAGCGCGGCCACGGTGTGGGCAATCGAACCGACCTGGATGACCGGCGCGCGCGCCTCCGCGACCTCTACGGTGATCACATCAAGCATCAACTCGTAGAGACGAAACGCCGTGCCGTCGCGATCGACGAGCCGCTGACGCTGATCTCGAGCATCTGACAATAGCCAAACGGCAGCAGCTCCTGGTGGGACATCCTCCGGCCTGATCACCGTCCCCTCGGCCACGATGAGCGGTGACCGCGGCAGCGAGCGCAAATCGCCCAGGACCATCGCGCCGCGTTCTCGGTGGAGTGACATGGCGACGAGTTCGTCGTCTGCAGCGCTGACCCGCTGCCCGGGCGACAGAGATTCCCAATGGACTGCCGCCTCGACCCCGTTGGCGATCGCCCGATCACGGTGGACCCACGTTCGCGTATCGGCGGAATAGAGACGCAGGCCATGGCGGCGCGCCAGGATGCTGGCGACCGTCGTCTTGCCGACTCCTGGTGGTCCACCGACAAACAGGACGTGGTCAAGGCGAGAGGGGGAGGAGAAATCGGTCACTTGCGCGTTACTTTGGCTTCGCCGTAATCAGCACGACAAGGCGCACCAGTCACGCGAAGGGAGAAGAGATGGCACATGCCGCGGGCGAGGTCAGGCTGGGCCCCATAGGCCAGGTTTCGATGCTCACAAGGAGCGCTTCGAACGCAGAGGGGTGGTATCGCGACATCCTGCGTCTGCCGCACATCTTCACCTTCGGCGACCTCGTGTTCTTCGACTGCGGTGGCACCCGGCTGTATATCCGCGAAGTTCCAGACACGGAGTGGCGGCCGAGCTCAATCCTCTACTTCCTGGTGCCGGACATTGGCCAGGCGCATGTCGAGCTCACTTCGCGGGGCGTCAAATTCTCGGGGCCGCCGCACATGATCTTTCGCGATCCGGAGACGGGCACTGAAGAGTGGATGGCGTTCTTCGAGGATCCTGACGGCAATGTTCTAGCTGTGATGTCCCGCGTGGCGGCGGCAGCCTAGGACGTCGGAACGATGCTGACCGTCGCGGACATGTTCCAGCGCAGCTGAGGCAGATACGTGTCGGGCTGGATAGTGACCGCGAAGTTGATTTCGCCGTTGTTGTCCGTGCCTCGTGGTTCGATGCTATCGACCACGCCCGTCTCCTCGACGCCGGGAAGTGCCGTGAAGGTGATCGTGGCCCTGTCACCCACTGCAACTCTGACGACATCGAGCTCCGAAACGTCCGTCGTCTCGACCAGCCAGGTGGTGAAGTCACCGACCGAGGCGATCGTTTGTCCTGCGTTGACCTGCTCGCCAGTGGTCACGTCGATGCTGGCGACCGTGCCGGCGATGGGCGAGCGCAGCTCTGTCTGGCGCAGTGCAGCCTGTGCCGCGGACGACTGCTGATGGGCCAGCTCGAGGTTTGCGTTGGCAAGTCTCAAGGCCGCCTGGGCGGCATTGACCTGATCGGTCGTCGCGTCGGCCGGTAATTGCTCGACGGCCAGCGTCGCATTGTCGACGGCCGCCTGGGCCTGATCGACGGCCGCGGATGCAACCTGGATATCGGACAGGTACTTGGTCTGATCGAGCTTGAGCAGCAGGGCTCCGCCGATCACCTGGTCGTTGGGATGTACGTACACGGTGCTCACGACGCCACTGATGGACATTGCCAGGTCGGCGCTGCGAATTGGCACGACCACGGCGTTGGCGTGAATGTTCGTGTCAATGGGGGTCGCGATAGGAGAGGGCGTCGAAGGTGTCTGGCTGGCAATCGGTGGCCTCGATGCACTGGATGGGCTGCTTGGAGGTCCTTGGCTCAGTGCCGGCGACGGAGTGGGGCCTCCCAGCAGACCGGAGTAGACCGCGAGCCAGCCACCGATCAGCACCACGGTCGCTACGACCGCGGCGACGGATACAGCGCGCCTCACCACCCCGATTCGTCCGTTCCGCTCATTTCCCTCCTGCGCGCGACTGACGTACAGCCGCGGCTAGCAGTTCCGTCGTCGGAGCGACGCCGGTCCTAGACTAACTTGGCAGAAACCACAGGGAGGACCAAATGGCGGTTACGCGCTCAGCAAGTGCAACGTGGCGAGGCAATCTTTTCGACGGCAATGGCTCGGTAAGCTCGGTCACAAGCGAGCAACTGCGAGACTTGCCCATCAGCTGGAACGCGCGAACCACCGATCCGGAAGGCCTGACCGGTCCCGAGGAGCTTCTCGCGGCGGCACATGCCAGCTGTTTCTCGATGGCCCTGTCCAACACGCTGGCGAAGGCCGGCTTCACCGCCGAGCAGCTCGAGGTCACGGCCACCGTCAGCGCCGACAAGCGCGATGCGGGTTGGACCGTGCTGAGCAGTCATCTCAGCGTTCACGGCCGCGTTCCCGGCGCGGACGAGGCGGCCTTCCAGTCCGCGGCTGAGACGGCGAAGGACGGCTGCCCGATCTCGCGCGCACTGAAGGGCAACGTCGAGCTCAGCGTGGACGCGACACTCGACTCCTGAGTGACGGCGATAATCTGCCGACGATGCCGCCGCTAGCGAACCTTCAACGCGTTCCGATCTATCACCTCGAGGCGCTTGAGCGCCAGGGGATCTTCACCACGGGCCTGTTGCTCGAGGTGTCGGAGACACGAACGCGGCGCCAGTACCTCGCAGATCAGATCGGCGCGACGACGAACGACGTCAACGACTGGCGCGATGAGGCGCTCCTGCTCAACCTGGCCAACTTCGGGCCGGATGAGCAGGCGCTTTTTACGCAGGCGGGCATCGTCGGTCTGAATGACCTTCTGTCGCTGGATATGCCCGATTACAGGCTCCGACTCGAGCGCTCTGCCCACGCACTGGGTATGGAAATGCCGTCGGAGCTCACGATCGGAGGCTGGATGGAGCAGGCGCACACGCTGCGGGAGGAGTGAGGATTCTCCTGTCGCTGGCGACAGCGATCATCATCCTGGCAGTCGCGCTGGTCGTGCTGCTTACTCCCGTCTGGACCCACTTCGCCCATTCGCTCTCGTATTACGCCGGCGACACCATGTGCACATTTCCCAGCGACAGGGCTCTTTGTTACGGGCTTAGTGGTGCCGATGTGGTCGCGGTCTCAGATCAGACCGTTCACTCGCTGATCTTCTCTGGAGACTTCTCGTTTATCGGTCCGGAAAACGTCTCGCACGGCCAACCTTTCTACACCGAGGCGGAGCAATCGCACATGCGCGATGTCCGCGTTGTCCTGTTTGGCTTCATGGGTCTGGCGATCATCAGCGCTGCGTTCGTTGTCGCATCGTTGATCCGCGCGCCACGTGATGCCGCGCATTGGGCAGCGATTGGCCGCGGCGGGATCTGGCTGATCGTGACCATGGCCGTGCTCGGCGTTTTCGCATTGGTCGCGTTCGACACAGTTTTCACGCTCTTCCACGAGATCTTCTTTCCAGGCGGGAACTGGTCATTTGCGGTCGACAGCCATCTGATCTTGACCTACAACGAAGTCTTCTGGGAGTTGTGTTCGGCAGGTCTATTTGGTCTGTCAGTTCTTGGCGCCACAATCGTCTGGGTGCTTGCACACGCGCGAGTCGAAATGCTTGGAACTGCTGAAGGCGGTCGGGCGTGAGCACGACGATCGAGCAGATGGCGCGGCCATTGCTTTCGGTCGAGGAAGCCAGGGCTCAGATGCTCGACGGTCTCGAGCCCTTGCCGGCGGAGAACGTTTCGCTTGAGGAAGCACTGGGCCGCGTCGGTGCGGCCGAGGTCACGTCACTGACGACATTGCCGCCGTGGGACAACAGCGCGATGGATGGCTTCGCGATCCGGTCAGACGACGTCCGCCAGCCAGTCACGTTGCAAGTGATTGGGGAGGTCGCTGCCGGTGGCGTGGCCGATGTCACCGTCGAGCCAGGTACGGCGGCGCGCATCTTGACGGGAGCCCCGATGCCGCCCGGAGCCGATGCGGTGGCGCCGGTCGAGGATACGGACGCCGAACCTGGCGTGGCCGAACTTCCGGTGCGCGTCGAAATTCGATCGACATTCAACGCCGGCGCGCACATCCGTCGTGCCGGTAGCGATTTGCGCGCCGGTCAGGTGTTGCTTAGACCCGGAGACGTTCTGTCTCCTGCCGCGATCTCCGTTGCGGCGGCCGGCGGCCACGCCGCGCTCCCGGTCTACGGCAAGCCCAAGGTCGCGATTCTTGCCACTGGGGATGAGCTGGTGGCGGCCGGCGCAACGCTCGGCCCAGCGCAGATCCCCGACAGCAACACTCCAGGACTGATGGCCGCAGCGCGCGATGCCGGCGCAGAAGCTCGCTCGTTGGGCATCGCGCGCGACACGTTCGAGTCGGTCCGTGACGCACTCGACAGGGGACTCGAGTGGGCCGACGTGATCGTGGCCAGTGGCGGAGTTTCCGTTGGCGCGCACGATGTCGTGAAGGACGCGTTCGCGGCGGTGGGTCGGATTGATCTGTGGCGGATCGCAGTTCAGCCTGGCAAGCCGCTGGCTTTCGGTCGGGCGGGCAAGACGCTGTTATTCGGCCTGCCCGGCAACCCGGTCAGCAGCCTGGTGACATTCGAGCTCTTCGTCCGACCGGTCATCCGCTGCCTGGCAGGGCACCAGGACATCATTGGGCGCGAGCTGGTGCGGGCGACACTCACTGAGCGCGTTCGCAAGGCACCCGGCCGCAGGGGGTTCGTCAGGGTGCGACTGAAGCGCGACGGAGACGCGTGGCTCGCGGATCTTGCGGGTGGGCAGGAATCGCACATGCTTGCGGCACTTGCGGCAGCCGATGGTCTCGCGATCATTCCCGAGGCGCTGGACGAAGCCGCGCCAGGTAGCGCAGTGGATGTAATCCGAATCAGATGACCGACCCGACCCGGCGCAACGAGAACGAGCGCCGCGAGCGGCGCCGCCTGACGCACGTCAGTCGCGGTGGCCGGCCGCGGATGGTCGACGTTTCTGCCAAACCGTCCACCGCGCGTCGCGCGACGGCAGAAGCATTCGTCACGCTTGAGCAGGAGACGATCAGCGCGATCGTCGACGGCCAGATGAGCAAGGGTGACGTGCTGACCGTTGCCGAGATGGCCGGCGTCATGGCCGCGAAGAAAACGAGTGACCTCATCCCGCTGTGCCACCCCATCCCGATAACGGATCTGGTGGTGGAGATCACCCCGGAGCGCAACGCGGGCGGCGTCCGCATCAGGGCTACTGCCGCAACTGTCGCCGGCACGGGCGTCGAGATGGAGGCAATGACCGCGGCCTCTGTCGCGGCGCTGACCGTCTATGACATGGTCAAGGGTGTCGATCGAAGTGCCGCGATCCGCGACGTCCAGCTGCTCGAGAAGTCGGGTGGCAGATCCGGGGAGTGGCGCCGTGCTGACGGTAATACGCGCGCCAAGGGCACGACCCACAAACCTGCGCCGGGAACTCGCGGCCCAAAACGCGGCCAGCGTTAGGTGGCAATGCGCGCGTTGGTGCTGACGGTGAGCGATGGCGTTCACGCCGGCACGCGCGAGGACGCCAGCGGCGATGCCCTTGAGAAGCGTCTGAAGCAGCTCGGCTTCGATGTCGAACGACAGGTCGTGCCGGACGACATGGAGGACATCGCGACGACGATCACCGAGGCGTCGCGCACCTGCCGACTGATCGTGTCCACCGGCGGGACCGGTCTCGGGCCCAGAGACCGAACTCCGCAGACGCTCCACGCTTTGCTCGACTACGAGATTGCTGGCTTCGGCGAGCAGATGCGCGCGTTTGGCCGGACGAAGACACCCATGGCCGATCTCTCGCGCTCGCTTGCGGGCGTGCTGGGCAACACACTCGTGATCGCGGTGCCGGGCTCGAAGTCGGGTGCAACAGAGTCTTTGCAGGCGGTGGAACCGCTGCTCGAGCACGCACTCGAGACACTCGGCGGTCACACCCAGCACGATCCCGGGGCAGCGGACGCGCCGTGATGGTCCAGAACGTCCCGCTCTACCCGCTGGCACCGCTGCTGTTCCTGGCCTCAACGGTCCTGTTCGCGCTGCTCATGGCGCGCCACCTGCGGGTATGGGCGTACGCCAAGCCTGCTCCAACCGTCCGCGACGAGCCGGGACGGCTTTCCTCTCTGATCAAGTACGCGGTCGTCCAGGTGCGCATGTTCCGCGATCCCGACGCGGGGATCATGCACGCGACGATTTTCTGGGGCTTCGTGATCCTGACGGTCGGCACGGCCGACCGCGTCACCTTCGGCATCATCCACACGATCCTCGCGGCCCCGATCGACGGCTGGCTGTGGCGCCTGTACCTGCTCAGCGCCAATCTGTTCGTGCTCGGCGTGCTCGTGATGGTGGGCTACGCGCTGTTCCGTCGGCTCGTGTGGCGCTATCCACGGCGCACGACGCTGTCGCGCGATGCGCTCTTGATCCTGGTGCTGATCGGTGGGGTGGTCCTCAGCGAGTGGTTTGCCGAGGGTTTTCGGATTGCCGCTTACGGCGATCCCGACGCCGCCTGGGCGGTCATGGCCTATCCGCTCTCGATCGCGCTCGGCGCAGTCTTCTCGCAGAACATTGTGCAGGCGGGCTACGGCCTCTTCTTCTGGGTCAACGTCGCGCTCGTGTCCTACTTCCTCGTCTACCTGCCGCGCTCGAAGCACCTGCACATCGTCACCGCGTTCTTCAATGCGGCGTTGCGCAAGATGCGTCCCCGCGGCGAGCTGCCCGCAATGGATCTCGAAGCGCAGGACGCCCGATTCGGCGTCAAGACGATCGAGGATCTGTCCTGGAAAGACCTTTTGGATGGGTTCACGTGCACCGAGTGCGGACGCTGCCAGGAAGCCTGCCCGGCATGGGCGACAGGCAAGCCGCTGAACCCCAAGACGATGATCATGGGCATCCGCGAGATGTCGGTGGAGTCCGAAGCGGGCCTCCCGCTCATTCCCTGGATCAGGCCGTCGTCCGCTCCTGGAATGGCAGGGTCGGCGTCCGCGAGCGCCATGGCAGCGTCCGTGGTGGATACGGCGATTCCGTATGACGCAGTTTGGGACTGCGTCACGTGTGGCGCCTGTGTGGAGGCGTGCCCGGTGATGATCGAGCACGTCGACAAGATCGTCGGGCTGCGCCGCAACCTGGTGCTCGAGGAGTCGCGTTTCCCCGAGGAGCTGGCCACCTCGTTCAACAACATGGAGCGTTACTCCAACATCTGGGGCCAGCCCCAACAGTCGCGGCTCGACTGGGCCAAGAGCCTGCCGTTCGAAGTACCGACGGCCGCTCAGGTGGTCGAGCAGGGCGGAGCGGACGCCGTCTCGGATCTCGAGTGCCTGTACTGGGTAGGTTGTGCAGCGTCATTCGACGACCGCAATCGACGGGTCGCCCGTGCGGTGGTGACCTGTTTGAACGCCGCTGGCGTCAAGTACGCAGTGTTAGGCCAGGAGGAGTCGTGCACGGGCGACCCGGCGCGCCGGATGGGCAATGAGTACGTCTTTCAGATGCTCGCCACGGGCAACGTCGAGACACTCAACCACTACAAGCCCAAGACGATCATCACTGCCTGCCCGCACTGCTTCAACACGATCGGCAACGAGTACGGACAACTGGGCGGCAGCTTCAACGTGGTCCATCACTCTCAGTTCCTGTCGCGCCTCGTGAGCGATGGCCGGCTGCGTGTCGATGCTGCCCGCGAACAGTCGATCACGGTTCATGACTCCTGCTATCTCGCGCGCTACAACGGTGTGATCGGCGAGACGCGCGAGGTACTCAACGCGGTGCCCGGCATCGACATCGTCGAGATGGACCGCAACGGCCGGCAGACGTTCTGCTGTGGGGCCGGCGGCGGTCGGATGTGGATGGAGGAGAAGCGCGGCACGCGGATCAATGCGGAGCGGACGCGCCAGGCACTGGAGACCGGTGCAGAAGTCGTCGCGACGGCCTGTCCCTTCTGCATGACGATGATGCGCGACGGCGTTGCCGATGCCGGAGAACGTGGCGCGGGTGTCGTGGTTCAGGACATCAGCGAGATCCTCGCCGCCGGTCTGCCGCTGAGCGACGGCGTCCCATCAAACGGCCGGAGTCTGCCCGTCGTCCAATAGGACCCGTGGATGGCGCGCCATGAGCTCCGTGGCCAGCGCGACTTCGAGCAAGCCAAGAGTCCCCCCGAGGACGACCGCGACAAGCCACTCGGCCAGGACTTGAGCGCCGAGGCCGGATCCGTGAAGAGTCAGGTGAATGACCTCATGAACGATCTGTTCAACTGCGAAAGGTGTCACGACCAGGGCGGCAACCAGGACGGGTGCACCGCGAGCGAGCGCAATCGTTCGCCGCAATGATGGCAGCACAGGCTGGCGTTCCTGAACGATCACCGGGCCAATCAGACCGACACCCCCGAAGGCCACCAGGCCGGGAACGATGAGGAGTTCGAGCCCAATCGCGACGATCACGACCACGATCAGGTCCGCGACGACAAGACGCCACCAGGGCAAGTTCCTCAGCACGTCTCGCAGTGAACGACGCTCCCCGTGCAGATACTCCCTGGCCACGGCCTCGTCCAGAAATCCGGCGAAAGCCACCGGTCCAAGGACGCGCAATGACACGGCCAGGAGGTCCGCCCCCACGGCTGCGACCAGCAGAAGGGTTCCGTGCCCTGAAGTCAGCGAGTCGATCGCGTTGTCGGCCAGGGTGGCGATAAGTGCCGGAAGCGCGAAGAAAACAAAGGCTGCAGCGGCAATTCGCCCAAGACTCTGGCGCAGCATGCCGTACGCGTCGCCGATGACGCGGCGAGCAGTCAGCGGCCCGACTCCGATCAGATGTGCCCGACTTGCCACACGCCGATCGTCGCATGCCCATTGCAATGGTTCCAACGTTGCAAAGTGGCGGCCACGGGCCGTTGCGCGAAAGTCAAACTATGGCCATGAACCTGAGCTGGAACGGTGTGCTCGCTTTGATCGGATCTCTCGTGTTGGCGATGCTCCCGATACCCAGGCGGGTGGAGGTTTTCAGGCTTGGCCTGTTCGGCGCGATCCTCGCTTTCGTGCTCGCTGATTCGGCGCGACGCCGCGCCCAAACCCGCGATCGTGAACTGGTCGCCCTCATGGCCAGACAACCCGAGAGCCTTCCGACCAATCCAACGACAGAACGCGCTGAGCGCTTGCGCCGCGCCAGCCTGCTACTGAACCCGACCTCACGGGAGTCGGCGGCGGAGCAGTGGCGCCGACTTGGCAGCTTGGCTCGAAGTCGCGATGGCGGAGTTCGATCCGCAGCCTGATCTCCAGGGTGTGAGCCAGTCAATTCGTTAGCATCGGTCGCAATGACCGTTCTCAATTCAGACCAGCTGGCGTTGCGCGATGCAGTGCGCGAACTCGCCCAGGAGAAGATCGCCCCTCGTGCCGCAGCGATCGACCAGAGTGGCGAATTCCCATGGGACGTCGTCGAGCTACTGCGCCAACACGACTTTTTCGCCGCCGCGTTTCCCGAGAAATACGGTGGTCTTGGCGCGGACATGGTGTCCGTATTGCTCGTGATCGAAGAGCTCAGCAGGGTCTGCGCGACGAGCGGCCTCATTCCCGCCGTACAGGAGCTTGGCTCATTGCCGCTCATGCACGGGGGAACGGAAGAGCAAAAGAGCCGATGGTTGCCGGATCTGGCCGCGGGCAAGAGGCTGGCCGCGTTCGCCCTTACCGAAGCGGGCGCGGGATCCGACGCCGCAAGCATGCGCACGCGCGCGACGCCTGACGGCGACGGCTGGGTGATCAACGGCGAGAAGCGCTTCATCAGCCAGGGCGACGTGGCAGATCTGGTGGCCGTCTTCGCGGTCACGGATACAGATCCGGCGGCGGTCAAAGCGCATCGGCATATCACCTGCTTCTACGTCGAGAAAGGCACGGCCGGCTTCACGTCGCCGCGCGTCGAGCACAAGATGGGCATCCGCGGCTCCACGACGGCAGAGCTCGCATTGACCGACGTACGTGTGCCTGACGTCAATCGTGTCGGCGAAGTGGGCGACGGCTGGGCGCTGGCAATGAAAACGTTTGAGCGCAGCCGCGCCGGAATTGGCGCCCAGGCAGTCGGCCTGTCGCAGGGCGCGCTGGACGTAGCCGCGAACTACGCCACGGAGCGCAAGCAATTCGGGAAAGCGATCGGCGAGCTTCAGATGGTCAGCGCCATGCTGGCCGATATGGCCACCAGGACAGAGGCCGCGCGCCAGCTGCTTTACGCCGCGGCCGAGCGCATCGATGCAGGCGACGAGCACGCGGCGCGGTGGGCGGCGATGGCCAAGCTGTTCTGCGGAGACACCGCGATGGCCGTGACCACGGACGCCGTCCAGGTGCTCGGCGGTTATGGCTACACGACGGAGTATCCGGTCGAGCGAATGATGCGCGATGCCAAGATCACGCAGCTCTACGAGGGCACCCAGCAGATCCAGCGGCTCATCATCGCCCGTGATCTGCTCAGCTCGTTCAAAGACTGATTGCGCTCTCCTGGGACCTCGCTGATACCCGATCGTCCGGTGTTGCGCTGCTGCAACGCCGTTGTTAGGCTGACCGGGTCTTGCCGGGGGAGGAGCCGGCAGCCGACGGGCTCGTAGCCGTGAACTGACGAGTCGCACCGTGACAAGCCGCCAAACTTGCGGCTCTCACGTCGTGTCGGTTGTTGGACCTCCTTCGCTGAGCTGCACGCCTGCTGAAAGGGGGTCTGATGAGGCGTTATGTCGCTGCGTCCCGTAAGCCCGGGGCGCTTAGATGGAGCGGGAATCACACGTTCTCGCTCGACTCCGCGAGTCCGCCACAAGTGCACTGACAAGCCGCCGAGCCCCAGCTCGGCAAAGGATGTCACCGCCGGATTGCGTCCCGCCCCAGCGGGTGCGTGCCACTAGAACGCGACGGCGAGTTGCGGCCCCAGCCGCAAGCAAGGGGATTGTCCGTGTCGAAACTAAGGCTGCTTCTATTCACGTTTGCCGCCGCGCTCTTTGCGGTCGCCTTTCAGCTTCAGTCCGCGCCGCCAGTCGCCGCCGCGACGCCGGCGGCGGAGGTCGGATCCGTGATGAACTTCGCGAGTAATCAGCTAGGAAAGCGATTTCACATTGGCGCTACCGGGATGCGCCGATATGACTGTTCCGGACTCGTCTACCGAACCTTCTACCAGGAGGGTTTGCTGGACAAGATCGGCGGAAGCCGCAAGAGGGCTCGCGGCTATTACCACTGGTTCGAGTCACGCGGACTTGCGTCGAAGACGAATCCGCAAGTGGGCGATCTGGTGGTCTGGGCCAAGCATCACCACCCCGTCAGCCACATTGGGATCTTCGCGGGTTACAACCGGTGGGGACAGCCAATGGCGATCAGCGCCCTGGTCAACCCATATGGCGTCAGTCGCCACCGAGTGTTCGGTATAGACAAACCCTTCAAGGCATACCTGCACGTCAACTTCTAGCCGCCGCCTGTTCAAGCGCTGACGGCCTCTCGTCCAGCGCGCCAACGGGGCCGGTCCCAGTGCCGGCCCCGTTTTCCCGCATTTCGCTAACCTTCGGCGAGCAAGGGAGGCCGTTGTTTGAACATCGTCGTTCTGCTCAAGGCCGTGCCGGTCGTGGGCACGGAAAAGCTCGGCAACGACCTGTTGACCGACCGATCCGTACAGCTCGAGGCGAACGGCAACGACGAGTACGTGCTGGAGAAGGCGCTCAAACTTACGGAGGCACACGGCGGCGAGGTCACCGTCCTGACCATGGGTCCGGCCGGTGCGACGGAAGCCCTGCGCAAGGCGTTGGCGATGGGTGCCGCACGAGCCATCCACGTTGCCGACGATTCGATCAAGGGCTCCGACACGCCCGCGACGGTCGAGATCCTGACGGCAGCACTGCGCAAAGTGTCTTTCGACCTCGCATTTGTGGGGGCCGACACGTCAGATGGACAGGGAGGCGTTGTTGGCGCCGCGGTCGCGGTTAAGCTGGGCCTGCCATACCTTTCTTATGCCTCCGAGATCGAGCCGATGGACGGCGGCGTGCGCATTCATCGCATCACCACCACTGGCTATGACGTCCTGGAGGCGCCGACGCCGGCCGTAGTCATGGGCACGCAACTCCTGGGAGCGCCGCGTTACCCGGCCTTGCGCGGCATCATGCAGGCGCGCTCAAAGCCGGTCGATGCGTGGAGCGTCGCCGACCTTGGCCTCGCCACGAGCACGGCCGGGGCGGCCGCGGCCACGACCAGGACGCTCGATTCGGCGAAGCCGCCGGAGCGCGCGGGTGCGACCTTCGTTCGCGAGCCGGCCGACGTCGCGGTAGCTCAGATCGTCGATTTCCTGGCAGCGCGGAGGCTCGTCTGATGGCGACGATCTGGGCCATCGGCGAGCTCGTCGATGGCGCGCCAACCAAGCTGACCTTTGAGCTTGCCACGTTGGCGCGCCAGCTCGCCGACGCCTCCGGCGGCAGGGCCGCCGCGGTGCTCGTCGGCGAGGGTGCCAGCACCGCCGGCAGCGACGTCGCGGACTATGTTCCGTCCGTCTACGCCGTCGACACGGAAGAGGCGCTCAACGACCGGCCCATTGCTGCCGTCGTCGCGCCGCGCGTCGCCGCGCTTGTTGCCCAGCGCAAGCCCGATTTTCTGCTCCTCGGCGCCTCGAACGACGGCAAGGACACTGCCGGGATGCTCGTCGGACTCACTGACCTGCCAATTCTGTACAACGGAGCTGCGGTCGAATGGGCCGAATCCGCGCCGCGTGTCGAAATGAGCACGTTCGGCGGCAAATTGGTAACGCACTCCACGTTCAACGGGGAGCGCGGGATCGTCGTCGTTCGCGCCGCGAGCGTCACGGCCGAACCAGCGAGCAGTGCCGGGGACGTGGAGACGACAACCCTCGACCCTGTTCAGGAGCTACCCAAGGTCACGGTGGCCGATTCGGTAATGGAGGCGGGAGCCGCCGCGCCTATCGAAGAGGCTCGGATCATCGTCGGTGGAGGGCGCGGCGTGGGCAGCCCTGATGGGTTCCGCATGATCGAGGACCTTGCCCAAGCGATGGGCGGGGCAGTCGGTGCCACCCGTGCAGTAGTTGACGCGGGGTGGATCGGCTATAGCCAGCAGATCGGCCAGACGGGCAAGATCGTCAAGCCCGCGCTGTACGTGGCGTGCGGCATCAGTGGCGCGATCCAGCACAAGGTCGGCGTCCAGACGGCCGGCACGATCATCGCGATCAACCGCGACCCGGACGCGCCGATCGCGGAGTTTGCCGACCTGATGGTCGTTGGCGACGTCTTCGAGATCGTCCCGCGCCTGACACAGGCAATCAAGACGCGCAAGTCGGGTTCCTAGCTCATGGCCTGGCGGGCCCGGTTGGTAGGAGAGCGTGCCGAGCGGTCGCACACCTTCACTGAAGCCGACGTGGAGGCGTTCGCATCTTTGTCGGGTGACCGCAATCCGCTCCATTTCGACGCTGAGTTTGTCGCCGCGACGCGGTTCGGCCGGCCCATCATCCACGGCGGGTTGACCACCGCGATGTTCAACGCCCTCGTGGCGGAGCAGCTGCCCGGACCCGGCAGCGTCTTCCTGCACCAGGAGTGGGACTATCCGGCACCGGTGTTCATCGGTGACACGGTGACGGCCTTCGTTGAAGTTCTCGAGTCGCGCGCGGACAAGCCGATCACGCGGTTGCGCTGCGTCGCTCGCCGCCACGACGGCACGGTCGTCCTCGAGGGGCAGAGTTTGGTCTACACCGCGAGGCCCGACTAAGTCAGTCCGATTGGCCCTACTGGGTGCCGCCGACCGCTTCGATGATCGTGAGCGACATCGCCCCACAGCATCGAGGAAGTAACCCGTGACCTACGTCATCGCCGAGCCGTGTGTCGACACCATGGAGTTGTCATGCGTCGCCGTCTGCCCGGTCGACTGCATCCACTACGACGAAGGCATCGACCGCATGCTCTTTGTCGATCCCGATGAGTGCATCGACTGTGGAGCATGCGAGCCCGAATGCTCCGTCGAAGCGATAAAG